>CALMYQ010000201.1 GCA_937873655.1 uncultured Lewinella sp. | reverse complement strand
AGGGCGCGGGTTAGGGCCAATGTGCGGACTGATTCCCTTTAGGGCCAGGGCGCGGTAGGGCCAAGATGCGGACTGATTCCCTTTAGGGCCAGGGCGCGGGTTAGGGCCAAGGTACGGGCTGATTCCCTTTAGGGCCAGGGCGCGGGTTAGGGCCAATGTGCGGACTGATTCCCTTTAGGGCCAGGGCGCGGGTTAGGCCCAAGATGCGGACTGATTCCCTTTAGGGCCAGGGCGAGCATTGTTCCATATACCCACAGAATAGCGACACTACATTGCCAGCCTCCCTCCTCTGGAATCCTTGTAATGAAGATAGCGCAAAATACCGGTTCTAAATAACAAAGGATCTTTTTAACCAGGGGCTGTCGGCCTCCGGACGACGAAGCCGCTTACGGCAAACGGAGTCAGCAAAGTCTGGCTCACCCTAATCCACCTCCCTCAGCCGGATCGCCCGCTCAGCCATCTCCCCGCAAGCCCGCACCGCATGGATCAACCCGCCGAACCGCGGATCCTGCGTAAATCCCTGTTTGAACCGGAAATAGATCTGTTGGGCGATCACCGCGATCTTGAACAGGCCGTATACGTAATAGAAGACCGGGTCATTGACCTGCTTGCCGGAGGCCTTCTCGTACAGACTGATCAACTCGCTCCTGGAGGGATTACCCGGCAAGGTGGAAGGGTTGAATTGTAAAGCCAGCAAAGCAGGCGGATCGCCGGCAGTGGACCAATACCCCAGTGTCGTGCCCAGGTCCATCAGCGGGTCGCCTACCGTCGCCATCTCCCAGTCGAGGACGGCACGGATCTTTGTCCAGTCATCCGGATCCAGGACCAGGTTGTCGTATTTATAATCATTGTGTATCAAGGCCGCATCCGAATGGGCAGGGATATGGCCGGAAAGCCACCGGATCGCATGTTCCAGCTCGGGGATCTCGTCTGTTTTAGCTGCAAAGTAGCGCTTGCCCCAACCCGAAACCTGGCGCTCGGCGTAACCCTCCGGCTTGCCGAACCCTGCCAGCCCGCCGCTTGCCAGCGGCAACCTGTGCAATGCCGACAGGTTGTTGACCAAAGAGCCGGCTATCCTGGCCATGGTATCCGGCAGTGGGATCATTTCCAGGGGCATTTTACCCCTGAGGATCACACCTTCCACTTTTTCCATCAGGTAGAACGGAGCGCCGATATACCCGGGGTCATCCGTATAGGAGATCACTTTGGGGATCTTGTCGTAAACAGGCTCAAGCATGGATAAAATGCCGAATTCCCGACCCATGTCGTGCGCCGATTTGATATTGGCGCCAAACGGCGGCCTCCGCAAAACGGCCTGATTGCTGCCCGAAGAAACAAGGTAGGTTAAATTGGAAAACCCGCTGGGAAACTGACGGACCGTCAACTCGTTTACCTCCCAATCCGGCAGGGTTTTGGTTAAAAAGCGTTTCAGCCCCGGCTCATCCAACGCCTCTCCGGGCCGGACGTTCCCCGGCTGATCCATCCATTTCTGGTCCATTCGACAGGTGGTTTTGGGGGCAATATAGGAAAGATGAAAAAATAATGAAAAACCAAACCTGTCAATCTGTGAGATCGGCGGGCGCTCCTGGGATAAAAAAGCACCTCACCATCGTTTATCCTCCCCGTCATGGATGGTTTGTTCACTTTCAGCCCGTGACTTTTTCCGGAATCGCTGAAACGGCTGGTCTTTATTCCAGTCCGGAAACTGGTCGGATTGCGCCAGTGACTTGCCGGCCAGAAAGATCAATTCGGCGTCCTGGCTGACGCCGCTGCAATCGAAACCAGGGTCGTATTCATCCGTCGGTTGGTGGTACATGCCCATATAAGCGCCCACCTTTTGGGACCAGGCGGTGCTGTCAGCCCCGATTCCGCCGAATCCGACCGCGAATTCGCTGGGAACACCCACCTCTGCCAGCGGAAAATGATCTGACCGGAAAAAGATGCCCGCCTGAATATTTTGTTGGGTATTGGGTACGAGTGTCCGCCCTTGTTGCCGGGCGGCGGCTTCCAGGTAGCCGTCCAGCTCCGACCGGCCGTAAACCACCCCGGCGGCGTGCGTGGTCCTTCCGTACGGGAAATGGGAATCCATATTGAAGGATGCCGCGGTTTTGCCGATGGGGAAAAGCGGGTGGGCCGCGTAATAAACGGCTCCCAACAGTCCCATTTCCTCCGCCGTTGTGGCGATGAAGAGGATGGAACGCCTGGGCGGCGCCGGCAAAGCCTTGTAAGCGCGGGCGATCTCGATCAGCGCGGCCGTTCCGGAGGCATTGTCCACCGCACCGTTCCGGATGCTGTCGCCGTCGATGGCCGGACCGGTTCCGACGTGGTCCCAATGGGCGGTATAGAGGATGACCTCGTCGGTGCGGTCGGTACCCGGCAGCAACCCCACCACGTTGCGGGTGTTGAGTTCTGACCAGGTATTCGAAAAACCGAATTGAACCGTGACCTCCAGCGGAAATGCCTTGAAACCCGGCTCAAGCGCCTTTTTTTGAAAATCCAACCCGTCCATCCCACCTAAATGGAACAAGGCGTTGGCCGTATTGCGATTGATCAGGCCGGAAAAGTCGAGCTGCCGTTCCTTCTTAGGGTCTTTCAAAATGGTGGTTACGTTATGGCCGACCGCATTGGCCAGCATATCCCATGTGTAGAACCCTTCAGCCTGTTCGCGGAAAATGGTGAACAGGCCGACAGCACCCCGCTCTGCGGCTTCGTTCTTTTTGTAAAAGGTTTGCCCGTACAGATTGGCGGCCGGGTCGCCTTGCCAAAGCAGGCTGTCCGGAGAATAAGCGTCGGGTGTGCCGCTCAAAACGACCACGATCTTTCCCCGGATATCCACCCCGGCATAGTCATCCCACCCGATCTCCGGAGCGTGTATGCCGAAACCTGCAAAGACGATCGGGGCCTGATTGATCCGGATCGTTTCCATCGCCTTTTCGGAAGCCAGAAGGAAGTCTTTTTTGTGCTGCCATTCGAGGTCGCCGGACTTGCCTTTTAATTTGATCCTGCCGGGCGGGATCGGGTTGAAGGTAGCCAGGTGCACCTCCTGGAAATAGCTGTCTCCATTGCCGGGTCGGAGGCCCATGCCCTCAAATTGCTGCCGGATATAATTTACGGCCTTTTCTTCCCCGGGAGTGCCTGGTCGCCGGCCCATATAAGCATCAGAGGCGAGTATGTCAATATGCCGGCAAATGTTTTCCGGATCAATACCGGAAAATGAGTCATCGGCCTCTTTAGGGAGTAGCTTATGTGATTGCCGGGTCTTCAACTCAAACGACCAGATCTCCGAACGCTGGGCGTCGTTCCGGCGGGTATACAGAACCTGCATTCCATCGGGAGACCAGGTGGGTGTTGTGCCTGGAATTTCCGTGCCGGATAAGAGGCCTTCGCTGCTGCCGTCCGGGTTGATCTGGTACAGCATAATGCCTTTGCCGGTCTTTTTTTGGTAAACGATCAGGGTTCCGTCGGGCGACCAGGCGGGAGAGTCTGCGTCCCGGGCTATTTTTTTGAGGCCTGAACCGTCCGCGTTCATGACATACAGGTCGCGGTCGGGTTCGGCGTATCCGACAAAAAGGATTTTTTTCCCATTGGGAGAACAGGAGGCATAGGTGCAGGTCAGGTTTTCGGACCAGGTGAGCTGGCGGACCGTCCCGGTATGCGTTTCCATGCTGAACAATTGAATAGAGGGATATCTGCCGGAAGAGAACAGGAATTTCTCCCCGGTTGGGAACCAGTCGTTGGCCTGCCCGTCCGGGAATTTGCCCCGGGTCAGATTCTGAAGGTCCGTTCCATCGGGCCGGATGGTAAACGCATCGTGGGGTTCCTTGGCGGTGAGGGGAGAGGTATTGAACAGCGGCGGGGCGCGGTCGGGCGACCATCGCGGGTGAACATCCCAACCCGTCTTCTCCACCAGGGGGTGGGCATCCGCGCCGTCGGCTCCCGCGATCCACAGGTCCTCCTGGCCATTGCATTCGACGGTAACGGCCAGCCATTTTCCATCCGGTGAAAGAGCGGGGCTTTTGAAACTCTGGGCGCCGGCCTGGATCAGGCTTATGATAAAGAGTGGAAACAGGAAAGTTCGTTTCATGACAGCCTGGTTGTTTCAGGCAAAAATACCCGGCGGGGCAGGGGAGGGGATAGTAATTTTTGGACAATCCCCGCCCTTGGCCCTTTTGCAACCATGTTCATTATTGGTACTGGATCGCTAATAGCTTTCAGGCGCCCGTATTCCGGCGCCCTGAAAAAATATCCCCTTCCAATGCGTCAATGATTATCTTTGCCCTTCAATTCCTAAAGCATGGCAAAACGCCCACAAGGAGCTGCGCTCATTTTCATCTTCATAACCGTTCTGGTAGACGTTATCGGCCTGGGCATCATCATTCCGGTATTGCCGGGGCTGATCATGGAACTCACTGGTGAGGGACTCAGCATGGCGTCGAGGTACGGCGGCTGGCTGATGTTCACTTATGCCATGATGCAATTCCTGGCTGCGCCGGTCATCGGCGGGTTGAGCGACCGGTACGGCCGGCGTTCGGTGTTGCTGGCATCGCTTTTCGGGTTCGGCATTGATTACATCATCCTTGGTTTTGCTCCTACTATTACCTGGTTGTTCATCGGCCGGTTTATGGCCGGGATCACGGGCGCCAGCTTCACCACGGCCAGCGCCTATATAGCCGATGTGAGCCCGCCCGAGAAGCGCGGTCAGAATTTTGGCCTGATCGGGGCGGCTTTCGGCCTGGGATTCATCATCGGGCCGGTTCTGGGCGGCCTTTTAGGGCATTTTGGGCCCAGGGTGCCGTTTTTTGCAGCGGCCGGCCTGACCCTGCTCAATTGGTTGTACGGTTATTTTATCCTGCCTGAATCCCTGAAACCTGAATCCCGACGGCCGTTCAGCTGGAAACGCGCCAACCCGCTGGGATCGCTGATGCAGGTCCGGAAATACCCGGTTATCGTAGGGCTCATTGCCGTATTGGTACTGACTTATATCGCCGGACATGCTACCCAGAGCACATGGGCTTATTATACCATGGAAAAATTCGGCTGGGATGAAAAAGCGGTGGGCTACTCCCTTGGTTTTGTAGGACTGATGGTGGCGCTGGTACAGGGCGGACTGATCCGGGTGGCCATTCCGAAACTAGGCGAAGTGCGGTCGGTTTACCTGGGGTTGATCCTGTATGCGATCGGGTTTGTGGGGTTCGCATTTGCCAGCGCCGGCTGGATGATGTACGCCATCATGGTGCCGTTTGCGTTGAGCGGTCTGGCCGGGCCGGCGTTGCAGGGCATCATGTCCAATCAGGTGCCCTCCAATTCGCAGGGTGAGCTGCAAGGCGCGCTCACCAGCCTGATGAGCCTGACCTCCGTTGTCGGTCCGCCGCTGATGACCAACCTGTTCGGGTATTTTACTTCGGAAAACGCGCCGGTTTTCTTTCCGGGCGCGCCCTTCCTTGCCGGATCGGTATTTGTGCTTACGGCTTTATTGCTCTCCACAGGGCCGTTGAAAAAACTGAGGACGCCGCAGAAGAACTAGACGGTTTGCCCGGTCGGACGCAATGTGAAAAAATTAAGGTCAAGTTGTCGCTTTTTCAATTTTTCCTATACATTTGCAAAGCTTTTTCTTGGGGTAAACTTCAACATTTTTTTGACCTTTAAACCAGGAACCTGGAGTGACCAACAAGTATTTTGACCTAATTGACCAGACCTTCTATTTCCCGCAGGAAGGTTTTGATCTGGAAGACGGGTACCTCGTGTTCAACGAAATTCCCCTGATTCATCTGATCCGCAAGTACGGGACGCCGCTGAAATTGACCTATCTGCCCAAAATCGGTTCGCAGATCAAAAAGGCCCGGAATCTCTTTACCCGCGCCATGCGATCCCTGGGTTATGCAGGCAAATACCATTATTGCTATTGTACCAAGAGTTGCCATTTCAGTTATGTGCTTCAGGAAGTCGTCGACCACGACGCCCAGCTGGAAACCTCCTCTGCGTTTGATATCGATCTGATAATGAGGCTTTACGCCCAGAAAAAGATCGATAAGGACATCATCATCATCTGCAACGGATTCAAGACCAAGAGCTATCTCGAAAAGATCGTAGCCCTGATTAACGACGGCTTTCACAACGTGATCCCGGTCTGCGACAATATGGAAGAGATCGATTATTACGAAAAACACGTAAAAGGGGAATGCAATGTCGGCATCCGGGTGGCTACGGAGGAAGAACCCAATTTTGAGTTCTATACCTCGCGCCTGGGTATCCGCGCATCTGACGTCGCCCGGTTCTACCGCGAAAAGATCGCTGGGAAACCCAAGTTCAAATTGCGTCTCCTCCACTTCTTTGTAGATACAGGCATCCGCGATACCCTCTACTATTGGGGCGAGCTCAAAAAGGCCATCAAGCTGTATTGCGAGCTGAAAAAGGAATCCGAAGACCTCCACGGCATCAATATCGGCGGAGGGATGCCCATCCGCAACTCGCTTGGCTTTGAATTCGATTATAAATATATGGTCCGGGAGATCGTGGCCAATATCCTGGCGGAATGCGAGGAAGCCGAAGTGCCGGAGCCGGATATCTTTACCGAATTCGGGAAGTACACCGTCGGTGAATCCGGGGCGACCATCTTCTCCGTACTGGCCCAGAAGCAGCAGAATGATTCCGAAATGTGGTACATGATCGACAACTCGCTCATGACCACCCTGCCGGATACCTGGGGGATCGGGGAGCGTTTCATCCTCCTGCCGATCAACAAATGGCAGAACGATTATCGAAGGGTCAATATCGGCGGTCTGAGCTGCGACAACTCGGATTATTACAACGCCGAAATCCACGAAAGCCAGGTGTACCTGCCGTCCTATGATCCGAACGACAAGGAGCCGCTCTACCTCGGCTTTTTCCATACCGGCGCTTATCAGGACTCCATCTCCGGTTACGGCGGCATCAAGCATTGCCTGATCCCGTCGCCCAAGCATATACTCATCGATAAGGACGCCCAGGGGAATCTGGTGGACCGGTTGTATCAGCCGGAACAATCGGCAGAATCGATGCTGAAAGTGCTGGGGTATTGACCACCGGGTTGCTTTGCAGGGAAATAAATCGAAGGAAGAGGAGGGCGTGGATTTGACTTGGCTAAAGGAATTTGAATCAACTTGTTAACATCCAGTGGATATGGCTGAGAGGCGCCTTAAAGCACCTCCCAGCCCGCTTGGTAGGGTTGGAATTCTACGAGAAATCAATGTCGGTTGCGCCGATAACTCCGAAATCAATGTCGACAGCGCCGATAACATCTTCACCACCTTTAATTTGATTTGTCAGGTTAACATCGAGAACCACCTGGGAGTCCTGGAATTGGGCTAAAGTCATTTTTTTCATGTTGTAAAGTTTTAATGTTTGATAATTCAATGATGGGCGAAATATATATATATGCATAAATTATAGTGAATCGAGCAAAATTTTTTAGAACTATTATAATCCATTTTTGATATTGTATGGAATCGGACGATAATAAGTTCCCGGTACCGACGACAAGACGCTGCCCCAAATGTGGAAGTTATTATTGGCCAGTTCCTAAGGGCGTTTATGGATCGCAATATCTTATTATCGAGAAATCGCTTAAAGGAATGGCCAATAATTTGATTCAATTAAATTCCGAGATTGGGTATATATCAATTAATTTCTATTTTTGACGTCGAATCCATACAATCAAAAATGGCTTTACTGGACGACTTGCTGTCATTTCTTAAGCTGAAAGCTAAAAAAGACACACTTCCATCTATTCAAGAGAAACCCAATTCCTTAAAATTTGTAACCAACATGTTAAATTCGATCTCCTTTTCAACCGACATGCGCTTTCTGTACATTATTGATAATGGGAGAGCTTTTACTTTTGATCTGGAGAGCAAGACGGGGGTGTTGATTGGAACTTTGGGCAATCAGATCACGGCAGTTACTGCGCTTGAAGCTCCTGATCTTGAGGATACCCCCCTGCCTGACGGAGAACAAGGGGCATCAGCCAATCGGATTGCTGCTTTGAAACCTGTGAAAATCACCACAGTTAATAAACATTGGACAACCGTTTTCAACCAGGATAAACTGGCATTGTCTGTAGTTGGCGCTACAGACATTGACCTGGGAATTGCGAATGCGCCCTCCAATCCTGTTTGTGAAGTACTCGCATTTGATCTGAAAAGCAACCTGCTCCAGGTTCGTAAAACAGGAACTACGATTGAGTTGACTCCGAAATTTATCAGAGGTTAAGTTTGGTCTGACCGGTTGTTCCTCTGAACAATTTGAATGACTGGTATTTTTTGCAATTTGCTTTCTATAAACCAGAGCATGAGCTCATCTGCTCCAAGTGCCACTTTGCCGGCGTTTTCTTTACGGTATTCCAGAATGAATGTTTTGAATTGCCACAGAAGGTCTTTTGTTTCAAAAGGAGCGGAAAACAGCAGCTTTTTGAGATAATCGAAAACCTGCCATTCGAATTCTTCTTTTGAAATTTTTTCCTTTTGGAAGGTTCTTTGCGCAGAGCGAAGGTCTTTTTCTATCGTATCAGGTTCTTGCCCGTCGAAAGAGGCTATCAGAAACAGCAGATAAGAAGCCCTCAGAATATCCTTCCGTACCGGAGAAGTCTTGAATTCCTTTATGATCTTCTTACACCAGAACATGCATTCTTCCAACCTGTTATGTATAAATAGCAAGATAGCCAAATTGAATATAATGATCATCTTGGCGCCCGTGCTCAAAAGGTTGCCATACTGGTTTAAACCTTTATTGATTTTGGAAATGAATACGTTGATTTCCTGAGTACGACCCGTATTGATATAATACATTAATTTGTAAATGGCAAATCGTTGAAAAACGACTACCTTATCGTGAAAGGAATGCTGGGCATGTTTTTCGAGTTGAGTAACAAGTTTATCTACTTTTATATACTGCCCTTGATTTGCGTAGGCGTGCAATAGGTTTGAAATATCTACAAAATACCGGTAGAATTCCTCCTCTCTGAATTTTGGGTTTTTGCCCCACCATTCAATAATTCTCTCATAGAAATTTGTAACGGATTCAAAATCCCGTTGGATTTCCGATTGCAAAGCCCGGCACTGAAGGTATCTTCTTTTTGCATGGAATGATTTGGGCTCCAAGTCGGCCGAGAAGTCGTTCAAAGAAAACGGATTTTGCCCTTCGCCGTTATCGGCCAGGATCTTAACACTCCCTTTTTTGAGCTTCATGAGTAATTGACTACTTTTTTCCAGATATTTAAATTCTTCAGAGAGTGCATCAATGTTATTGTCCTTTTCTGTTATCAGTTTTTTAAGGAAGGCTTCGTAATCCTTTTTGCTGTTCCAGGCCAGATTTTGTTCCTCCCGGTTGATCTCCAGCAAAGCCAGCTGGTCATCCAGTTCCAGTGCCAGTTTTTTGGCCTCGGCCAGCCGTTCCTCGCATTGATCGTACAACCCGCGTTCGTAGAGGTATTTGGAATCCAGGATCATTTCTTTGATCCGTGCCGAATAGGAGCGCGAACTGCGATAGTCGCGCATGCTGCGCATAATGGCGTCGTAGAGGTAGGTTTTGTCGCTGGGCAGGTTGGCGCCGAATTTTTCCTTAAGCCGTTCTTCGTCGTAATCCGGCATGTCGTTGATGGCCTGAAACAGCTCCAGATACCTGCTGTTCTGGCGCCCGCTCTTCTGCGCGTCCAGCGTAAAGTACCTTTTTTCCGATTTGGACATGGCCCGGATCAACTCGGGCAGGTCGGTTTTGCTCTTCATTCCGGTCGAAATCGTTATGGTTTTCTTAAAAAATAAGAATTTTGAACAAAAATTGCAGTTTTAGAAATCCAAAGTTATGAAAATTTTTGAAGACAAACAATCGAAATGCTGGTAAACTATTTTTGCTTTAAATGACTGATAATCAATTATATAAAATTTAATGATCAAAATGTGATGAGAATTTTTTGAAAAAAATCGCCGCATAGAAATCTCAACTTGTTGAAAAAATGGTTTTACTTCGGGGGTGCCCCGACCGTATATTTGTAGCGTATTCAACGGAATGCAAGCAAAATTGAAAAAACAGATCCGGAAACAACCTGACGGATCAATGCCTGAACAGAGAGGAATCGAGGAACTGAGGAATCGGGGAATCGAAGAATCCAACCCACACCGGCCGCCGGCGCTTAAGCGAAGGCGGCAAACCCCGAACCAAATAAAAGGCATACGATCCAATCGTCATAAAAATCTGGTTTTATTGCTCAGTTTATCTGTCCTAATGCAAGACTCACTTACAGGATGTTGGGCAGAAGCAATTCAGCTCCTGTCCAACCTTTTTTCCGGATTTAAACCCAAGTTGCTGAGATCCGCTATGTCACACTAGCGAGCCGAAGCCCCGGGAAACCGGGGCACAGGCTCAAAGAAGGGAACTCCAAGAAACCAAATTTTTTTTGACGCGGTCAGGCAATGATTATACCATACTATGAGTTGACAATTGAAGCATTCATACCCAAGCCACGCACCTGCGTGGCAATTTGACCTCAACAGTCGCGTAAAAGTCGCGACTTATCAATATGCCGGAATATAGCACAAGAAAAAACGCCCCTTGGAATGGACTGGTGTTGAATGAAAAAGAGGCGATTGATTTACAGACCATCTTAAGAGCATAGGGTGTTTTATTTTCAGAAGGGCAATTGGAGATAAGTAGATAGTTGCTATTATTCCGGGCTGGGTAGCGGCAAAAGCGCTGCTGCCCAGTTTTCTTTCCCCGCCCGCCGAAGTTTCAACGAAGGCGCGGCCCCGTCCGCCGAAGTCATAACGAAGGCGCGGCCCCGTCCGCCGAAGTCATAACGAAGGCGCGGCCCCGTCCGCCGAAGTCATAACGAAGGCGCGGCCCCGCCCGCCGAAGTTTCAACGAAGGCGCGGCCCCGTCCGAAACCTACCCAGGTTTTTGGGAAGAAAATCCGGCACCTGCCGTCTAATATCATATATCATCCACTCAAATTTTGAGGAACCGAGGAACTGAGGAACCGAGGAACTGAGGAACTGAGGAACTGAGGAACTGAGGAACCGATCAAATCAACCCCCGGCGGCCGTAGCTCCGTAAGAGCGAAGGCAACAATAAACAACAATCAACAACAATCAACAACAATCAACAACAATCAACAACAATAACACCCCAACCACAATTTGTTACAGCCCCCAAAAAACCAGTGAAAACTGCACAAAAACACCTCTTTTTGATTATCTTTCCGCGAATTCATCCTGGAACCTATTTGTTCATTCAAACCAAAGCAACTATGGCAACCCCGATCAACCTCCCGTGCCGCAGGTTTGGGTTTATTGCATCTATTACCCGCCGGGCGCTTACCGTCATCCTTTCCCTGCTCCTGTTTCTGCCGCTGTCAAATTCCCAGTCCCTGGGCAAAGCCACCGACGCTCAAATTCCGGCTGCCGTCAAACTGACACTCGGTGATACCACAGCCATTTTCTTCAACGGACTGAACCCGCTTTCCCCCCTGAGCTCCGCACCGGAGGTGACTCCTCCGCCACCCCAATACTGGGTATTCTGGCTGTACGGCGACGGTAATTTCGGCTGGACCAAATCCTCCCCGCAAAACAGCTGGGATAAGTTGAGCTACCACCTGTATCACATCCCCCAGACCACAGGCGGGCCGCCAGTCATGAACAAGACCTATTCAACCAAAGCTTATGCCAGCGGGCTATACGGCGGCGGCAATCCGCCCCCCAAAAGGGTGAACGGCAATGTCAACGTCCAATTGGAAGACAATCTGCCCAATGCGACGACACCCGCCGTGGAAGAAGGCGTTTATCTCAACCTGCAACCGCATATCACTCCCGGCCTCCAGGGCGATACCAATGTGTGGATCCTCTCCATCAAAAATCCCGAAAAAACTGGCCCCAACCAACCCGTCAGCGGTCAGGTCTATCTGTTCTATAACGGCCTGCTCGAAGAAATGAAAGTCACTTACAGCCGCGGAGGAGGACGTGATACTTCCTTTGTCCCGGCAAAAGTCGGCGGCGTAAAACAGTTTATGAACTCCAGCATTGATGAGGTTATGAATGACCATCCCGCTAACCTCGTTGATAACCTGCCTTTTAAGGTCAATTCCATACCCACAACAGCCCTGTCCAACCAGTTTTCAAAGGCTTATTTCTGGACCTTCCAGAATTTGCAGGTGAACGAAGAACGGCACTTGTTCATTCAGATGACCAACGATACCATGTTGCTCAGCAAATACGACCCCAAAGTGGAGGCCCGTCAGTCTTTGATGGCAGCCCTGGCGCTGGATCCCGTATTTCAGAACAACGAACCCACCAACGTGAACCCCGTGCTGACGGACGCCAAACAGCAATTGGTCGCTGATTTTAACCTCAGCGACTTCCTTCAGCAGGCCAACAACAACGACCCCGACGGCAACTGGTTTTCCAATGCCGTTAATCAGGCGGACCAGACACCCCTGCGCGGCGTGCCTTCGTCCAATATCGTAGACGTCTACATGGCCAAGAGCAAGGTGTCGGATGCCTACGACCCGAACTATATGCGGCTGGAAGCCTGCTCCTGCCCGCCCGGCGGCGACGGCGCCCAGCAACTGCTTTGTACCGTCAATTTCCAGAACGACGGACTCCAACCCACCACCAACGTTTTCATCACTATCGATATGCCGGAAGGCATCCAGATGGAAAGCCTCTTTGATTCCCTGCTCTACCTGCATCCGGAAATCACATCCGGAACAGCCGGTACCGTCCAGGTGATCAAGAGCACTTCCCCGGGTTCGCGAACCGTAACCTGGAAATTGCTCAATTTCGCCATCCAACCCACGCAAATATTCGGCCCGGGCAACGATGCCACCTACGGCCAGATCGTTTTCACCATGCTGACCAAACCGGGATTCAGCATCAAGGACCTGGAACCCATGTACGCCTGCGTGCGATTCAACCAGGAAAATGCCCCCGAAGTCTGTACCGAAAAAGTTCAACCGATCATTCTGACGCAAGGCGACGGCGCCAGCGCCCAGATCCTGACCTGCCAGGAATGCGATTGCCCGCCTTTCAATTTCATGGATTGGCTGCGCAGCCTGCCCTGGTGGGCCTATCTGCTGGTGCTCCTGCTGTTGCTCCTGCTGATCTGGCTGATCAGGAAGGTTCTTTAGTCGTAAGGTGTAAGTTATAAGTCGTAAGCCCGCCTGCCGGCAGGCAGGTTGCAAGTCCTAAGTCAGGTGACTGAGCGACGCTGACGCCGTCAGCCACGGAGGCCGAAGTCAACCCATAAGCAGGGAGGAATAATCCCTGGCCGGCCCGGTCGATTTTTCGGCAATCCACGGGAACTTCCAAGATCCCCACCCCGTTATCACCCTAACCACTGACAACTTACGACTTACGACTTACAACTTACAACTGACAACTGACAACCGACTCATTTCTCCAAAAAACCGAAAACATGCGTCCCCGAATCCTCACACTTTTCGCTTTTGCGTCCATTTTGCTGGTCTTGTTGCGGACACCTGCATTGGCCCAATCCGGAGAAACATGGATTGAAACCGCCGCCGTTGCAGCAAAGCACAACAACCCCGATAGCGTATCGATGGCGCTTGATCATGCCCGTAAAGCTTTTGAACAGGAAGGTGCGCTGAAGGACTGGATTGCCGGATGCAAGCAGGTGGCCAAGATCTTCCGCGACCAATTGGGCGACCCGGAACAGGCCATGGCCATTTTCCGTCGCTGTTTTCCCGCCAACAACTGGAAACACCCCGAAAACTATGAGGAATGGGACCAGGCCGGTTGGCTTTATGTCAATGTAGCTTACACCTTCAATTACAGCTTCGAACAATACCGGGAGGCCGCCAACTATTACGAACGAGCCCGCCAGATCCTGGTGGACCGCCTCCAGCAGGACAACCTGGATGTGGCCATTTACCTTTTTGAAGAATTGGGGAACCTCTACACCAAATTAGGCGATTACCGCGCCGCCGAATTGCTGCTTGAGCGTTTCAAAGGCATTGCTTTGCGCGAAAAAGAATACGACCTGGCCGCCCAGGCCTACAACGACCTGGCGGCGCTCCACATCGCGAAAAAGGATCCGGGAAAAGCAGTCGCCATTTGCCGGGAAGGACTGGATCTGAAAGGATTGAACCCTTTTTCTGTGGGATTGCTCAACGGCAACCTGCTCAAGGCCAATACCGACCTCAACCGGTATCCGGAAGCTTTAAAGAACGCCGAAGGAACCGAAAAAGCATTCGGCGCCATTCTCGCGGCCGGTTATCAGGGGATCAAAGGCCGGTTATCCATCATCGAATGGCTGAAAGGCGATATCTATGTCCGCACCGGCAATTTTACGGAAGCGGAAAACGCCTACCGGGCAGCCCGCCAATACTTGCTTGACCTGCTGCCCTCCGGCCAGTCCCGCGACCTGGCCAGGGTCTACAATTCCTGGGCCGCCATGGAATCGCTGCGCGGCCGGCACGATGATGCGCTGGTCCTGCACCAGAAAGCACTGCAGTCGATCCTCCCTGATTTTGATCCGTGTGAACTGACCGATAACCCGAAAGCCGCTACCTTCTACGCCGAAAAAACAATACAGGAAACCCTGCTCAGCAAAGCCCAGGCATTGCAGGAGCGGTTTGATGCCGCCGGAAACCTGATCGATCTGGAGTCGGCCCTGCAATGCCATGAACTCGTATTCGAAGTGGAAAAATTGCTGCGGCAAACCTTCCCCTTCGAAAGCTCTCAATTGGAAAAAGCAGAGGAAAGCCGCCGCCGCAGCGAAGAAGCGATGGGCATTGCCCTTAAATTATGGCAGCGCACCGGCCAACAGGCATACGAGGAACGCGCATTGGCCGTTGCAGAACGAAGCAAAAGCGTACTGTTGCTGGAAGCCTTCCACCGGTCGATGGCCAACAACCTGTCGAGCCTTCCGGATAGCGTGATGGAGCGGGAAAGGGAACTGCAGGCTGCCATTGCCGTGGCGGAAAAACGCCTGTTTGACGCCCGGTCGGACGGCGAACCCGCAGCGCAAATCCAGGAACTGGAAACCCGCGTGCTGGATCGCCGCCAGGCCTACACCGCCTGGGTCGCCCAGCTCGACCAGGACAACCGCAGGTATTACGACCTCAAGTCCGGGTACCGGGTAGCTACGCTGGCGGATATCCGTTCGAACCTGCACGCGGACGAGGCTTTCATCAATTACTTTACGGGCGAGCAGCATATTTACGTCTTTGTCGTCACCGCCGACCGGTTTGAATGGCTGGCCATCGACCGCGATTTTCCGCTCAATGAATGGGTGACCGAATTCCGGAATGCTATCGAGGGTTTCCAGATGCCGGGCGCCGACCGGTCAGCGCTCAGCCAGGTTTACAGCGACCTCGGATTTAAATTATACGATAAGCTTTTTGCACCAGTGGCGGCAACGGGGCTGCCGGAAAATCTGATGATCGTCCCCAGCGGGGCCCTGGGTTTTTTGCCTTTTGACGCCCTGCTGACCCAACCCCGGAATGACGCCCGGTTCAGGGACTATCCCTACCTGGTTAAGGATTACAACATCAGCTATACCTGGTCGGCGACCGTGCAGCATATGCTCGCTGCACGCCCGGTGAAGGGCGCCGGCCGTCAATTTGTGGGGTTTGCACCCGCCTTCACCGGCAAAGGAGGATTCGGCGCACTGGCCAACAACCGGGAAGTGGTGGAAGATGCCTTTAATTCGGTAGGCGGCCGGAAATACCTCAATGAAAACGCCAACCTCGGCAATTGGGCCCAATTCGCTCCCACAGCCGGGATCATCCACCTGTCTACCCATGCGCAGGCCAACAGCTCGGAAGGGGAGTTCTCCTTTATTGTGTTTGCCAACGATCAGGGAGGCTATGATTCCCTGTTTGTCAAAGACCTTTACAGCATGGACCTTGCCGCCGAAATGGTGGTGCTCAGCGCCTGCGAAACGGCTATCGGAAAACTCTACGAAGGCGAAGGCATGATCAGCCTCGCACGGGGCTTCTTCTTTGCCGGCGCGCGCAGCGTGATCACAACCCTCTGGCAGATCAACGACGATGCCAACCGCCGCATCATGGCAGGCTTTTATCAGGGCATTAAGAACGGCCTCCCCAAAAGCGAGGCCATGCGCAGGGCCAAACTGGCTCAAATCCAGTCGGATGGCGACCCCCTGAACGCCCACCCGGTGTATTGGGCCGCCTTCGCACCCGTAGGCGGCATGGAACCCGTTTTTCACCCCGTAGCCTGGCTGAAACTGGTCGGGGCAGGCCTCCTGCTCGGTATCGCATTTTTGCTGATCTACCGGTTCCGCAGAAAACCGCCGCAAATGACCCGGACGCCCGTGAAGCAGGCGGTTCATGCCTCGTCCTGATGCATAAGATTTGTCCTTGAAATGTTGTACCTTTGTATAAAACATTTTCATGCCCGCTGCCGATACAAGCCGTACCATCATCACCGACCTTTCCCAACTCGACCCGGAAGGATCCTATACCTATGCGGACTATCTGGTATGGCAATTTCGCGAAAGGGTCGAATTGATCCGGGGCAGGCTCTTCAAAATGAGCCCTGCGCCGAATCTGTCGCATCAGCGTGCCGCAACCGCTTTTACAAGGCAATTTGCCAACTATTTTCTCGAAAAAAAATGCCAGGTCTTTTCTGCGCCTTTTGACGTCCGTCTACCGGTATCCCGTAAAAAAGGCCAGACCACAACGGTCGTCCAACCCGACCTTTGCGTGATTTGCGACGAATCCAAACTGGATGAACAAGGCTGCAACGGCGCGCCGGACCTGATCATCGAGATCCTTTCGCCTGGTAATTCCAAACGGGAAATGCGGGACAAATACCAGGTATATGAAGAGGCCGGCGTACGCGAATACTGGCTGGTCAGTCCCCAGGATCGGGTGGTTTTGATCTATATCCTGGATGAAACCGGCAAGTTCGTCGGCCTTGCACCGGTGACGGACGAAGACCCGCTCCGGCCGACCATCTTTCCTGACCTCGACGTCGACCTGATGGAGGTATTCCGTTAGCAACCTTTCCCGCGTTCATTTCCAAAAGAATTTTTACTTTAGCCGGAACGAAACTAAAGTGGACCAATAACCTTTCCGGAAACGGCCGTTGAAGGAAAGCAGCAACTTTAAGCGATGACTAAAGTATCGATCAGTTCGAAGAAGCCGCATCTGTCCTTCTGGCAGATCTGGAATATGAGCTTCGGCTTCCTGGGCATTCAATTCGGCTTTGCCCTGCAAAACGCCAACGTAAGCCGGATCTTTGAAAAACTGGGCGCCTCCCAGGACGAATTGCCCATCCTCTGGCTGGCCGCGCCCGTTACCGGCCTCCTGGTCCAGCCCATTATCGGTTACTACAGCGACCGGACCTGGCTGCCGAAATGGGGCAGACGCCGTCCGTTTTTTGCAGCGGGCGCCATCCTGGCTACCTTGGCGCTGTTGCTGATGCCGAATGCATCCGCCCTTTGGATGGCCGTCCTTACCCTCTGGTTGATGGACGCTTCGATCAACATCAGCATGGAACCCTTTAGGGCATTTGTGGGCGATATGCTCCCCAATGAACAGCGAACGAGCGGGTTTGCCATGCAAAGCTTTTTTATCGGAACAGGCGCCGTCATAGCCTCTGCGCTTCCCTATATTTTTACAAACTGGTTCGGCCTGGCCAATACAGCCCCGGCAGGCATGATCCCGGATGCGGTGAAATGGTCCTTTTACGTGGGCGGGTTCGCCTATTTCAGCGCCGTAATGTGGACGGTTCTCAAAACCCAGGAATATCCCCCAGATGACATTGAAGCCTTAAAGGCCGAAAATGCCGGGGTCGGGATCTGGGACGGCCTCAGGGAGTCTTTTCTGGGCATATTCAAGATGCCGCTGACTATGGTCCAGTTGTCCCTGGTCCAGTTCTTCTCCTGGTTTGCGCTGTTTGCCATGTGGATCTACACCACTTCCGCGGTCACCAGCCATATTTACGGCAGTACGGATACGACCTCGGAAATCTACAACCAGGGCGCCGATTGGGTCGGGATCTGTTTTGCCGTATACAACGGCATTGCCGCCTTGGTGGCTTTTCTCCTCCCGGTCGTCGCCAAAAGGACCAGCCGCAGAGTGACCCATATGCTGGCGCTGTTTTGCGGCGGCCTGGGCCTCATCTCGATTTATTTTATCAAGGACCCCAACCTGTTGCTGGTTTCCATGGTGGGCGTGGGGATCGCCTGGGCCAGCATCCTGTCCATGCCTTATGCCATGTTGTCCAGCATCCTGCCCGCCGATAAAATGGGGTATTATATGGGCGTGTTCAACTTCTTTATCGTCATTCCGCAGATCGTTGCAGCGGGTATTCTGGGATTTTTGCTGAAAATTTTATTTGACAGCGTTCCCGTTTACGCCCTGATCATCGGCGGGGTTTCCATGTTCCTGGCAGGGTTGCTGAGCCTTCGGGTGGATGACCGGGACGTGGATGTCACTTTTGCTCGGAAATAACTCGTTCTCGATAACATTCCGGATGTATAGATTATGAAAAGAAAGCTTCTACCGGCATTTTTCCTGCTGTTTGCACTGGCTGCAACGGCTCAATTCAGGGTCAGCGATAACCATCGTTTCATCCTGCGCGACGGTAAACCCTTTTTCTGGATGGGCGATACCGCCTGGGAGCTGTTCCACCGCTTGAACAAGGAACAGGCGGTCTATTACCTCAAAAAGCGGGCTGAGCAGGGTTTTACCGTGATCCAGGCGGTAGCGCTGGCCGAATTCGACGGGCTGCACATACCCAATCCGGAAGGCGATCTGCCCCTGATCAACGATGACCCGAGGCAACCCAACGAACAGTATTTTCAGCATGTCGATTATATCATAGATCAGGCGGCTGAAGCGGGCCTGGTGATCGCCCTGCTGCCCACCTGGGGGGATAAGGTCTTCAAAAATACCTGGGGGAACGGCCCTGAAGTGTTCACACCTGAAAATGCCGGGGTGTACGGCAAATGGATCGGCGCCCGGTACAAGAACCGCAAAAATGTGATCTGGCTGTTGGGCGGCGACCGCAATCCGCGCAATGATCGGGACCTGGCCATCTGGAGAGCGATGGCGGCTGGGGTAGCCGAAGGCGCCGGCGGTAACGACCAGGTCCTGATTGGCTTCCACCCGCAACCTGCGGAAAAAGGCTCGGCCGAATGGTT
Source organism: uncultured Lewinella sp. (assembly GCA_937873655.1). Classification (GTDB taxonomy): domain Bacteria; phylum Bacteroidota; class Bacteroidia; order Chitinophagales; family Saprospiraceae; genus JACJYC01. The sequence goes on along the minus strand of CALMYQ010000201.1, from coordinate 81,246 downwards.
TCACAACGACGACTGGCTCGATTTCAATATGTTCCAGACCGGCCATTGCCGGGATAACAACGTCTACGATTTCATACAACGGGCTTATTACCTGAATCCCGCCAAACCGGTCATCGACGGGGAACCGATCTACGAGGATCATCCCGTGTGTTTTAACGCCCGCGAGCTCGGAACGTCCAACGCGCTGGATGTGCGAAAGTCCATATACCTGACCATCTTTTCCGGCGCCTTCGGAGCAACCTACGGGTGTCACGATATCTGGCAAATGTATTCACCTTACCGGCCGGCCGTCAATGGCCCCCATGTTTACTGGCAGGAAGCGCTGGACCTGCCCGGCGCCGGGCAGATGAAGTACGTCCGCAAACTTATGGAATCGCGGCCGGCCCTCGACCGGGTACCCGACCAATCCCTGATCGTGGAAAACGATTACTGGGCCGCCGAACGCATCCAGGCTACCCGTGGTAAGGACTACCTTTTTGTATACAGCGCAGCCGGCAAGCCTTTCACCGTCAACCTGGGAAAAATCAGCGGAGATTCCCTCAACGCCTATTGGTACAATCCCCGGAAAGGGGAAGCAACCCAACTGGAATCCGTGAAGAACCGCGGTACTCAACAGTTCAAACCGCCTACCTCCGGCTACGGCCAGGATTGGGTGCTGGTATTAGATGACGCTTCAAAAAACTATGGATTTTAGCCGCAAATCGTAAGGCGGGGCTATGGCTTTTCTTTTAGTTGGCAGTCTCCAGTTGGCAGTCCTGCAGTATCCAGCATCTTTACACTGAGCGAAGTCGAAGTGCAGCATCCAGCATCCGCCAAAGCTCCCCATGAGCGGCGGCGGGCAGCATCACTCCACCCGCCCAATCTCCCGGTTCCCCGCCCCGACCGTCTTCACCAGCTCATCTCCAAGCTCCTTGCGGGCCAGGTCGGCCAGTTTCAGCAGCTCGTCCACTTTCTCTGGGTATAGCGACTGTACATCGTACTCCTCACCCGGATCGCGGCGCAAATCGTAGAGCCCCATACTGACGGGCACGTCCTCCGGTGTTGGTCCGGGGTGACCGTCATTGCCGGGCAGTTGGCCCTCATACGACCTCCCGCGGTGGGGTAGCACGAGCTTCCAGTTGCCGCGCCGTACGGCCTCCAGGTTGTTTTTGCGGTAGTAATAAAAGAAGGTGGTCCGGGGTGTTTCGTCGAGATGCCCCTCCAGCAGCCGGCTGATGTCTACGCCGTCGATTTTGTTTTTCGGCAGGTCGGCATGCGTTATTCTGGCAATCGTCGGCAAGATGTCGATGGTGGAGCTCAATTGATTGCAGATCACGCCTTCCGGAATATGGCCGGGCCAGCGCATGATGCAGGGGACCCGCTGACCGCCTTCAAAACTGACCCCTTTGGCTTCCCTGAAACCGGCGGTATTGCCCGCATGGTTGCCGAAATTGATCCAGGGGCCGTTGTCGCTGGTAAAGATGACCAGGGTGTTGTCATCCAGCTCGTTTTCTTTCAGCGTTTTCATGACCTCTCCGATCGACCAGTCGAGCTCCATCATGACATCGCCGAACAAACCGGCGCCGCTTTTGCCCCTGAATTTGGGAGAAGCGTTGATCGGTACGTGGGCCATCGAGTGCGGCAGGTACAGGAAGAAAGGGTTGTTTTTATTGCGCCGGATGAAATCCACGGCCCGTTCGGTGTACCAGGATGTGAGCATGCCCTGGTCGTCCAGGCTTTCAATATGGCGTTTCACCTCATTGCCCTCAATGAGCGGCAGGGTAGGGTAGGAGCTCTTGCGCCAGTCGGTTGCGGGTTTGCCGTCATAATCCATGGGCCACATATCATTGGAATAGGGAATGCCCAGGTATTCGTCAAATCCGTGTTGCAGCGGCAGAAAGGGTTTTTGATCCCCCAGATGCCATTTGCCGATGATGCAGGTGGCGTAGCCTTGCTTTTTCAGCATATCGGCTATGGTCGTTTCCTTATCGCTGATACCGACCTTGGCATTGGGGAACAAGGCCCCGGAGAAACCGATTCGGTTGGGATAACAACCCGTCAAAAGGCCCGCCCGGGAGGCACTGCACACGGCCTGCGCCGTCAGGAAATTGGTGAAGCGCATACCCTCCTTGGCCAGTTGGTCGATCATGGGCGTCCGGTAATCCAGAGCGCCGTTGCAGGTCACATCCCCGTATCCCAGATCGTCGATGAAAATGAGGACAATGTTCGGCGTTTCGCCTTTGTCAGCGCTATGCGGCTGATAGCTCATCAGTGCCAGCGGAAGCAGGAAGGCCAGCAGTTTTTTCATTGGAATTGGTTTTCGTTTTGCACTTTTTGCAAATATAAGAAATCAGCGTTCTTTTAAAAATTTCCTAAATTGCACTTCAAAACCAATAGAAAATGAAACACACCTTGCATTTCATCCTTATTTCCCTGCTGATTTCAGGTTGTTTGCCCCAGAAAAACAACGTCGAAATGGAAGAAAGCCTGTCCTATTACAAACGGGAATCCCTGGCCGCCGACTCGCTGCGCATCGCCAATAGAAAACTCCAGGAGGACCTGGGCGAACAAGGCGCCGAAGTCCGCCGCCTCATGCAGGATATGGAACAGTTGCAAGCCACCAATGTCGGGCTCAACAGAAGTTATCAGGAAGTCCTCGGTCAATACAACGCACTGGTCTCCCAAAATAAGGAGATCATCACCAATACCTCCTATGAGAACCTGAGCCTGCAGGAACAACTGGCCAGCCAGCAGAACCAACTCGACAAAAAAGAACGGGACCTGGCGATGATGGAATATAACCTCAAGCAAAAGGAACAGGACCTCAATGTGATGCAATACAACTACACCGAAGCCAAGGGAAACCTCAACGATAAGGAACAGAAAATTGCCGAACTCCAGGCCATGCTCGCCTTGAAGGAGCAGAAAATGAAAAGCCTGCGCACCAGCGTCAACCAGGCCCTGACCGGTTTTACCAGCGATGACCTTTCCGTAACCGAGAAGAACGGCAAACTCTACCTGTCCCTCAGCCAGAATCTCCTGTTCAGCAGCGGCAGCGATGAGATCAACTGGCAAGGCAAAAAAGCCCTTCAACAGGTTGCCGATGCCCTCAACAAGAATCCCGATATCGACATTACCGTAGAGGGGCATACCGATACCGACGGGACCGCTTCGAGAAACTGGGACCTGAGCGTCCTCCGCGCTACCTCGGTCGTCAAGGTCCTCACCCAGTATAATGTAAGCCCCGCAAGGATAATCGCCTCCGGAAGGGGATTCTACGCGCCGGTGGCCTCCAACAATACCCCGCTCGGTAAGGCCCAAAACCGGCGGACCGAGATCGTTCTGTCTCCGAAACTGGACGAATTATACAATATCATCAACGAATAACCCTATTATTGCGCATTAAACCTGATCTATGAGAAAACTCACCCTCCTGCTGCCGTTCCTGGGGCTTGCTCTCCAGACCGGCTGCCTGACCGTGAAAAACACCAATCTGAACGAATTGAAGAAAGTTGTGGAAATGAGCAAAGGCCCCTGCTTCGGCCAATGCCCCGTCTTCACCCTCACCGTTTATGATAATGGCATCGCCGCTTACAAAGGCGAACGCTTCACGGACAAAAAAGGCCTCTACATCCGCGATATCGGCAAACCGGCCCTGGAAAAACTGAAAAGTACCCTCACCGGCGCCGACCTGTGGAAATACCCGGATGCCTTTAAATCGCAGATTCCCGACCTGGCCACCGTTACCCTGCATTATTACGAGGGCGACAGGACCAAAACCATCATCGGCAAGGACGGTCGCCCCGATGACGTGATGAAAATTGAAGAAATGCTCGATGACCTGGCCAATACAGGTGAATGGGAGCAAAAGGAAAAACCGGGATCAGATCTGCCGGAAGGAACAATCGGCAACGAACTCATCGTTCAGCTGGACGGCAATGTCGACGGCAACGCATGGGTGCGCCAGTACGCCAAACAGGAAATGCGGGTACTGAAAAAACTGGATATCCCGGGCAATTTCTGGCTGTTCTTTTTCAATGAGGATATCATCCCGCCCAACGAAATGCTGAAATGGGTCCGGCAGGATCCGGATGTCCATAGCGCCGAGTTCAACAAAACCCTGAATTCCCGCAACTGACAACTGACAACTGACAACTGACAACTGACAACTGACAACTGCCAACTGTCAACTGCCAACTGACAACTGACAACTGACAACTGACAACTGACAACTGACAACTGTCAACTGCCAACTGACAACTGACAACTGTCATTAAACCTCCGGTTTGAAAATCTCCCGCTCCAGCGTATTTTCAAATTGGATGTCCAGTTCGTATTTCAGCACCCCGGCCCGCTCTTCGGGCTTGCAGCCGCCGGAGATCGGAAGGGTTTTATCTGACATGGTGAAATCCATGACGGTGCGGCGAACAGCGGCTTTCTGGTAGATTTCCTTCCGGTGAATCCCCCAGGAGGGAACAATATCGTTCAGGCTCGAAACAACCAAAAATCGGCCGGGCTGACCGTCGGGCATGGTCCATTCCTGAAATCCGGACTCTTTGTTCCAGTATAGCCAGGCGCAAGGCGCTTCAATTCTGAAAACGATGCCGTACAACTGACTTGCCGGTCTCGGTTTTTTCAGGAAATCGCGCTCGTTCTCCATCCAGTTGCTCAGGTTGTACGCATTGCTATGCTCCCCCGATGGATCATCAAGCTGTTTACCCTGTTTTTCCGGATTTCCAGGGTCGAACCAGACGGATTGATAATTTATTTTGCAGTTTCCGGTTTTGAGGATTTGGTTATACAGTTTGAAAGGCCCCTCCGGATCTTTTCCGAAGACGGCCAGAAAACAGTGGTTTTCCTCCACAAAAACGGTAGAGTACAACCGGACCTGAAAGGCGAAAAACCGGGATTTCCAGGCGCCGAGCAAAGCCTCCGGGTCTTCCAGGAAATCTCCTTGTCCCAGACAGGCCATGCATTGCATCCGTTCCTTCTCAATGATATCCTGGTGCAGGAACTGGGCTTCTTCTTCAATGCGGGATAAGGTATTGTACCATTCCGCCTTGGGCGCATCCTTCCAGAATCGCTCGGGGTTGTCGGCTTTCAGGGCTTCGAGCCTGTCCAGATCCCGGCGAAACTGAATGTAGAGCGGGCTCGCTTTCAGCGCGGCCATTTTGCGCCTGAGATTGCTGGCATACTCTGCAAAATTCTGCCTTTCCAGCTCTTCGATCCAGGTTTCCAGGCTCTCGGAATCGGATGAAAGGTCAAATGCCAGCGATTGCCGGCTGTCGAGATAGATTTCCGCATTCAGCAGCTCTTCCGCTTCGAACAGGTTGAGCTGGCTTGCAAGCGGCAGGATCAATTTGGCCCTCAGCGTTCTTTGCAGGTGCCGCGCGCCGAATTTAGGGTCGAACCCCTGCTCCGCCAGCCAGCTGACCACTTCAGGGCGGATCTTCAGGTTCAGCCGGCGGTATTTGATCCCTTCTCTTTGGTAGAACAACCGGAGCTCTCTTCCGACAATTTCATGTATCGTGGATTGCCCAATGGGCAGGAAAGGCGTGATCCGGTCGATCCGGTTGAACAATTCCGGTTTGAAAAACTGCTCGGCAGCGCGTTGGTAAACGGCGGCGACCTGCCCGGAGTCCTGCTGCTTGCCGAAGGTGATCGGCGCCTGCATCTGCCGGTCGGCCCCCACGTTTGAGGTCATAATAATAATGGAGGAACAGAAATTGGCCGTTTTCCCGTTGCCGTCCGTAAGCCGGCCCTCACCCAGGATCTGCAGCAGCAAATCGAAGAATGTGGGGTGGGCCTTCTCTACCTCATCGAACAGCAAAACGCAAAAAGGCTGCTTCCTTACGGCCGCCGTGAGCAAACCCTCCGACGAAGGATGGGCTCCGGCTAATCTCAATACGCTGTGGTAGTTCCCGAATTCGCTCATGTCAAATCGCACCAGCCGGTTGCGCGCCCCGAACATGAACTCGGCCAACACCTTGCCCAATTCGGTTTTGCCTACCCCCGTCGGGCCGAGGAATAAAAACGAGGCAATGGGTTTTCCCGTCCTGGTCAGCGCGGTTTTAACGGCCGATATGGCTTCTACAACATTGTTGACTGCTTCAGCCTGACCGAAAACCTGATGATTGAAATTATCGGCGATCCGGTCAATGAGAAACGGCCGGTTTGGATTGACGATCAGTTCGGGAATCCCGGAGGACTCGCAAAAATGCCTTATGACCACCTCCTGATTGATGGGGACATCCGACCCGCCCTTCCAGTTCAGAATGATGCTCTCCAGAAACCGGATAGGCTGGCCGGGCATGCCTGCATAAGGGTTGAACCGGCGGGTCAGCCGGATCGTCTCCCGGATCGCCTCCTGCTCAAGCCGGATCTTGCTGGCGCCGGCAATGTCCCGCACCTTGTTCAGGATGATTTGTTCCAGTTCACCGTCGCGGGGTTGATCCAGGCGGATAATGCGGAAACAGGCGGTAAACATCGGGGCCCGCAATTCGATCTGTGCCAACTCCTCCTCCGTACATTCCGATATCAGGTTGACCTCGCCCCTGCTCAGAAATGGATAGAGGAATTCGGCCATGCTGACGTTGTTGCCCTCGTAGCGGCCCACTTCGAAGAGGGTCATGAGGTTGGTGACAAACAACAGGTCTTCCCGGTCAGCCAGTTCGCGGCACAAAAAACCAAGGTTGTGCTGCCAGCCGGTATCCTTGGTCAGCTCCTTGGTCAGGATGCTGGCGGTAGTTTCCCAGATTTCGCCCCGTACGTTCCATTTTTTCAGGTTGCGGGCCGCTTCCCAGATCAACGTTGTCTTCCCCGAACCGTTGGGACCTACGATCAGGGCGTTCCGGTTAAATTTGTTTCGCAACAGTTCGCTGAGCTGGGCCAGTTCCTTTTCATACCCGTAGGCGAGCTGACCCGGCGATTTCGCGAGCGGCTGGGCAACCTGGCTGAGCCAGTTCGAATGCTCCTCCTGGGCGATCTTTTCCAGCTCGGTCAGGCTATGGGCCTGCAATTTTAACCTGGATTGCCGGATGGTTACCGACTCGAACCAGATGGCCGAAACGATCTCCTGGACGGCGATCAGCCGGTCTTTCCGGACAAAATCAAGCCGGATAACCCCTTCCAGGTTGCCGACAAGGGTCTCTTCATCCTTGCCGAACGCAGTGACGCCCAGGGTAGGGGCAATTCCCCACCACCCGGCCGGCGACTGTTCTGTGATGAAAACCGGAATGCAGAACTCGAATGCCGGGTAGGAAAAACCGTCCTTCGATGCCGGAAAATGCAGATCAAGCTCGCGCTCCGTAAAAACGCCGCTCCTGTATTCTTCCAGCACCTGATAAAACTCGCCGTGATTGAGCACTTCGGTCTGGAGCTTCTCTCCGTATTTCTCAGCCAGTTTCTTAAGGCTGGGCTCAAGACGGACCGCCTCCAGGTCGTTCATCGGAGCAAAGACATGCGAGCCCGGATGCAACCGGAGTTTGAAGGCGTAGAACGGAATCGAAATGGGAAAACTCATACGGCTGTAAATGTAGAAAAGGACCCGGAAAAATCAAAGAGTTTCCGCTGGGTGACACAGGTCACAGATAAATTACCGCCGATTAACCTATTTTTGCAGCCTGAATAAGCGGATGAAATACGATGAATTATTGGGACCTGATCGTCAACAGCTATAAAGGTTACGCGGATTACCTGTGGAAGGAAATCACCCACCCGGGTTGGCACAATTATTTTTATTGGCTGATCCTGGTATCGGTCTTTTTCCTGGTCCTCGAAGTGATCGTTCCATGGCGCAAAAAGCAGCCTTTTCCGCGAAAGGACTTTTGGCTGGATGCCTTTTATATGTTCTTTAACTTTTTCTTGTTCTCACTCATTATTTACAACGCGTTGTCGAATGTGGTGGTGAACCTGTTCAACAACGGGATCCTGGCCGTTTCCGGGTTCAACCTCAAGGCGTCCAATCCGCTGAACAGCCTGCCTTACTGGTCGGTACTGCTGATCGGGATGGTGATCCGCGATTTTATCCAGTGGTGGGTCCACCGGTTGCTCCATTGGTCGCCGAGGCTATGGGAATTTCATAAAGTGCATCATTCGGTAGCCCAAATGGGCTTTGCGGCGCAACTGCGCTACCACTGGATGGAAAATATCGTTTACCGGACCCTTGAATACCTTCCGCTGGCGCTTTTGGGATACGGGTTGTACGATTTTTTTATCATCCATATATTTGCGTTGGCCTGGGGGCATTTCAACCACGCCAACATTACGGTACCCGGGTATGTTTCCGGTGGGGTAGTGGGAGCTTTGATCGGCATCGTACTGGCCAACAGCCTGCTCGACGTCCACCTGTTCGACGGCGCTTCCGTCGCGGCAAAATGGGGAATCTGGGCGGCATCCGCCGCAGTCGGCGCCCTGGCACTGGGCCCGGTCATGCGCAAATTGTTCAACAGCCCTGAAATGCACATCTGGCACCATGCTTACGACCTGCCGGAAAGCCGGCGATACGGGGTGAATTTCGGATTGACCCTGGCTATCTGGGATTATCTGTTCGGCACAGCCTACATTCCCCGTGAGGGAAGGGATATCCGCCTGGGATTCCCGGGGGTAGAGGAATTTCCGGCTACCTTTATTCAACAGAACTTACACGGTTTTAAGTCAGAAAAATAACGTCCAAATGGCCAAAAAAGTAAATAAAAGCGTCGCTGCCAGCATTTTCAATATGACCTGCCCGAAGTGTCATCAAGGGGACTTGTTCACCACGCCGACCTTTTCCTTCAGCAAGCCTTTCGACATGCACCCGAAGTGTGAGAAATGCGGTGAGGATTTCATGCCCGAACCCGGTTTTTATTACGGCGCCATGTTCCTCTCCTACATTTTTACCGGCTTCTTCTGCCTGGGCTTCGTCATGTTTTTCCACTGGGGACTGGGGTGGAGTACAGGCGCTTCATTCGGCCTGTTGCTGGCAGTTTGCGCCTTGCTGTTCGTCGCGGTTTTCCGGCTCTCGCGCTCCCTATGGATTCATATCGTGGTCAGATTCGACCCGAACAAGGCAGCGCAGGTCTCGAAAGAGAGCTGAACCAAACCCGGACCAATCCGAAAATCAATCTGACCGGACCGATCGATTCAATCCATTAATCGATCCGTAAAATCTCCGTATCTTTCCCCGATTTAAGACCGCATGCATGTCTTTTTTCGGGGGCGCCCTTAATAGAATAGGAAGATTTTGGGACCGGATCCGGCACAAGGTAAAGCCGGGATTATCCGGCAGTTCCCCCGTCGCTATACAGCCATATCGCACTTTTGGTCGCCGCGATTGGGTCTTTATCCAGGGAAGGGTGCTGAAGGACAAAGGGATCCGCTTCCGCGAGAAGGACCGGTTCTGGCACAATTTCATGAATACGCTGAAGCGGTTCAACAGCGATGAAATTGCGGATGTTCCCCTGGAATTGAAAATCGGCAAACGGTTATTCAATATCCGGACCGACCAGGAAGGTTATTTCAAATTTGAAACCGCACTGTTGCCGGCCTTGTCTGTAGGTTACCAGGATCCTTTCTACAAATACACCGTTGGCCTGCCCGATAACCCGGATGTAAAGGAGGTGCAGGCAGAGATCTGCATTCCCGGTCCCGCCCGTTTCGGCGTCATCAGCGATATCGATGACACGGTGCTGTATTCCGCCGTGACTTCCCGGCTCAAGATCCAGATGCTGTACCTGACCTTCATGAAGAATGCGATTACCCGGCGGGCTTTCCGGGAAGTAAGCGCTTTTTATCGGGCATTGGCATCGGACGCCTTCGCCCGAAACCCGTTTTTTTACGTTTCGAACAGCCCCTGGAACCTGTACGACCTCCTGGACGATTTCCTGCGGCTCAACCGGTTGCCCAAAGGCCCTATCCTGCTCCGGGATTTTGGGATCTCCTACAAAAACCGGCCGCCCGGTTACCACGGGCACAAGCTCGATACCATCCTCCGGATCATAGAAACCTACCCCGAGCTCGATTTTGTGCTCATCGGAGACAGCGGCGAACGGGACGCGGATATATACCTGCAGGTGGCGGCGCAATACCCCAAACGGATCAAAGCCATTTATATAAGAGACGTGCTGGAAAGGCGAAGAGCCCGCCGCATCCGCAAGCTGATCGCCGAGACCTGGGGGGTTGAAGTACTGTTGGTCACCAATTTCGCTGAAGCCGCGCGCCACGCTTCCGACATCGGCCTCCTGGACTGGGGGACGTTTCTGGCGGCCCGGGAATGATTATGGTACAACTCATAAAAAAACGGTTTGATAAGGCTGAAATCCGGGTGGTCGGAGATCCCGATATGGTACTGACCAATGCCAGCCTGGTCCTTGGCGCACCCGGCTCAATGCCTCAGATCCAAACCTTGCAGCGGGATGACGTGGAAGTCATCGTCTGCGGCGAGACCCATGAGTGGGAAACTGTCGAGTATGTACGAGATGCCGTGAATATGGGAAAGAAAAAAGCCTTGGTACTGATCGGACACGCTAATTCCGAAGAGGCCGGAATGGATTATTGCGCTGACTGGCTGAAGACCTTCATCCGGGAAGTACCCGTTGAATTTATTCCGGCCGGCGACCCGTTTTGGGCAGAAGTTAAATGAATCACTCCAGATAGAAAACCTCTCGCAAGGCAATGGTTGCCGGCGAATTGTCCGGGTTGGTGTCCATGATATCGGCCATATAATCCCACCAGCGCTGCACGATCTCCTGATTGCCCAGGTCCTGCGATCCGCCGTTGCCGCTGATCTTCTGGAAGGCGAAGAGCGTATCCGTGCCTTCATCCAGGAATATGCTGAACTCGGATATGCCCGCGTCTTTCAGCAGGGATTTAAGCCCCGGCCAGATGGCTTCGTGTCGCCGTTTGTATTCTTCGGCAAATCCGGGTTTGATCTGCATTTTGAAAGCAAGTCTTGCAGGAGTCATTTGTGTTTTGTTGAATGCCGTGTTTCGGGAAACCCGGCAAGTAGGAGGAATGTTCCGTAAAAATACGGATTGAACAGGAAAAAAAGACCCCTTTAGGTCGAAAAGGCAGATAACATCCGGCATCCCCTCCGCCATAGCTCCTCAGGAGCGGCGGCGGGCAGCATCTACTCCCCGGCTTCCCCTCGCCAAACCCTCCCTTCCCAGGCCCTGAGCGGCGCAACCGGCGAATCAACAGCTTCATAATTGCCCGCAAACCAGGAAAAAGTGCCGGCTCCCGGATGCGGCAGATCAGCCAGCGGCAGGTCAGAGAAATTCAGATATACGGCATAAACGCCGTTTTCATCCCATCGCTTGTAGGCAAACAAACGATCGTGATCCATTTCCATCGGTTCAAATTTCCCGTAAATAAGGGTCGGGTGTTGTTTGCGCAGGGCCAGGAGATTTTTGTAAAAATAAAAAATGGAATCGGGATCCTCCAAAACGGCTTCGGCATTGATATCCGGATAATTCGGGTTGACCTTGATCCAGGGTTCCGGAGCGGTGGTGAACCCCGCATTCGGCCCCGCAGTCCACTGGATGGGCGTTCGCACATTGTCCCGGCTCTGGCGGTGGATGCCCGGCAGGAGGCTTTCCGGATCGACGCCGGCAGCAACGGCCGTCTTCCAGGCATTCAGGGTTTCGATATCCCGGTAATCCTCGATAGAAGGGAAAGCGACATTCGTCATCCCGATTTCGGTGCCCTGGTAAAGGCTGGGTGTGCCCCGAAGCGTCAGCAACAGGATGGCGAGCATTTTGGCCGATTCCACCCGGTAACGGCCGTCGTTGCCCCACCGCGAGACCACCCTGGGGAAATCGTGATTGTCCAGAAAAATACTGATCCAGCCCGCTTCACCGACGGCGCGGTCCCATGCCAGGAAGACCTGTTTGAATTGGGGCAGGCTCCAGGGCTGAACGTCGAACTTGCTGGTGGGACCCCAATCCAGGAACATATGCCCGAAATGGAAGATCATGCTCAGTTCCTTCCGGGATTCGCCGACGTAATGGTTGGCCAGCCCGGGCGGTACGCCGGGCGCCTCGCCTACGGTCATCACATCGTAATCCGCCAACGCTTCCCGGAACATTTCCTGCAGGAATTCGTGCAGGCGCGGACCGTTGGCGTAAACTTCCTCGACCACCTTCCCGAAATCGGAGAAATCGGCGTCCGGAAAATCCAGGCGCTTCGAAATGAACGGGATCACATCCATCCGGAAACCGTCGATCCCCTTATCCAGCCAGAAACGCATCATTTTGTATACTTCCTGCCGGACTTTGGGGTTTTCCCAGTTCAGGTCGGGCTGGCGCCTGGAAAACAGGTGGAGATAATACTCGCCGGTCGCCGGGTCGAGGGTCCAGGCGTCGCCGCTGAAGAAGGATTGCCAGTTGTTGGGCTTTTCGGCTTTCCAGTAATAGAAATCCCGGTACGGATTGTCTTTGCTTTGTCGCGAAGCCTTGAACCAGGCGTGCTCGTCAGAGGTGTGATTGACTACCAGGTCCATCACCAGTTTCATGCCCCGGTTGTGGATCCCGGCCAGCATTTCATCAAAACCGGCCATATCGCCGAATTCGGGCATAATGCGGTAATAGTCGCTGATATCGTACCCGTTATCATCGTTGGGAGAAGCATAAACGGGTGAGAGCCAGAGGATGTCGACGCCGAGCTCCTTCAGGTAGTCCAGCTTTTCGATGATGCCGCGCAAATCGCCGATCCCGTCGCCGTTGCTGTCCTTGAAGCTGCGGGGGTAGATCTGATAAATGACGGATTCTTTCCACCAGGTATGGGTCATGGTCCGGGTTTTGGACAAAGTTGTGGAATTTGGCACTAAACCCGAAAACACAGCGTTTTTTTTTCGGCCATATTCGGTAATAATCCCGGAAAATGTACCTTTAAAGCCAAATCCAAAACCAAATGCGAAATTGCTTGTTGCCCCTGTGCCTGGCGGTTATCATCACCTCCTGCAGAACCGGCCCGGAAGGACAAACAAATGGAACAGGGGTCTACTATTGGAAAACCTCCCTCGATTTTGACCGGAATGATCAGCGCCTGGCCGATTCCCTGGGCATCACCCGTTTCTATTTGCGCTATTTTGATGTGGACTGGAGCCCGACCTTCGGCATGGCTGTCCCCGTAGGCGAATTGCAGACAGGATGGGATCAACCCATGGCCGGCATTGAAGATTTCCAGACGATCCCCGTTGTCTACATCGCCAACCGGGTGTTTACCCACGATCAGGACGTCGACGAACTGGCCGGCAAGATTTCGGACAAGCTGAAGCGGATGAATGATAACGTTTCCTACAGCGTTTACGCATCAGCCTGGCAGGAAGGACGGCCCGATCTGGCTGAATTGCCTGCCGAACAGCTTTCCCAGGAAGTCGACTCCCTCCAGGATCGCTTCCTCCGCCAGGTCCGGGAAATTCAGATCGATTGCGACTGGACGCCCGAGTCACGCGAGGCCTATTTTCGTTTCCTGAACGCGATGAAGGAAAAAAATCCCGGCCTCGAAATCTCCTTTACCCTCAGGCTTCACCAATTCCGGGACCCCGACGGCGCCGGCGTACCCCCGCTGAAAAAAGCGGTATTGATGTGCTATAATGTGGCGCCGGTCCATGAAAAGGAAACAGTCAACGCCATCTTTGATCCGGCCCTGATCGAGGGATACCTCAAACGCGGGGACTACCCGCTGGAAATGGATGCGGCGTTGCCGCTGTTTACCTGGGGCGCCCTTTTTCATGAAGATCAGTTCAAGGGCCTGGCAAGCGGGCTATCCCCGGAGGAGGTTACGGATAATCCCCTGTTTGACAAAGCGGGCGACAACAGATACCGCTTCAGGCAGGACACCGTTTTCTATGATCAGTTTATGCGCGAAGGCGATATCGTCCGGCTGGACGGCCCGACCATAGACGGCCTGAAATCGGTTTCAGATCGCCTTGCCGAAATAAAACACGTGCATTCCCTCCTGTTTTTTGAATGGAACCCCGTAAAAATCAGAACCTATCATGCAAAAGAAATCAAGGATGCTTTTCAGGCTCGTCGCTAGCCTGAGCCTTTTGGCGCTTGCCCTCAAAGCCCTGCCCTGCGGAATCTTTTTTTTCGGAGAGGACTACCGCATCTCCTTTTTGAATCCTTATGTGATCGGAGAGGATTATTCGCCGTTTTTCTATTCTGCGGATTTACTGCACGGCTATCAGGGACCTGCTTACGGGGCCGACCGGAGCCGGAACTGCCGGGAATGGGCAAATGCCGTCGGTAGCCGAATCAATGAACAGGAAGTCAGAGAGGTCCTCTATCAAGGATCCCTGGACGACCTGCTGAACGCCGTGGAAGAAGGCGCAGCCATCCGGAAATTTCAAGGCAACGCCTTCTTTCAGACCTTGCTGAAACCGGAAAACAAAGATATCCTGGACTATCTGGTTTTCGCAAAACGCTATGAATATTACGCCAATTACTACGACCTGGACCCATGGGGGATGACCGACTTTGAGTCAGCGCCCGAACCAAGCGCAGAGATCAAGGGCCTCAAAGACCTCGCCGGCGAGCGATTGAGCAATGCCAGCAACCCTTTTTTGAAAAAACGGTATGCCTACCAATTGATGATCATGTGCCGGTATGATGGGGATGTCGCTCGGTTTATGGACCTCTATAGCCGCTATTTTGACAAAGACCCGGCCCCCGGCGTCCTGAACGATTGGGCCTTGCACCACCGGGCAGCTGTCGAAACGGATCCGATCCGTAAAAATTTCCTCTACGGCCTGTCGTTCGCCCGCAATCCGGAAAAAGCCATCAATGCCTATATCCTTTTTGATAAGAACCTGCTGGATAAGGCTTTGCAATTGGCGGAAAATGACCGGCAGAAGGCTGCCTTGTACGGCATTGCGGAGGTGAAAAACCCCGGACGCTCCCTGGCAGGCATCCAGCGAATTTATAACCTTGACCCTCAAAGCAGCCTCCTGGGGTTATTGCTGGTCCGGGAGATCAACAAACTGGAGAACTGGGTGCTGGGCGAAAAACTGACGGGCTTCAGGCCCGTAGTGGTGCAGTACGACGAGTCGGTTGAGACCGGGGAAAACAGGGATTTTTACCGGGCTAAGAACCTGCAGAAAGACCTGGCGTACCTGGGCGAGGTCATGGCTTTCCTCCAACGGTTGGTGAAAGAAAAAAAGAGCGCCGTCTCAATTAATCTGCTGAACCTGTTTTGCGCACATACCGCCATGATGTTGGAAAAGGCAGACGAGGCCGGCGCGTATCTGTCCAGGATCAGCAGCCCCCGAAACTCCGTGATGGGGATCCAAAAGGCCAGAGAAGAGCTGCTGCTGCTGTTGTACGGTAAGGATATCAACGCCCCCGTCGTTCAGGAGAAAATGGCCGGCCTGCTTCAGTACCTGTCGGACCGCCTTGATAACAGGCAGGAGGCAAAAAGGGATTTCAATTCGCTGCACCTGGCCATTTCCAAAAAATACGAAGATCAGGGAAATATTCCGCTGGCCTTCTTCTTTGCCAATCATGCCATGCACACCCCCCATGCTTTTGAGGAATCCATCTATTACGCATCCACCTATTACAACCTGATCGAATACCTCGATTGGCGGGCTGCCCCCGGAGACATTGATGCGGTTTTGGCCGTTCTGGAGAAAAAGGATAAGACGCCCTTTGAACAATACCTGACCGCGGCATTCATGCCTTCCCGCAATGCTTTGCTGGACCTCAAGGGAACCATTCAGTTTAGAAGAAATGACCTGGCCGGCGCCGAAAAAGCCTTCGCCCAGGCAGACCAGGATTTTTGGAGTACGCGGTATGAATTTGCGCAATGGCTGCGCCGGGATCCTTTTTGGATAGTGGAACTGCCCAAAACCGGCGACAGTTTCCCGGATGCCAAAACCGAACTGGTCCGCCGAATGATCGAATTGGAAAAAACTGCGCAGGCCGACCAGTCCAAAGCGGGTGAAAATTACTTCAAGCTGGCCGTAGCCTGGTATAACTTCTCCTTCTTCGGAAACAGTTGGATGATGTTCCGCTACTGGCGAGGCACCGATGACAGTCCGGAAAATTTTCCGTCCGGTGATCAGGACCTGGCCCAGGTTTACTTTTCCGGGAAACGTGCGAAGGAATACCTTGACAAGGCCGCAGCAGCTGCAACCGATCCTGAATTGAAAGCCCGGATCGCGCTGTTGGAGCGTAAAATCCAGGAAAACAGCATCTTTCTCGCCAACGACTACAGCAACATTTGGTGGTGGGAAAAAGAGGAAAAGGCTGCTGCCCGCCGAAAACTGAAAGCGCCCTATGATCAATGGCAGGATCAATATCAGGGTACAGCCTACTACCAATGGCTAATAGGTTCCTGTGATGAATTGGCAACTTATTTCGGCGGGAAATAGATCAATTCCGGCAGGTTATTCCCGAACGCGGGGCTTCAGCGTCAATATGGCCGAAACCACATGAGAGTAACGGTTCTGCCCATCTCCGATATCCGTGAAAGCGTAATCAACGCGCAGTGCGGCCAGCGAAAAGCCGACACCCATGCTTGGTCGCATACCCAGCCTTTCCGAACCGTCAAAATCGGTTTCCCTCTGGAATTGACCGATCCCGAGGCGTAGGAACAAAAAGTCATTGTAAACCCCCTCCAACCCGAATGCCGGGTCGATGCTGAAGGGATTGCCGGAAATCAGGGTATTCCGTTTGCCGTCCGTGGTGACGATCAGATCAAGCTCCGGCCGAAGCGAGGTTTTGGATCCCAGCGCAAATTTTCTCGACGCCCCGAGTATAAGCTGCGGTTTGGTGATCTCTACGCTGTTGATCGGCACTTCGTTGTTGGTCAGCTCAAGCGTTTCCTTTTCCTCTTCTGTGAAATTGAACGACCATGCGTTGAACGTAGTGGTAATATCCCGGGCCAGCGCCCCGAATTGCCAGTCGCCCTTTTGGTATTGCAACCCCAGATCTACGCCGAAACCCCACGAAGTTGCAAAAGGACCGATTCGCCTGTGAACGACCTTTACGTTTCCTCCCAGGCTCAACCCCGGCCTGATCTCCCGGCCGTATGAGAATAGAAATGCATAATCAGCCGCCGAAAATTCCTTGATATTGTCGAAATTAACTGTCCCGTCATCCTCATAAAGGCTGAGGGTATTGGGTATGCCGTCGATCCCGAAGCGGATCAGGGAAACAGCCATCCTTCTACCCGGATTATGGGTGGGCAGGGCTATCCCCAGGTAATCGAACTTGCCCACACCGGCAAACCATTCCGCATGCATGGCCCCCAATTGAAGCCCGGCCTCCGGCGATAAGCGGCTCAAGCCAGCAGGATTCCAATACCCCGATGTAACATCATCCACACCTGCGACTACCGCATTCCCCATCGCTTGCGCCTTCGCACTCACCCCGATAGAGAGGAATTCATTGCTGTATTTCTGACCGTAACCCGGCATCCCTATCTGCCAGACGAAAAAAGAGAGCAACAAAAACCGAATCAAACCCGACGGTAAATATCTTTTCACCATTTCATCATTTTATTGGATCAAAACGCCCGATTCTCATTTTAAGTGTGCAAACACCAATCCTCAAGAATCGAGGAATCGGGGAATCGAGGAATCGGGGAATCGAAAAATCCTACCCCCGATAATAAAAAATATAATCCGACGCCGGCGGTGCAATCCCCCGTTGCCGCAGCAGGATCGCAATCTGCGCCCGGTGGTGGGTCGAATGATTCAAAACATGCTGAAGGATTTCGGAAACCGTATTTTCAAAACCCTCTCCGCGGCTGTTTTTATACGCTATGGCAGCCTCGGGGTCACAACGGTCCAAAACCTCAAGGGTTGCCCGGTTCAATTCGGCATCATAATCCCTTAATTCGTGCACGGGCCTCACCGCCCAGGCGTCAAATAGCTTTTGTTGCCCGTTGATCCGCTCCAGCCAGATGCGGTGTGCGTTCAGAATATGGCTCATGAAGCGGATTTCCTCCGCTCCGCCGTTCTCCAGCAGCGCATCTATGAACACGCCGTTAGCCCATTGGTGATAACCGAGGACTTTGGTAAAGTGCATTTTGATCTCCATAGTCGGCTTTTTTCATAATTTCGCAAAAGTAATACCCCGGCGCCGGATTTCCTCGGGCTGCCGGATATCCGGCAATTTCGCCAA
Organism: uncultured Lewinella sp.; assembly: GCA_937873655.1. GTDB lineage: Bacteria > Bacteroidota > Bacteroidia > Chitinophagales > Saprospiraceae > JACJYC01. The sequence goes on along the minus strand of CALMYQ010000201.1, from coordinate 63,157 downwards.
ACAAATTTCCCACATGAAAAAATTAACCGCCGTCCTCATTTCAGCTTTGGCATTCCTCCCCGTTTTCGGACAAATGCCCCTTATCCTCCCGCTCAGAGACCAGGCCGCCGTTCGCGATCAATGGCTCTCCGAAAAAATCCACAGCGTGCTGCCTGACCTGATGCGACGGGAAAATATCGATATGTGGGTGCTGATCTCCCGGGAATACAACGAAGATCCCGTACTCAAGACCATGCTGCCCGCGCTTTGGCTTGCCGCCCGCCGGACAACCATGCTGGTGATCTATGATACCGGCTCGCAACTCGAAACCCTGGCCTGCGCCCGTTATGACATCGGGGACACCTTTAAAAAATCCTGGGACCCCGACCGGCAACCCGATCAGTGGCAAAGGCTGGCGGAGATCATCGCAGAAAGGAATCCTGAAAAGATCGCGGTTGACAGATCCGATCACTTCGGTCTGGCAGATGGCATTTCATCCTGGCATTACGACCGCTTGAAGGCCGTCCTCCCGCCGGACTTGCAAAACAGGGTCACCTCCGCCGAAAAACTGGCGATTGGCTGGCTCGAAACCCGCATCCCCGCAGAGATGACGGTCTATCAGCAAATCGTTCGGATTGCCCACGAAATCATAAGAGAGGGATTTTCGGATGAAGCCGTTCAACCAGGCGTTACGACGACCGAGGATCTGGTCTGGTGGTTTCGCGAGCGAATTCGCGGACTGGGCCTCGAAACCTGGTTCCATCCCACCGTGGATATCCAACGAGCCGACCCCGAAAACTTTGACCACCTGCGCGCTTTTTCCAAACGTCCGGACGAACAGGTTATCCAGCCCGGCGATCTGATCCATGTCGACTTCGGCATCACTTATCTCGGACTGAACACGGATACTCAGGAAAACGCCTATATCCTGAAACCAGATGAAACGGATGCTCCGGATGAACTGAAAAACGCCTTTGGAAAAGGCCTCCGACTGATGGATATCCTGACACAGGAATTCCGCCCGGGCCGCACCGGCAACGAGATACTGGCCGCCGCCCGCGCAAAAGCCGTGGAAGAAGGACTTAAGCCTTCTATTTATACCCACCCGATCGGCTACCACGGGCATGCCGCTGGCCCAACCATCGGAATGTGGGACCAACAGGGCGGCGTACCCCACACCGGCGATTACCCGATGTACCCCAATACCGCTTACTCCATCGAACTGAACACAGCCGTATTCCTCGAAGCCTGGAAAAAAGAGATCCGCATCATGATGGAAGAGGATGCCTTCTTTGACGGCAGCTCGGTCAGGTATATTGACGGACGCCAAACAAGGCTGTTCCTCATCCCAAAACCAGCCGACGAGCCCGGAAAGTGATTTTTGGGCCTCCAACCGTCAACTTTGCCCGGCAGATCCGGCAATAATATTGTCCGATCTTTTGTAAATGCCAAACTTTATTTCTGATACCGTTTTCCGGGACGGGCCGCACAATTTTTAGTACGGGGGACGGGCCGCAACAAAACCAAATATTTTTTTTATTCAGCCATTGTTTTTCGGATCAAAAGCTATACCTTTGCATTCGCTTTTCGGGGAGGGGTATGTTATGCCGCCGTTAAAACCCTTTAAAGGCAAGGTTTACAAGAGTTTTTAATCGAAAAAATTATGCCAACCATTAATCAGCTTGTTCGCCACGGGCGGCGGAAAGTAGAAGTAAAAAGCAAATCGCGCGCATTGGATGCATGCCCCCAGAAACGTGGCGTATGTACCCGTGTATACACTACTACGCCGAAAAAACCCAACTCGGCCTTGCGCAAGGTGGCTAAGGTTCGTCTGACCAACCAGATCGAGGTGATCGCCTACATTCCGGGCGAAGGTCACAACCTCCAGGAGCACTCCATCGTGCTTATCCGCGGAGGTAGGGTGAAAGACCTTCCCGGTGTTCGCTACACCATCGTTCGCGGCGCTTTGGATACGGCAGGTGTAAACGATCGCAAACAAAGCCGCTCCCGGTACGGAACCAAGAGACCTAAAAAATAATAATTATGTTTTGGTACCTGCCCCCGGCAGGCGAAACCGCTAATTGACAACCATGAGGAAAAGAAAACCCAAATTGAGATTCATCGCACCAGATCCTCGCTATCAGGATCCGATGGTCACCCAATTTGTCAACAACATGATGTGGGAAGGCAAAAAAGGAACCGCCTTCCGTATTTTCTATGATGCAATGGACATCGTCAAAGAGCGCACCGCTCAGGATGAACACGGCATCTGGAAAAAAGCCCTAAACAACGTAATGCCTCAAGTGGAGGTTCGCAGCCGCCGTATTGGTGGCGCTACCTTCCAGATCCCGACCGAGATCCGCGCAAAACGCAAGGTTTCCATCGGGATGAAATGGCTGATCCGCTTCTCCCGCGCCCGCAGCGGCAAGGGAATGGCCGAAAAACTGGCCGCCGAAGTGATCGCAGCCAGCAAAGGCGAAGGCGCAGCAGTCAAACGTAAGGAGGATACCCACAAAATGGCTGAATCCAACCGCGCGTTCGCTCACTTCCGTGTTTAATTTGATTTCGTATTTATAAATCCCGTGAAGGATTAATATCATGGCAAAGGATTTAAAATTCACCAGAAACATTGGTATCGCGGCGCACATCGACGCCGGTAAAACGACCACAACCGAGCGCGTACTCTATTATACCGGTCTTAGCCACAAGATCGGCGAAGTACACGACGGCGCAGCTACCATGGACTGGATGGAGCAAGAACAGGAACGCGGTATCACCATCACCTCCGCCGCCACCAAAACCAGCTGGCGTTGGAAAGACCAGGAATACACCGTTAACATCATCGATACTCCGGGCCACGTGGATTTCACAGTTGAGGTTAACCGCTCCCTCCGCGTTCTGGACGGGCTGGTGTTCCTCTTCTGCGCCGTCAGTGGCGTAGAGCCGCAGTCGGAAACCAACTGGCGCCTGGCTGATAACTATAAAGTGCCCCGCATCGGTTTCGTCAACAAAATGGACCGCTCAGGCGCCGACTTCTTTTCCGTCGTCAATGACGTGAAAGAAAAACTCGGCTCCGTCGCTATCCCGCTCCAGGTGCCCATCGGCGCCGAAGAGCGCTTCAAAGGCGTTGTCGATCTGATCACCAACCAGGCAATCGTTTGGAACGAACACGACCAGGGAATGACCTATGAGGTCATCGAAACCCCGGAAGACCTCGTCGAAACCGTTGCCGAATGGCGCGAAAAACTGCTTGAGGCCGTCGCTGAATACGACGAGACCCTCATGGAGAAATATTTCGAAGATCCCGATTCCATCTCTCCGGATGAAATGCGGGCCGCTATCCGCTCTGCGGTTTGCGATATGAAATTCGTACCCATGATGTGCGGTACGGCCTTCAAAAACAAAGGCGTACAGGCAGTACTCGACGCAGTTTGCGCTTTCCTGCCTTCTCCGCTGGACGTGGACGCCGTCAAAGGGACCAACCCGGATACGGAAGCGGAAGAAATCCGCCGCCCATCCGTTGACGATCCCTTTGCAGCCCTCGCATTCAAGATCGCTACCGACCCCTATGTAGGCCGTCTGGCTTTCATGCGCGTCTATTCCGGCGCACTGGATGCAGGTTCCTATGTGCTCAATACGCGTTCGGATTCCAAAGAACGGATCTCGCGCTTGTATCAGATGCACGCCAATAAGCAGAACCCGATCGACCGGGTAGAAGCCGGCGATATCGCCGCAGCCGTTGGTTTTAAGGACATCCGCACCGGTGATACGCTTTGCGCACTCGACAAACCCATCGTTCTGGAAAGTATGGTCTTCCCCGAGCCGGTTATCGGTATAGCCGTGGAACCCAAATCCCAGAAAGATATGGATAAACTGGGCCTGGCCCTCGCCAAACTGGCTGAAGAGGACCCGACCTTCCGCGTGCGTTACGACGAAGATACCAACCAGACCGTTATCAGCGGTATGGGCGAATTGCACCTCGAAATCATCGTCGACCGCCTCCGCCGCGAGTTCAAACTCGAGGTCAACCAGGGCGCCCCGCAGGTGAACTACAAGGAAACCCTCACCCAGATGGTTACCCACCGCGAACGCCTCAAGAAACAGTCCGGTGGCGCCGGTTTGTTCGCCGATATGGAATTCGAACTCGGCCCGGCCGACAAGGAATTCCTCGAATCAGAAGACTTCAAGAGCGGCAAACTCAAACTCCAGTTCGTCTGGGGTATTGTCGGCGGCTCTATCGATAAGAACTACATGAAGCCGATCCAGGATGGTTTCAAAGCCATGATGGACGGCGGTATTCTGGCCGGTTACAATATCGACAGCATGAAAGTCCGCGTTTTTGACGGTTCTATGCACGCTGTGGACTCCAAACCGATCGCCTTCGAACTTTGCGCCAAAGACGGCTTCCGTGCCGCAGCGCCCAAAGCCAAGCCGGTGATCCTGGAACCGATCATGAAACTGGAAGTCGTTACGCCCGATGATTACGTCGGCGCCGTGATCGGTGACCTCAACCGCCGCCGCGGTTTGCCGAAAGGGCAGGATTCCCGCCCGGGCGGCGCCGTAGCCATCCAGGCTGAAGTGCCCCTGGCAGAAATGTTCGGCTATGTCACCTCCCTGCGAACCATCACCTCGGGCCGGGCCAGCTCCAGCATGGAGTTCTCCCACTACAACCCGGCGCCGGAAGGTATCGCCAAGGAAGTTATTGAAAAAGCAAAAGGCTTGGTTAAAGCCTGAATTAAATAAGGTCCAGGGGGAGTCCGGGACAAAAGCGTCAAGGCTCCCCCTGGATTAACAACCTAAAAATTTGACATAATAATTCGTTGAAGGCATGAATCAGAAGATCAGAATCAAACTCCGTTCTTATGATCACAATCTGGTGGATAAATCTACCGAGAAAATCGTAAAAACGGTCCGTAACAGTGGAGCTATTGTAGCTGGACCGATTCCGCTGCCCACCGAGAAGAATATTTATACCGTGCTCCGTTCACCGCACGTCAATAAGAAGTCTCGGGAGCAGTTCCAGTTGCGTACCCACAAGCGCCTCATCGAGATCTACACGCCCACCCAGAAAACGGTAGATGCACTTTCTAAATTGGAACTGCCGAGCGGCGTAGACATTCAAGTTAAACTGACGTAACCTTAATCAACGGATCAGCTTCCGTTTGAAACAGGGTTGTTGCCGTCCCGCACCGTGCGGCCGGCGCGTCAAACGCTTTGTACCTTGACAATGACCCTTTTCATGGCTGTCAGGCGAAAGCTGATATAAATTCATCAAGGATGAACGGATTAATTGGTAAAAAAATCGGGATGACCAGCATCTATGACGGTGCCGGTAAGAATGTGGCTTGCACAGTTGTTGAAGCAGGCCCCTGTGTTGTCACCCAGGTAAAAACCGAGGATACCGACGGCTACTCTGCCGTTCAGCTCGGCTTTGGCGAGGCCAAAGAAAAAAATACAACCCAGCCGCTCCTGGGCCATTTCCAGAAAGCAGGCACCACGCCTAAAAGAAAAGTCGTTGAATTCCGCAACTTCAGCATCGGCAAAGCCCTTGGCGAAGAAGTCAACGTAGCAGACGTTTTTACTGAAGGCGATACCATCAATGCGATCGGCGTCACCAAAGGCAAAGGCTTCCAGGGCGTTGTCAAACGCCACGGCTTCAGCGGGGTTAACGACCAGACCCACGGCCAGCACAACCGCGGCCGGGCGCCGGGCTCTATCGGTGCCTCCTCTTTCCCTTCCAAGGTATTCAAAGGCATGCGCATGGCAGGCCGCGATGGCGGTCAGCAGGTAACGGTCAAAAACCTGCGCGTCCTCAAGGTTTTCCCTGAGCAAAACCTGATCCTGGTCAAAGGGGCTATCCCCGGGCATAAGGGAGCAACCATTATCCTTGAAAAAAAGATTTAATCATCTCAGCATTTGCTGAAAGTTTAATCCAACTGCGATGAAACTCGAAGTGCTCAACATACAAGGACAATCCACCGGAAGGGAAATCGATCTCCCGGAAAGCGTTTTCGGCATAGAACCCAACGAGCACGCCGTTTACCTGTCCGTTAAACAATACCTGGCCCACCAGCGTCAGGGTACCCATAAATCAAAGGAACGCAGCGAACTCAGCGGTTCCACCCGCAAGTTGCACCGCCAGAAAGGAACCGGCGGCTCCCGTAAAGGCGATATCAATAACCCGTTGTTCCGCGGCGGCGGTCGCGTATTCGGCCCCAAACCGCGCGATTACGGCATCCAGCTGAACAAAAAAGTGAAGCGCCTCGCGCGTAAATCCGCCCTGTCCAGCAAAGCAGCCGGCGGCCAACTGGTGGTTGTAGAAGACTTTTCTTTCGAAGCGCCGAAAACCAAAGCCTACAAATCCATCCTGAGCAGCCTGCAACTGACGGATAAAAAATCCCTCCTCGTTACCGCAGATTACGAAAAAGAGGTCTACCTCTCCTGCCGCAACCTGCAACGGGCAGCCGTCGTGCGCGCCGCCGATCTGAATACCTATCAGATCATGAACGGCGGCACTCTGGTGCTGAGCGAAAGCGCCGTTTCGAAAATTATTGAAAACCTAGATCGTTAATGTCCGGCCCTGTCCGGCAAACAGCATAAATATCATGGCAAGGACGATTTTAATCCGGCCCCTCATCACGGAAAAAGCAGAAAGCCTGACCTCAAAGGTCAATCAGTACAGCTTCGTGGTGGACAAAAAGGCCAACAAAATCGAAATCAAAAAGGCGATTGAAGCAATGTACGGGGTGAACGTCGAATCCGTCAATACCCTTGTGATGCCGGCGAAAGCCAAAAATCGCAATACCCGTACCAGCGTGGTCCGCGGCCGTGTTTCCTCTTTCAAAAAGGCGGTTGTCACCTTGGCGCAAGGGGAAGAAATTGACTTCTTTGGTGAACTTTAAATTGTCTCTTAGCGATGGCTATAAAGAAATTTAATCCGATTACTCCCGGTACCCGTTTTCGCCTGGGGAACGCTTATGCCGAGGTCACGACTGACCAGCCCGAAAAAAGCCTCCTCGCACCGATTAAAAAAAGCGGTGGTCGAAACCACGCAGGTAAAATGACCGTGCGTTACCGGGGCGGCGGCCACAAGCGCCGTTATCGCATCATCGACATGAAGCGGAACAAGGACGGTGTGCCCGCAATCGTTAAAACGATTGAATACGACCCGAACAGAACCGCTTTTATCGCCCTGTTGGACTACACAGACGGGGAAAAGCGCTATATCCTGGCGCCCAAAGGCCTGAAAGTAGGAGATAAAGTCCTCTCCGGGGCAGGTGCGCCGCCCAATATCGGCAACGCCTTGTTCCTGAAGGAAATTCCCCTTGGCTCCGACATCCATGCCATCGAGATGACCCCCGGCAAAGGGGCCGCCCTGGCAAGGAGCGCCGGCACCAACGGTGTGATGATGGGCCGGGAAGACCGGTACGCAGTCGTGAAATTGCCCTCCGGTGAGGTCCGCCGCGTGCTGCTCACCTGTAAGGCAACCATCGGCGCTACCTCCAACCCCGACCACGGCCTCCAGTCACTGGGTAAAGCCGGGCGCAAGCGCTGGTTGGGCCGCAGACCGCGAAACCGCGGTGTTGCCATGAACCCGGTCGACCACCCGATGGGCGGTGGCGAAGGACGGGCAACCGGTGGGCACCCCAGGTCTCGTACCGGCATTATGGCCAAAGGCCAGAAGACCCGGAGCAGGACCAAGAGCTCCAACCGCCTGATTATCTCGCGCCGGAAGAACAAGAACTAATTGACAGAACAGGATTTCCTGATATTCTTTAAAGTGATTTTCAGCAATGGCAAGATCAATCAAAAAAGGCCCTTACGTGTTCCACAAGCTGATGGACAAAGTCCTGAAAGCCAAAGAATCCAATAGGAAAACAGTGATCAAGACCTGGTCCAGAGCCTCCATGATCGTTCCGGATATGGTCGGCGAAACCATCGCCGTTCACAACGGCAAGACCTTCGTCCCTGTTTTCGTAACGGAAAACATGGTAGGACACAAACTGGGCGAATTCGCACCGACCCGCAACTTTAAAGGGCACTCGGGCAACCGCAAGAAATAATTTTTTTATACAGGTCGCCGGCAGTTTCAAGGTGGCCGCACCGTATAATTTTGAAGTAAAATGGAAGCAGTAGCTAAATTGAAGAACATCCCGATGTCGGCCCGCAAGATGAGGCTGATCGTTGATAACATTCGGGGTAAGCGCGTTGACGACGCGTTGGCTATTCTGCGCTATAGCAAGCGGGAAGGGGCTATCTGGGTGGAAAAACTGCTCTTGTCGGCTATTTCCAACTGGGAGAACAAAGCCGGCGGCTCCGAAAGCGCCGATGACTACAATCTGGTGGTCAAACTGGCCTTTTCTGACGAGGGCGCCATGCTGAAACGCATCCGCCCTGCACCACACGGCCGCGCGCACCGCATTCGCAAACGCACCAACCACGTTACGTTGGTCGTTGAGAATCGCAAACCGCTCGCCACCGAAGGCGTAGTCGCCGTTGATGCAACGGAAGAATCGGAAGATTAATATAAATTTCTACCAATTTTCTCATAATGGGTCAAAAGACAAATCCAATAGGTAACCGCTTAGGCATCATCAGGGGATGGGAATCCAACTGGTTTGCCGACAAGGATTTCGGCCAGAAAGTCGTCGAGGATGAAAAAATCCGCGTCTATCTCGATGCCCGTATCCCCAAAGGCGGTATCGCTCGCATTATCATCGAACGGACGCTGAAGCGGATCACGGTGACTATCCACACCTCCCGCCCCGGTATCATCATCGGTAAAGGCGGCCAGGAAGTGGATCGCATCCGCGAAGAGCTGAAAAAACTCACAGGTAAGGACGTCCAGATCAATATCGTAGAGATCCGGAAGCCCGAACTGGATGCTGCCATCGTCGCGGAATCCGTCGCCAAACAGCTTGAAGCCAGGATCAACTACCGCCGTGCCATCAAAATGGCCATCCAGTCCACAATGCGGGCCGGAGCCGAAGGCATCAAGGTGAGGATCTCCGGCCGTCTGAACGGCGCCGACATGTCCAGGTCCGAAGAGTTCAAAGAAGGCCGTACGCCCCTGCATACCTTCCGCGCCGATATCGACTATTCCCTCAAGGAAGCCCTTACCGTTTACGGCATTATCGGTATCAAGGTCTGGTTGTGCAAAGGTGAAGTGCTCGGCAAACGCGACCTGTCTCCCCACGTTGGTGTGACCAAGAAGGAAACCGGCAGCGGCGGCGGTGATCGCGAACGCGGTGACCGTCAGGATAGGGGAGGCCGCCGTGGCGGAAGAGGCGGAAGAGGTGGCAGCGGCGGGGGCCGTCGTGACCGCAATGACCGCGATCGTTGATTTTTATTAAAAAAATCGACCTTAATTGAAATAATATTTTGGGAAATTGCCGTACCTTTGCGGGGCTTTTTTGGAACCCTGTTTTTCAGGACGGTTTTCCAGTTCAGGAAGTGTAAAATTTCAGGCAAATGTTACAGCCGAAAAGAACAAAATACCGCAAGCAGCAGAAAGGACGGAATACTGGCCTTGCCTACCGCGGAAGTACCGTGGCCTTTGGGTCTTTTGGCCTGAAGAGCCTGGATGAGGCCTGGATCACCAACCGCCAGATCGAAGCTGCCCGTATAGCCATGACCCGCTATATGAAAAGGGAAGGAAAGGTCTGGATCCGTATTTTCCCGGATAAACCGGTGACCAGGAAGCCTCAGGAGGTTCGGATGGGTAAAGGTAAAGGTGCGCTCGATCACTATGTCGCACTGGTGCAACCCGGAAGGATCATGTTTGAAATTGACGGCGTTTCTCAGGAGATCGCTCAGGAAGCCCTGCGCCTTGCTGCCCAGAAATTGCCTGTGCTGACCAGGTTCGTCACCCGACCGGATTACGCCGGTTGATTTTAAGTTGTTGAAAGTCAATAATTAATATAATGGCAAGCGATAAATTCAAAGAGCTTCAGGAATTTGCAGACGCAGATCTGCTCAGCGAGCTTGAAGCTACGGAAGCGCAATACCAGAAAATGCGGTTCGACCATGCGGTGAAAGGTATGGATAATCCGCTCAAGCTTCGCGAAGTGCGCCGTGATATTGCGCGCATCCGTACGGAAATGCGCCGCCGGGAGCTGGCTGGTATGTCCGGACAGGACCTGGCCAAGCGGACCAAAATTGTCGCCAGGAGAAAACGCAAATAAGGCGGATCAAAATTTCAGACAATGACAGAAAGAAATCTTAGGAAAACGCGGATCGGCATCGTTACCAGCAGCAAAATGGATAAAACCATTTCTGTTTCCGTCGAACGTCGACTTCGTCACCCGATCTACGGCAAGTTCGTCAAAAAGACCAAGAAGTTCATGGCTCATGACGAAAAGAACGATTGCAACGTAGGGGATACGGTCCGCATCATGGAGACCCGTCCGCTGAGCAAACTGAAACGCTGGCGTTTGGTCGAAATCATTGAAAGAGCAAAATAATGCCCGTTGCCTGCCGCTGCACTTATTTTACCGCATGCAGGAACGATAATTTCAACGTTAAACTGTTAAAGCGTCATGATACAGCAAGAATCCAGGCTTCGAGTAGCCGATAACAGCGGCGCAAAAGAGGTGCTTTGCATCCGGGTTTTAGGCGGCTCCAAACGCCGTTATGCGTCGATAGGCGACAAAATTGTCGTCTCGGTGAAAGACGCTACGCCGGGCGGCATTAAAAAAGGCGCTGTTTCGAAAGCCGTTATCGTTAGAACCAAAAAGGCGATCCGCCGCAGAGACGGTTCCTATATCCGCTTCGACGACAACGCCTGCGTACTGCTCAATGCAGCAGACGAACCGCGCGGAACCCGTATTTTTGGCCCCGTTGCCCGCGAACTGCGTGAAAAAGACTTCATGCGGATCGTTTCACTGGCTCCGGAAGTATTGTGATTGTCCGTTCAACCGGATACACCGCATTAATTTAAGCAAAATGGCAAATAAAGGCAAACAAAATCGATTCGCTCCCAAGCTCAAGATCAAAAAAGGCGACAAGGTCGTCGTGATCGCAGGCGCTTACCGGGATAGGTCAAAGGTCAGGGAAGTTCTCGAAGTGCTCCCCACCGAAAACCGTGCCATCGTTGATGGAGTGAACATTCGCAAAAAACACTCCAAGCCCACCCAAACCAGCCCGGGCGGCATCAACGAAATTACCGCTCCGATCCACATCTCCAACCTGATGGTGGTTGACCCCAAATCGGGAGAACCTACCCGCGTCGGAAGGACGGTTGGCGAAAACGGCAAGACCGTTCGATTTGCTAAAAAATCTGGAGAAATTATCAAGTGATGAGCTTAAAGCCTACATTTCAGAAGAAATACCGCGAGGAAGTCGTCCCTGCTTTGATGGAGCAATTCGGTTATGAAACCATCATGCAGGTACCCAAATTGCAGAAAATCTGTATCAACCAGGGTGTCGGCGGCGCAACGCAGGATAAGAAAATGGTCGAAAACGCTCTGGCGGAACTTACTATGATCGCCGGTCAGAAAGCCGTTCCGACCAAAGCGCGCAATTCCATTTCCAACTTCAAACTGAGGGAAGGAATGACCATCGGCGCGCGCGTAACCCTTCGCAAGGAACGCATGTTCGAATTCCTGGAAAGGCTGATCAACGTGGCCCTGCCGCGTGTGCGCGACTTCCGCGGGATCAATGACAAAAGCTTCGACGGCCGTGGTAACTACTCCATGGGTGTCACCGAACATATTATCTTCCCGGAAATCGACCTGGACAAGGTCAGCAAGATCACCGGGTTGGACATTACCTTTGTAACGTCAGCCAAAACGGACGCTGAGGCCCTCGCCCTGCTGAAGTTGCTCGGCCTGCCGTTCAAGAACAACCAGAAAAATTAATTTGTGTCATGGCAAGAAAATCATTGATTGCCCGCGAGAACAAAAGGGCCAGAATGGTGGCCAAATACGCTGACCTGCGCAAGCGCCTGAAGGAAGACGGGCTCTGGGATGAGCTCGACAAACTGCCGCGCAACTCCAACCCCATCAGGCTTCACAACCGCTGTCAACTGACCGGTCGCCCAAAGGGGTATATGCGCAAATTCGGACTTTGCCGGGTGAAATTCCGCCAAATGGCCCTCGACGGCAAAATTCCGGGTATCACCAAAGCAAGCTGGTAAAAAGTTGCCGGCTTCTTATCCGAATAGTTTAACGATTTTTCCTCAATAGTCGGCCAGGTTCTGGAAACTCCTCCGGAAAACCCGCTGGCGCAATGCAATTAAAATGGCCGTAACGGATCCTATTGCAGATTATTTGACCCGAATTCGAAACGCTCAAAGCGCGGGTCACCGCATCGTTGAAATCCCTGCTTCCAAACTGAAAAAAAGGATCACGGAGATCCTTTATGATCAGGGATTTATTTTGAAATACAAATTCGACGACGAAGTCGGGAAAGGCACCCAGGGTACCATCAAGATCGCCCTGAAATACGACCCGCTGACCAGGAAACCCGTTATCCGGGAACTTGGCCGGATCAGCAAGCCCGGACTTCGGAACTATTCCAAAGCAACTGACCTGCCGCGCATCATCAACGGATTGGGTGTCGCTATCGTATCCACTTCACGGGGTGTGATGACCGATAAGCAGGCGCGCGCCATGAATGTCGGAGGCGAAGTCCTTTGCTACGTATATTAATTGTTTGAACGGTTAAAATCAAAATACCATGTCAAGAGTTGGAAAATCTCCGATTGCACTTCCCACCAACGTCACGCTGGACGTTTCAAAAGGGAACATGGTCAAAGTCAAAGGACCTAAAGGAGAATTGGCTCAGCAGGTGGATCCGGATATCGAACTGTCGATCGATGGAAACGAAGTGAGCCTCTCCAGGCCGACCGACAGCAAGCGCCATCGCTCCATGCACGGATTATACCGCGCATTGGTGAACAACATGGTGGAAGGCGTCGCCAATGGATATGTAAAGGAACTCGAACTGGTGGGTGTGGGTTACCGCGCCAGCAACCAGGGCAATATGCTCGAACTGATCATCGGTTACTCGCACCCCATCTGGTTCTATCTGCCGGATGAGGTGAAGGTTTCGACTGTTACCGAAAAGGGTAAAAACCCTGTGATCCGCCTGGAAAGCACGGACAAACAACTGATCGGTCAGGTCGCTGCCAAGATTCGCTCCTTCCGGAAACCGGAACCCTACAAAGGCAAAGGTATCCGTTTCGTCGGCGAACAAATCCGCCGCAAAGCCGGTAAATCAGCCGGTAAAGGCGGTAAGAAATAAGCCGATCTCCTTCGGGAAGAGGTTTGTGTTTCAAAATGCATTAAATGGTTTAATCCGGGGCTTTGGGTTTGGAAAACCTTCCCTACACTAAAGCCGATAATTTTTAAACAACCATGAAATTAGGTAAAGAAGGTAAAAGGCGCAGGATCCACTACCGGATCCGCAAGAAAGTCTCCGGAACGGGATCGCGCCCGAGGCTGAGCGTTTTTCGCAGCAACAAATACATCTATTGCCAGTTGATCGATGATGTCAGCGGCAATACGGTCGCTTCAGCTTCTTCTTTTGAAAAAGGCTTCCCGGTTAAAGGAACCAAGTCGGATCAGGCTAAAGAAGTCGGTAAAATGCTGGCTGATCGCGCCAAACAACTGAAGATCGAAGATGTGGTTTTTGACCGCGGCGGTTATCTCTATCACGGTAGGGTAAAAGCCCTGGCCGACGGCGCAAGGGAAAACGGACTTAAATTTTAATCGGAATTAACTACCAATATCATAATGGCTAAGAAAAATACAACGGCCAACCGGGTAAAACCGGCCGAAACAGAGTTGAAAGAAAAACTGGTTGCCCTCAACCGGGTCGCTAAAGTTACCAAAGGCGGTCGTACCTTCAGCTTTTCGGCCATCGTTGTAGTCGGCGACGGCAAAGGAGCTGTCGGCCATGGTTTGGGTAAAGCCCGGGACGTATCCGAGGCTATTTCCAAAGCAATGGATAGCGCCAAGAAAAACCTGGTTCGTGTACCGCTGTACAAAGGTACGATCCCGCATGAGCAAAAAGGCAAATACGGCGCAGGCAAAGTCCTGATCAAGCCGGCTGCCGACGGTACCGGCGTTATCGCCGGCGGCGCCATGCGCGCTGTGCTGGAAATTGCCGGGGTCCACAACGTATTGGCCAAATCGCAAGGCTCTTCCAACCCGCACAACGTGGTCAAAGCTACCATCGATGCGCTGGTCAAGCTGAAAAGCCCGCAGGAAACGGCCCGTCAGCGGGGCATTTCCCTGGAAAAATTATTTCAAGGATAATTATTCCGCTCCGGCCTCCGGGTCGGCGCAAAATATCGGAAATTATGGCTAAGATCAAAGTAACCCAGGTCAAGAGCACTATCGATCGTCCGAAACGTCAGAAAGAAACGATCAAAGCATTGGGCCTGCGCAAAATCAATCACACGGTAGAGCATGAGGCTACGCCCCAGATCCTGGGCATGGTAGCCAAGGTCGCTCATCTGGTGAAAGTGGAAAACGCCTGATAAAGGCATGGTTTGACAAATGCTTTAAAGTAAAAGATAATGGAATTACATCATTTACGGCCGGCAAAAGGTGCTGTCAAGAAACGCAAGCGGATCGCCCGCGGTCAAGGCTCCGGGCATGGAGGCACTTCCACCCGCGGCCACAAAGGCGATAAGTCGCGTTCTGGTCATAAGAACAAGCGCAATTTCGAAGGCGGCCAGATGCCCCTCCAGATGCGCCTGCCCAAAGTAGGTTTCAAAAACCCTAACCGGGTTGAATTTGTTGTGTTTAATTTGGGGCAGTTGCAGCATATCGCCGACAAATTCGGTGTGACGGAGATCGACCTCGGCTTTCTGAATGATAAGGGTTATGCCAAGAAGGCCGACAAGGTGAAAGTCCTGGGTAACGGTAAACTTGGCGCCAAGTTGTCGGTTAGCGTTCATGCCGTTTCTGAAAGCGCAAAGGCTGCAATCGAAGGATTGGGCGGAACTGTTAATCTAGTTTAATTTTGACCAATGAAACGTTTTTTTGATACGCTCAAGAATATTTGGAAGATCAAGGAATTGCGCCAGCGTATTCTTTTTACCCTGGGGCTGCTTTTTGTCTTCCGTTTCGGTTCCTTCGTGGTTTTGCCGGGTATTAATCCGGCGATCCTGGAAGAAGCCATCAAATCAAGTTCGAGCGGGAATGACCTGCTCAGCCTGATCAACACCTTTACGGGTGGAGCTTTTAAAAAGGCGTCCATCATGGCTTTGGGCATCATGCCCTATATCACCGCCTCCATTATCATTCAGCTTCTGGGATTTGCGGTGCCTTATTTCCAGCGCCTCCAGCAGAAAGAGGGCGAATCGGGGCGGCGGAAAGTCAACCAGATCACCAGGATGCTTACCGTAGCCATTACGCTGGTTCAGGGCGGCACCTATCTTTCCTACGTGAAGAGCATGTCTGCCAACGGCATCCCGGCGGTCGACCCCAGCGTTCCGGACGGGATCTTCTGGCTGTCCAATATCATCATCCTTTCCACCGGTACTGTTTTTGCCATGTGGTTGGGAGAACGGATCACGGACAAAGGGATCGGCAACGGTGTTTCCCTGTTGATCACCATCGGTATCATCGCCTCCCTTCCGGCTGCCTTCGCTTTCGAGATCAACTCGCAGTTCAGCGCAGGCCGGATCCTGAACCTGATCGTCGAAATGGCGCTGCTCTACGGTATCATCATGGCGACCGTGATGGTGGTCATCGGTGTGCGGCGCATTCCCATCCAGTTTGCCAAACGGATGGTGGGCCGCGGCAGCGCCAATATCCCGGCTTCGGGTGTGCGGGATTATATCCCGTTGAAGGTGAACGCCGCAGGTGTGATGCCGATCATCTTTGCACAGGCCCTGATGTTCCTGCCGGCAGTAGCCGCTCAGATCATCGCCGGTCAGCAAAGCGACCTGAATGCGCACCCGATCCTGCGCGCACTGAACGATTTCACTTCAGCGCCCTACAATATCATCTACTTCATCATGGTGGTGGCGTTTACGTATGTTTATACCGCCCTTATGGTGAACCCGACACAGTACGCCGAATACCTGAAGCGCCAGAACGCTTTCATTCCGGGCGTAAAACCGGGTAAGGCGACGGCTGACTTCATCGACTCAGTGACTACGCGGATCACGCTGCCGGGTGCGGTTATCCTGGGCTTTATCGCCATCCTGCCCTCCATTGCCAGGGCGTTCGGCGTCAATACGGGATTTGCACAGTTCTTTGGCGGTACGTCGCTCCTGATCATGGTCGGTGTTGTATTGGATACCCTCCAACAGATTGAAAGCCACTTGCTGATGCGCCGTTATGACGGTCTGGTGAAATCCGGCCGCATCCAGGGCCGCAACAGCGGCAGGATGCAAAGCATCGGCGCTAATATGTAAATATGAGGAATCATGGGGATGATCATTTATAAAACGGATGAAGAAGTCGAACTGATCAGGAAAAGTTGCCTGGTAGTGAGCAAGGTCCTGGCTGAAGTCGGCGCCATGCTGCGCCCCGGGATTACCGGGGTCGACCTGGACAAGACGGCGGAAGAGGTCATCCGTGACCATGGTGGCATCCCATCATTCAAAGGATATAAGGGTTTTCCCGCGGCGCTCTGCGTCTCCCTCAACGAACAGGTGGTCCACGGTATTCCAGATAAGGACCAACCGTTCAAGGACGGCGATGTTGTTTCGGTTGACTGCGGTGTTTTTCTCAACGGCTTCCACGGCGACTCCGCCTATACCTTTGCGGTCGGCGATGTCGGGGAAGATGTGGTTGAGCTCCTGAGTGTTACCAATACTTCCTTGTACAAGGGGATCGAACAAGCTGTTTCCGGTAAGCGCATCGGCGATATCGGGGCGACGATCCAGGAGTACGTTGAACGCCACAATGGGTTCGGCATCGTCCGCGAACTGGTTGGCCACGGCCTCGGCCGGGATCTCCACGAAGCGCCGGAGGTACCCAATTTCGGTAAGCGGGGCAAAGGGGTGAAACTCCGGGAAGGATTGGTTATTGCAATTGAACCCATGGTCAATATGGGGCAAAAGCGGGTCAAGACAGCCAGAGACGGCTGGACGGTTTTTGCCAAGGACCACAAGCCGTCCGCTCATTTTGAGCATACGGTTGTCATCAGAAAGACCAGGGCGGATATCCTCAGCGACCACAGTATTGTGGAACAAGCTGTGGCGAATAATTCGAACCTCAAGGAGATCGGGCTTAAAATGGAGCTTGCTTGATTCTGAAAGAAAATGGAGGAAAAAAGTTGAAAATCAATACTTTTCCTTATCTTTGCATCCCGAAAATCAAAATATGGGTAAAAAGAACCTAATCAAGCAAGACGGAATTATTGAAGAAGCCCTTTCCAACGCGATGTTTCGGGTCCGTCTGGAAAATGATCATCAGATTATTGCTACAATTTCCGGAAAGATGCGCATGAATTATATCCGCATCCTACCGGGTGATAAAGTAGCGGTGGAAATGTCGCCGTACGATTTGTCGCGCGGCCGGATCATCTACCGGTACAAGTAAGTTACAGAAAAATCACGTTCCGATGAAAGTAAAACCTTCGATCAAAAAGCGATCCGCTGACTGCAAGATCGTCAGAAGAAAAGGTAAGCTTTATATCATTAACAAGAAAAATCCAAAATTCAAGCAGCGTCAGGGTTGATGCGTGCTGAATGGTGGGCGGCCGCTGCCGGTTAAGAGCTGTGGCATGCCGCCGGATTGATCACACAAACTTTTTTTGAACAATGGCTCGTATTGCTGGCATTGATTTACCCAGAAACAAGCGCGGTGTCGTTAGCCTGACGTACATCTTCGGCATTGGTTCGTCCTCTGCCGCCAAGATCCTGGAGAAAGCAGGCATTGACGAAAACATCAAGGTTCAGGACTGGACGGATGAGAACATCAGGGAAATCTCAAGGATTATCACCGCAGAATACAAAGTCGAAGGTGAATTGCGCTCTGAGGTCCAACTGAGCATCAAACGTTTAATGGACATTGCTTGTGTGCGTGGACTTCGCCACCGTAAAGGGTTACCTGTGAGAGGCCAAAGGACGCGTACCAATGCCCGTACCCGCAAAGGGAAGCGTAAGACGGTGGCCAACAAGAAAAAAGTGACCAAGTAATCCTTGAATCAATCAAAATCCTTGATAAGCAATGGCTAAGGCAAGCGCTAAGAAAGCGAAAAAAAGGAATGTTAAGGTGGATACGGAAGGCTATGCCTATATCCAAGCCACTTTCAACAATATCATTGTAACCATCACCAACAAAAAAGGCCAGGTCATCTCCTGGGCTTCTGCAGGTAAGGCCGGGTTCAAAGGTTCGAAGAAGAACACTCCGTACGCTGCCCAGATCGCAGCGACGGACGCTTCCAAGAACGCCTATGACGCCGGCATGCGCGCCGCCGAAGTATTGGTGAAAGGCCCAGGTTCCGGCCGTGAAGCCGCTATCCGGGCTATCGATACGGCAGGCATCAAAGTGGTTCGCATCCAGGACGTTACGCCGGTTCCGCACAACGGTTGCCGCCCGCCGAAACGCAGAAGAGTCTAATTTTTTTCTCACCGGAATTAATCTAACATTTTACAATGGCGAGATATACAGGGCCCAAAACGAAAAAGTCGAGATCCTTCGGTGAATCGATTTTTGGGTATGACAGATCGTTTGAAAAGAGAAAATATCCTCCAGGCCAGCACGGTAACGCCAAGAAGCGCCGCCAGAAGTCGGATTATGCCCTGCAGCTGATGGAGAAACAAAAGGCCAAATACACCTACGGGGTGCTGGAACGTCAGTTCCGCAGCGTATTTGTAAAGGCTTCCCATAAAAAAGGCGTAACCGGTACGGTGCTCCTCCAGTTTCTGGAAGCCCGCCTCGATAACGTGGTATTCCGGATGGGCATTGCCCCGACCCGCCGCGCTGCCCGCCAGCTCGTGTCTCACAAACATATCCTGGTGAACGGCGTGATTTCCAACGTACCTTCCATGCAACTTCGCCCGGGCGACAAGATATCGGTTCGCGGCAGGTCCAAGAGCATGCAGGTCGTACGGGAACAAGTCGGCGGCAAAGGTCAGAAGTTTGCCTGGCTGGAATTCAATCCGGACAAAATGGAAGGCATCTTCACCGCTTATCCCGAGCGCGAGCAAATACCCGAGAAGATCAACGAGCTGTTGATCGTCGAATTGTACTCGAAGTAAAAACCATCTGGCGGATGAGGCACTGGGCTTCACCCGCCGGCCTAGTTAAGAAGGGGATCCAGGAATTCTTTTTCCCGATCAAAGTTTAAATCAGAATATGAGTATTCTAAATTTCCAGAAGCCCGACAAAATCGTCATGCAGAAGGCCAATGATTTTGAAGGGCTTTTCGAATTCAAACCGCTGGAGCCTGGCTTCGGCCAGACCATCGGCAACTCCCTCCGCAGGGTGTTGCTTTCTTCTTTGGAAGGCTATGCGATCACCGCTGTACGCATGGCCGGAGTCGACCACGAGTTCGCAACCATCCGGGGTGTTGTGGAGGACGTTGTCGATATCATCCTCAACCTCAAACAGGTTCGCCTGAAACCGGTTATCGCTGATGAAAATTTCACCAGCGAAAAGATCTACCTGACCATCAACGGAAAGGAAGAGTTCAGGGCCGGCCTGATCGAGGAATCCACCAACGTGTTCAAGATCATGAACCCCGATCTGCTCCTGTGCACGATGGAACCATTTGTCAACCTGGAAATGGAATTGACGGTTTCCAAAGGCCGCGGCTATGTGCCCGCTGACGAAAACCTGCCGAAAGACGCCCCCATCGGCGTTATTCCGGTTGACGCCATTTATACCCCGATCAAAAACGTAGCCTACAAGATCGAGAATACGCGCGTAGGCCAGCGTACCGACTATGAGAAACTGACCATCGAACTGAAAACCGACGGTACCATCCACCCGGATGAAGCCATCAAGGAAGCTTCCCGCATCCTGATCCAGCACCTGATGCTGATCACGGACGAGAACATCACCTTCGATGAGATGGGTACCCGCGAAGATACGATCGTAGATGAGCATATCCTGCACATGCGCAAACTGCTCAAGACTTCCCTGGAAGACCTTGATCTGTCCGTTCGCGCTTACAACTGCCTCAAGGCCGCCAAGATCAATACCCTGGCGGAACTGGTGCGCTACGATACCCACGAACTGTTGAAATTCCGCAACTTCGGTAAGAAGTCATTGGTAGAGATCGAAGAACTGCTGCAGGACAAAGGTCTGACATTCGGCATGGATCTCTCCAAATATAAGCTGGAAGAGGATTAGTATTGAGGAATCGAGGAACTGAAGAATTGAGGAATCGATCGGTTACTCAGTTCCTCAAGAAAAAGTTTCCGCTTCGGTTAAGCGGTCCGGGCAACGTCGGCTCCTGATTCAAGTGAGCCCAGTTTGTTTAACACGCAATAACGCCTATTCTTTAAAGCCGGCCTGGGGCTTTCCGATACCTTTCTGCGGACTTAAGTCCGCAGAAAGGTATCGGAAACTGAACTGGCGTGTTGCCAACCTTATTTTTGAAATGAGACACGGAAACAAAGTGAATGCGCTGGGCCGGAAGTACGGCCACCGCAAAGCTTTGCTGAAAAACCTGGCCAATGCCCTGATTCAGCACAAGCGCATCAACACCACGCTGGCCAAGGCCAAATCGCTGCGCCAATACATCGAGCCGCTGGTGACCAAATCCCGCGAAAATACGACGCATTCCCGCCGCGTGGTATTCAGCTACCTGCAGAACAAGGAAGCCGTCAAGGAATTGTTCGGCACGATTGCCGAGCGCATCGGCGACCGACCGGGTGGGTATGTTCGCGTGATCAAGACCGGTTTCCGCCGCGGTGACGGCGCCGAAACGGCCATGATCGAATTCGTGGACTTCAACGACGTTTACAACAAGGAACAAGGAGGCAGCAAATCCGGCAAGACTCGCCGCAGCCGTCGTCGCGGCGGCTCGGGCGGAGGCGCTAATGTTGCTGCTACCGCCACTGCCGCTACGGCTGCTGCTGTTGTAGCCGAGGAGATCACGGCAGAGGAAGAAGAATAAATCAATGATCAATCACTTGCTGCGGACTTAAGTCCACAGCAAGTGATTTTTTGAAAGGGCCTGTGCACCTAAATGCACAGGCCCTTTTTATTTACCCCGGATCAGGTAATACAAGTGGCAAAAGCCTATTTTTAACCCCAAAAAAATGCCACCCTTTCATTCGCTTCGCTTTCCGGCGGAACAGGCGGAAAAAATTGCCCTGGACCTATACGGCCTCTCTGCGCGGGCTGACGCACTTCCTGGGGAAGTCGACTTTACCTATCACCTTAAGGCTGACAACGGCGTTGAATATACCCTCAAGATCAGCCGGCCGGACCTCGATCTGGTCAATTGGGAAATGCAGAATGCGGTAATGCTTCACCTGGCCGGGAAAGCGCTGCCCTTGCAATTGCCCAGGCCGCTGCCCGATCAGGCCGGCGTATTCATACCGACGATCCCGGATGAAGAGGGCAGAATCCGTTATGTCCGACTCCTCACCTGGGTGCCGGGCAAGGTGTGGGCCAAAGCCAATCCGATCACCAGCCCGACCCTCGAAAGCCTGGGGGCCGCGTTGGGGCAGGTCAGTGGAGCGCTTCAGGATTTCGATCATCCGGCAACCCATCGATTCTACCGGTGGAATATTTCGGAAATGCTGTGGACGGAAGACTATCTTGATCGCTTACCCGCAGTGCCGCAAAGGGAAATGGTGGATTATTTTATCCGGGGGTTCAGGGAAACGGTTATCCCGGCGATGCCGGAACTGCGCCGGTCAGTACACTATCAGGATGCGAATGATTACAATATTCTGGTGAAAGCCGATCTGGACGGCCATCCGGCGGATTGGCATTATGATGTTTCGGGGTTTATCGACTTCGGGGACACCATTTATACCCATACGATCAATGAACTGGCTTGCGGGTGCGCTTACGCTGTGATGGACCGAAAGGACCCATTGGCGGCAGCGGCGGCCATGGTCAGGGGATTCCACGGTGTATTCCCGCTGACCGAAAAGGAGGTTGAAGTATTGTACCACATGATCGCTGCGAGACTGGTGATCAGCGTGGTGACCTCCGCCATCAATAAGCAGAAGGAACCCGACAATGCATACCTGCTGATCAGTGAAAGGCCGGCCTGGGACCTGTTGGAAAAATGGCGGCAGATCCATCCGGCACTGGCGCACTATACATTCCGGGAGGCTTGCGGTTGGGAACCTTGTCCGAAAGCCGGGGCATTCAAAAATTGGGCAAATCAGGTACCGGGTAACGGGTGGCCGAAAGTGGTGGACATGGACGAACAGCCGGTATGGCTCGACCTCGGCATCGGCAGCAAAGACCTGGGCCACAATACCCGTTTTGACGAGATCGGGGCTTTCTACCGGACGATTGATGAATTGCGGAAAGGCCGGGTCGCCATCGGCGGATACGGAGAAGTGCGGCCGTTTTATACCACGGATGCCTATACGGTGATGACCGATTCGGGGCCTGCCTGGCGGACCGTTCATCTGGGTTTGGATATCTGGGCGGATGCCGGGACGCCGGTGTTTTGTCCGGTAGATGGTGAAGTGTACAGCGTTCATGACAATGCAGGAGATAAAAACTACGGGCCGACGATTATCCTCAGGCACAATCCCACCGACGGACCTGAATTTTATACGCTCTACGGACACCTAATGCTGACCTCGCTGGATGGCCTGAAAGCAGGTCAAAAGGTCCGGAAAGGGCAAACGATCGCTTCCATCGGACCGGCGCCGGAAAACGGCAACTGGCCGCCCCACCTGCACTTTCAGGTCATGCTGGACATGCTGGGGGAGCGACAGGATTTCCCGGGAGTGGCTTTTCCGGAAAAACGCCGGGTCTGGATGAGCATTTGCCCGGACCCGGGATGGTTGCTGGGCGGACCTTGGGGGCAACCGGATTCAAAGCCTTTACAAAACCAGGAAATTATCGACTTCCGGAAGGACCACCTCGGTAAAAGCCTGAGCCTGTCCTATCGCAAGCCCCTTCATATGGTCA
Organism: uncultured Lewinella sp.; assembly: GCA_937873655.1. Lineage (GTDB taxonomy): Bacteria > Bacteroidota > Bacteroidia > Chitinophagales > Saprospiraceae > JACJYC01. The sequence continues at coordinate 40,151 of CALMYQ010000201.1, read as the reverse complement.
GGGGGTACGGTCAATACCTGTACGACTACAGCGGCCGGCGTTATCTGGACACGGTGAATAACGTGCCGCATGTGGGCCATCAGCATCACCGGATATTTCGGGCGCTGACGCGGCAGGCTGCCTTGCTGAACACGAATACGCGGTACCTGCACGAGGAGATCACCGGGTTTGCGGAGGAACTGCTGGCGTTGTTTCCCAAGGAGCTCTGCGTGGTCCATTTCGTGAATTCGGGGAGCGAGGCCAATGAACTCGCCCTCCGGATGGCGCGGACGTATACCGGCCAAAAGGATATGGTGGTGCTGCAATGGGGGTACCACGGCAATACCAATGCCTGTGTGGAACACAGCGCCTACAAATTTGGGCGGAAAGGCGGAAAGGGCGCGCCGGATTTTGTCCATGTTGCGCCGATGCCGGATTGTTTCCGGGGCAAATACCGGGGAAATCCCAAGGCAGTAGGCCATTTGTACGCTGATGAGGTTGGGGAATTGATCCGGTCCGTTGAGGCGAGCGGGAAGAAAATCGCCGGATTTCTGGGAGAATCCATCCTGAGTTGCGGCGGCCAGGTCGAGCTTCCGCCGAATTACCTGAAGAAGGTATACGAACACATCAGGGCGGCAGGCGGGGTGTGCATTGCCGATGAAGTGCAAACCGGATTCGGCAGGGTAGGGGATACCTGGTGGGCGTTCCAGACACAGGGTGTAGTGCCGGATATTGTCACGTTGGGGAAACCCATCGGTAACGGGCATCCGTTGGGGGCAGTTGTTTGCAGCCGGCCCGTAGCGGATGCCTTTGCCAACGGCATGGAGTATTTCAACACCTTCGGCGGCAATCCGGTTTCCTGTGCGGTCGGCCGGGAAGTGCTGCGGGTGATCCGGGACGAAAAACTGATGGACCATGCGACGGCGGTAGGGATCTACCTGACCAGGGCATTCAAGCAGTTGAAGGAAAAATACCCGATCATCGGCGAATTCCGGGGGAACGGCCTGTTCCTGGGAGCCGAGTTGATCAGGGACCCGGACACGCTGGAACCGGCTACAGCGGAGGCAACTTACCTGGTTAACCGGTTGCGGGAAACCGGTATTCTGGCCAGCCAGGACGGCCCGGACGATAATGTGATCAAGATCAAGCCGCCCATGTGTTTTAGCCTGGAAGACGCGGATTTTTTCCTGGAGGCGTTTGAGCAGGTTTTGGCGGAGGATTTTATGCGGCAATAGAGCGGCAAGAGTTGTACTGAAATGCCGGTTCGGGGAGGCATCCGGATTGGAACTAAATAAAAAGGCCGCAGCTCAATTCAGCGCTGCGGCCCGTCCAATTTTATTGCTTCACATTAAATTCCAAATCAACTGACCGGATCAGCAGGTGCAGCAATCGCTTTGCTCCAGGTTCGGATTCCGGTCAATATCCCGTTGCGGTAACGGCCATACGGCGTCGCAGGGATCGTAGCCTTCCGGTTCGAGAACTTCCATCGCTTTGCCGCGACGGCGGAGGTCTACCAGCCTGTGGAAGCCTTCCATGGCCAGTTCTACGAACCGTTCCTGCAGCAGCAGGTCGACATAATTGGAGGCGTCCAGCGTTTTGTCCGCAAGGCCTGCGCGGTTGCGGACCATGTTGTAATAGGTATTGGCCTCATCGAACATGCCCAGTTCGGCCGCAGCTTCCGCCGCGTTGAGGAGGACCTCCGCATAACGGATGAAATACAGGGGGTCGGTACCCGTGGAAATATCCAGGTATTTGATGCCGTAATTCTGGGTGCCGGACTTGGCGACAGAAGCGTCCTTGCGCTCATCACCGTCTTCATAGGCTGCGATCAGCTGGGGTGACGGGCTGATGGACCGCCGTCCGCCGAGAGCAGCGGGGAAATAATAGAAGGCGTTGCTGTTCTGGTCATCCTTGTTGAATTTCAGGATCCAGATGTTCTCGCTCGTTTCTTCCTTGAACACGTTCTGATATTCGGGTACCAGGCTATAGGCGCCGCTCTGGATGATGGCGTCGGCTTTGTCATAAGCGAGTTGCCATTCGCCCTGGTAGAGATAAACCCGGGAAAGGAGGGCGGTCGCAGCGTTGGCGGAAGCCCGGTAAGCGGGATTGCCACCGATATTTTTCTCTGCGAATTCGAGGTCGGAAACAACGAGGGACCAAACTTCAGACGCGGGCGATTTGCTGACAAAAAGATCATCGCCGACCGCGTCGGGGCGGGTTGCCTTCAGCACAATGGGAACGTCTCCCCAACCCAGCACGAGGTGCAGGTAGGCGAATCCGCGGATGAGGCGAGCCTCTCCCGAGAATTTGTTGAGATCATCAGCCGTAAAGTCTGCGCTGCTGATGTTGGGCAACTCTTCCAGCAGATAGTTGGCGTAGTTGATGATGTCGTAGAAAGCGGAAAAGACGCCTTCCATGGTGGAATTCGAAGGGAAAACGTCCTTGCGGTCAAATTCAGCCCGTGTGGGGAAAGTACCTGTCCAGTCGCATTCATCCGAGAAATATTGCCAGATGGAAAGGTAACCGTCGAAAGCCAGTGTGGCGTCCTGCATTTCATCGTACAGCCCGGCGACAGCGGCGTTGGCGGATGCATAATCCTTCAGGGCGCCCTGGGCAAATACCTGGTCTTTGGGGCTGTATTCCAACTTGCTGCAGGACTGGAATGCCAGGAAGAACACCAGCAGTCCTATAAGAGCATTTATTTTTTTCATTTCAATAAATTTCGGTTTTAAGAAAATTGGATTTCGGACTCCCTCAGAAGGACACGTTCAGGCCGAACACGATGGAACGCGCCTGCGGATAGGTCAGGAAGTCCGTTGCCAATGAAACATTACTGCCGTCAAACGTATTCACTTCCGGGTCGAACCAGCTGTAGTCCGTCCAGGTCAGGAGGTTCTGGCCGGCGACGTAAATCCGCAATTTGGACAAGCCGATCGCGCTGATCACATCGGTAGGGAAATTGTAGGCTACGGTAGCTGATTTAAGGCGCAAATAAGAGCCGTCTTCGACAAAACGTTCGGAAACCCGGCGGTTGTTGTTGGGGTCGCCCCAAACGGCGCGCGGAATATCGGTCTGATCGCCTTCCTGACGCCAGCGGTCGAATACCCTGGCAGTCTGGTTAAATACGCTGTTCATGCCTTCCGCAAATACGGTGTTGTTGTTGAAGATCTGGTTGCCGTAAGAGAACTGGAGGAAGGCGGAAAGTTCGAAGCCTTTGAACTGGAACACGTTGGTCAGGCCACCCTGAAAATCGGGCTGTGCAGAGCCGATGAATGCGCGGTCATCTGAGTTGATGGTGCCGTCGCCGTTCACGTCCTTGAACTTGATATCGCCGGGCGCCGTACCGGAGGTCTGGAAGGCGTGGTCTTCCACTTCCTGCTGGTTCTGGAAGATGCCTTCCACGACCCAGCCGTAGAAGGAGCCGATCGCTTCGCCTTCTGCAATGCGCGTGGCAAAACCGGCGTCGATCGGTTGGCCGTTGTACAGTTTGGTAACGGTATTGACGTTGTGCGACAGGTTCAGCGTTGTCGACCAGGAGAAATTAGGCCGGTTGAAATTAAAGCTGGTCAGCGACAGTTCTACACCCTTGTTCTCCATATTCCCGATGTTTTCCAGGTAAGTGGTGAAACCGGAAGTTGTCGGGATGGGCCTGTTGAACAGCAGGTCGTTGGTCTTCTTGATGTAATAATCGATGCTGCCGGAGAGCCTGGACTTGGCGATGGTGAAGTCCAGGCCGGCGTTCAACTGGCTGGTGGTTTCCCATTTCAGGTTGGGATTGCCCAATTGGTTGTAACCGATGCCGGGTTCGTCGGCATAATGCGTAACCGTGAACAGCTCAAGCGAGGAAAAATCGCCGATATTCTGGTTGCCGGTCACACCGTAGCTGACCCGGAGTTTGAGGTCGTTGAAAAACTGGGAGCCGGCCATAAAATCCTCGCCGGAGATCCGCCAGGCTGCGGAAACGCCCGGGAAGTAGCCGAACTTGTTGTTTTCGGCAAAGCGGGAAGAGCCGTCGGCCCTGAACGTCACACCCAGTATATACCGGTCGGCATAGCTGTAGTTGAAGTTTCCGAAGAAGGATTGCAGCCCGTTGACATTGAAACCTGTGGTAGCGTTGGTTTTCACGGCGCCGCCGCCCAGAGTGGAAATGCCCGGAGGGAAACCGGTGGCGGAAAGGGACGAGGTGCGGCCGCGATCTTCCTGAAAGCCGGTCCCTGCCAGTGCGGTCAGGCTGCTTTGCCCGAAGCGTTTCTGGTAGGTCAGGGTGTATTCTGTGATCCAGCGGGTGGTGATCTGTTCGGCGGTATTGCCGATGCCGTTGGAACCCGAACCCTGGACCAGCGTCGAGGGGATGAATTCATCCTCGCGGAACGAAAGGATGTCCGCTCCGAGAGAAGCTTTGAATGACAGGGCGTTCGAGAAGTTGTATTTGGCGTAGAGGTTGCCGATGAATCGGTTGGACTGTACGTTGTTGTTGTAGTCGGTCACTGCGGCAACCGGGTTTTCCAGGCCGTAGTTGGAGCCCCAGGAACCATCATCTCGCATGACCGGGATATCGGGCGGCAGCAGGATGGAAGAGGAAACCGCGCCGTAGATATTGTTATCGTTCTGGAGGCGCTGGATCTCCGTCTTGGTGAAGCTCATGTTGGAACCGACGGAAATGCGGTCGGACAGGCTATGATCCAGGTTAAGGCGGCCGGAATAACGGGTAAGGCCCGATTTTTTGACGATCCCCTCCTGGTCGCTGTAGGTAAGGGAGGCGAAGAATTTGGTCTTCAGGTCGCCGCCTTCAAAGGTCAGGTTATAGTCCTGGAGGGCGCCCTGGCGGAAGATCTCATCCTGCCAGTTGGTGTCGCCTTCGTCCTTGGGGATACCCAGTGCAGCGATGCCGACACCGTAGCGGTTCATGGCCATTTCGTTCAGCAGGGTATCGTAGTAGTAGTCGGCGCCCAGGACGTCGACTTTTTTCCAGGCTTCCTGGAAGCCGTACTGGGCGTTGAAGCCGACGGAGCTTTTGCCGGCTTTACCTTTTTTGGTGGTAATGAGGACAACGCCGTTGGCGCCGCGCGATCCGTAAATAGCGGCGGTGGAGGCATCTTTCAGCACCTCGATCGACTCGATGTCGGCGGGGTTGATGTCGGCCAGGGAATTCAGGTTGCCGTTGCCGACGGCCAGCTGTGAGGGGTTGCCGGAGATGACCGGTACGCCGTCGATCACGTAGAGCGGCTGGTTGCTGGCGTTGAGGGAGGTACTGCCGCGCACCCTTACGTCGATACCGCCGCCGGGCGTGCCGGAATTGGAGACGACCTGTACGCCGGAGGTGCGGCCGTTGAGCGCTGTTTGAACGCCCAGGGCCGGTACGTCGGCAATTGCACTACCGGAGACTGAAGAGACGGAACCGGTAATGTCCTTTCTTCGCTGGGGCGCGTAGCCTACAACGATGACATCTTCCAGGCCGATCACATCGGTTTTCAGGACGATGTCGAGACTGGTTTGCGCTCCGAGGGCGATTTCCTGGGAAGCGAAACCGGTGTAGGTGATCAGGAGGGTGTTGTTACCTTCCGGCACCTGTAAAGAGAATTTGCCATCCAGATCGGTGACAGTCCCGGTAGTGGTCCCTTCGACCAGAATGGTAGCTCCGATCAGCGCTTCACCTTTGTCGTCGGTAATCATACCGGTGATGGTGCGCTGGGCTGTCAGAGCGCTCATGCCGGCAAATGCCAGCAGAAGCATGAGAAAAACCTTCTTCATAATAGTCCAGGTTTTAATGAATAAATGATTTCCAAACAAACGTTTGTTTGCCCGGCAAGGCGCGAGCCTTGCGGTTTCCTTTTTCTCCTTAGGTTGTGAAAATGTTTTAAGCAGCATTTGGGCCTAAAGGCATACAGAATGCCTGTAAGCGCCGTGTGGAGCCGTAAGTTTAATGTGAAGCCGTAAGTAAAATCAGTGGTCAGTTGTCAGCGGACAGTTGTCAGTTCCTGTTGCCGCAGCATTGGCGGTAAAAGTCGTCCGGCAGTTCCTTTTAAAAAGGCAGATGGCTAACCACTGAAAGCCCTGGATTGAATCAGGGCGAACTATTTCAATAGTAAATCGATTGAGGGCGGTGAAACGCTGCTTTTGGAGGAAAAAAATTCCGAAAAGTGGGGCGGAAATCAATGTTTGCAAAATAAAAATCCGTTTTTTGTAAAAGTCAGGATTCTGAATCGACCAGGAGGAAACTGCGCGGCGGGGGTCAAACCGCAAATAAATGGCCAAAAGGCGGAAATCAAACCGTACTTTTGCAACTTTATTGGACTTGATGAGATTTATATCTGTGAATAAAATTGCGGTTTCATGACCGACCAAAACGGGATAATCCGTCAGGCGGAAGCGCCGATTCCTACATCCTGGGGCGATTTTCAAATGATTGCCTTCGCGCCCAGCGCTGATGACTGGATGCCACACCTCGCGCTGGTCAGCAAGGGGTATGATCCGGAGCAACCAGCGTTGGTCCGCATACATTCCGAATGCATCACGGGCGACCTGTTCGGCTCCAGGCGCTGCGACTGCGGCGAGCAGCTCTCCAAATCCCTGTCGCTGATTTCCTCCAACAGCGGTATTCTGCTTTATCTTCGTCAGGAAGGGCGCGGCATCGGCCTGATCAACAAGCTCAAGGCCTACGAATTGCAGGATATGGGCCTGAATACCATTGAAGCCAACATCCACCTTGGGCAGGCTATCGACGCCCGCCACTACGATATCGCCGTTGAAATGCTCCGGGAGCTCGGCGTCAAACAGATCCACCTGCTCACCAACAACCCGGACAAGGTACAGGCCTTTGAAGAAAGCGATGTGAAGGTCCTCAGCCGCATTCCGCTGATCATCGAACCCGGCGATGCCAACATTGACTACCTGCGGACGAAGCAGCGGGAGATGGGGCATATGCTGAATGTGAAGTGAGATTCAAAAAAAATTCTCCCCACTTCGTAACGTTTACTCATTCAAACAGGTTAATGGCTAAATGAACCTTGCAGGTCATCCCGTGCCGGGATAACTTGGCAGCGTTTTTAAGCAATTACCCAATGAAAACCATTTGGATTCTGCCCATACTAATGGCCGTTAGTATGCCCTGCCGCGCTATTGTCAAATATGACGAGGGCAACCTGATCATCAACGGCATTCAACTTTTCCAGGACAGCCAGGCGCCGCTGGATTACTACTACTTGCCGCGCTACCCGAAACTGGCAAGCAGGCCCGACGGCTCCCTGGAGGTCCTGTTCCTGAAATACGTTGGCCAGCAAGGGATGGAAAGCAACGGGGGGATCTTCCACGCCCTGGTGGAATTTGCCCTCACCCCGCAAGAGATCGCCGACCTGGAAACCCAACTGGCCAAAAAAGTATCCGGCGCCAAAATCAGAGGCCCGGTACCCATGCAGGAAGCCCTCAAGGACGGCGAAAAGGGGATCGCCAGCTTCCGGATCATTTCCTCCGTGCTGGGCAATACCAATGGCGAACATCCTTTCACGACCAATGTGATCACCTCAGGCCATGCGCCGTTTCTGCCGGGCTCCCGGGCCGCGATTTCCGCCAACCTCAGCCAGCAAGGCGCCACTTTGTTGTGGGAATCCTTTCAGAGCGGCACGTCCGACGTTTCCGTTGCCATTGAAGGCTTTTTCGAGGCCGCGGTAAAGGGTTACAACGCCGTGGTGGAAGCGGATATGGACGTGCTGTACGAGCATTTCAGCGAACTGCAGAACGTGCAGGGCGGCTTTTCGCGCAATCAGACCCGGAAGATCATCGACAGCCTGGTGCAGACCCAGACGATCAAGATCGACGTGCTCGACCGCTCGGCCGGGCTGGGCATCAATACCGAGGATCTGCAGAAGATCATGGACATCATCACCAACCAGCTGGTCAGCCTGATGTTCGACTCCAAAACCGGCTGGGCCAAAGTGCCGGACCAGGAAAAACCCGCAGACGGCGAGATCAAGGGCCGTTACAAACTGGGCGGACTGCCCGGTTTTTTTGTGGGGTCCGGAAGTCAGGCCTATATCCCCGACAATCAGTACATCCTCAAGCAGCGCAAGGATATCCGCAGCTACAAATTCTATATGAACCTCAGCAAATCCACCACGATCAAGGTGCCGGTCTTTTCAGCCGGCAACCTGCGCGGGCTGTATGACATCGACAAGGAAGAAGGCCGCTATTTCCGGATCGTCAACCTGGACGACCCCGATTTTCAGAAGCGGGAAGTCTTTTTTCAACTGGACGCCGACTATACGGAAGGCTTCGGCGACATCATCAATTTCGTGTCGGTGAGTTTCCGCAAACCCTATGCCGGCGGCGGGCACGCTGACGTCACCAGCGACCTGATCTTCAACCGGAAGGATGTTGAATCGGGACTCGGCATCAAAACCATCTTCTATCCCCGGTTGGGCATTACCAGCGCGGATTGGCTGGACTACGAATACCGCGTCAACTGGAGCCTGAAGGGTATGGATACCACGCTCTGTTACCCGGAAGGCCGGGAAAACTGGCAGGCCTCCACCCAGCCGGCGGTTTCCCTGACGCCGCCTTTTTCCAAAAGGATCATAGAGATCGATGCGGACCGGGCCTACTTCAAGGATGAAGGCGTCCGATCGGCAACCGTCAGCTTTTTTGTGATCCTCGGCGGGAAGGCGCGATTCCAGAAAATGGTCACCCTGCGGCAGGAAGATCCGGTCAATACGGCCGCTTTAGCCTTGTATTTCGACGAAAAGCAACCGATCGCCTATAAAGTGAACTGGTATACCCGCAACGGCGAATGTCATGAAGATCTCCGGCTGCTGGACGGCGCTTACCTTTTTCTTGTGCCGCCGGGCAAAGATCAATGCAAGTAGCGACGCATCATCATGCGTCGCTTACAATGCATGATGATGCTCCCTTACGACGCATGAAGATGTGCCGACCGTGGTAACCGAGTGAATTAATAGTCAAGTCAAAAGGTCCGCAGGGCCGGAAAACCTGTAAGAACAAAAAAATGAAAACAATATATCTGACCTTTTTTCTCCTGGTTGCCGGTCTGGCGACAATAATGTCCCAGCCGGTCTTCATCGACGGCGGCGTTCGTGCGGGAGGCCTGATGTGTTTTCCGGTGTACGGCGACAGCCTCAGTTACCGGTATCTGCCTTCCAGGGGGCGTTTGGCCATAAATGACCAGAACCTGCCGGAATTTTCCTTCCTGCGGTATGCAACGGCCAAAAATCCCGACCCGAAGAGCATCAACAGCATTTCGGAGGCCGATGGCGGCGGTTTGGTGCATTTCCTGGTGTTGTACGACACGCCCGACGATCAGATCCGGCAGGCGGAAAGTGAACTTCGCATCAAGTTCAGAAACCCGAAGATCAATCTGCTGGGGCCGGTCTTCTTCACAAAAGGCGACTATGTGGTGGTGTCTTCCTTGCTGGGGCAGAACGGGAAGGAAGAAAAAAAGCTGATCGGGGTAGGGCAGGCGCCGGTGTTCGAAAACAGCAAGGTCGCTTTTTCCTTCATGCTCAACCCGTTGGAAGCCCAGTTGCTGATGGAGAGTTTCAAAATGGCCACGCCCGATGTGTCGATCATGTTCGACCTGACCTTCTCCGGGGTGACCCAGGCGTACGATGCCGAAGTGGAAGTCAACTGGTCGATGGTGGAAAAGAATGAATATTACCACGAAAAGACCAATATCCTGTTTTACAGCTCGGAAGTGCATAAATCCTTCAGCGAATTGCACAAGACCGGCGCCATCAAGATACGCACAGCGGGCAAGGACAGCCTGATGGCGCAGATCCTGGATGCGACGTATGAAAAATTGCTGAACATGATGTTCAATCCGGTCAAACCCAGCGAGATCCCGCTGGACCAGAAAAAGGGGTTCATGGAAGAGATCTTCGGGACAGGGGGATTGGCCGGTCTTGGGTTGTTCGGGGCCAGCAGGACCTATATCCTGAAAGAGCTGAAAACCGAGGGTAAAAGCACGGTTTCCCTGAACAGTTATTCGACCGTCGAACGGCGGCACCTGATCACGTTCAACATCGGGAATATTTTCGAAAAGTACGGCAAGGACAAGCGGGTTTTCCGGGATGTTACCCTGGAGGATCCCGTATTCCAGCAGCGCGATGTACTGGTCAATATCGACGGGGATCTGCAATCGGCCTTTGAGGACATCGTCAAAAGCGCGGCCATTTCCTTCCGCAAGGATCACCAGAACGGGCGGGAAACCATCCGGGAAGTCTTCCTGACCAAAAACACCTTGTCCGAAAATGAAGGCCGGATTGCCATGTCCTACCTGAACCAGGAAGATAAGGATCGTTTGAAATGGCTGGATTATCAGTATCAGGTCCAATGGAACTTTGGGGCGGAAGGCAATTACCAGACCGGCTGGATCGGCCAGAACACCCCGATCATCAACCTGTACGCGCCCTACAAACGGCATGTGATCAACCTGGACGCCGATGCCGACAAGTTGAAAGCCGAAAATATCCGGGCGGTTTCCGTACAGATCGAATACGATTTCTTCGGCAAGAAAAAACAAAAACGGCTGACGGTGAAGCCCGGGGACGACCTGTCCGCCAAATTTTTCGACCTGACCCTCCCGATCGATCAGCAGTCGGTGGATTATTCTATTACCTGGATTCGTAACGACGGCTCAAAAGAAACCATTAACGATAAAGATGAATACGGATTGATCTTTCTGGATGAAATACCTCAAAAATAAACCGATGAAACACGTACTCACCCTGTTGGCGGCCATTGGCTGGCTGAGCCTTTCCGGTCAGGTGGTCGATACCGCCGGCGCATTCAGGATAAAACTGAAGGACAGCGCTGAGGTGGTGCTCCTGCGGGGGTTCGATCCGGACGGCAGCCGGCTGTACTATTATCTGCCCACCGGACTGCGCCTGTCAGCCCGGCCGGACAGCACGCCGCAATTCAGTTTTTTGACCTATTCCGAAACGGACGGCGGAGAAATATCGGGCGCCATTCTGCATTTTTTGCTGGAATGGGGGTTGACCCGCGAACAGGAATCCGAGACAACAGCCTGGTTGAAGGCCCATGCTGACAGTACGGCCGTACTGGCCGGGCCCGCAAGCCTGGAGTTGCCTGCCGATGTACCGGGGTTCAGGATTTCCGGTAAGGGAGCGATTGCGGATTTGCTAAGGAATAAGCTGTCGGTTCAACCCGTTGCACCCGTTATACCCGGAACCAAAATGGCCTTTTCCTACCGGCTGGACGGCGCTGAAGCCAGGTTGTTCCAACATGCGCTTGAGCACCCGGGGGAACTCGCCGGGGCGCAAGTCGAACTGGCGTTTAAGGTCCGGGGTGGAGATGCCGGCGCCTGGTACAACCTGATCAGGGGAGAAACCTGGTCACTGGCAAAGCCCCTTGACCGGCTGTTTGGGCCGGTGCTTAACCCGAAAAAACCGAAAAAATGAAAGTGATCCTTTTGCTGGCGGCGCTCCTGTACGCCTTTACCGCAAGGGCGGATATTCATGTGATCATTTACGCGACCTGCGGAGGGAAAACCGGCCATGCGGGTATTGCCGTGGACGATTACCAGATCAAGATCAGTGAGGTCCGGACCGGCGGGAAGACAGCATACCGGAAGGATACCGTTGCCACGGGGTTTGTGCAATATTTCGACCTCTGGCCGACGAACGATGAATACAAAGTCAGCTATGACAAGGATGTGGAGGCTACTTATTACCGCCTCCCGTCCAACAGGTGGAAGCGGCTGTTATCGGTCAGGACACTTGCCGAAGAAGGCCTGCCCCATAAAGAAGGATACCCCTGCGACGGAATCATCACCCTGCCCAACAGCAAGGCGGGCGACCTGGAACTGGCAGCCTATCTGGAGCGGAAGCGGGATGCAGGCCGGCCTTTCAACGCCATGCGGTACAACTGCTGCGACTTTGTTTCAGAAGCGATCGCCTTTGCCGCCCGGCGGCAGGTGTTCGCCAAGGAACTCGTGTATAAACAACTGATCTCTACGCCCAACCGCTTGTTTCGGGAACTCCGGACCTGGGACGACGCACAGGTGGTAAAGGATCCCGGCAAAAAAGTGGACGGATCCTTTTTCCAAGAACGCATTCTCGGACGCATGATCCCATCATTTATCAATTTCTAGTTTTAAAAACCTTTACGATGAAAACAATTAAAGCCTTTCAAAAAACCTTGAAAACTGTACTGGCGCTGTGCCTGGCATTGATGTGCATGTCGGGATTTGCCCAGACACTGGACTACGAGAACCGGATCGGCCTTGTACTGGATGACGGTACCCAGGTTGTGTTGTACGGCCGGGCCCAAACCCTGAATTCGAACTTTACAGGCGATTACTATTACCTGCCAGTCGGGCTTACCTTGTCCAAAAAGGAAGACGGCAAAACGCCCGAATTCCTGTTCATGAAGTATACCACGGATGAAACGGCTGCTCTAGGCGGTGTCCAGGGCGCACTGCTCCACTTCCTGATGGAATGGGGGCTGTCGCCCGCTCAGGAAAAGGACGCCCAGGCCAAACTGACAGCCAAGATCAAGGACCTGGCGAAAGGCAACCGCAAATACGCCGCGGTGACCAACCCCAAGATCCTCGGACCGGTGGATGTCAAACCTGACGGCGACAATTCCTTCCGGATCATCAGCGGTACCCTGGATAAAAGCCCGACCCTGGTGACTTCAGGGGTAGCGCCGATGTTGCCGGGTTTGAAGGCGGCTGTGGCGGCCAAAATGGACAAGAACGACGCCCAGTTGCTGGCGGCTACGTTTGAAAAAACGCGGTCGATCTCCGACATCGATGTGCAGTTGTTCTTTACCTACAACGTCCTGTATCCCGCTGTTGACGGCCAGATCACGGTCAACTGGACCAAGATCCAGACCGAATACGAAAAATTCCACGCGCAGGGCTATATGATCCCGGATGCCCCCAAAGGCGACGACAAAGACGAATACATCCAGGATTCGGTGGTGCATACGCTGTATAATTCCCTGGTCGAAACCAAGGCCATCGACATCCGCCTGGACGACAAGCTCGGCAATGAAGTGACCGCAAAGATCACCGAGTTGTTCTTCAATGTCTTCATCAACAGCATCGCCAGCCTCAGCCATGACAACGAGGCGCCGGTGGATGCCAGCCAGAAAGCTCTCAATACTGAGGATATGATGAAGCGGTACCAGAACGCCGAGCGCTGGAAGATCGACGTGCAGAAACTGAAGTCCCATTATGCCCGCAAAACGGAGGTCTACCGCCTGAACTACCGGCTGAACGTACCCCAGAAAATGTACCTGTTGGGCAACCTGGCGGAATGGTATGACGGCGTGCGCCACAACAAGGCCTGCGTCGGCAGCGTCAACCTGAACGACCCGTTCTACCAGCACCGCGAGATCAATATGATCCTGGATATCGAGGCGGAGAATATGTTCGGCCAGGAAGTGAACTATGTAACCGTCAATGTCCGCAAGCGCCGCAACTCCGGGAATCCATTCACCGACCAGGTGACCATCGACCGGGATTATCTCAAGAATAAGGGCCTCAAAGCCACCGTTTCCTACGCCCGCGGCGAAGACAAGAATTCGGATGTATACGAATACAAGACGCAGTGGAGCCTGAAAGGCGGCCGGCTGTTCCCCGAAGATCCGGATTACGTGCAAGGCGACTGGGAAGGCCTGACGCTGGCGCCGCCGGTCACACCCCGGACCATTCAGTTTGAAGCCGACCTCGATCAATTAAAGGAAATGGGCATCCGGAGGGCCACCCTGCAGGTGCGCTACAAGAAATTCGGAGAGGAAATGGAGACCAATATCCCGATCACGGTTTCGCAAGGCATACCGCTGGTGGAGCAGATGATCTTCACCGACCGGGACACCCGCGGCTACGTTTCACGCCTGGTGTTGACCCATGAGAACTCGGGCAAACTGGCACTGGACTGGGATGCCAAGATCAATGACGACTATGTTTTTGCTATGGTTCCGGATGAATTGAGGGACAAGACCTCGGAGTTGTTCAAAAAGGCCATTGATATGGGTAAAACCGTGATCAGCACCAACGAGTCCAAAGTGGAAAAAGCCGACAGCATTCTGGATAAATTCAAGGATGTCATTGATATCGTCCGAAATTAGGATGTTTAATTTTCCCGCAGATTATTGGTAACGCGTTTCGGGTTTCGGTACATTAATGACCGGGATCCGAAACGGGTTGCCCGTTCAAAAAACCACAAAACCATTTGAAAATGAACAGGAGAATCATTGCCAGGCTAACCTGGTTGCTGATTTGTTTTGCGGCTGTGACCAATGCATGGACACAACAAATCATACTGGACAGGCCGGTTCGGGCCGGAGAGCTTACCTTATTTCCGGAAGTGAACAACGAGAAGAGCTTTTATTACCTGGTGGATAAAGTCCGGTTGGCTACAGACGCTAACGGGAAACCCCAGTTCTCATTCCTGAAGTACGCAAATAATGTAAGGCCTGCCGCCGGCGCGGCAAATGAAGCCGAGGGGGGCGGTATTTTCCACGCATTGGTCACCCTTTCCGTCAGCGATGAGCAGCTGCAGGATGCCAGGCGGGAGCTGGTGAAACTGGTCCCGGGCGCTCAGATCATGGGGCCTGTCGTGTACAAATCCGGTAAATTCGGGTTGGTGTCCGCCTTTAAGGATGCCGACGGCAGTTTGTCAAAGAAAGTTGTCGGTATCGGGAATGCACCCATTATCGACGGGCAGAAGGCCGCCATTTCCATCCAACTGACCAAGCTCGGCGCGGAGATCCTTTGGGAATCCTTCAAATCCCCGACGCCGGACATCAGTTTCACCTTTGAAATGGACATTACGGGCTTCAGAGCGCCCAAACGCGCCATCATTGAGGCCAATTTTGACCAGATTTATGAACATCAGGCCTTCGGGCTCGGCATAGCATCCACATACCTCGCCGGAGAGATCAGCGCTACCTTTGACGAACTGACCCGCCAGGGCGCCATTAAGATCACGCAGATCGGAGAGGACGCCAAAATGGAGGAGTTGATCACAACCGCCTACAATAAGCTGACGGATATGATGTTCTCCCCGTTGAACGGTACCGGCACGCCCAATTTCGGGAACGTCACCTCCGCAGCAGGGGGGACGGGCGGAAGCCTGCTGGATCGCGCCTCAACCATGCTGACCAGAAACCGGCAGGAAGCCCGTGCCAACAACCGCGACCGCCAGGCAAATACGGGCGGACGGACACCGGGCACTACCGCCGGCGGCGCCACCGCCGGTACGACCACCAGTTCGACGACTTCCGAATCAGAACCCACCGCTGACGCAGGCGAGGGTTATCGCCCTCCTTTGAGGGCCAGGTCGGAAGGGATCACTCCGCCGAGCGAAGGCCCCGCTAACGCCAACCAGAACAACGAGGAGGCCGTGCCGCAACTGGCAATTCTGGCCAGTTTCGAAATGAAGCGGATCCGGCAACGGGGCACCTTCCGCATTGACCTTAACAAGTACACGGTGGACAATATGTCCATGCGCTTTGATGAGAACATCGGCGACCTCAGCCGGTATATGGACGACCAGAAGTATTTCCGCGAGGTCAATCTGGATAACCCCCTGTATACCCAACGGGAGATCTCCGCGACCGTGGATGTCGGCAGCCTCCAGGATTTTGCCCAATACGTCAATTTTGTCAACGTCCGGATCACCAAAAAACACGAAGGCGGTGAAATCACCACGGACGAGCTGAAAATTGACCGGGACAATTTCAATAAGGAAGGCAACAATTTCAGCATGATGTACGGCTGGAAGAACGACGGTGACCGCAATAAATGGCGGGAATACGAATATGAGATCGACTGGAGCATTGTAGGGGATAACAACATTTCCATACCGACCAGGAAAACAAAGGCTAACGCCCTCAACCTGGCGCCTCCTTACCAGATGCAGTTCGTGGAATTGCAGGCCGATCCCGGCTTCATTGCAGAGAAAGGCATCCGGTCCATTAACGTGAAGATTTATTATCACGTAGGTGAAAAGGAATTTATCAAACAAATCGACCTGAATCCGGCCAAGGGGATCCTCTCCGGGAGATTGGACTATCTGGCAAAAGCCGGTGAGCTCGGATACGAATACGAGGTGACCTGGAAAATGAGGGGACAACAATCCGAAACATCCGGCCGGAAAAACGGAACCGATACCATCCTGTTTGTAGACGAACTTTAAAAAACCGAAAAAATGAAAACGACTTTCTTTCATATGCTGGCCCTGGCCCAATTGATGTTGGTCTGGACCACTGCCCTGAATGCCCAGGCGGGGATCAAATATTACTTTGTAGCGCCTACGGCTACCATTACCGGAACTTTCGGCGGTGCTGCCGACAACGCCTCCTGCCCGGTAGGCTATGCGAAGGTTGAGGTCACGGCTGCCAATTCAGCCCAGTTCTTAACGGTTGCACCGACCAGAATCCGCTATGTTTATGAACAACTGCAATCCGGCAGGCCCCTTCGGACCCATGTGGAAAAGGTAATGCGGATCTCAGGAAGCACTATTGACATCAATTATTACCTGATCGACGACCGGAACGGTTTGACCACACCCGGATCGACCGGGATATTCCTGGGCATTACCTTCAGCACGGCCAACGGATATGACGGCCGAAAACACGTCTGGCCGACCGGTGGCAGCGGAGGCCGGGTCAGACTGGGCGAATACCAGATGGAACACGACCAATCCCACCGGGCAGGCGGAAATGCCGCTATTGACGAACTGGTGCTGCACGAATCGTCCCATACGCAATTTACCGGCCCCTGGTCGCGCTGGGACGGATATATCACCTACGGCGCCGATGAACAGCATTACGGCAATGAACTTCAGGGCGATCCCGAAGCGGCGCTGAACGAAGGGATCGGTACGTTCTACGGTTATCTGCTGAATCCGACGGCCATTACTGAAATGAACAACTTCTTTGCCCGCGCTGACGACCGGTACTTTGTCGAAGGGCAGTCGGTCGTAGCCGGCAGGGAGGCTCTGTACACCGTCAGCACCAGAAGACGGTCAAGCATCGGCGATGTATTGGTTTGGCGTTATACCTGGCTGGAAATACCGGGGGATTATGCGACCTACAGCGAGCGGACGCCTACGGCATACTTTACTTACTTCTGGCAAAATGTGAACGGCAACCGGGATCAGGCCCTTGAAATGATCATTTCGGCTTCCAATTCGATGTACGACAACCGGAGGAAACGCTTTCTTTCCTATGCTTCCAACCGGCTCGCCATCAAAATGGAGGAATTTGCCGCTACGGCAGCCGGGCAGACGGCCAGGACCAACGGCACCCTGACCTCAAGCCTTTTTCCCTACGCCCTCTTGGACCTGCTGACCCATTTTGCCATGACCGAAACCGAATACAAAGCGGACCACGACCGCAATTATCCGGATCGCAATCCGCAGGCCTATACCGCATATTGGTCGCACAGGAATGCCATCAAACAATTGGTCCAGGCGGACCTGGCCGCAAGCCCTATCCGTTTTTCGGATGCGCTGCGGAAAATTCACGATTACTGCAAGACCCCCGCTAATATTGTTCCATAACCTGAAAAGCCATTAAAAATGAAAAAATTTCCGGTATGGTGCTGGATCTTATTGGGATTCCTCGGATTTGCCGGCCCAACGATCAGCCAGCCCATTTTCATCGACCAACCCATACAGGCGGGCGACCTGATCGTCTTCCCGCACATCACCGATACCACCAAATACTACTACCTGCCCAATAAACTGGGCCTGGGGACTGACGCCAAGGGCAAGATCCAGTTCTCTTTCCTGCGGTATGTCCAGAATATTAAAACCGAGAACGGCGAGGCCAATCGCACGGAAGGCGAAGGCGGCGGCATCCTCCATACCCTGGTGGAACTGAAGGTAACAGACCAGCAGATCGCGCAGGCGCAGGCCGAGCTGAAGAAAAAGGTCAAACGCCCGAACGCTGTTATCGTCGGCCCGGTGATCTATAAAGGCGGCAACTTTTCGCTGGTTTCTTCTTTTGCCGAGGAAGGCAGCGAATTCACCAAAAAGGTGGTCGGCGTGGGCCGCGCGCCGGTCTTTGTAGGCAACAAGGCCGCCTGCTCCATCCGCCTGACCAAACTGGGGTCCAAGATCCTTTGGGAGTCCTGCAAGACACCGACACCCGACCTGAGTTTTTCCTTCGTCATGGATTTCTCGGGCTACCGGTCGCCTATGCAGGCCAAGATCGAGGTGGATTGGGATAAGGTATATTCCCACGAAGGCTTCAGCGCCGGCATCGGCATCAACACCGGGTATGTCGGTCTGGGTGTGGACATCAAAGCCGCCTTTGACGAGCTGCGCGAACAAGGCGCCATCAAGGTGACCAATTTCGGGGCCGATGACAAGATGGAAGCCCTTATTGAAACGGCCTACAAGAAGATCGTCGACATGATGTTCGAACCGTTCAGCATGCCGGCTGCCAACGACCAATCGACGATCGACCAGATCGCCCGGGGGATCAATTCCATCGCGGAAGGCGCCAAAAAGAACGCCTCGCTGGTATCGCTCAATTTTGCCTATGAAATGAAAAAACAGCGCAAGACCGGCAAATTCGTCATCGACCTGAGCAAATCGACCATCGAGACCATTAGTTTCCGGTTTGATGAGAACCTGGGCAGCGATGTCTCCAAGTGCAAGGACTGTTTCCGCCAGATCAACCTGGACGATCCCCTGTACAAACAGCGGGAGATCCTGGTTTCTGTCGATGGTCTGAACGCCGACCAATTCAGCAAGTACATCAATTTTGTAACGGTCAGCATGAAAAAAGACCACGGAACGGCGACCGCTACTACGGACGAGGTCCGCATCGCCCAGAAAGAATTCCAGGATGCAGCCGGCAATCCGTTCCGGTTGCTGTACGGCTGGAAGGACAATGCCGATTACGACCGCGATGCCTGGCTCAAATACAAGTACAAAACCATCTGGAGCTTTTTCGGCGACTATACCGTGGAAAAAGACTGGTCGGAATCGGATAACCTCGGGCTCAACCTGGCGCCGCCCTTCCACCCGGTTTCCATCAGCGTGGAAGCCGACCCCAACCTGATGAAGGACGCCGGGATCCGTCTCGCTACCGTTAAGTTTTACTACGACTACGGCGCCGGAGAGAAAGTGGAACAGGTGACCCTGCGCGGAACCGATCCCGCTCCGGCCCAATTGGCGGAATTCATGCTCAAACAAGGAGAGTATGACTACGACTACGAGGTCGTGTGGCGAATGTTCGGCAATAAGACCCTGACCTCCGGCCGGAAGAAATCCTCGGATACGCTTTTGTATGTGGACGAGATCCCGGAATCGGCGAAAATGGTTACGAATTAAGTAGCGACGGAAAATTTTCCGTCGAATAAATTATGAGCCGTAAGTGGCGACGGCCGGTTAACCGGCCGTCGCTGCCAAGCCTTTAATCAAACAACATGCAAGCCTCTATAAAAATTTCAGCGGGCATTTTTGCCCTGATGATCCTGTTTTCGGTCGCTTCCTGCGACCTGGCGATCGTCGATCCCGTACCCGGCTCCAACGGGAACGCCACCAAATTCCAGACTACCATCGGCGGTAACGGCAATGATTTCCCGGCGGACATCCTGGCCAACGCGGACGGTAGTTTTGTCGTTGTGGGCTACAGCCAGAGCTTCACGGCGCAAGGCGACAACCAGGCCTATATCGCCAAGCTCGACAGCAAGGGCAATCTCCTTTGGGAAAAGGACTTCGGCGGACCGGCCGACGATTACGCCCAGGCCGTTACGGCTACCGCCGACGGAGGGTACGTGTTTTGCGGCCGTACCCGAAGTTTCAATCCCAACAACAATGACGACCTCTTCCTGGTCAAGGTCAATTCAGCAGGCGCCAAGGTCTGGGAAAAGAATTACGGCGCAACGGATACCACGGAATACGCCTTCGGCATCATACCGGTCGGTACCGGCGATTTCCTGGTGGCTTACCGGGCTTCGATCGGGAATAACCAGTATATCAAAACCGTCAAGATCAATGGAAACGGGTCAAAAAAAGGCGCCGACAAGATCCTGCGGACCGGCTCCATCTATCCGCAGAAAATGATCAAAACCCGCGACGGGAAGGCCGCAATCGCAGGCACGGAATCCATTACCGGGTCCGGCTCCGCAGCTTATATCCTGAAGCTGACCGAGGACGGCAGTTTTGTCTGGGAAAAAAGCTTCCCGGAACAATCGCCCAACTTTTCACCGGCTTATGCCCTGGCTGAAATGGCGAACAATGACCTGATCCTTGCCGGAAGCGACCTGGGGTCCAATGACCACGATTTCATGATGGTGCGCTATTCGGGCATCGGGGCCCGGGAAGCCGACAAGACCTGGGGCGGCGCCAATGCTGACGAATTGTTAGCCATCACTTCCGGCGGTGGAGACGAAGTGGCGGTAGCGGGTTATACCGGCAGTTTTTCCGGCAAAAACGAGATCTACCTGTCCAAGAGGAAAGCAGCCGACGGCGCGCTGGTCTGGGAAAAGCATTTCCTGGAAAGTTGGGTGCAGGCCATCGATGTGGAATGGTGCCCCGACGGCGGATTGGTGGTCTGTACCGGTCAAAATGCAGCTAATGCGGATATTATTATCGTAAAAACCGACGCACAGGGTAATTTTCAGTAACGCGTCCGAATGTGAAGACATTAATATACAAACCAAAAAACCATGGCAACCATGTATAAACTGACGGCTATCCTGATCCTGGCGACGCTCCCCATGCTGGTCTTTTCCCAGCGGGAATTAAAAGCGGTCCAGGACGATGCAACCGCCATTTTGGGTGAGCTCTCCAACTCGCCGAATAAGGTGGAACGGGTAACCCTGACCTCAGAGGATGAACGGAGCGCAACCGTTTCCGTCACTTTTTCCGGATTCAAGGATAAAACCTACAAAGTCAGGGGTTTTGTTCTGAACGCCGCTAAGAAAACCATCCAGGAGATCAGCCCGGTCGAGGCCGAATTGCCGAAGAACAACCAGCTGGAGCTCACCTTCCTGATGGGGGAAAGCGGCAAGACATCGACCCAAACGGGCCTGGATTCCAAATACCTGAAATTGACCGTTGCGCCCAATGAAGGCGGCCTGGGTTCCCTGTTGGAGGACGCCCTTGGCAGCGACATCAGCCTTTCCTCCAATGATTACCTTTTTGAACTGGATAAAAAATGGATGTTCAGCGGCCAGGACGTGATCCTCAATGTCAAACTGACGCCCTACAAAAACGCCGCAGCTATTTCCCAGAATTAATGCCGATCGCCTGATCAATTCAAGGTGATAACACAAAAAACCAAGGAAACAATGAAAAATATCCTCCGGATCGCAGCGCTGACCCTGCTGTTGCCGGCATTAGCCTCCGCGCAACAGGTGTTCCGCCATTCCGCAACCAAAACCAACACCAACGGCCATATCACTACGTTGGATCACATTTCGGTGAACAATACGCCGGGCGCCATCCTCATCGTCACGACCGACTTCGGCTCAAAAGGGCCCTACAATCCCAATCCGGTCGGGGTCTGGTACGCCGGCAACAAATGGACCGTGTTCAATGAGAACCGGGCCGCCATGCCGGAAAATACGCAGTTCTTTGTGCTTTCCGCGCCCAAGGGGGATAACGCCTTCGTCCATGTCGCGGAAGCCGGCGTTACCTCCGGCCATATCACCACGCTCAACCATGCCGGGCTGAACAACAATCCGAATGCCCGGATCCTGGTCACCCAGAATTACGGCCCGAAGGGACCCTACAACGCGCATCCGGTTGGGGTTTATTACGCATCAGGAAAATGGCGCATTTTCAATCAGGACAAGGCGGCCATCCCGGCGGGCGCCCGCTTCAACGTCTACATCGACGAGCGAACGGAGTTGGTCACCCTCACTACGCCCTCCGGCAACTGGGGAAAGATCGGCAGCGGCGCTACCAGGGGCAAAAGCGATAACCTGGCCGTATTCATTACGCAGAACTGGCTGACGGCCGGCCCGTATAACCCCCATGAGGTCGGTGTCTGGTACAACCGCGACGACTGGGCTGTTTTCAACCAGGACCGCGCAGCCATGCCGGCCAACGCCAAGTTCAATGTACTGACCTTCCAGAAAAACAATGCGATCATGACAGCCGGTTCGTACCGGGTAGCGGATAAGATCCTGGTCAAGCCGGACTTCAACCGCACCACGCGGATCCCCGGCAGGATAGGGACCAATACCGGCAACACCGGCGGCAATACCTCCAACCCGGGCGGAACCGCAACCCCCCCGGACAACACCAACACCACACCGCCTTCTCCGCAACCCAAACCGGAAGAACTGGAACGGGAAGGCCCCAAGAACATCAATACCTTCGAATGGAAGAACTATATCGGGTCGGATTACGCTTTCCCGAATTCCTACCCGTTGGTCAACATTTATTATCAGATATTCGGCGACGCCAATGCCAAATCGGGATATTATTACTATCTGCCGAACAGTTATAACCTCAACTGGTCGTCGGTGAACGGGTACTCGCTGTACATCAAGTTTTTGTCGAGCACTTCGGGCGCCAAGGGTGAAGCCACCGTTACAGCCGAGCTGACGCCCAATATCTCCAATGCCGACCTGTCGATGGCTGCGGCCTTGCTGGAATCGGACCTGAAGAGCAAACCGGGCGCTTCCTTTACCGAACTGGTATCTGCACCCCTGTCGCAACCGCCCCGGGTTTCCATCAATCAGATCAGCAGCTTCGGCATCGACCCCAAGGATATCTCCGTGACCACGCCTTCCAACCTGGCAGAGCCGATCACCATCAGCTGGAAAATGCAGAACGTGGAAAACCTGATGACCGCCCTGTTCGAAAACGTGGGACTGAGCGGCAACCTGTTCCTGGCCCCGGCCGGAGAGAATATGCCGGAGATCAGCATACCTTTCAACATCAAGCTCAATGACCCCAATACGTTCGGCAAATTCGAAATGGACCTTTCGTCGATGCGTTCGACCCCATGGGTGAATTATTCGCCTTATCCGGTGGTGCTGAAGAATGTGCACGTCATGAAGACCAACAAGTCGGGCAACAAAGCCCTGTCGGTCTATACCTGGCAAGCCGGAAATACCCAGGTGCCGCCGGGCGCCCAGGTGCGATTCGATGCTACGAGCATTCCCGCCTGGGTTGACGGCAACGCCAGCATCCAACGGGTATGGCTCGAATACGAAGCCGGCGCCTGCAAATACTGCGACGACCGGATCGAGAACGACCTGATCGGCGGCGCAAAAGGGACCCGCAGCCGGAAACTGACCTTCGATGTATTCGACCCGCTGCAATACACCGGTGCGCGGATGGTCAAGGTCAAGATCCGCTCCGTACAGGCCGACCCGAATACCCGGTCGAAGATGGACCTGCCGACCCTCACGATCACCTCCGACGGTGAAACCCTGGACGGCGGCACGATCTACGTACCGGAAGGCAGCAAGCCGGAATTTGAATATTTCCTTCAGATCATCATGCCCGACGGCACGATCTACGAGGCGGATACCTGGGAGGTGAGCAATGATCCGGATACGAATATCCTGGGGCAGGCGCTGATCAAGCGGATCGTTTCTTCCTTTACAAAATAGGGCGCTATGAGATCCAATAGGCAATACATGATCTGGCTGGTGATCAGTTTGCTGTGGTGCAGCGCCGCGGAAGCGCAGCCCGTACTCAGCACGAAGCGGAAGATCGAAGGCTACGAGATCTACCAGGATCATCACAACAAACGGCTGTTTTATTACAGCCCGCCGGAGATCGCCTTGAAAACAGACAACAACGGGATGCCGGCCTTTACCCTGCTTCAGATGCGGTATACCGGCACTCATTTATACAGCGACAAGGATTTCAAGGGGTTTCTGAACCTGCTGCAGCTGTCAGTGGATATGGCGCCCGTTACACCTGAGGCCTTCGGTAAGATCAAAACAACCCTGGGGCGGGGCGCCGAGCTCAAGCCGTTACCTGTTCGGCAGTTCAACGCCGAATTGATCATCCCGCTGGGCGACGCGGACGCCGCCAATGAGAAATACCGGAAAGTCAGCGCAGGCGGCGTGGATGCGGCGGGCGAAACCGGCAACGGCAATGTTTTCTGGCGGGAGCGGACCTTCACCATGCGACTGGAGAACTACGAAGCCCAATTGCTTTGGGATCAGGTAGAAACCGGGAAACTGGGCATCAGCTTTTCGTATGCTTTTTACGCAGAGGCCATTCCCGGGCAGGTCGGACAGGCAAAATATGCCGGGAACGGCGATTTCGCAAAAGAAATGGCGGAAGGCATGCCAGAAGGGGCGGTATTCGATTCAACATTGAATACCTACCTGGTCAGGGCCAATACCTTTCCCATCTATATCGACCCGGTCAAGTGTCCGGAATGCCTGAAAAAGGTGGATATCAATGAAGAAATGCCGCCGGCCTACGCCTCATTTGAAGTCCGCTGCTACGATTTCAGCGATGGGCTCCGGCCGGACCTGTTCAAGAAAATTGTCGAGATCAAGGCCTTCGGCGCCGCCAAGGAGTACATCTCGGTGAAAACGGACTTCAGCCGGAACAAACCGGACCTGAGCAGCCAGGTGGCCCGATTCAAATACGCTATCCGACTGGATCATCCGCTGGAATACCGGGTCACCGAGATCAATGTCAACGGTGAAAAGACCGTATCCCAATGGATGCAGCGGCAAAGCTGGTCGGAAGTGATCGATGTGACCACGCCGGCTGAGGAAAACCGGATCGGCAAACGAAGCCTGGATATCGAACTGAGCGCCGATTCTCTGGTCGAAAAAGGCTTTGCTTCGGGAACTTGTCAGATCGCCTACATGTTGAACGGACAACCTGTGCAACAATCCCTTACCTGGGAGGCAGAAGACGAAAATCCGCTCAAACATCTGGCATTTATGTACGACCGCGACCAACCGGTCCGGTACCGGTTTGTGGTCGCGCTGGCCGAAGGGGATATTTCAACGCCCTTTAAAGCGCTTGGCCCGGAGGAAGAATATGTATTTTATATGCCGGAGGACCATTAGTTAAACCCATTTAACCTCAAAAAACGATGAAAACGAAGCCTGTTTTATTGCTTATGCTGTTGTTGGCCGGCCTGAACGGATGTGATCTGGCCGTTATTCCCGATCAGCTTGTTCCGGTTACGGACCAGCTTAAAGCTTGTTTTACGGTTACTTCCGGCGGCTGTCAGGCGCCTTGCGACCCCGGATTCAGCTCGGCTTGTTCCGCCAACGCAGATACCTATTTCTGGGAATTCGGCGACGGAACGACCTCCACCGCAGCCAATCCGGCCAAGACCTACGCTTCGACCGGGACCTACAATGTAAGGCTGACTGTTTCGGCCGACGGGAAATCCAGCGATACGACCATGGCGGTGACCATCGGCACAACGGTGGCGTCTTCCGCGAAATTCATCAAAACCCTGGATATCGATGCGACAAGCCCGCTGGAATTCGCCCTCGGCGGCGATGAAAAATCGGACGGATATTACCTTGCCGTGAATACCTACCAGAAAGTCTATATGGCGTCGGTCAACAAGTCCACCGGGGCATTGCAGGGAACGCCCAAGGAGTTTGATCCGGGCAGCGCTTATCCGGCCCTGTCCACACAATATTTTAATAAGGTTTCGAACGGCTATGTGATGTCGGGATTTTGTAATTTTACTGCAAACGGGGTAACGACTGACGATTTTTACTTCATTAAGTTAAAGTCCGACTTCACCTTTGAATCCGGACAACAGTTTTTTGACTTGAATGAAGGCAGCGAAATCGGACGCGGGTTCACCCAGACCGACGACGGCGGTTACCTGATCTGCGGCGGCAAGAGTACCAATACCAACGCCGGAGTCCTGCTGATCAAGGTAAACAGCGCCTATCAGTTGCAGTCCAGAAAGAATTTGTTCACCGAAAGCAAGAACAACTACGCTGAACAGATCCTGAACACCTCATCCGGCTACGCGGTCTCGGGGCAGATCCTCAACCCGGCGACCGGCCAGCGGGAAGGGTGTTTTTTCCAGCTCAAGGATAATCTGGACCTCACCGGTACCCCGGTATATTTCGGCGCTTTCAATATTTTTGAGATCATAGCCCTCTCTGACGGCGGTTTTGTCCTGATCGGAGGCGGTTCATCCGCTTCCAGGGTGGTCAGGATCTCGGCTTCGGGCGGTACGGTATGGGATAAGGGCTTCGGCCCCGGCCTCTTCAGAAGGGGATTCCAGTCGGGCCAGTCGCTGATCATCGCCGGCAGGTCCGGGTCGAGTTCCACAGGGAAAGCGGCCCTGTACAAGATCAACCTGGAAACCGGCGCTGCGGAGTGGAACCGGGAATTCATCACCACCGGCAAAAATGCCGACGCCTTTTTTGTGATGCCTGTTTCCGACGGCGGATTCCTCGTGCTGGGCACGGAGACGAACACAACCGACAAAAAGAATACCCTGGTTGTGAAAACGGATGACCAGGGAATGTCAAACTAGAATTAAACCCAATGAAAAGTACAACAGATCCTAAGCCAATGCTCTACAAAATCCGATTTCTAACCCTCCTCGCCGGTTTATTGCTGGCCGGAGCCCTGAAAGCCCAGACGGTGGCCGTTGAACCCAATTACGCCGACCTGCCGCCGGCCTGCGTCACGCAAGCCTATAACTTCCAGTTGTTCCTCAACAGCGGCGCTACGGCAACCTGGCTGGTTTCGGCCGGCGCATTGCCGGATGGCCTGACGCTGGAATTGACAACCGGCATTATTTCCGGCACCCCGGATGTGACCGCCGCCGGCAGCTCGTTCTCGTTTACGGTCCAGGCTTCGGCTTCGGGTACAACCTACACACGAAGCTATAACCTGGCCGTCCAGACGACCTGCGCAACGCCCTGCCCGGGTACGAGGGAATACGCCCTGTTGCTCGACCTTTCAGGCAGTATGACCGGCCTGACCGCCTCGGGCAGCTCCAAATGGGACCTGCTCAAGAGCGCCGTCAGCGATTACCTGCCGCTGCTGAAAAGCAGCGTTCCGCTGGGGGCAGGTGACAAACTGGGAGTCTATACCTTCAACGGCGAAACGGTGACCCAACTGCAGAACACCAATTTCGGTCAGGCATGGATCAACAACCCGACCTCGGTAGAAACCACGCTTTTCCCGTCAACCCTGACGCCGTCCGGCCTGACGCCGATGGGCGGCGGGATCCAGCATATGTTCAATTCCTTCTTCTCCAGCCTGGGGACCGACGCCATGCGCTCCATCATCGTATTCACGGATGGGATGCAGAACAAGAACCCCATGTTCAATGAGATGACGGAGGTGATCGAAAACCAGACCGGCTTCACGCCGGCAAGCGGTATTTTGGGTACAACCGGTTTGCCGCTGGATGTGGACAGCGCCCCGGCCCGGAATAATCACGTCAAAATATTTACCATTGGTGTCGGCGCCACTCCGGGATTTGCTACCCTGCTCAACAAGCTGGCCAACCCGGACAACGAATACGTACAGATCGATTACCTGAATGCCGCAGAGCAGAATTACCTGAACGTCTTCTTTACCAAAACGATCCCTTCCTCCCTGCGCTTTTGTTCGCCCAGGGTGCTGGATTATCGCCGCGGCACGATGACGGGCTTTGACAATCCGCCCAGGGAAAAATTCAGGCTCAACGCCTTTGTGAGCAACCTGGCCATCCGGGTGGATTATCCCGACGGGCTCGAAACCGTCAGGCTGTATAAGGATGGACAGCAAGTGAATGCCGGACATCAGACCGGGAAAGGAAGTACCATTGTGTCCTTGTCTTTCCCCTATGCAGATAACCAGTCGCCCGACCCGGTCGCGCCGGCAGGCGAATGGGAGCTGGAGATCATCGGAAAGGCCGGAAGGCCGTACAATATCGTGGCCATCACCAATGACGAATTGCTGAAAACCGATCTCAGGCTTGGATCGCAATCGGTCTATTTCCCGGGCAATACCCTGCCGGTGGTCGCTGAGGTCGGATTCGGCGGCAAACACCTTGCCGGCGCAACCGTAACAGCTACCCTGATCCGGCCAGGAGACGACCTGGGCGACCTGGCGGCCAAAAGCGATGCGAGCGGCAACCTGACCTTGCCTGAACCAGGCTACCAATCCGGCCAGGCCAAGATCGATAACCTGCTCCGGGATCCGGCTTTCCTTGCCAAAATCCAGCGCGAAAACCGGCAGATCACCCTGACCGACGACGGCGCCGGTCATTATACCGGATCTTTTACCGGCAACCAGGTTACGGGTACCTACCAGGTTTACGTCCGATTCAAGGGGACCATCCCCGGCGGGACGGCCTTCGAAGGATGGGAAATGAAATGCGCCCTGTTTGATTTCAGCGAGCAATCGGGCATCCGGCTCAACGGGCAACTGATATCCGTGGCCACACAGGAAGGCGGTCCCTTTAAAAAACTGGTGATCCGCCCGACCAACAAGTTCAATCGCATGCTCGGACCCGGGCAATTGAACCGGATCAACGTACAGGTCGCCGGGGTGAACCAGAACCTGACCGACAACCTCGACGGGACCTATTCAACCCCGACTTTTGCCGGTACCGACCCGAATATCAAGGTATTCGTGATCGATCAGCAAAATCCGGTTTTTGACGGCCCTGCGAGTCAATTTGATCAACCCTGGGAAATTGCCGGTCAACTCGGGATCACCATTCCCCAGAACGGACTGGGCGCGTATAGCAACGGCATCTACGGTCAGGTAAGCCTGGGCCGGCGGATCGCCCCCAACTGGCAATTGCAGCTGACCGGCGGGTATTACGGCTTCAAGTCGGATTACAACATTGCAGGCGCCTCGCTGACGGCGCTGTTTACGAACCCTGCCCTGGCGGTCGGCCCGTTTGACTGGCGACTGGGCGCCGGCGTCGGATACTATGCACCCAAAGGGCAATCCGGGGCGTTCGGACTGGTGTTCAGGGGCGGGCTCCGGAAAGCCGTCGGCTCAAATAGTGTAATCGGCTTGGAAGGCGCTTACGTCACCTTGCCGGACCCGGTGATCTCGTTCTATACCGTTGGTTTGGAATGGAGTTATAAATTTTAATCAGATGCTTGATGCTTGATGCTTGATACTGGATGCTTGATACTGGATGCTTGATGCAGACTAGCAGCTAGAAACCAGCATCTTACATCAAGCATCCAGATTAGAACCACCCAAAATACTCAAATGAAAACAAATGCACTGTGCCTGATCGCGGTCGCATTGATGCTAAGCCAATGCAAACCGCCCGCGGTACTGCCTGCCGTTAGTACGCAATCCAGCAGCAGCAGCGCCGTGATCCTGTTTCCTTCGAAACCCAAATTGAAGGAACCCAATATTTCCATCGAGTGGATCTCTCCGACGGCAACCGACATCGTGATCGGAGAGATCGGCGGCAAGGTCGTGGTCAAGGTCCGGATCAAATCCGGGCAGCCGATCGACCTCAGCCAGATCGACATTTACGTCAATAACGCCCAGGTCGGCAATAAGGCCGATGAAGTGGGGTTGCTCAAACGCCCGGAATTCAGCGACCAGATCCTGACCTTCCAGGTGCCGGTTACCCAGGGGCGGAATGCCGTGCAGGTGGTCGTGACCTCGGATGAGGACAAGCGATTCTACGCCGAACGGGTATTGAACAAATCGACTTCCGGGGTCAGGATGGAGCCCGCCGCCGTAACAGGCAATACCCGTGTGGTCTGGATCCAGCCGGATGCGATCACGCTGGGCGGGCAGATGTTTACCACCAAATCAAAGGAACTGGAAATCCGGCTTAACATCACCAGCCCGGAACCCATCAAAAAGGAAAATATCCAGTTGCTGTTCAACCGGCAATACCGTGCGCCTTCGCCGGCCGGAGAGCTGATCGGCAGCAACGGGACCTATGCCTTCAAGGATGTGGTTATGCTCAGTGAACAGGCGGATATCAACGAGATCGGCCTGAAGATCTTCACCGGGTCGGGTTCTGTGGAGTCCGAACGGCTCAAGGTCAATTATTCCCCTTACCGGCCGAATCTCTACCTGCTGTCCATCGGCACGCAGCTCAATTTGAAATACACGACCAAGGATGCCCGGGATTTTGCCGCGGCCTTCTCCACCCAGGGCAAGGGTATGAACCGGCTGTTCAATACGGTCCGCGTGGATACGCTCCTGGGGGGCGCTGCCGTGACCAACGAGATCAGGGGCGCCATTGAGACCATCAAAAGCAAATTGCGGACAGGGGTGATCACGGAAGACGACGTGGTCATGTTGTTCATTTCCTCACACGGCTTCCTCGACGACAACGGCGACCTGCGGATACAGGGCAACGACTACGCACCGGAAAGGCGGATCTCTACCTCTGTTTCGTACAAGGACGATATCCTGTTCCACCTGCAATCGCTCAAGTGCAAGATCATCCTGTTTGTGGATGCCTGCCACAGCGGCGGCGCGCGCGCCAATGCGGCCGATGTATGGGATGCCCTGTTGCAAATGAAAAATTCGCCAAAAGGTTTCGCGATCATGACGTCGAGCAGTCAAAGCGAGGAATCCTACGAGGATGTCCGGTGGCAAAACGGCGCTTTTACGGAAGCCCTGATCGCCGGATTGAAAGGCAAGGCCGACAACAACGCCAACGGGATCATTACCCTGAACGAACTGGAATCGTACGTCAAACGCGAGGTGCCCAATATGGTCAAGACCGTAAAAGGCAAGCCTCAACATCCCGGGTTATCCCGAAACGACCTCGGCGACCTGCCGCTATTTATTTTCAAATAACCGCCAAATTAGTTCAAAATGAAAAAGATACTCATTTGCCTCCACTTCCTGCTGCTGCTGTCGATCGGCGCATACGCCCAAACGACGGCAAGCGGGGTTTCAAATGTCAAAATCCAGATTAGCGAAGAACGCGACAAGGCCACCATCACCTACGACCTCGCGAGGGTCAGCCAGGTATCTGCTTACAATGTGGCGGTCAAGATCCTGCTGGACGGAGAATCCATCAACGCCATCGGCCTTTCCGGCGATCTGGGCCCCAATATCGCGCCGGGTTTCGGCAAGCGCATCATCTGGGATATCGTAAAAGATGTGATCCTGGACAATCCCCAGGAACTCAAGGTCGAAGTAACGGGTACGCCCGTGGCAGCGCCCTGCATGCCCATGAAAACGGTGCCGGTTTATGCCGGGTTGGCGGGCGTGGCGGCCACCGGCGCCGGGTTGTTCATCTCCGGGCTTGGCGCCGAAAGCAATTCGAAGGAGATCTACCGGGTCTACAAGGATAACCCGGACCCGAATGACGCCGTATTCTCCGAAATGAGCCGCGACGACCATTACACGGAAGCCAATAAAAAGCACAAGCAAGGGACCTGGCTGATGGTCGGCGGCGGCGCTATCCTGGCTGCCGGCGGGTTCGTGATGATCAGCCGTCTGGCGCAGGTCAATCGCTATAACAAGGACTGCGCTTCCCGCGGCGTCAGCGGCAATTTCAAACCCCGGATTCATTTTGAGCCTGTAATGGTCGGCGACAGCTACGATAACGGCATCGGCCTGGCTTTAACCCTAAAATTCTAACAATATGAGATTCCCGATTTTTTTGGTCTTTATTTTTGCAGCAGCCACCTCGTTTGCCCAACCCAAAGGCAATTCCACTTATGCCGGGCTGACCCAGTTCCTGAATACGGAATTCGTCCAGAAATTCGAACAATCCAGGAACAAGGCCGAGCAAGCCGTCCGGGATTTCAACCGGATCAAGGATGAATTTGCCCCGGAGGATGTCATGCGCGTCATGGACGCCTACAACGCATCCGCCGAACAATTCAACCAGGTGCTCTACAACATAAAAGCGGACCTGCTCGATCGTCAGAAGCGCAAATTCATCATCCAGTATCCGCAGGATTATTCCCGGCAGATCGAAACCGACCTGAACGTCGCCAAGGATTACTACCAGAGCCACTTCCAGAATGTGGTTTTCGAAGTGACCGGCGGCCGGGTATCAGGTATGCCCTTCCTGGCCCTGTTGCCGGAAATCATCAAGTACGGAAAGATCGCCTTCCAGATCTTCCAGAACATCAAGGCGGAGATCAAAAAGTACAACGACTCGATCCTGGAGGATCATTTGATCCAGCCGTATAGGTTCCACTCCTGGAACGAGCTGGAATGAGGAGGATTGAGGAACTGAGGAATCGAGGACCCGCTTCCGCCGAGGCTATAGCGGGCGGAGATTGAGGAATTGAGGAATCCCGGCCGGCCGGAATCTGAACCGTTCTTGCGATACCCTGGTGGCAAATTCTCAAATAACCAGGTCCGCCACTAAAATCCTCCGCTCCGGGCTTCATGCAAAAGCCTGGCAACCCGGAAGCTTTGGGTAACTTTTTTAAATCAATGGAAAATGAAAAAGAGCCTCCTTTTCATGATCACCGCCTCCTTGTTCATTTTTGCTTTTCCGGGGTGTAACCTGGATGAGATTCCGGATACCGGCGCCTGGGAATGCGGTCAGGTGTTCAAGGATCCCAGAGACGGGAAGACCTATAAAACGATCTGGATTGCCAACGACGGCAGCCACGATCCCAACAAACCCGGCAAATGCTGGATGGTGGAAAGCCTGGATTTCAATACCGCCAATTTCTTCTCCAGCTGCTACGGAATGGCTGATGCAAATTGCGACCTCTACGGTCGGGTCTATTCCAAACAGACCTTGGCCAACGTATGTACCAACGGCTGGCATGTGGCGACGGCAGACGAATGGAAGGAGCTCTTTCAAACCTACGGGTTGACGGAGCAACTCACGGGTAACGGGCCGATTTACAGCGGCAGTGCAACGCCATTTTTGCCCGGCGGCAATACCAAGCTGGATTTCCTGATGGGCGGCTCCTGCCTGGCTGATGACGATTGCAGCGGCCTGGGGGATTATGTCGGTTTCTGGGGCGGTACGGATGCTTTTGCCAGCTTCAACAAATCCGGAAGTGCGCAGGTATGGTCAACCGCCGTCATACAGGGGGCGTCCGATTTGCGGTATTACGTGCGGTGCGTCAATGATAATTGAATCGATCTGACAATTGAAACGATTTTTGGAATGTTTCGAATGAATCGATTTAAGCTGGCCAACCGACGGACGCTCAAATTCGAATCAATCGAATCAATCGAACAATCGAACAATTGAATCAATCGAACAATTGAAACGATTTTTGGAATGATCCGAATGTTTGGATTATGCTGACCAACCGACGGACGCTCAAATTCGAATCAATCGAATCAATCGAATCAATCGATCAATCCAATCAATCGAACAATCGAATCAATCGAATCAATCGAATCAATAAAAAATAATGAGCTTCTCAATCCCCAAATATCTGTCATTGGCGTTATTGCTGGCCCTCCCGGCCTTGTTCCAGGCTCAGGGGCTGCTGCTCGATGACGAACGCTATGAAATACTGCCCAGGCAACCGCTGTACGGAGAAGGCAGCAAAGCGGAAAGCGAAGCCCTTAGGGGCATTGCCAAAGCGGACCTGAAACCCTATTGTCCGACCCCTCAGGATCAGGGGTATATCGGCTCCTGTACAGGTTGGTCGACGGGCTACGGGGCATTTACCATACTGAACGCTATCCGGAATAAAATGGCGGGCAAAACGGCGGAGATCACCCGCGACGCCATGTCGGCCCTGTTTATTTACAACCAGGTCCGGAAAGGGAGTTGCGACTTCGGCGCCTACATTTCGGATGCCGCCGGTTTTCTCGTCAAAACGGGCGATATCTTTTCGCGGGATTTTGACCGGATCAAG
The DNA here is from genome assembly GCA_937873655.1 of uncultured Lewinella sp. Classification (GTDB taxonomy): domain Bacteria; phylum Bacteroidota; class Bacteroidia; order Chitinophagales; family Saprospiraceae; genus JACJYC01. Next base: position 6,463 of record CALMYQ010000201.1, on the reverse strand, counting down.
AACGACTGCGAAAAGACTGCCGGCGATGAGGACAAGGAAAACGCCGCTCAAAACCGGATCCGGGACTATGTCACGCTGTTTGCTCCCAACGATCCGGCCACCGTCAAGATACAGAAGACCAAGCTGAGTCTGGCCCAGAACAAGCCGGTGATCATCGGCATGAAGTTGTACAAGAATTTCCAGCGGATCACCTCGAAGGATGAGTATTGGTACCCCGCCAAAGGCGACACCTCGCTGCTGGGGGCCCACGCCATGGTGGTGATCGGGTTCGACGACGGCCGGGAGGCTTTCGAACTGATGAACAGTTGGGGCGTCAATTGGGGCAACAGCGGTTTTATCTGGGTCAAATACAAGGATTTCGGCCGGTTTTGCCAATACGCCGTTCAACTGATCCCGGATGACGGGCACTTGTCCGGAAAGGAATACAAATCCGCCGTTACCATCCGCCGGCCCGGGTATGACGAGGACAATAACCTGCAATTCACCGATCTGGATCTCCGGTACAACAACGGCTATTACGACCTCCGGGCCGGAGCCCTGAAAAAAGGCGACCTGTTGCAACCCCTGGTGAAGTACATCACAGCGGATATGTACCTCTACGCCTTCTCTTTTGATGCCGGCAGGAAGGTGAAGGTCCACTGGCCGCGCGACGAAACGCTGGACAGCAAGTACGACGGCAAACACGAGAGCGCCGTAGTTTCCATCGCTGATGTCAATCTGCCGATCCCCGGGCCCTACGGCGCCCTTTCATTCTCCAATCCGGGTACGGAATACATTTGTTTTCTGGTCTCAAAATCGCCGATCGATAACTTCAATGGTTACCTGTCCAAACTGCAATCCTATTCAAAAGGCGATTTTCTGACCAATCTTCAGAAGGCCTTCGGCAAACAAATGGAACCGGTGAGTGATGTGCAGTATGATGCCGCTGAAATTCAGGCCCAAAGCGGGTTGAAGAAAGGAGGAATTATGCCGGTGGTGGTGCGGGTTAATGTCAGATAGTCGTAAGTCGTAAGTTATTTAACTTCAATACTTACGACTTACGACTAATGACTTACGACTAAAATCAGTATTCCTGCAAACGCCGCATCTGCTCCATAAAGGCAGCTCTGCGCCGGCGGGAGACTTCGATCTTGATCTCATCGTCCATGATGAGGTAGCCGCCGTCGCCTTTGACGAATTTGCGCATGTAGTTGAGGTTGATGACATGGCGCTTGTGGACGCGGTAGAAGTTGAAGGGGGCCAGAAGGTCTTCGTAGGCCTTGATGGTCTTGGAAGCCGTGATCCGGTCACCGTTGTTCATATAGATATGCGTATAGTTGTCTTCGGCTTCGAAGCGTACGATATCCTTGATGTTGACAAAGTAAATGCCGTCGAGCGCGGGAATGCTCATTTTGGTGAAGGCATTGGGGTTGTTGTAGTAATTGTTGAACAACTCCAGCCGGCGGTCCGTCTCGTTGTATTTGCGGGGGCGGATCCGCGAGACCGCCTCGATCAGCATATCCGGGTCAATGGGCTTGACGATATAGCCGATGGAGCTGTATTCGCAGGCCTTGATGGCGTATTCGGAATAGGCGGTAACAAAAACGATGTCAAAATCGATGGGGCGGAGCTGATTCAGCATCTGGAACACCAGTCCGTCCGGCAGGCTGATATCCAGAAATGCCACATCCGGGGTGCAGGCGGGATCGGTCAGCAGGTCTACACCTTCTTCTACCGTACCGGCCTCGCCGATGACTTCCACTTCTTCGCAGTGTTCTGACAAAAGGTTTTTCAGGTTGTTCAAACCGTTGATCTCATCTTCGATTATTACGGCTTTCATTTGAAAGTTTGTATTAATTGTTCAATCAGCAAATCTACAATAAAGGGGTTTAAAAACGGCAAATTGTGCGGTCCAAATTACGGAACGGCGTTGTCCGGGCTTCGGATGAGCCCTGAGGCCGGTCTGGAAGGCCTGCCCGGGGGCGGAGAATGGAGATAATGCCGCTCCGGATTGGTTTTTTTCAAAAAACCCGAATAACTTGGGCTTTGAAAACGAAAGCATGAAACCTAACCAAACGCCATGATTTTGCTGGAAACCATAAGACTGGTCCTGGCTGAACTCACCTGGGATGACCTGGGCAACATCCACGATCTGTACTCCTGCCCGGAGGTCGAGGAATTCAATACGATCGGTATTCCGGAGGATCTGAACATGACCAAAATACTGATCCGCTCCACTGTCGAAGCCGCCCGGTCGGGCGATCAAAAGAACTTCGGCTGGACCATCAACCTGAAATCTTCCGGAATGTTTATAGGAGAAGCCGGCCTCAGTGTGACCAACGACCGGTTCAGAATGGGCGAGATCTACTACAACCTCCTGCCCGAATTCTGGGGCCAGGGTTTTGCAACCGAAGCCGTCAAGACCATCATCAAGTTCGGATTTGAAGAGCTCCGGCTCCACCGGATCGAAGCCGGCGTTACGACCGATAATCAAATGTCCATAAAAGTGCTTGAAAAGGTGGGCATGACCCGCGAGGGCCTCAAGCGAAAAATGCTGCCCATCCGGGGAAACTGGAAGGACAACTACCACTACGCTATACTGGAAGAAGATGAAAGAGACTACTAAGCCGTTCAGCCCGACCCGGGAAAAACTGCACGAGATTATTTTTGAAGCCGATACGCCGGCGGGAAAGGCCTTTGATATTGCATTGCTCATATTGATCTCCGCCAGCGTACTGGTTGTGATGCTGGAGAGTGTGAATTACATTCAGGTAAAATACGCCGATCTTTTCTGGGCCCTGGAATGGGTTTTCACCGTCCTGTTCACCATCGAATATGCGCTGAGGATCTACTCGGTTTACAGCCCGAGAAAGTACATGACCAGTTTTTTCGGCGTGATCGACCTGCTGGCCATCCTGCCGGCCTATCTGAGCGTTTTTCTGGTTGGCGCCCAGTATTTTCTGGTGGTCCGGGCATTGCGGTTGCTGCGCGTATTCCGGATCCTGAAACTGGGCTATTTCCTGAAGGAAGGGGAAACGCTGATGCGGGCTGTCAGGGCGAGCCTGGCTAAAATAACGGTTTTCCTGTTTTTCGTCCTGCTGCTGGTCCTGATCATCGGATCGCTGATGTACCTGGTGGAAGGCGGCCGGAACGAGGGATTTTCCAGCATTCCAAGGTCCATCTATTGGGCGATTGTGACCCTGACCACCGTCGGCTACGGCGATATCACCCCCCGGACGGATATCGGACAATTCCTTTCCGCAGCGGTCATGCTCCTGGGTTATGCCATCATCGCCGTACCTACCGGGATCGTTACCGGCGAACTGATCCGGTCCAGCCAGAAAGCCGAAATCACCACCAAAGCCTGCCGGTATTGCAGCCGGGAAGGGCACAATGCGGACGCGAAGTTTTGCAAGTATTGCGGGGAGGAGTTGGAGGGGTGATGCTGCCCGCCGTCGCTCTTGAGGAGCTATGGCGGACGGGGGATGCTTGGGAGGCCGTTCAATAAAGTGTTTTTCACGCAAAGACGCAAAGACGCAAAGTCTTGATTTTCATTACGCTGCGCGTGCTAAAAATCCTGTTGACACAAAATTCTGAACAGTCTCATGCTTGGTTCTGGATGCTTGATGCCGGATACTGTGGACTGCCAACTGCCAACTGAAAGCATGCCCCCTCTTTATAAAAATGCCGGATGGCAGATTACAACGCCCAAGAGGTGGCAGCGGGATGGAAAAGCCGGGGCTTGCAGTGGGTTTATGGTTAAGCCGCAGAGTGTTGACGGACATATGAGCGCAATTTTTTTTGCTGAAAAAGTGCTTTTACTTACAAACCGATCGGTTTATTTTGTATCTTTGCCGTATGTTGACCAAATCAGACCGGACCAAGCAGCATATTGTGGAACAGGCAGCCGGCCTTTTCAACCGGAAGGGCTTTGCCGGGACCTCCATGAGCGATATCATGGAAGCTACCGGGCTGACCAAGGGCGGGTTGTACGGCAACTTCGAGAGCAAGGAACTGATCGCCATCCAGGCATTTGACTATGCCTTCGGCCGGGTGATGGAGGAATTGACCTTCAAGCTGCGGCAACAGGACAAAATGGCGGATAAACTGCACGCCCTTTGCGATTATTACCGCAATTATTCCGTTCATTCTCCGGTGGAAGGCGGCTGTCCGATCATGAATTTCGGCCTGGAAGCGGACGATACCTTCCCCGAATTGCGCAAACGGGTGGCGGCCGCCATCGACCAGCAGCTCAACGATCTGGAAAGGATCATCAGAGCCGGCCAGAAAAAAGGCGAGCTAAAACCGGATATCGATCCCGAACTGACCGCCAACCTGATCTATACCCAGATCGACGGCGCCATCATGATGGCCAAAACCACCGGGCAGCACAAACGCCTGAACCGCGTGCTGGATCACCTGAAAAACTGGATCGACATTGCATTACGGACTTAAATTTTTTTACCCAATAAAAGACCGATCGGTCTAAAATGTAAAACTATGAAAACAATGACCGTCATCGAGCCGCAAACGCAGTACACCATCCGTTTCGGCGATTGCGATCCCTTCGGGCACCTCAACAACGCCCGTTACCTGGATTATATCATCAATGCCCGGGAAGATCACCTCAAACAGTTTTACGACCTGGAACTTCAGTCCTATTACAAAAAGGGTACCGGTTGGGTCATCACCTCCCACGAGATCGTTTACCTCAGGCCTGCCATGTTCAATGAAGTGGTCACCGTGCAATCTTCCCTGATCGACCGGGGTTCCGGGCACCTGATGGTGGAAGGCATCATGTTCGACCGGGAGGGCAGGGTCCCCAAAGCGGTTATGTGGACCAGCTTTGCCTACATCAACCTGCAAACCGGCAAACGGGAGATCCACCCTGAGGATTTCATGGCATTCGCGGATGAAGTGCTCAATACCGGAATTGATTTCAAAAGGGGACTGCAGGAAAGGATTTTGGAACTTCGGAATCAAATTTAGGGTAAAACAGTCCGCCTTCTACGCGAACAACTCGGTATACAATTCCTCCACCCGCGCAAAAGTCCGGATTTCGATATTGTACCGCGCCTGGTCGAGCCCCTTGGTATTGTATTTGGAAATGAATATTTTCTGGAAACCCAGCCGTGCGGCCTCCTGGATGCGCTGCTCGATCCGGTTGACGGCGCGCACTTCCCCGGAAAGGCCGACCTCACCGGCGAAACAATACTTGGAAGGCACCGCTACGTCGTCAAAAGATGAGATCAGGGCCGCTACGATGGCCAGGTCGATGGCCGGGTCGTCGACGCGGATGCCGCCCGCGATGTTGAGGAATACGTCATGCGCACCCAACGGGAATCCGCACCGCTTTTCCAGGACGGCGAGCAGCATGCCCAACCTGCGCAGGTCAAAGCCGGTAGCCGACCGCTGGGGAGTTCCATAAACAGCTTTGCTGACCAGAGCCTGGGTCTCGATCAGCATGGGGCGCATGCCTTCGATCGTGGCGGCGATGGCGCTCCCGCTCAATTCCTCCTCCTTTTGGGAAAGCAGGAGCTCGGAAGGGTTGGACACTTCCCGCAATCCGCCGGTCACCATTTCGTAAATGCCCATCTCGTCGGTGGAGCCGAATCGGTTTTTGAGCGTCCGGAGTATGCGGTAGGTATAATGCTGGTCGCCTTCAAACTGGAGGACCGTATCCACGATATGCTCCAGGAGTTTGGGCCCCGCAATGGAGCCGTCCTTGGTGATATGGCCGATGATGACGACCGGCACATTGGTCTCTTTGGCAAAACGCTGCAATTCCCCGGCGCATTCCCTGACCTGCGAGATGCTGCCCGGCATGCTTTCGATATGCGGAGAGGAAAGCGTCTGGATGGAATCGATGACGATGAGCTGCGGGTCCAGGTTCTGGGCGTGCTGGAGGATCTTGCTGGTGTTGGTTTCGGTCAGGATATAGCAATTGGGCGAAGGATTGCCGATCCGGTCGGCCCGCATCTTGAGCTGGTCTTCGCTTTCTTCACCGGAAACGTAGAGGATCCTGGCCGGGATCTGAAGGGCCAGTTGGAGCAGCAGGGTAGATTTGCCGATGCCCGGCTGGCCGCCGATCAGGATGAGCGAACCCGGAACGATGCCGCCGCCGAGCACCCGGTTGAACTCCTCGTTGGGGGTAGTCAGCCGGATGACCTGGCCGGCTTTGATCTCGGGGATGGCTACGGGTTGCGGCCCTGCATTTCCGCGCTGGTCCGGCCGCCAGGAACGCTTCTTCTCCTCCTCTGCGGTTTCACGCCCTACCACCTCTTCAACATAAGTGTTCCATTCGCCGCAGGCATGGCATTTCCCGATCCATTTGGGAGAGGAAGCGCCGCAATTGCTGCAGAAAAAAACGGTTTTTACCTTGGACATATCCTTGTAATCGATCAAAAAAAAGCAGGGCGCTTGCGAAACCGCAGCACCCTGTATAACCCCAAAAAACCAAATGAAAACAATCTACATATGAATA
>CALMYQ010000200.1 GCA_937873655.1 uncultured Lewinella sp. | reverse complement strand
TGAGCCCGACCTAAAAAATCAGGGCAAGGAAGGGCTGCCAGGCAATCATAAAAAAACAGACACCCGCAAAAACTCAAGGCGAGTTTATTCTGTGCAACGGAATGCAGGGCAATTTTAGGCCCAGCTGCGTATGCCCGCGCTGGCTTGGTCCGGTGGACCACACTACTGGACATTTTTGCAAAAAGGCAAAGACGGGGAGAGAGAGGGAGTGGGAGAGAGGGTGAAGGCAATGCTTTTCACCCTCTCTCCCACTCTCTAAGTCCCCCACTCTGCCCATTTTGTCCAGTAGTATGGGCGGCCGTTCATTACATAAATCCTGATAACCATTGAAGATGAGAAAAAAGCAAAAGTTGTCAACGGCAATTTGACATCATTCACCTTAATGGGCTGGTTGTGTAGGGGTACCTTCACCCATACCAAAAAACGCAGGACGGTTTTGCGGTCAAATTGAACAGCCTATCCTTAATCGATCCGTTTGAAACGCGAGGCTCAGGCTCCGTTCAGTTCATTTGGATGAATTCTCTGGGTGTAAGCCCTGTGAATTCCTTGAAAACCTTATAGAATGTCGATTTGTTTTTGAATCCGCATTGCAGTGCAATGCCGAATTGGGTGAGGTTTTCCAGGGAGTCTGAACGAAGTGCTTTTTTGGCAGCGGCCACTTTATAGGTATTGACAAAGCGCTGGAAATTTTGTCCCGATACATTATTGACCACCTGTGAGAGATATTTTATATTGGTGCCTAATCTTTCCGCTACCCGTTTTGCCGTCAGGTTCGGATCACGGTAGAGTTCTTCAGTTTCTACCAGGGTTTTCAACCTGGTGAACATTTTGATCTCATCGACTTTTTTTAGGCTGCTCGTCCGGTATCGTTCCCCAAGCTTCAATATTGGGTCCAGGTCCTGATCTTCCTGTAGTTTGTCGTTGTCTATTTCAAATCCGATGAAATTGGTGAGTTCATTGCGGGTATTGAAGATGGGATGGATGATCACCCTGCATGGAAAAGAAGTGCCGTTCTTATGATAGTTTGTGACTACATCCATGATCGAAACCCTTTCGTTCAGCGCTTTCCGGATGCGGGTGATGGCTTCCCGTTCTGATTTGGGACCTTGGAGGATCTCGCCAGGCTTTCTGGAAACAGCCTCCTCAAAATGGTAGCCGGAGATTTGATAGAAGTCGTCATTAACCCATAAAATTTGCTTATCCGGGCCCGTTATGACTACTGCGATTGGAACAAAAGGAATCATGACTAATGAATTTTGGGTGTTTTTGGCTTATTCTATTCGGGCATGCAACTCACTGCAAGGGCGTAAAACGTCATGATCAGGTCTTCACCTGGGGGTTCAAACCAATCGGGTACTGCAAATTTAGCAATCAATTGAATAAAAGTAATCCTGAACTTTGACTTTATCGCTTTAGGCAGGTTTACGCGCCTTCCGGAAAACGTAAACGGCAAGAGGGAGAACACAGATTTACGGCAACCTGTTCACGTCAAAGCCACAAAATTTATTAATAATAATCAGGATTGTTTGAATTATGCCGAATTTTGGACAAAAAAGACGATGACGGCCTTTACTTGCAGGTGATAAAGGATTATTTTTGCCTATGAGTTATTTAAGATACCATATCCAAACATTTCAAAAACTTGCTTGAATAACCACTCTCAATTTTTTCCCCGGAATTTTTGTTGACTCGCCAGATGTTCAACTATTTTCTATTTATTATGTATAAGTGGCTGGGAGCCACTGAGGCGAAGCCTTGTTTAATCGCATAGCGTGATTTATTTCCACACTTTTTTCAATCCTTTATCAGTTTAACAGGATCAATCCAAGCTTATGAATTTTATCCTTAAAATTTCTAACCTTTCCGGAGGAGAATTTGCTTCCCTCCAATATGAAACGGGCAACGAAATTTTTGATAAAAAAGATTTAGAAGACTGTTTTGACTATTTTTCAAAAAAGCTGAAGGATAAAAACACCCGATTTAATGCGGAATCAAGCAGTGATCCGCACTCGTTTTCCACGCATAAAAAAGAGAAAACGGCTGGGCATGAATTATCCGCGATTCCACCTGACAAGCGGGTTTGGTTTTAATTTATCTCGCCATGTCGGTTTTTTCGGTAGTTGGATGTAATTGATCCGGAGGCCGAGCCTGATCTCAATTGCAGGAGATCATCCCCGACACGCTAAATTTCTCAATTACATCAAGTATGGGCCCGGGTGCGTTGAAACGAGCCCGGGTAGTAATGTTGAATTCCGGGCAGTGCGCGGAGCAGGCATTTGTATTGTCATTTCTCAAGGTGTAGCCTAATAATTTATTTTAAATGGAGCACAAAAAGGTGAACTGGTACATTGGGTATACTCGCCCGAAGTGTGAGAAAAAACTCGACCGGGCTTTGACCCAAAGGGGGGTAGAAACCTTCCTGCCGCTGAACAAGGTCACAAGACAATGGAGCGACCGCAAAAAAATAATTGAAGAACCGCTTTTCCCCTCCTATATCTTCATCCGGACAAACCCATCAGCCCGTTTTTCCCTGTTGCAAAATCCGGAATTGATTCGCTTCCTGGAATTCGACGGCGTATTGGCCACCATAAATGAGCAGGAACTAACCGGAATCAGGGATTTGCTTGCCCGGAAGGATATGCGCGTTATGCGCGCCGAACCGATGAATAGATTACCGGAAGGTACCAGGGTCGTCATTAAAAGCGGCATATTTACCGGGTTCAAAGGCGTGCTCATCAAGGAGGGCAACCGGCAAATGATCACGGTGTTGCTGGAAGATATCCGCCAGGCCCTGACCATACATATGGACTGCGGGCTGGTAGGAAAGGAGTTATCGCTAAGCCCCTCCGTCATTACCTGATATCCTTTTCGATGATCCGAATCTATTGCATGGTGCTGAATCGGCTGCTGCCGCGAGGGGAGTTTCATCATCAACTGGAAACATTGCCGCAATTGTGCAGAGATCAGATCCTCGCCCTGGTCAATAATACCGATCGTCACCTCAGTTTGTCCGGCAAACTTCTGGTCCGGGAAGGACTGAAAGACGCTGGTATGGACCCCGGTGCGTTACAGCAACTCCAGCTCACTCTGCGCGGGAAGCCGTTCATACCCGGCGGGGCCGACTTCAATATAACGCATTCCGGCGACCTGGTGGCTTGCGCTTTTTCGACTTCTAATCGGGTGGGGTTGGATATTGAGAAAATCATCCCGGTTGACTTGTCTGAGTTCCAGGAAATCCTGAGGCCAGACGAATGGGAGGCGATCCAGTCGGCAGAACGACCGCAAACCCGGTTTTTTACCATCTGGACCCAGAAAGAAGCCGTCATAAAAGCCGAGGGCGAGGGATTTTTTCAACCCATTGATCAGATCGAGATCAACCGCGATCAGGCTTATCTGAAAGACCGGGTTTGGTTTCTGACCGAACTCAGCCCTTTTCCCGAATATATCGGCTGCCTGGCTACAGATACTCCTTCGAAGCTCATCCAGATAAAAATGATCGATCAGGCGGCCCTTTTTTCCTCCTGACCACCCATCCGGGTTAGCCGGATATCTGCTAACCATAACCAATTCTTCACAACTATGGTCAACGCCCATTTCCTAAATCCCATACAGGAAGGAATAAAGGAAAATATCCTTGACAGGATCGGCAATACGCCGATGCTGAATTTCAAACTGCCGAATAATGATAAAGTCAATCTGTACGCCAAGCTGGAAGGGATGAACCCCACCGGCAGCATCAAAGCCAGACCGGCCCGATACATTCTTGGGAGGGCCTATGACGAAGGGATCATCAAACCGGGAGATGCCGTGATCGAATCCTCCTCCGGGAATTTCGGCCTTGCACTGGCGGCTTATTGTAAGAAAATGGGCTTCCATTTCATTTGTGTGGCGGACCCCTATATTTCTGAATATAACCGGCAGCTGATCCTGTATTACGGAGCCGAGATCATAATGGTGGATACACCCGATGAAGGCGGCGGTTATCTGCTCAACCGGGTCAGAAAAATCAAGGAATTGTTGGTGCAAAGAAAAGACCTGTACTGGATCAATCAATATGCCAACAAATGGAACGCCGAAACCTACTACTGTACGCTCGGACAAGAGATCAGCAACGAGGTTGAACACCTTGATTATGCCTTTATCGGAGTGAGCTCGGGGGGGACCATAACCGGGCTTTCCAAAAAACTCAGGGAAAGGTATCCCGGCATCCGGATTGTAGCCGTTGATGCGATTGGTTCAAAAATTTTCGGTATGCCGCCGCAGAAGCGTAACATACCCGGAATCGGGTCGAGCATGCGTCCGGAGATCCTTAATGATGCACATATCGATGAAGCCGTTCATATTTCCGAGTTGGAGACAATAGAGAGTTGCTTGTCTCTGCTCAGAGATCATTATCTTTTTCTGGGCGGATCGTCCGGTACGGCTTATGCCGGAGTGCATGAATATTTCAAACAAAACCCGCCCACCGGCGAAGTTAACGCATTGCTTATTTTTCCGGATGGCGGCGAAAAGTACTTTGATACCATCTACAATGCGACCTGGCGCCAGAAAATAACCGGAATCAGTATTCTTTGATACTCAAAGTCCTCCCGAATGACCTTCTACATCAGCCACCGCCAACTGAGTGCCTTTCCTTTCAGTTGGCGCAGGGTTACCGACACGCTGCACGATGCCGTGTTATGCCTCCACCAGGGGCGGTATGCCCAACCGGTCAAACCTTATCTCCGCTACCAGAATCCGGCCAACCGCATTATTGCCATGCCGGCTTATGCAGGCGCCCCTTTTGAAATGGCGGGGATCAAATGGATCGCCAGTTTTCCGGACAACCTGGAAAAGGGGCTGCCAAGGGCTCACAGCGTAGTGATCCTGAACGAAGCCTCCTCCGGAAGGCCGCTCGCCATCATTAATTCACCATTATTGAGCGTGATCCGCACCGCCGGCGTAAGCGGCCTGATGATCCGGCAGTTCCTGGCTTTGAGGCCGTCCGACAAAATCCGGCTGGGCATCATCGGCTGGGGGCCGATCGGAAAAGCTCATTTTGAAATGTGCCGCGAATTGCTCGGGACCCATCTGGACTGCACCCGCGTATTCGACCTTAAAGGCGTGGATGCCGGTACGCTGCCGGTCATTGAGTCGGCGTCCTGGTCGGACGTATACCTCAACTCGGATATCTTCATCACTTGCACGGTTTCAAAAGCGCCCTATATCGATCTGCCGCCCAACCCGGGAAGTCTTCATCTCAATGTTTCCCTCAGGGACTACAAAACCGATGTCATGCCCTACTTTGAACATGGCATTGTCGTGGATGATTGGGAAGAAGTATGCCGCGAAAAAACCGATATTGAAATGATGCACCTGGAACGGGGACTCCGAAAAGAACAGACTATAAGCTTGCCGGAGGTGGTTGCGGGGAATGCGCTTTCCGCTCTTGCCCCCGAAATACCAGTGATGTTCAATCCGATGGGAATGGCCGTCTTCGATATTGCGGTGGGCGCCAGTTTTTTCAAAGCCATGGAAAGGGAGCAATGCGGGACCGTCCTGGATTAGCCCGATATCCCCGCCACCGCACGCGTCATCTCCGTTCATAATACCCTCAAAATTCTCAGTCAACGTATGATACCTTCCCAGCATCCGGATAGCCAGCTGCTTTTGTTAGACGAGTCCTTACACCAACAGATTGCCAATCTGCAGGAAAAATTTGCGGCCGAGGGTCAAAACCTTTCCTGTTATCTTGAAAAGCTGCTGTATGACAAGGGAGTGGATTATTCGGATTACCTGAGTATTGAAACCCTGCTCACCCTTCAAAAGCCCAGAACCGGATTCCCGGACGAACTGGTATTTATCCTCTTTCACCAGATCTCGGAACTGTATTTCCGGATGATCCTCTGGGAGCTGGAACAGCTGACCGTACCTGTGGAAATGCTTGGCGAAGAACTTTTTCTGGATAAGATCAACCGCCTGAACCGGTATTACCGCCAACTCATCCGGTCGTTTGATATCATGTCAGATGGTTTGGATGTTGCCCAATTCCAGAAATTCAGGACAGCCCTTTTTCCTGGCAGCGGATTTCAATCCTTGCAATACCGGGTGATCGAAATCTGCTCGACCGATGCCTTCAATCTCATGCCGCGCAAGATCAGGGAAAACATTCCGGAACACCTTCCCCTGCGGGAGATTTTCGAAAAATTGTATTGGAAAAAAGGGGCCCTACATGTCGGGTCGGGCCGAAAATCAGTCACCCTGACCAATTTTGAAATCAAATACAACGCCTTGTTGTTGCAAAAGCTCAAAGATTACAAGCACCGCAATTTATGGCAGATGTTCCGGCGGTTCTATGAGAAATCCGGCAACAGCGAATTCATTGTACAGGCTCTCCGGACCTTCGACCAGCTGGCCAATGTCGGGTGGCCGTTTGCCCATTACAAGGTAGTGCTCAAAGCCCTGGCAAATGACCGGCCCGGCGGCCTTGAATCTACCGGCGGCACCAACTGGAGCAAATACCTGCATCCGTCTTCCCATGCCATCATCTTTTTTCCGCAATTGTGGTCCGTCGAGGAACGGGCCGATTGGGGACTTGCACATTAACCTTTCTCCGACATGACCAATTCTGCATACCCTACGATCCTGCACGCTATCCGGCATTTCGCCCGCCGGCAACCGGATGAAATCGTCCTTCAGTTCCTCGATAAGCAAGCGGAAGTCATCGATTCCCACACCTGGCAATCCCTTTACGAAGCTTCTTCCCGAATCGGTCATTTTCTGACTAGTTCCGGCCTAAAGGGCAGGACGGTCATCCTGTTGTTTCCGCCCGGACTGGAATTCGTCGGAGCGTTTCTGGGCTGTCTTTTTGCCGGAGTCATAGCGGTGCCGGCCTATCCGCCCAGAAAAAATGCCCATGCGGACCGCATAAACGCCATTATCGAAGACTCCGGGCCGGCGTGCGCCCTGACCACAGCCGAAGAGAAAATCAAAATTCAGCATAATTTTCCCGAATTATTTGCCGACCCGGGGTTGCAACTAACTGCCTATGCCGAAATGGTCGCTATGCCGGCGACCGGCGTAAATTGGGAATTCCCGCTTCCGGAGCCCGGGGACCTGGCTTTTCTGCAGTACACATCAGGGTCGACCGGGTTGCCCAAAGGCGTCATGGTAAACCATGATAACCTGACAGTCAATCTGGAAGCGCTCAGGTTGGCAACACTTTGTGATGAAAACAGCAGATTTGTGTCCTGGCTTCCCGCCTTTCACGATATGGGGCTGATTTTTGGGATCCTGGCCCCTTTGTTTTCCGGTGCCGTTGGCTATTTGATGGCTCCCGTCAATTTTGTCTCCAGGCCCATCCTGTGGCTGAAAGCCATTTCGCATTACGGGGGCACTCATACCATTGCACCCAATTTCGCCTACGACCTTTGTGTTGAAACGATTTCACCCGCTGATCTGGAAGGTATGGATTTCCGCGGCGTCCGATTCATGTGCAATGCGGCCGAGCCGGTCAGGAAAGGAACGGTTGCCCAAATGGAAAGCCTCCTGAAGCCTTTCGGCCTGCGCCCTGAAGCGCTGACGGCGGGTTACGGTTTGGCGGAAGCCACCCTCAAGGTGGTCATATCCGCCGCGGGTTCGGGTATCAATTACCTGGACGTGGACGCAGAGGACCTGACGCGGGGGCAAATCCGGTTTGCAGCCGAAAACACCCGCCACCGGCGTACGGTCACGGGTTGCGGGCTTCCCCTAATGGATACGCGCATCCTGATAACAGATCCTGACTCCGGCGTGCCCTGCCCGCCTTTACAAGTCGGTGAAGTCTGGGTCGGCGGGCGGACGGTAGCCCAGGGTTACTGGCAAAAGGAGGAGCCGACAGAAGAGATTTTCCGGGCCCGCACTGCGGACGGGGAAGGGCCCTTCCTGCGTACCGGCGATCTTGGGTTCGTCCATCGGGGGGATCTGTACCTGACAGGCCGGTTGAAGGATGTCATTATCGTACACGGATTAAATCATTACCCCCAGGATATCGAATTTACGGTGCGCAATTCAGGCGTATCGTTTCTGACCGGTATCGGAGCGGCCTTTACCATTGAGGTGGAAGGAACAGAAAGGATCGTCATCGTCCAGGAAACCCACCGCAATGCAAACCAGGAATCTGCGGAAACACTTCGCCATGCATGCAACAGGATTGCGGAGAAAGTACTGGCCGATCACGAATTGGAAGTATACGCTGTTGTGTTGGTGCGAAAGTCTGCTGTTCCGCGGACCTCCAGCGGCAAGGTCAGGCGAAAGGCCTGTAAACACGAACTGCTGGAAGGCAACCTGGAAATAATCGCCGATAACAGTCCGGCCAAATTGCAGGAATCCTTTGAACCTGCGAAAGCCGGTACCGGCGGTATGGCGTTCGGTCTGCTCTATTTTTCGAGCAACGAAGCGGAGTTCAATGAGAATAAATACCGGCTTGTGTCTGAAAGCGCAAAGTTTGCAGACCAGCGGGGATTCAGTGCGGTTTGGTTGCCCGAACGCCATTTCCACCCATTCGGCGGGCTGTACCCCGATCCGGCGGTGCTTGCGGCCTGGCTTGCGGGTCAGACCAGCCGTATCCGGTTGCGATCCGGCAGTGTGGTATTGCCGATGCACGATCCGGTCCTGGTAGCGGAATCATGGTCTGTGGTGGATAATATCTCCGGCGGCCGGGTGGATATGGCATTTGCCAGAGGATGGAACCCGAACGACTTCGTATTGTCTCCGGAAACCTTTCAAAATAACCAGGTGGTCCTGTTTGAACGCTTGCGGGAACTCCGGAAATTGTGGTCCGGTCATTCCGTACAACGAAGCAACGGGGCCGGCGAGCCGTTCACCTTCAGGATCTTTCCCCTGCCGGTTCAGCCCGAACTGCAAACCTGGATTACGTGCAGCGGCGGAGAGGAGCGTTTTGCCGAAGCCGGGGCTATCGGCGCGAACGTGCTGACCGCACTGCTTTTTCAGACCTCCGAGGAGTTGGCGGATAAAATAAAGGTATACAGGGAAGCCCGTCGCAAAAACGGATTTGAACCGGAGCAGGGTATTGTAACCCTGATGATGCATACTTTTATTGGCGACGACAGCGATTTTGTGCGCCGGCAGGTAGAAAAACCCTTCAAGGAATACCTCGCCAGTTCGATCAACCTTTGGAAGAACCGGTTGGAAGACCTCCGGGATGCCGAGAACGGCGATCTGGAAACCCTGCTGGACTATGCTTTTGAACGGTATTACCGGCAAACCGCGCTTTTCGGGACGGTCGAATCCTGCCTGGAAACTGTGCGTACCCTGAAAATTGCGGGCGTAAATGAAATAGCCTGTTTGATTGATTTCGGCATTCCATCGGATTTAACCCTGAAACATCTCGAACACCTCGACAGGCTAAGAATTACAGCCGGCGGCACGGATACGTCCATGCCGATAAAGGGCGCCGGCCCCGCGCCCGGCGGGCAAAAAGCGACCCGGCACCATGGGCTGTTTCAGCAGCCCATGGATGAAATGCCGTCGGTTGACAAATCCGACCCGGAGTTGCCGATCATTTCTTTTGAGGGAAAAAAACAGGACTATAACCTCCCCCAATTACGGCATTTGATTACGGAGATCATATCTCAGCTTGTTAAATCCGGCCCCGCCCTTTCGAATGCCGAAAAAAGTTTTCGCGAATTGGGTTTGAACTCGGTCAAGGCTATCCGGCTCGCAACTGGATTGAGCCGTAAACTGGGGATCGAAGTGCTGCCGACGATGCTGTTTGAAGCGCCGACAATCAACGCTTTAGCCGAAAAACTGGATGATATTTTGAATGGCACTTCTACGGTGGAGGCTGATGGGCTGGGAGGTATGACTGAGGAAGAGATCGCTGCCATGATCGTCCGTGAATTACAAGGACATGATTCTAAAGCAAGGTAATATGGCTGAATCGATTACAACCGCGCCTGGAGAAATGCGGGCTTTGCTGATTGAAGCCTACAAGGAGATCCGCAAGTTGAAACAGGGAACTGTTTCAAATGCCCTGGCGTGGCAGCCGGTAGCCGTGATCGGGATGGCATGCCGTTTTCCCGGAGCTGCGGATCCCGAAGCTTATTGGGCGCTATTGAAAAACGGCCGGAATGCTGTCGGCGAGATCCCGCCTGACCGCTGGCAGATCGATAAGTATTTCGACCCCGACCCTGAAGCTGCTAACAAGACCTACTCTAAATGGGGTGGTTTCATAGACGATGTCTTCGATTTCGACCCCGATCTGTTTGATATTTCTCCCCGGGAGGCCTTAACAATGGACCCCCAACAACGTCTTTTCCTGCAGGTGGCATACGAAGCTTTTGCGCATGCCGGTTACTCGCCCGGCCGGATCTCAGGCTCGGATACCGGCGTATTTGCGGGGTCCAGCTTCAACGGGTTCCTGCGGAGGATAGAGCCGTTCCTGGGCGACGGCGATCATACCTCTGCATTGGGCAATCAGAATGCCATCATCCCCAACCGGGTTTCTTATACCTTCAATCTCAAAGGGCCGTCCATCCTGGTGGACACGATGTGTTCTTCGTCCCTTGCGGCGGTATACGCGGCATGCGAAAGTCTTCGGACGGGCGATTGCTCGATGGCAGTTGCGGGCGGGGTCAACTTGTTGTTCTCCCCTGAATACTACGTCGGAATGAGCAAAATGCGCATCCATTCGCCGGAAGGCCGCTGCAAGGCCTTTGACAGCGAAGCGAACGGCATCGTTTTGGGTGAAGGCGCCGGGGTGGTCATCCTAAAACCCCTGGATAAGGCCGTCTCGGACGGCGATGCGGTGCTGGCGGTCATTCGCGGCGGAGCTACCAACCACGGCGGCGCTGCCAACGGCCTGACGGCGCCCAACCCCGAAGCGCACGCGGCCCTGATCACTTCAGCCATCCGTAAGGCCGGGTTGTCCGCAGAGGATATCTCCTACGTGGAAGCGCATGGCACCGGAACGGCGTTGGGCGACCCCATTGAAGTGGAAGGATTGGTGCGCGCATTCCGAAAATTCACCGATAAAACCCGATTTTGCAGGATCGGTTCCGTGAAATCCAATATTGGTCACCTTGAGGCGGCGGCCGGAATTTCCCAACTGATCAAGGTGATCCTGTCATTGAAAAACCAACAATTACCGCCTTCACTCAATTTTGAACGCCTCAACCCTATGATCCGGCTGGAAAACAGTCCGTTCGAGATCAATGCGACATTAAATCCGTGGCCCGGTGCCCGCCCGCACAGAGCCGGCATCAGCTCTTTCGGTATCGGCGGCGCCAATGTCCACCTGATCGTAGAAGAGGGCCCCGCTGCTGCTGTAAAACCGATTGAACCCACCGCGTATCCTGAAAACCTGATCTGCCTTTCCACCAAATCGGAAGGCGGCTGGACGCGCGGCATCCGGCAGATGGCCGACTGGATGGACCACAATCCTCACCAAACCGCCGGATCACTATGTGGTCGGATGAATACGGCCGGGATGCACTACAATCATCGCGCCTGCCTGGTTTTTACTGACCTGGAAGACCTGAAGCGTCAATTGAGTAAAGCGGACCTGTTGCCGGTATCGGTCAGTTCCGCTCCGAGGTTGGCCAGGTTGTTTTCCGGCCAGGGCGGACAATACCCCGGAATGGGCGCTGAAATGTACCGGATGTTTCCGGTCTTCAGGGAAGCGATCGATGAATGTGATGCGCTCTCACGGCAACTCGGCGGTTTTTCCGTGCTGGATGTGCTTTTTGAACCGGATACCCGGATACATCAGACGGCATTTACCCAACCGGCTTTATTTGCCTTTGAATACGCGCTGGGAAAGCTCTGGGACGCACTCGGTCTTTCCGCTGAAGCCTTTCTGGGGCACAGTGTGGGGGAATACGCTATGGCCTGCCTGGCCGGTGTTTTTTCCTTGCAGGACGGTATGACCATCATCCTCGAAAGGGGGCGCCTCATGCAGGCTCTTCCCGAACCCGGCGGTATGGCCGCTGTAAAGATGGCGCCCGCGCAGCTCTGGGAACTGCTCCGGTCAGAAGGCCTGGACAAACTGGCGATCGCCGCTCATAACGGGCCGGAGAACCTCGTGGTTTCAGGAGATGCCAACGAATTGGAACGCCTCGGCGACCTGCTGGAAAAACCAGGGATTCCGATCCGTTTTTTACAGGTTTCCCATGCATTTCATTCGCCGCTCATGGAGCCTGTTTTGGCGGACTTCAGGAAAGTATTGGACGGCGTAACTTTTTACCGCCCAACAAAAACGATCTATTCAACGGTGACCGGAAAACGCGCCGATTCAGAACTCACCGACCCGGAATATTGGGTTCGCCATATCCGGCAACCTGTTTTATACCATCAGGCCTTGACCGCACTCTTGTCAGAGGGCATTACAGCGTTTTCCGAGTGCGGCCCTGGGGCAGCCTGCGCAAACCTGGCCCGGGCCCTGCCCGGGATGCCGGAAGACGGCGTTATTATTCCCGGCATTCGGTCCGGAGAAACCGAAATCGGGCAGTTTTTTCGCGGGATCGCCTCACTTTATGAGGCCGGATTCAACATCCGGTGGGAAACCCTCTATCCTGTCGGGAACCATAGTCGCATTAACCTGCCGCTATTCTTCCATAACCCCAGGCCGATGATACCCGGCAACCTGTCATTGGAAACCGGCAACGCCGTACCTATCCGACCGGAGGGGGAACGCTCTTTGCTGGGCAATCGGCTGCCTGAAACCGCAAAAGCCGGAAAACGGACCTGGTGGCAGAATAAACTTGGCCGGGATTCACATGCCTTTTTTTCGGACCATCGGGTCGCAGGCGCAACCATCGCGCCTTTTTCCCTCTACATCGAGCTTGCCCATTCCGCTGTACGGGAAATAACAGGAAAAAGGTCCATCGGATTGCGTTCAATGGATCTTCCCCATGCGCTCATCCTGCCGGAAACGGGCGGAGTGATCCTGCAGACCACCCTGACCCTGGAGGACGATCACAGTGCGCGCCTGGAGGTCTACAGCAGTCCCGAAGGCGCCGCGCCGCACTGGCAATTGAACGCTGAAGCATCCATCCAAATGTTCTGACCTGCGGGCAGGCAATTCATCAATTCATTCGCCCCGTCAACCTATGAAGTTCGGACTGATATTCTTTGCAAGTACGGAAAAAACCCTGGAGCAATCCAAAAGGTATGAGCTGATCACGGAGAGCGCGAAGTTTGCCGATCAGCATGACTTTTCAAGCATTTGGGTTCCGGAAAGGCATTTTACAGGGTTCGGGTGCCTGTACCCGAATCCGGCTGTATTGCATGCCGCATTGGCGACCATCACCAGCAAGGTCAAGCTGCGGGCCGGCAGCGTGGTTGTGCCGCTGCATAACCCGATCCGTATCGCCGAAGAATGGTCGATGGTGGATAATTTATCCGGCGGCCGGGTAGGCATATCTTTCGCGCCGGGTTGGAATCCCGACGATTTCGCTTTTTTCCCCGAGCGATATGCCCACCGAAGAGAAATCATGACAGAAGGCATCCGGACCATCCGGGATCTGTGGCAAGGCCGGACGATAGCTGCAAAAAGCGGAAACGGCCGGGACATCAATATCCGGATCTATCCGCCGCCGGTTCAAACTGAATTGCCCATCTGGATCACCGCTGCCAGCAGTCCGGAAACCTTCCGGATGGCCGGAGAAATGGGCGCTAACCTGCTGACCCATACCAATGACCAATCCATTCCGGAACTGGCCGGAAAAATTGCGGTTTACCGGGCCGCGCGGGCCGAAAAAGGCTTTGACCCCGCCTCGGGAGAGGTTACCGTGCTCCTGCATACCTTTATAGGTCAGGATCTGGAGGAGACCCTGCAAAAAGTCAAGGCCCCATATTGCAATTATCTGAAATCCAATACCGCCCTGCTGAAAGGTTTCGCTTCCAGCAGGGGCAATACCCTGAATATTGATGAACTTCCGGAGAAAGACCTGGATGAATTCCTTGAATTTGTGTTTGAACGATTTGCCACCGAAAGGGGACTTATCGGTACGCCGGAATCCTGCCTGCCCCTGGTGGAGGCCCTTGCCGGCGCCGGCGTAGATGAACTAGCCTGCCTGCTGGATTTCGGGCCGGAATCTTCAGATATCCTTCGGCACCTTCCGCATTTAAACACCCTTAAGGAATTGGCCGGGGCCTTACGGCCTTCAGTGGAACAAAAAACAGGGTCTTTTCCCAAACCAGCGGAGAAAACCGGACCACTGACCGCCCCGAAAAAATATCCTGCCCGCCTGGAAGAAATCAGGGCCCGGTGCGGCCGTTCCCTGGAACCACATCAGTTTTATCGCGATTTTTTACCGGATGCGCTTCAACTCGGACCTGCTTTCCGCCGGTTGGAACAGATCTTGCTGGGAGACCGGGAAGCGCTTGGCCTGGTCAGAAAACTCAATGACCGGGAAACGATTCATGAGCAGTTGCATTTTCATCCCGCTATGCTGGATGCCTGCTTTCAATTAACGGCTTGCACCCTGCCCGGGGGCTCTTTTCGGAACGAAGCCTACCTCCCTGCCGGGATTCAAGACCTTTGGTCTTCCGGGAACGAATATTCCGGCCCGATCTGGGCCTATGTCCGGTTGGCAGACTATTCTAACTCCGGCGACCAGGAGCTGCATGCCGAAGTTCGCTTGTTTGAAGAAACTGGCGCCCCGTTGTTGACCCTGGGGCAATTGACGCTCAGGAAGATCCGGTTGGAAGCCGCCCCGGAGGAAGAGTCCCGCTTTGTGAATGCTTATCTGCCCAAATGGGAACCCGCCGATCTGGTTTCCGGAGAATACGATATAAAGGAATTGCTCTGGATCTCCATCCCGGATAAAAACGGAGTTGCCGCAGCGATGACCCGGCAGCTCCGGGAAAGGGGAGGGGAGGTGATCGAATGGGCGCCGGACCCACGCCCGGACCCCGCTGCAGCACCTTCGGAGTACCGCGAAATGGTCCGTTGGATAGAAAATAGACTGGGGAAGAAAAAGGCGGCAAAAGTGCTGTTTTTCAGTTCGCTGGATGCCCCCGGTGAGGCGAATACCGCTGTTTCGGATCTCCGGGAATACTGGACGCTGAACCTTTCGAAAGCAAAAGCCTTACTAGGTGCTTTGCAGGAAAAAAACGGCATCAGCTGCTGGATTTTTACCCGACAGGCGCAAAAGACCGGCCCGGCGGATTCCCTTGGAGGTGTGATCCAATCGCCGTTTTGGGGGCTGAGCCGGGTTGCCGCCGTTGAATGTCCTGAAGTATTCGACGGGATTGTGGATATTGAGGAAATGCTCCTTTCAGCGGATGCGCCGGGTTTGTTGAATGCCCTGCCGACCCGCTCGCCGAAACAAATGCAATTGGCCTTTCGCACAGGAAAACTTTGGAACCTTAGGCTGGATCGGTTTGATCTTCCGGAAGCCGGGATTCCGACCTCCGGACCGCTCATTGACCCGGAAGCCCTGTACCTGGTCACCGGCGGTCTGGGCGGCCTGGGCGGCAAATGTGCGGAATGGCTCGCCGCCAGGGGAGCTACAGCGATTTGGCTCCTGAACCGCCGGGTTTCAGATGAGGCCTTGCAGCTGTGCGCCGCCTTGGAAAAAAAAGGATGCCGGGTCAGGGCCCTGCCGGTGGATGTTTCCGATCGGGACGCAATGCGGAAAATCTTTTCCGATATCGAATCCGGTTCGAAACCGCTGAAAGGCGTATTTCACCTGGCCGGAATCCTGGATGACGGGATGATCGCGAGCCAACCCTGGGTGGAGTTCAACAGATCGCTTGAAGGAAAGAGTCTGGGCGCCTGGAACCTCCATCTCCTTTCACAATCGCATTCCCTGGACCACTTCGTATTATTTTCTTCGCTTTCTTCTCTGGTGGCGCAGCCCGGGCAGGGAGCCTATGCCGCCGCAAATAGTTTCCTGGACAGTCTGGCCCATTACCGGGTTCAAAACGGGCAATCCGGGTTGGCCGTCAACTGGGGCCCCTGGTCAGCGGTTGGTCATGCCGCCACGGATTACGGCCGGCGTGCGCATGAACTTGCAGCCCGTGAGGGAATGATCTCTCTCGATCCGGACCAGGCCTTCCATACCCTTGAACAGCTGTTGGGGTGGACCGGCGGCCAGGTCTGCATTGCCGGCATTGATTGGAAGAAAGCTATCGGGGTGAACGGACGCCTGGCATCGGAACCATTGTTCAGCAAGATAGCGGGAGAAACCCGCTTGGGAAGCACTGAACCCGGATTCCAGCAGCGATTGTCCCGGCTCCCGGAAACCGAACGGAAACAGGAAATAGAGTCAACGCTGAAAAAAATACTGGCCGATATCCTGCGCACCGGCCGAGAAAAGATCCAGTTGCAGAAATCGTTTAGCCAGATGGGCCTGGATTCCCTGATGGCCATTGAAGTTCGAAACCGCATTCAAAAAGAACTGGGCCTGGGCGTCAGCGTAATCCGGCTGATGCAATCCCCGAATATGACCGGATTCCTGGATGACCTGCTGACCATGGCGAATACCGTGCCGGGTGGAGGCCACAACACGCAAAATAAAGAACCCCAACACTGTGCAGTGTCCGAGGAGGCCCTGCTGACCCGCGAAAAAATCCTCGATCTCGACCATTATTCAGAAGAGGAACTGGACGCCCTTATCCGGGATTTCAGCCCGGAAGAACGGGTCAATCCTTGACGCTTTAAATGACATTCAGTATGGACCTCAAAAATAAGAACGGCGCTTCCGTCTCCGGAATGAGTTCAACCGCCTCAGAAATGACCATCGAACAAAAGAAAGAACTGGCCAGGAGCTTGCTGATCAGGAAAGCGGAATCCGTTCGGAAGGTTTTTCCGATGTCCGTCGGGCAGGAAGCCCTGTGGTTCCTGTACCTGAATCAACCAGATTCAACTGCCTATAATGAAGGTTTCGCCGTCAGATTGCTGGACAAAACCGATGAGGTGGCGCTCAAACGCGCTTTTCAAAGGCTCGCAGACCGGCACGAAGTCCTTCGGTCCCGGTTCGCCTTCCGGGATGGGTTGCCGGTACAGGAGGTTCTGGGTTATCAATCCGTCGATTTTACTGTTGCGGACGCGTTGGCGCCAGATCCTGCAGAATTGAACAGTGCGGTGAAATCAGCTTTCGACCGGCCGCACAGGCTGGAAGACGGGCAGGTGTTCAGGGCGCGGTTGTTTCGCAGAAAGGACGATGAGTCCATCCTGGTGGTTTCAATCCATCATATCGTGTGCGACGGCTGGTCTGTCAATTTGCTGTTGGGCGAATTGCTGGAGGCATACAACGCTGAAAAGAAAGAAAAACAGCCGGCCCTGGCGCCGCTTTTGTGGCGGTACAGCGATTTTGTCGAAAACCGGCAAAAGTGGCTTGACGGTCCGGAAGGTGAGCGGTGCCGGCAATTCTGGAAGGAGGTGCCGGGGCTGGACAATCACCTTACCGATCTTCCGCTGGACAGGCCCCGGGGAGCCTATCGTTCTGAAAAAGGCGGAGAATCTGTCCTTCACCTCGGCAAAAGCACCAGTGAACGGTTGTCCCGGTTGGCAAAAGAACAGCATGCAACCCTGTTCAACCTGCTACTTGCTGTATATAAGGTTTTGATTTTCAAATATTCCGGTCAAAAAGAATTGGTGATCGGTATTCCGGCTGCCAACCGGCAGGACCCCCGGTTCGAATCGGTTGTCGGTTATTTTGTCAACCCCCTGCCGATCAGTTCCAATATTGATGAAGACCGGCCATTTTCCGAATACCTGGCCGGGCTTCAACAAATCGTTTTGAATGCCGTAGAACACCAGGATTTCCCCTTTCCCACACTCGTTGAAAGCCTCGGAATTCACCCGGATCCCGGTTTTGATCCGGTTTTCCAATCTTTTTTTTACCTGCAATCCCAAAGTCAATACCACAGGTTGAATGAACTGCTGGTGCCCGGCAATGAAGGGGCGCGCATCAAAGTGGGCGAGCTGACCCTGGGTTTTCAGGAACTTTCCTGTAAGGAAGGCCGGTTTGATCTCAGCATGGAATGGATCGAAACCGATGAAAGGCTGAGCCTTATCAGTCGTTATAATGCAGCGCTATTTGATGAATCGACCATCCGGCGGATGCTCGAACACTACGAGCGCCTGATAGAGGCTGTCTTATCCGACCCTGAACGCCCTGTAAAAGATCTGGAATCGCTGCCGGATCGTGAAAAAGAATTGATCCTGGAATCCTTTAAGGGACCGGTTATCCCGATACCGGACGGAACCTTTTCGACAATATGGCGTGAACAGGTGGTTAAAACCCCGGAAAGGACCGCGCTTCAATGCGGCAACCGCCGGGTCACCTACGCTGAAGCCGACCGGTACGCACGTCGTTTTTCGGCATGTCTCCGGCGCGAATTCGGCCTGGGGCCCGAACAAGTAGCGGGCATCATGATGGACCGGTCCGAATACTATCCATTGGCCTTATTATCCGTTTTGGGGGCTGAGGCTGCATTTTTGCCGATAGACCCGGGGCTGCCCTGGGAACGCGCCCAAGGAAGGCTCAACGAACCCGGTGCGGCGGTTCTGATCACGGCGGGGGATATGGAGGGGGGTGCGGATTGTCCTTGCCTTGTTTTTTTTTGGACCCGCCGGTCGGCAGAGCTGGAAGAAGACCCTGAAGCGGAGGATGTCGAACGGGGACAACCCGGACAACTCGCTTATATTATTTACACCTCGGGTTCCACAGGTAAGCCCAAAGGCGCGATGATCGAACAAGCCGGGATGATGAACCACTTGTTTGCCAAAATCCGGGATCTGGAATTGAATGAGCGTTCGGTTGTGGTTCAAAATGCTTCCATCAGCTTTGATATTTCGGTTTGGCAGTCGCTGGCTGCATTGCTGACGGGAGGATGTACCCTGATACTCCGGCAAGACCTGGTCATGGACCCCCACCGGTTTGCGGCCGCAATAGCTGAAGCCGGAGTCACTGTAGTGGAAATGGTGCCCTCCTATCTGACGGAAATACTTGAGCTCTGGCCGTCGTGGCCGGCTGCTCCGGATTGGTCCCGGCTTCAATACGTGTTGGTGACCGGAGAAACCCTCAGCAAAGACCTTGCAAGTCAGTGGTTTGCCCGGTTTCCGGAATTGACGCTCGTCAATGCTTACGGGCCGACCGAGGCTTCGGACGACATCACCCATTTCATTATGGACGGACCGCCTTCCGGCGCATCCGTACCGGTCGGGTATCCGGTTCAGAATACGCGCATTTATATCCTGGACGAAAACCGGAACCTGCGGCCGATCGGCGGCAAAGGAGAGATCTGCGTCGCAGGTGTCGGGGTGGGAAGAGGTTATTCCGGCGATCCCGCAGCTACCGGTCGCG
Source organism: uncultured Lewinella sp. (assembly GCA_937873655.1). Classification (GTDB taxonomy): domain Bacteria; phylum Bacteroidota; class Bacteroidia; order Chitinophagales; family Saprospiraceae; genus JACJYC01. The sequence goes on along the minus strand of CALMYQ010000200.1, from coordinate 78,387 downwards.
CCTTTATCCGGGATCCTTTCTCCAAAAATGGAGACCGGATGTACCGGACCGGCGACGTCGGCCGGTATCTCGGAGACGGGAGGATCGAATTCTTCGGACGGCGCGACGAACAGGTGAAAATTAACGGATTCCGGATAGAACCCGGAGAAATAGAAGCCCGGCTGCAGACCCATCCCGGGGTGACGGCCTGTGCCGTTGTGGCTGCGGAGAGCCCGGGCCGATCCTCAAAGCACCTGGCCGCTTATATTGCAGTGACCGATCCGGCAACCCCTGAAAGCGAAATCAGGCGTTTTTTGCAGGAGCGGCTGCCGGCCTATATGATCCCGGAAAAGATCCGGATCATGGCCGAACTCCCGCTCACCGCCAACGGGAAAGTAGATCGAAAAGCACTGCCGAAGACCGGGGATGAGCCGGCCGGCCGAATGCATAAAAAAAGCTACGCCGCCCCGGCTACGCTTTGGGAACATCGTTTGGCCGGAATTTGGCAGGAGGTACTGCAGATCAGGCGTATCGGCATTGACGAAAACTTTTTCTATATCGGCGGCAATTCCCTTAAGGCCATCCGGGTGATCGCCAGGGTAAAGGCCGAATGGGGTGTGGATCTCAGTTTCAGGGATTTTTTCCGCCATCCTTCAGCCGGTGAACTCGCCGGATACATCAGCACTGCGCCCGCCGCCCGACTAACGGACTGGGCGAAAGCTCCGCTAAGGCCCTATTATCCGGTTTCTGCCGGTCAGCGAAGACTCTTGCAATGGAATTTTCTGCATCAGTCCAGCGCCGCTTATTCCATGCCCGGACTGTTCCGGGTCAAAGGTAACCTGGACCGGATTGCTTTCGAATCGGCATTCCTGCAGATGGTAGAGCGGCACGAGATTCTGCGGACCAACTATTTTTTCACAGGGGGCGAATTCAATCAGTTCGTCCAACCTATGCATACCCTCAGATTCGGTATAGAATGGGCGGACCTTCGGTCTGATCCGGGGCCCGGACAGACCTGGCCAATGGCGGCAAATGAGGAGATCCGGCGAAAGTTTGATCTGGAAAACGAATTGCCGTTGCGCGTTAAAGTATGGCAACTCGGCGATGTGGATTGGGGCCTGCTGATCAACATCCACCACATCGCAGCGGATGCCTGGTCCCTCCGGATATTTGTCCGGGAGTGGCTGACCGCCTATTTCAACCGGAAAAGAGATCAGGATAGCCAACCCGGACCCTTGCCCCTGCAATACAAAGACTATGCCTGGCGGTTGAATGAAATGCTGACCGCCGGCGCCCTTGATAAACACAAGGAATATTGGAAGAACCAATTATCCGGGGAATTGCCGAGGTTGAACCTTGACCTGCCGCAACCAAAAACGGCGGACCAGGAATCCGGGACATTGGTCCTTGAACTGGACCCTGAATTTGTAGATTCCCTGACCTCCTGGCTTCAGGATATCAACGCATCGCTTTATATGGGGTTGGCCGCTTCCTTTTCGGCCTCCCTTTTTAAATTGACCGGGCAGGAAGATTTCATCCTGGGCGCTACGGTCGCAGGCCGCCAGGTACCGGAATTGAATGACCTGATCGGCTTCTTTGTGCACGTTCTGCCGCTGAGGGTGCGCATGGACGCCCAAATCACCTTTACCCGACTCGTAGAACAGATGCGGGATCGGATGCTGGAAGCTTTTGAGCACCAGGACTACCCCGTGGAAGAATTGTTGGATGAATTGAACATGGGTAAGACCGCCGGCTTTTCCGGATTGATCGGAGCCATTGTTGAACTCATTGACAGAGAGATCAACGCGGCGGAGGATTTTCGCATACCCGACCTGGAAATCACGCCCCTGCCGGTTGAACCGCCGGGCCCCAAATTCGGGATAGCCTTCCGGTTTTTGAGGAGTCGCAGCGGGTTGACGCTTCAGGTAGAATTTGATGCGAACCTTTACGCAAGGGAAGCCGTTTCGGATTTTTGTAACAGATGGAAGACCCTGACCGAAAAGCTCATCCGGACGCCGGAAAGGCCCCTGGGCAACCAAACCCTTCTAACTGGCAATGAACAGCGCACTTTGATGGAATGGGGCGGAGTTTACCGCAACCCCGGAGAATGTCCGCTTGTCGCCGACCAGTTCGAAGCGACGGCAGCGCAATATCCGGAACGGATTGCCCTGCGGTTTGAATCCCATGAAATGACCTATCAGGCCCTGGACAGGCGAGCCGATTTTATTGCAGAACGGCTCATCCGTGAATTCGGCGTAAAACCCGGGGACCTGGTCGGCATACTGGCTGACAGGTCGTTACTCCTGGTACCGGCCATCCTCGGCATCATCAAGTCGGGAGCGGCCTTTTTGCCGCTCGATCCTGCCTATCCTTCGGAACGGCTGAATTATATCATCAAGGATGCCGGCCTTTCGGTGGTGGTTACCGACTCGATCCGCATTTTTGATCTGTCATCCCAAAACCCGGAACTGGAGGTTGCATGGTTGGACGAGTTTCCGGATGGAAACGGCCCTGTTCAGAAACCTGGCCTCCGTCCCGGCGGTTCAGATGCAGCTTACCTGATCTATACTTCCGGATCCACCGGCCAACCCAAGGGGGTGGAGGTCATGCAATCCAATTTTGCCCATTATCTGACCTGGGCCAACCAATATTATTTCAATGCCGGAAGCGGATGGCCCATGCCGCTGTTTACGTCCCTCTCGTTTGACCTGACCGTTACCAGCATTTTTTCCACCTTGCTGCGGGGCGACATGGTTCATGTATTCCCTGAAAAAATGCCGGTCCACTCCATTTTGAAAGCCATTTTTGACCCGGAGAGCGGCATGCGCGCCGTGAAACTGACGCCCTCGCATATCCTGTTGCTGCGCCATCTTGAAATGCCTTCTTCCGGTATTCAAAAACTGATTGCAGGCGGCGAACCCCTGACCGAAGCCCACCTGCGGACATTGTATGCCCTGAACCCGGCAATGGAGGTCTACAATGAATACGGACCTACCGAAACCACGGTCGGATGCACGGTCGATCGCCTGACCGCACCGGAAGACGAGATCACCATCGGGCGGCCTATCGACCGGACGATTGCCCTGGTGCTTGATCCTTCGGGCAACATTTGCCCGCCGGCTTATGCAGGAGAATTGTACATCGGCGGGGCCGGGGTTACTTCCGGCTACCATGGAAAACCGGAATTGACGCGGGAAAAATTCTTGGCCTCCCGGTTTGATATCGAAGGCGCTCCCGTACTCTATCGAACGGGAGACCGCGCCGAATGGGGCCTTGACGGCCGGCTTCGGTACCTGGGCCGGATAGATGAACAGGTGAAAATAAGGGGATACCGCGTGGAACCGGGCGAAGTGGAAGCAGCTGTCCTGCAAACTGAAGACATCGCCGATTGTGCAGTAATCGCGCAATGGGTAAACGGGGCGGTAGAACTGATTGCCTTTGTTGTTGCCGGCAGCCCGAACCGGGAAAGTGAATGGATGAAATCCCTTGCCAGGGTTTTGCCAGGCCATATGGTGCCCGGACACTGGGTTCCTGTCGATCGCATTCCGCTCAATAACAATGGGAAAGCGGACAAAAGCCGGTTGCTGGAGCATTGGCTTTCCCGCCGCAATGAAAAGGAAAAAGAACCTGAACGCCCGGAAAGCGACCTGGAAAGATCCCTGAAAAGGATTTGGAGCACGGTGCTCGGCATAGCAGACATTTCAGTCCACGACCAGTTTTTTGAATTGGGTGGGCATTCTCTCAGGGCGGTACAAATGCTGATGCTGATCCAGGAGCAGACCGGGGCCGGATTGGACCTCAACGACGTGTTTGAATACCCGACGATCAGCAGCCTTGCTGCCCGGATAAAACAGGTTGAGGTCAAAACCGGTTCGTCTATTGTTCCGGTCGGCGAACGCACCTGTTATGAGACCTCATACGCTCAAAAACGACTTTGGCTCATCCACCAGATGGAGGAGGAGCTTTCTGCCTATAATATCGCGGCTGCCTGTGAAATCGCCGGAAACGCCGATCCAACTGCCATGGAAAGTGCGATAAAAGCGCTTGGAGATCGTCATGAAAGCCTCAGGACGGTTTTCGCCGCAATAGATGGCGAACCCAGGCAAGTCATCATTCCGGCCGACCAGTGGCCTGTTCCTTTTGAGGTAATTGATCTATACGGCGATCCGGACCGGGAAGAGACGGCGCGCATGCTCGCCGAGGCCCAGGCGGATCAGGTATTTGACCTGGAAACCGGCCCTCTTTTGTCGGTCAGGCTCCTGCTCATGGAAGAGACTCGTTCCATTTTGCTTTTTACCGTTCATCATTTGATTTCAGATGGCTGGTCGGTAGAAATTCTGGCGCGTGAACTTTTTCATTATTACGAAAATATTGCGGCGGGCAAGCCGGCTGAACTTTTGCCGTTACCGGTCCAATACAAGGATTTTGCTCACTGGCAGAATAAAAATTTCAGCGGCCGGGCACTGGATCGGGCGGGGGAATTCTGGAAGGCTTGCCTGGCAGGTGAATTGCCGGTGCTGCAACTGCCGACCGATTACCCCAGACCAAAGATAAAAACCTTCCAAAGCCGCAATGTAGAAATGCATTTTTCCGCCTGGACGGCAGAAAAGATCAGGTCGCTGGCAATTGAAGAGGAGACTACCCCGTTCACCGTGATTTTTGCCGCTGTTGCGGGGCTTCTTTATCGGTATTCGGGTCAGGAAGACCTGATCATCGGCACGCCCTCGGCCGGAAGGAATCACCATTTGCTGAAAGACCAGGTCGGGCTCTACCTGAACACCTTGCCGATTCGCTGCGCGGTCGACGACCAAATATCTTTCCGGGAACTGGTCAGGGCCATAAAATCCGGCTTGTTGGCGGCTTATGAACACCAGGATTATCCTTTTGACCGTATTGTGGATGACCTGCAGCCTGTCAGAGATACCAGCCGGTCGGCGCTTTTTGATGTACTGGTGGTTTCGAATGATTTCGAATTGCCGGTTTCCGACCATTTTACGCGAGCAGCGGCCGGAGAATTGCAGATCAGGAATTATCCGGTAGACCGTTCGGGTAACAAATACGACCTGACCTTCTATTACCGGCAGACCGACGACGGCTTCGATATCAGCCTGGCTTACAATATCAGCTTGTTTACCCGGGAAAGAATCCGGCTTATGGGCGATCACCTGAGCGCCCTCTTAACGGGCATGGTCCGGGAACCCGAGGCAGCAATCGTCCGGCCGCCGATCCTGACCGTCGCGGAATATGACCGGTGGGTGCGGGATTTCAATGATACGGCTATACCCTATCCGCGAGAAAAAATGCTCCATAACCTGTTTGAAGAACAGGCGGCGCTGCACCCGGATGCCGTTGCTTTGAGACACGAAGGACGCAGCAGGTCCTACGGTGAATTAAACGCTGAGGCCAACCGGCTGGCACGGCGCCTCATGGCTGCGGGAGTTCGGCCGGGTGACCGGGTAGGGTTGATTGCAGACCGTAACATGGCCATGATTACGGGAATGATCGCCATTTTGAAAGCCGGCGCAGCCTATGTCCCCGCAGATCCGGACTATCCCCTCGAAAGGCAGGAATACATACTCGCCAATTCGGAGGTCGCCATGCTGCTGACCGATACGCCGGAAAAAGCAAATCAGGTCCACCTGCAACTGCCTGCCGTCCCATGCCTGGCAATTCAGGAAACCGAAGCTTATGCCCATTTCAATGCCGGAAACCCGGACCTTGGACTTTCATCCGAAAGCCTGGCCTATGTCATTTATACGTCCGGATCAACCGGTCGCCCAAAAGGTGTAATGATTGCGCATCATGCCGTCGTCAACCTGATCCAATGGGTCAACCGGACCTTTGAGGTAGGCGCCGGGGATCGCCTGTTGTTGCTGACCTCCATGTGCTTTGACCTGTCGGTCTACGATATATTCGGCATGCTGGCCGGCGGCGGCGCCGTAGTGATCGCCGGCCGGGATCAGTTGACCGATTTCCGTGAATTGAAACGCCTCATGGTGGAAGAGCGGATCACCTTCTGGGATACGGTACCCTCCACGCTGGACTATCTGACCGGCGAGCTGCGGCAATACGAACCCGATTTCAGGCAGGAATACCTGAGATTGGCCTTCCTGAGCGGCGACTGGATACCTGTCGGATTGCCGGACAACGCCCGGAAATGTTTCCCAAATGCGTCGGTGATCAGCCTGGGCGGAGCCACAGAAGGTACGGTATGGTCAAATTTCTTCCCGATCGGCAAAATTCAGGAAAACTGGACTTCCATTCCTTACGGGAAGCCCATTGCAAACAATTGCTTCTATATACTCGATTCGGGTTTGAATCCGGTTCCGCAGGGTGTTACCGGTGAACTGTACATCGGCGGAACAGGGGTGGCAATGGGGTATATGAATGAACCGCAAAAGACGGCGGCCGCATTTTTACAGGATCCTTTCTTTCCTGAACCCGGCGGGATGATGTACCGAACCGGCGACCTGGGGCGCATGATGGCCGACGGCAACATGGAGTTCCTCGGCCGCAGGGACCATCAGGTCAAGATTCGGGGGTTCAGGGTAGAATTGCAGGAAATCGAAGCGGTGCTCAACGCCTTTGAAGGGGTTGAAAAAGGCATTGTCAGCGTCTGGGAACACCCCTCCAAAGGAAAACAACTGGCGGCTTATTTTATCCCTTCAGGCGATGAGCCGGCGGACGGCCTGAGGGACCACCTGATGCGCTTTCTGCCGGACTATATGCAACCCGCCGCTTTCGTTATGTTGCCCGCCTTTCCATTGAACGCAAATGGCAAGATCGACCGCCGTTCCCTTCCGCCTCCCGATTCTGATCGTCGGGACCGGGAGCCGGGGAAGAGGCCCGTTACCGAAATAGAACGCAACCTGGAGCCTGTTTTTTGCAAATTGATGGGCCTGGAGTCCCTGGACCTGAATGAGAACTTCTTCCAGGCCGGTGGTAACTCGCTGCTGGCCGCGCAGATCGCCGCCCGCATTCAACATGAAATGGGGATTCCCATTCGCCTCCGTCACCTGTTTTTGTACCCTACCCTGGAAGAATTGTCAAGCTATCTGGAAACCCTGGTGTTGGCCGAAGAAATCCGCACGGCGGAAACCTCGGGCAGCCAGGAAGAAATATTGATATGACCATCCTGGAATTCATCAAGAATCTGAAGGACAGAAAGATCTTTCTCACCCTGAAAAGCGGTGACCAGCTTGCGGTCAGGTCGGCAGGAGATCCGGTTGATCCCCTGACGCTGAACAGCATCCGGGAAAGGAAATCGGAGATTCTGCACTTCCTGAAAACGGCGGAAAAGGATTTTGATGCCATCCTCCCCAAGGCGCCTTCACTGGAGGAATACCCCCTCTCGCCGGCCCAACATCGGCTTTGGATCCTCTGCCAGCAACCGGAACTGTCAGTGGCCTATAACATACCATCCGTTTTCTATCTGGACGAAATTCCGGATCCGAACGCCCTGAAACGAGGGCTGGATGCGGTCATTCGCCGGCATGAGATCCTTAGAACGGTATTCCGCCTGTCATCCGGCCTACCGGTCCAGGTGATACTGCCGGCTGATCAGTCTCTGAATGTCCTGGAAATGGAAGATCCTTCGGAAAAAGATCAAAGTATTCTGGAGAAAAACCTGGCTCATTGGGCGACCGGATACCAGTTCCAGTTTGAAACGGGCCCTTTGTTCCGCATGAAGGTAGCGCCCCTGGCCGGCGGAGGTGCACTGTTAGGGTTCGTAATTCATCATATTATTGCCGATGCCTGGTCGGTGAAAGTTTTCCTGAACGACCTTTCACGGGTGTATGCCGGTTATGTTTCGGGCGCCGCGCTGCAGGACAACCCGCCGGATATCCAATACAAGGATTTTGCCTATTGGCACCAAACCGGGGCTGCGGGGGAACAATTGCTCGAAAGCGGTATGTTCTGGCAACAGCATCTCGGACAGAAACCCGCGGCGCTCAATCTTTTGCCGGATCATCTCCGGCCTGCGAGACGCGCTTTCCGGGGCGGTTGTGTGCGTCGGGACCTGAATGGAACGCCAGCCTGCAGATTTGCCGGAGAGATGGGCTTGTCGGTGTTTCAATGCCTGCTCGCATCCGTCCAGGCGTTCCTCTATCGCATCACAGGCACGGAGGAAGTCGTATTGGGTACGACCTCGGCCGGGCGAAATCGCGCCGCCCTTCAACACCAGATCGGCTTTTATGTCAATTTATTTGCACTGCGGCAAAAGATCAGGCCTGGTATGTCTTTCCGGGAACTGCTCAGGGCGTCCGGCGCGCGCTTTACGGAAGTGCTCGAACACGAGGAGTACCCTTTTCACTGGTTGACCCAAAGACCTGAGTACGCCGGACAACCGGGCCGAAATCCGATTTTTGACGTATTGGTCGAATACCTTGGGCCCGAGCTGAATGCCTTGGATGGGACCGGTATCGGCGGACTTGCGCTAAAGCCTGTGCCCATTGAATTCTCCATCAGCAAATTTGACCTCTCCTTCCGGTTTCTGGATAACGGGAATCAATTTGAATTCCTACTGGAATACAATAGCGATATCTTTGAAGAAGAGCGTATCGATTTCATGGCGGCTCAATTCGAAGTATTTCTGACTCATGCCTTGTCTGAACCGGATATCCGGCTGGAAAGCCTGGACATAATGACCGGACAAGACCGCCGTCAGATACTCGAAAATTTCAATCAACAGATGATCGGCCGACGCCAACAGGCGGATATGGTGGAGATCTTCAGGGAAAAAGCGGCAGCCGATCCTGACAAAGTGGCTGTGGTTTTCGAAAACGAAGCCATCAGTTACAAGGACTTGGATGAAAGATCCGATAAACTGGCCGGAGCCTTGACCGCATCAGGGGTCCAACCGGAGGACCGCGTTGCCATTTTGCTGCCCAGATCCGTTCACGCCGTTGTCAGTGTACTGGGCGTACTCAAAGCGCATGCGGTTTTTGTGCTGCTGGATACCGCTTACCCGGGGTCGCGGTTGGAGTATATCCTCGAAGATTCAGCCGCCGCTGCACTTGTGGTGGACTCAGAAACCCTGTTCCGGACGCCAGGCAATTATCGGGGACAACTCATATCGGCGGATATGCTGCCGGAAACAGAAAAACTCCGGCTCCATAAAACAATCGACCCATCGGCTCCTGCCTACATTCTTTACACATCCGGTTCTACGGGCAGGCCTAAAGGCGTGTCGGTCAGCCAGGGCAGCCTGTTGAACTACCTGGAATGGGCCAATGCCTACTACTACGAAAACCGGGCGGAATTTCCTTTTGGGTTGTTTACTTCGCTGGCTTTTGACCTGTCGCTCACCGGCCTCTTAGGTACTTTGCTCAGAGGAGATACCTTGCACGTTTTTCCAGATGACCGGACACCTGAAACGATACTGACAAGGATTTTTGAACCCGGATCACCAGTAAAGGCGGTCAAGCTTACCCCTTCCCATATCCGGTTGCTCGACCGGACGGGATTACCCGCCAGCGGCATGGAAAGTGTGATCATCGGCGGCGAAGCGCTGCAGGCCGGCCAGCTGGAAACCTTGTTCCGGCTCAACAGGCACATAGCGGCGCACAACGAGTACGGTCCCACCGAAACGACAGTAGGCTGCACGGTCGAGACCTACCGGACGGCGGCGGCCAAAATCACCATCGGCAGACCTGCTGCCGGTGCGCGGATCTATATCCTTGATGCTTTCCTCAACTTGCTGCCGCATGGCGTACCGGGTGAGATTTATATCGGCGGCAAAGGTGTGGCGTCAGGTTATTGGAAGCAACCCGAACTGACCGCGGAACGGTTTTTGCCCGACCCGTTTGTCGGCGAAAAGCAGAGCCGCATGTATAAGAGCGGCGATCTGGGGAGATGGTTGCCCGACGGCAGGATTGAATACCTGGGGCGAGGCGACGACCAGGTCAAGATCCGTGGGTTCCGGATAGAAACCGGTGAAGTAGAGCAGCAATTGCTGAAAATCAACGGAGTCCGGGAGGCCCGTGTAATTGCACGGCGCGACGCCGAAAACGACCATCAGCTCGCCGCCTATCTGACCGGAGAGGAGATTCCCGACCCTGAATCCCTGCGGCTCCAACTGGAGGCCTGGATGCCCCTCTATATGATACCGACACTTTATTTTAAACTGCCAGCTTTCCCGCTCAATGAAAACGGCAAAACCGATTTGGAAGCCCTGGCTGGAACGGACAACCGGTTTATGTGGCGCAAGGTTACCCCTTCAAAGGCTGCCAATGAAACGGAAGCCTGGCTGGCCGTGGTGTTTCAACCCCTTCTCAGTGGGACGGAACCCGGACTTCGGGAGAACCTATTTACCCTCGGGCTGGACTCCCTGAAAACGGTCACCGCTTTTGCGGCAATTGAGGAGAAATATCCGGGCCTGATAAAAATCCACGAAATATTCAGCAACCCCTCGATCGGCCAGTTGGCACAGCTGATCGCTCCCGAACCGGAACCCGCGACGGATGCGACAGCCGGGGTCTTGTTTCACGATTTCTAGCACGTCAGTGGAAACCAAACGGGGCGAATGTTGAAACAGCCCCATAACCTTTCTAATTCAAAATTTATGGTTACTTGCGGTCTTAAACTCACCCACGACGGCGCGGTCGCAGTAGTGGAAAACGGCAGATTGCGCTTCAGTGTAGAGCTCGAAAAAATTAACAACAATCCGCGATACAGCAGCCTGGAGAATACAGCGGAAATTGCAGGTATTCTCCGGCAAAACGGATGCGATTTGCGGGATATCGATCATTTTGTCCTGGACGGATGGGGCGGTTTCGATCAGGATGCGCTCGCTATCCAGCCCCGCCTGGAAATCGGACCCGACTTTAATTACCTGACCGCTGAAAATGAAGGCAAGCCCTACCGGCTGGAAATTTCACAATACCGGGAGAAAAAACTGGAAGACAGCATATTGAAAGGCCACGCGTCGGGCCCGTTATTGATCGGCGATCACAGCTTTCGTTATACCAGTTACCTTCATGTGACCGGCCATGTCATGGGCACTTACGCAACAAGTCCGTTTGCCGCCCGTGGGGAAAGCGCCTACATCCTGGTCTGGGACGGAGGAATGTACCCGCGCTTATATTATTTTGACGTTTCTGCCAGGCAGATAGAGAATCTGGGGCCGATCTTTCTCCTGATCGGCAATATATACAGCATTTTCGCCCAGCATTTCGGTCCGTTCAAGGTAGCGGGCGGCTTTGCCAAAGACAACCTCTCGGTGGCAGGCAAGGTAATGGCCTATATCGCGTTGGGTGAAGTGCGCAAGGAACTGTTCCCTATATTCGATGACGTGTACATCAAGCATTACCAGACTCCGATGGGGTTTGCCAATGTTTTTGCCAAAGAGGTCATTAAACGGATCGATGGGACCTCCTATTCGGATGAGGACATACTCCGTTCCTTCCACCAATACCTGGAGGAATTATTGGTGCATAAACTGGTCAAGAAGATCCAGCGCAATCCGCGGCCCTATCGGAATATTTGCCTCGCGGGCGGATGCGCATTGAACATTAAATGGAACCGGCGAATCCGCGACACCGGTTTCTTTGAAGGGGTTTACGTTCCGCCGTTTCCCAATGATTCGGGCAGCGCAATAGGAATGGCTTGTGTGGGTCAGCTTATGCATACAGGCGTTTTTGCGCTTGATTGGAGCGTGTATGCCGGACCGGAAATTGCGGATAGCGAACCGGATGGTAACTGGGAAGCCCGCCCTTGCACGCTTAAAGAACTGGCTTTGTTGCTGCAGGAATCCGAAGAACCAGTGGTTTTTCTGAACGGTCGGGCTGAATTGGGGCCTCGTGCACTGGGCAACCGCAGCATTCTGGCATCCCCGTTTTCTCCGGGTATGAAGGACATCCTCAATCAGGTCAAGAAAAGAGAACCGTACCGGCCCGTATCGCCGATCTGTCTGGAAGCGCATGCACCCGATATTTTCAACCCGGGAACGCCGGACCCTTACATGCTTTTTGATCACCTGGTCCGCCCGGAATGGTCGGCAAGGATACCGGCTGTATGCCATCTGGATGGTACAGCCCGGCTTCAGACCGTCAATCACAACGACAATCCCGTTGTGGCGGAGCTGATCGAAGCATTTTATGCGTTGACCGGGGTGCCGCTGTTGTGCAATACCAGCGCCAATCACCTCGGATGCGGCTTTTTTCCGGATGTCCACTCGGCAACCGCCTGGAACAAGGTCAATTATGTCTGGTGCTCAGGTACCCTCTACCGCCGGAAAGAAATGATTCCGGTTTGCCAGCTTGCCAATGCATCCCAATCCCAAATGGTCTGAAATCGACCTCCGGGATGCCGAAACCGGCATCCGAATCCATTCATTCAATCAATACCTTTCATATGAATCAGCAGATCCAAATTGCCATCGTCGGCATGGCCGGGCGATTTCCCGATGCCCGAAACCTGGAACAACTTCATGAGAATCTGCTTGCCCGTAAATGCAGCATGGGGCCTATTTCCGGCGAACGGGTCCGGAAAACTACGCTCCCTTCCGATAAAGCTTTTCAGGTAAGATCATACATGGACGGGATTGATGAGTTTGATTATGCCTATTTCAATATACCGCTGGGAGAGGCGATCTGTATGGATCCGCATCAACGGCTTTTGCTGGAAATCGTCCAGGAAACCATCGACGATGCGGGCATATCCCGGAATGATTTTGCCGGCTCAAATACCGCCGTCTATGTTGCGCACAAGCAACTGGATTATCATTACCTGGCCGATGAGTACAACGCTTTGCTGTCCAACGGAAACGGTTCGGAATTCCTGGCAGCAAGGATCAGCCGCCAGTTCAACCTTCACGGCGGGGTAGCGGTTATCGATACTTCCTGCTCCTCCGCGTTGGTTGCCTTGCACAATGCCTGCAACGATATCGTTCTGGGGCATTCTGATCAGGCTTTGGTCTGCGGCGTCAATCTGGAGCTGTTCCCGTTTTTGGACGAGCCCGATGCCATGGGCGTGGATTCACCTGACGGATATTCGATCCCCTTCTCCGACCGGTCGAACGGTATGGCGTTCGGGGAGGCCGTCGTCGGCATTTTGCTGAAACCCCTTGACCGCGCTTTGCAAGACGGCGACCCCGTACACGCCGTGATCCTCAGCACCGCAGTGAACAATAATGCCGCTCGCGCTGCCAGCCTCAACGCTCCCGACAGTATTGCCCAGGCCGAGGTAATCCGTAAGGCATGGGCAAAAGCCGGCATAGATCCCGCCGAGATCGGGTTCGTGGAAGCCCACGGATCCGGAACCCAACTGGGTGACAGCATCGAGGTCGGCGGATTGGATCTGGCATTTGAAGGCCGCCTTCCGGCCGGTCAGAGATGCCCTGTCTCAACCATCAAGGCCAATATTGGACATACCCGCTGCGTGGCGGGACTTTCGGGATTGGTCAAAGCTGTGCTGGCGCTGAAGGAAGAGGTCATATACCCGGCTTATTATACGGGCGTACCGAGTCCTTTGATCAATTTTTCCGCCTCGTCGGTGTATATCAACGAGGAGGCGCTGCCCTGGTCGAGAAAAGAAGACCGCCCCCGCTTTGCCGCCGTAAGTTCCATGGGGTTCAGCGGTACCAATACCCATGTTGTACTGAAGGAGGCCCCCAAACCCGCCGAACGAAGAAATAGTCAGACCCGGACTTCCTGCGAAACCTGGTTCGTACCGGTTTCCTCAGCCACAAGGGAAGGCCTGGAAAAAGCCATTGCAGCCCTTGCCCGGAAAACCCTGAATATCAATGATTCGGACCTGCCCGCCTTGAGCTATACCCTTTGCATGGGGCGGGAGCATCATCCATATCGCACGGCATTTGCGGTTCGGGATATGCCGTCGTTGCGAAAGGCCTTATCGGAATGGAAACCGGGCCAGGATCATCCCGCCGCCGGTCACTGGCCGGAACCCGGAAAGATATTATTCGTTTTATCCGACGGAGAAACGGCGGATTCGGCGACGCTTGAAGACTGGGGGCAGGCTTTTCCCACTTTTTTAGAAGCATTCGATACCATGGCGGCTGCCGGCAACGGCGAGGACAGACTTTCAGCCAGGTATTGCAATTTTGCTTTTCAGGTAGGTTGGGTCAGGCAGCTCCAGGCAGCAGGCATTCCCTTTGTGGAAGCTGTGGGATCGGGCGCGGGAAAGATAACAGCTGATTTTCTTGCCGGTAAACTCTCACTGGAAGATGCGCTCCATCAGGTTGATCAATACGTCAGGCAGCCCCTGTCCGACCTGGAAACCAGGGCTTCGGCGCTGTTGAAAAGAACCAACTCCGGAGAAAGAACGGTCTTTTTAGGGGCCAATCCGGACAATGAGATCCTTCAGGCCATTCTGTCCGTACCGGATGCGGGACAACGCGGCGCTGTCATTGAGGTGGAATCCTCCGATCCGTGGCACAGCCTGATGCGTTTAGTGACCGCCTTATACCTGGAAGGGCATCAACTTGATTTTCCGTTGCTCCTTCATTTTGACGAACCGCGGAAACTGAACCTGCCCGGGTACGCTTTCACGCCTTCCCGTTGCTGGATCAGGGAAACGCCGAAAAAACTGGAAACCGGCGCCGTACCTGCTTTCCTGAGTACTTCGGTTTCCCGGCCCGAACCGGGTTTGACCTTTGCCGAGGCCATAGTGGCCGAAGCGTGGCAGGCTGCGCTCGAATTATCTGCTGTAGCTCCGAGCGACCACTTTTTCAGGTTGGGCGGCGACTCGCTAAAGGCTACTCAGGTCATCAGGCGCTTGCGTACAGCCTGCGGATTAACCCTGGATTTTGAAGATATTTTTGACTATCCCGTGCTTCGGGATCTTGCAACCCTTGTGGAAGGGCAACTCAATACGGAGCAGAAACTGACCATGGTTTGGAAAGAAGTGCTGCGACAAGAAAACCTGACCCCTGAAACAAACTTTTTTGAAGCGGGCGGGCACTCCTTGCTGGCCAACCAGATCCTGATCCGCCTCAAGAAGCAGTTTGATCTTTCGGTTAATTTTGAAGATTTCTTTGCCTATCCTACGATCAGCGCCATGGCTTCCTTCGTAGAAGACAGGCTCACTGCCGGCCAGGACGGGCGCCGGGAGGGTTTGCAGCGCTTACCCGACCGGGAATATTATCCGCTTTCAAGGGCGCAGCAGCGGCTCTGGAACCTTTGCCAGACCCCTGAGGGGACTTTGGCCTATACCGAATTGAATGCCTACAAACTGGAAGGGCCCCTGGATGTCCAGGCGCTGGAAAAATCCCTGCGGGCGATCGTCCGGCGCTATGAAATACTGAGGACCGTCTTTGTCAGCCGCGACGGAGGGGTCGTTCAACTGATATTGCCGGCCGAATCGGTTCAAAAGCAGATGGAAGTCGTAGATTTTACCGGATTGCCTGCACAAGCTGACCATATCGAAACCCTGTTGTCGGCTACGCAGGAAGCGCCTTTGGACCTGGAAAACGGACCGTTGTTCCAGACTCGCCTGCTGAAGCTGGAAAAGGACCGGCATTTACTGTTGGTCAAGGTTCATCACCTGATTTTTGACGATTGGTCCATGGAACGGATAGCAGGAGAAATCCTTGCCCTTTATGAGGCCTTCATACAAGGTCAACCTGATCCTTTGCCTCCGCTTTCCCTGCAGTTCAGGGATTATGCGGTCTGGTCCAACAACCGCCTGGATGCGCAGCGGTTAACAGATTTGAAGGATTTTTGGATGGGTCAACTCTCCGGTGAACTGCCTGTGTTGGAAATGCCGCTTGATTTTCCGAGACCGGCAGTAAAGACGTACAACGGGGGCAGTTTTTACAGGTTGCTGGAGTCGGATCAGGTTGACCGAATCCGCCTGCTCTGCCGTCGGCACAAATGCAGCGAGTTCATGCTTTTTATGGCTGTGCTCAATGGATTGCTTTACCGCTATTCCGGCCAGAACGACATCATTGTTGGCGTTCCGGTTGCCGGTCGCGACGAGGTGGAACTGGAAAAGCAGGTGGGCTTTTTTGCCAATACGCTGGCCATCCGGTCGACTTTTGACGGTAGGGCCTCGTTCGCCGAACTGCTGGATTCGGTGAAGGAGAATATGCTTCGTTGCCAAAATCACAGCGACTATCCCCTGGACCTGCTTTTTGATAATCTCAACCCGAATGTCGATCTCAGCCGCTCTCCGTTGTTTGACGTCCTTGCCATTTACAAGCGCAAGGAAATGAGCGAGGATACAACGGTAGCCGGTCTGACTTTCCGGGATTATGCCCGGGAAATCGAGGTCAGCAAATTTGACCTGAACTTTTCCTTTTTCGACGGCGGGGATTTTGCCGTACTTTCTTTGGTCTACAATACCGATCTTTTTACGCCGAAAACGGCAGAACAGTTACTGGGCCATCTGGTCAGTTTTACACTGGCCGTTCTGGAGGACCCGTCGGTAAAAGTGGACCTGGTGGATTACCTTTCCTCAGTAGAAAAAAATCTGATCATTGACCATTTCAGCGTAGGAGAGAAAACGGACCCGCCTGCGGAATCGCTTCAGCAGCTGTTTGAGGAATGGGCCGTCCGGACACCCGATGCACCTGCTTTAATTGCTTATGAAGGGCTGCTGACCTACGGTGAACTGAACGAAAAGGCGGATTGCCTGGCCCGGTACCTGAGAGAAGAGGCCGGACTTGCCCGGCACGATAGGGTAGGGGTGTTGATGGAGCGTTCCTTTAATATGATCGTCGCCCTGCTCGGCGTGCTCAAGGCCGGATGCGCTTATGTACCCGTCCTGGCCTCCTATCCGGATGATCGCATTAATTTCATGCTGGACGACGCCGGCGCCGGAGCGCTCATCGTTGAACGGCCCGAGTTTCTGGGGAAATACAGCCTGGGAGACCGGAAATTCGTATTTCTGGAACAGTTAATGGACCGGCCCAACACCGTTGGTAAGCCGGCGGAACGCACAGTATACGAACCTTCTCCAATTGCCAGCGTGTTGTATACTTCCGGGTCTACCGGCATTCCGAAAGGCGTTCTGATCGAGCATGAAGGCTTAGTCAACCGTATCCGGTGGATGTGGGATTTCTTTGCCATTGACGAAAGGGATGTGATGCTGCAACGGACCAACTATGTTTTTGACGTCTCCATCCTGGAGTTGTTCCTGGCACTCTGCCGCGGCAGCCGCCTGGTGATGTGCAAAGACGAGATCATCGGCAACCAGTACCTGATGATTTTGGCCATCGGAAATTTCGGCGTTACCAATATGAACACTACGCCGTCGGAGTACAACACCATTCTGGATAACCTGACGGATAAAACCATTTCCAAACTGTCCCAACTCCGTTATGTGTTCAGCGCAGGCGAAGCCCTGTTGCCTGAGTTAGTGAAAAAACATCACAGGATATTGGAGGCGGAACTCTGGAATCTATATGGGCCTACCGAGGCCTCCGTAATCGTGAGCTACTATAAAACCGGCGCTTCCGACCCGGTCGTTCCGATCGGCCGGCCATTGGCCGGTGTGCAGTTGCATGTGGTCGACAAGTACCTTAACCTTGTCCCGCCGGGCGTTTGGGGGGAAATTTGCATTTCGGGGATAGGATTGGCGAAAGGATACCTCAACCGGGAAGAGACGACCCGGGAGCGGTTCCTGGATAATCCTTATGCCCGCAACGGCGGCCCCAAATTGTACAAAACCGGCGATATCGGGCGTTGGTCCCACGACGGTCAGATCGAATTCATGGGGCGGAGGGACCACCAGGTCAAGATCAACGGCTATCGCGTTGAGTTGGGCGAAATTGAGAACGCCATCCTTAAATTCGAGGAGGTCAGGGAAGTCGCGGTGGTCGTGACCCAAAAGGAACCCGAGGTCAAACTGGCGGCCTATCTCGTACAAAAAGAGGTAGAAACGGCTGACCTGGAAAATAATCCCTCAACCAGCGGCGCCGTGCCGGCGGGCGATGAACTGGGTATTGCAGGACCCTGCTCGGATCAGGATCTTGACCTCATCCGCCGGATCAACCTGACCGACCGGCCATTCCCGGATTCCCTCGGTTATTTTGAGCTGTTTGAAAAGGCAGCCGAAAGAAACCCCGATGCAACAGCCGTTCGTTTCGGTCGTCAGGCGCTTACCTATCGCGAACTGTCGGCCAAAGCAAAAAACCTGGCATCCTTCCTGGAGGATCAGGGGCTTGAACCGGAACACTGCGTGCCGGTTTTTTGCAGTCGCTCCCCAGAATGGATAATTGCCGTTCTGGCCCTGTTCAGGTCCGGAGGCGTGTATGTGCCGGTATCCCAGGAATTGCCGGGTGACCGAATCCGGAATATCCTGGAGGATTGCCGGGCCCGGATCGTACTGACGAATTCTGCTACGCTGGCGGAGCGGGAGAAATTGTTTCCCGGAGAAAAATCCCTTTTCCCGGGATGTCAGATTATAGATATGGAAACCGCTGGCCCGACGGGCAAACCCGGACCGGCTGCCCGGGTATCGGGAGCTAATCTGGCTTACGTGATCTTCACCTCAGGCTCGACCGGGCGGCCCAAAGGGGCCATGGTCGAACACGCGGGAATGATCAATCATGTATACGCCAAGATCAACAGCCTGGGAATGGATGAACATTCGGTGGTCATTCAGAATGCTTCACAGAGTTTTGACATATCTGTTTGGCAGATGTTGGCCCCGCTCCTGGTCGGTGGTACGGTCGTTATTTATGACGACGACCTGGTGCAGGATCCCGAAGGGATGGCCGGTCGCCTGAAGGTTGACGAACCTACCATTCTGGAACTGGTGCCTTCCTACCTTTCGGTGTTGCTCGATATTTACAGCGATCACCCGGAGTACGCGCCGCCCGCAAGTCTGAAACACCTCCTGATCACCGGCGAAACGCTGAAACCAGGGTTGGTTCGCAGGTGGTTCTCGGCGTACGAAGGTGTGACCCTGGTCAATGCCTACGGCCCTACGGAAGCCTCCGATGACATTACCCATTACTTTATGGAGTCCGATCCGCAAACGGATGTCATCCCTTTGGGAACGCCCATTCAAAATTCTGCTATTTATATCCTTGACCGGAACATGAATCTTTGCCCGCCCGGAACGGTGGGTGAGATTTGTGTTTCCGGTATTTGCGTAGGACGAGGATACCTCAATCAAGCCGAAAAAACAGCAGATGTCTTTTTGACGGACCCATTCCGGCAGGACCGGGAAGTACGGATGTACAAGACAGGCGATCTGGGCCAATACCGGGAAGACGGGCAGATCCTTTTCCACGGCAGAAAGGACTACCAGGTCAAAGTGCGCGGATTCAGAATTGAACCGGAAGAGGTGGAGAAAGCCATTCTGGCAATCAACGGGATCAAGGACGCCGTGGCAATTGTTCAGGAGGACCACCTGCAGAATAAATTCCTTTGCGCCTATCTGGTGGCTGAAAAAGAAGGCAGTTTGCACAGCCATGATGTTGAATTCATGCTGGCCGCAAAACTGCCGGCCTACATGGTGCCGGCTCATATTATCTGGATGCCGGCCCTGCCGCTGACCTCAAACGGCAAGATCAACAGGAAGTCGCTTCCCGATCCGTGGAAACTGGAATACAATGTCCACCTTTCAGGGCGGATCAGGGACAAGCTCCTGGCCAGCCTGCCCGCGCACATGGTACCCGGATCGTTTGTCGTGCTGGATAAACTGCCGTTGACCTCCACCGGCAAAATTGACCGGAAAAAGCTGGAGAAACTGGAGATCGTGCGGCAGAAAGACCTGGACTTTGAAGCGCCCAAAAGCGAGCTGGAAATGAGGCTTCTGAAGATCTGGCAAAAAATCCTTTCCCGAGAAAGGATCAGTACTTCAGACAATTTCTTTGACATTGGCGGGCATTCACTGACCTCCGGGCGGATCGTTGCTGAGGTTTTCCGGGAATTCGGAGTCAAGATCACCCTCCGGGACATGTTTACCTATCCCACGGTAAAAGACCTGACCAGGGTGATCAGGGAAGCCAAGGTCGACCAATTCGAATCGATACCGCCGTCCCCTCCGCGGGAGTTCGCAGAGCTGTCCCATGCCCAGCGCAGGATGTGGATATTGAACAAAATGAGCGACTCCGGCGCCGTTTACAATATATTCAATACCGGGCGGCTGACCGGACTGGTGGACAGCCGGATTGTGGAATCCGCTTTCCGGGACCTGTTGACCAGGCATGAATCGCTCCGGACGGCCTTTGTACAGGTGGGTGAAGAACCCCGGGCAAAGGTGCTGCCGGCCCCGGAAGTTCCATTTAAGGTAAATGAACTGGACATCAGAAGTTTCCAGTCCCCCGAAAAAATGGCGCGCGACAGGGCGGTCTACATTTCCACCCAACCATTTGACCTTGCCGCCACCCCGCTGTTCAGGGTTGAACTGCTCCGGACGGGCGACGAGGATTACATTTTCGTATTGGTGATCCACCACATCATTGCCGACGGGTGGTCGCTCAATTTATTGTTCCGGGAGTTCATGGCGCTCTACGCCGCCCACGCCTCAGGCCGCGATGCCGGCTTGCCGCAATTGTCCATCCAATACCGGGATTTTGCCGCATGGCAGAACGGGCGCCTTAAAGGAGAGCGGCTTGCCGAACAACTCGGATTCTGGCTCCGGCAGTTCGAGGGAGAAATACCCGTATTGAACCTGCCGTATGATTTTCCGCGAAAACCGGTCAAAACCTATTCCGGAGGCAGCGCTGAATTGCTGTTGGAAAAAGAACTGCTGGATAAGGTCTACGACTTCGGCAAGAAAAACCACGCGACCTTGTTCATGAACCTGCTGGCCTCGGTTTCCACCCTGTTGTACCGGTACAGCGGCCAATCGGACATGGTCATCGGCACGCCGGTCGCAGGGCGGGAAAACCCGGACCTTGAAAACCAGATCGGCCTGTTCCTCAATACCCTGGCCATCCGAACCCGGTTTGAACCCGACCAGAATTTCTGGGAACTGCTGAACCTGATTAAGGAAAATACCCTTTCCGTTTTTCAGCATCAGGAATATCCTTTCGACAAACTGGTGGATGAACTGGAATTGAAACGGGACCTGAGCAGGTCGCCTTTGTTTGACGTGATGATCGTGCTCAACAATACCCTTGATGCGGTAGCCGACCGGGAGGTTTCGCTGCCCTTTGCGATCAGCGAATTCCCGGTGGGCAATGTGCTCAGCAAATTCGACCTGACCTTTCACTTTACCGAAACCGCCGAAGGGTTGCAGATGGAATTGAACTACAACACCGATCTTTTTACAGCGGAGACCATCCGGAGCCTCCTTCGCCACCTGCGGCGCCTGATCGCGGCGGCTATCGCAGAGCCCAGAACCCCTGTTGCCAGGTTGGATTACCTGGATGAAAATGAAAAATCGGAAATGCAGGATCGACTGAATGGGGCTTTCCATCCGGTGGAATTGGAAAACACGGTTAAGAATTGGTTTGAGTCCACGGCGGCAGCCCATGGCGAATTGCCGGCAATTAAGTCCGGAGATGCCGTAGTTGCTTATGAAGAACTCAACAGTTCAGCCAACCGGATGGCGCATTTTCTGACGGATAAATACGGCATTTCGACCGGACAGCTGGTTGCTATCGACATCCAAAGGTCGCCGGAATTGCTGGCAACCCTGCTGGCTGTCGTCAAGACCGGAGCGGGTTATCTGCCGGTTGACGTCCATTTCCCGATGGATAAAAAACGATCCGTGCTTCTGGCTGCACAGCCTGCATTGACGATCACGGATAACAGAGACCATGGTTTTGGTGATTTGCCGGTCCTGATCCTGGGGGATGCCGACCTGCAAGATTACCCCCTCTCCAACCCGCCGGATATTGCAGGTTCGGGAGACGTGATTTACACGATTTTCACCTCAGGATCAACGGGGGTTCCAAAAGGGGTAAGCATCCCCAACCGAGCATTGGTGAACTATGTCAGCTGGTTCTCCGAAAAACACGCATTGACGCCTGACGACCAATCGGTACTGTTTTCCTCGATTGCCTATGATCTGTCTTATACGGCCCTGTGGCCCATCCTGTTGAACGGCGGATGCCTGCACCTGTGCGATGAAGATCCCTATCTCGATCCTGCAGCGCTGCTGGAACTGCTTGTAAGGGAGTCGGTCAGCTACATCAAACTGACGCCTTCCCATTTTTACCTGCTCACGGATGACCTTAGTTTCGAACAATTGGCGCCCGACCTGAAATTGCGGCTGGTGGTGCTGGGCGGTGAAAAGATCCGACCGGAAGATATCAGCCGATACTACCGGTTCGGACCTAAGGATACGGTCTTCCTCAACCACTACGGTCCGACGGAGACGACCATCGGAGTGCTGACCCAATCCTTCTCGTTGCGGGGCGGCGAATTGACCGGCGATCTTGAAATAATGAAGCTGGAAGCCTTCTCCGAACGACCGGTGATCGGCCGCCCCATTGCCAATACCCGCGTTTATGTACTGGACAGTAACCTGCAACTCTGCGGAACCAGTGTTCCCGGAGAACTCTGTGTCGGCGGCCTTTGCCTCGCCCTGGGATATACGGATGCGGGTATCCGTGATAAATTCGTTGAAGACCCCTTCAGGGACGGGGAGTGGATGTACAGGACCGGCGATCGGGTCAGATACCTTTCGGGGGGGCAAATAGAGTTCCTGGACCGCAAGGACAATCAGGTCAAGATCAACGGCTACCGGGTAGAGCCCGGCGAGGTGGAACACATGCTGAAAGCCTATCCCGGGGTGCAGCATGCCGCAGTGGTCGTGGCCGCCGGAGAGGAAGGATTTCAGGGATTGGTCGGGTATTTCACCGCCGGGGAGCGGATGGACACCTCAGCAATCCAGTCGTTCCTTCGCAGGCAATTACCCCGATATATGGCGCCGGGACATCTCATCCAGGTGGAGGAATGGCCGCTTACCGCTAACGGGAAAACCGACCGTAAACGGTTGCCTCCGGTGTTCGCACCGGTTATCGCCGCATCAGCCGACGACCAGGCAGGTTCTCCGGAGGAAAAAATATTGTACAAACTGGCCGGCGAATTGATGGGCAAGACCGCTTTGTCCGGCCAAGAGGATTTTTTCTGGCTGGGCGGAGATTCCATAAAGGCTATCCAGCTTTGTTCCAGGTTATTTAACCAGGGGTTCAAGCTGGATGTGAAGGAAGTATTCGCTTTTCCGGTCCTCGAACAAATGGCCAGGTGCATGCGGCCGGTAAGGGTATTGCCCTCACAGGGAATCGTGGAAGGGCGCGTACCGCTCACACCGATACAAATCGACTTTTTTCAACGCGGCCTGCGCTTTCCTCATCATTACAATCACTCGGTTTTGATCAGCTCCGCCACTCCGGTGGATCCCGGTATTTTGTACCGCGTACTGGAACAGCTCCTGCTCCACCACGACGCACTCCGGTTGGGGTTCGTACCGGACGGGGATACCTATAAGCAATACAACTACGGGGACGCCGTTCGCCCTCATTTCAGGACCATTGACCTGAAAGACGCCGATAACCCGGAAGTGATCCGGCTTAGCGAGTCCGGCAAGGCCCAGGAAAGCCTTCTGCTGGGAGAACCGCCGCTGATGCGCACCATCCTTTTCAAGGGAAAGAAGGAAGATCAGATTCTGCTGATTATCCACCACCTGCTGGTTGACGGCATCTCCTGGCAAATCCTCCTGGAAGACCTCAACCGCCTTTATGCCGACGCCGTCGCAGGCCGTACACCGGCGCTTCCGCTGAAGACCAACAGCTTCAAATCGTGGTCGGAAGGATTGGTCAGGTACAGTCGCAGCCGGGATTTCGAACAGGAAATTCAATTTTGGAGGAAGATCTGCGGCGATCTGGAAAAAGCCCCGGCCAATAAAACATCATCAATAGCCTCCGGAGCCCGGGATCATTTATTTATGGAACTGGAGGAAGCCGCTACAAAGCAACTGATCGGGCCGGTCCATAAAGTTTATAATACCGACATCAACGATTTTCTGCTGGCTGCGCTTGCGGCGGCCTGGCGGCTCACTTTCCGCGAAGACAAACTCGCGGTCATGTTGGAAGGACACGGACGGGAAGACATTCTCAAAGACCTCAATATCAACCGCACCGTGGGGTGGTTTACTGCTGTCTTTCCCGTTTTGCTGAACGGAGGGACGGACAAAACCCATCTGTCCGGCGTACTGGTGACTACCAAGGAAATGCTGCGCAGCGTACCCAACCGGGGCGTCGGCTTCGGTATCGCCGCTTACCTGCGCCCCGACCTGTTGCAGTGGTCGCCTGAAATCCGCCCGGATATCGTCTTCAATTACTGGGGCCAGTTTGAGCAACCCGAAATGGAGTCCGAATTTTCGATACTGGACGAATACCATGGCGATACGCGCCATCCGGATGAAGTGCCGGATTTTGCCCTTGCTTTTTCGGGCATGGTCAGGGGAGGACGACTGGAAATCGAGATCCGGTTCGATACGGCTTGCTTCAGCCGCGAGGAGATCCAGGCGCTCAGCGGGCATTATCACCAGACCCTGACCGATCTGATCCGTCACTGCATGGCACAGGAAGGCCCGGCTTTAACGCCGAGTGATCTGGGGTATAAAGGGCTTTCACTGGAAGAATACCAGGATTTTTTTGAGTAGGCCGAACCGTAATCTTATGTTAAAGACCCAAAATATTCAGGATATTTATCGCCTTTCACCCCTCCAGGAGGGGATATACTTTCATTCGTTGTCAGAAGCGGGTTCATCTGCCTATATCAGCCAGAAAGTGTTCAAAGTGAAGGGCGAGCTGAAAGTTCCGATGCTCAGCAAGGGGCTCGGATTGCTCATGGAGCGGCATGAAGCGTTGCGGACTGTCTTCAACCACAAAAAAGCCGACGTGCTGCTCCAGGCGGTCCTGAGGACCAGGGAGCCGGAATTCCATTTTGAGGACTGGGCAGGACTGGCATCAGGTCAGGCGGAGGCTCGCCTGGCCGAATATGCAGCCGGCGACCGGGAGCGGAATTTCGACCTCGGCCGGGATGCCTTGCTCAGGGTGGCCGCTTTCCGTTTGGCCCCCGGAGAATACGGCATAATCTGGTGCCACCATCATATCATTTTGGACGGATGGTGCGGCAATACCTTGCTTCAGGAATTCATCACTATTTATCAACAACTGGCTGAAGGCCTTTCACCGGATCTGCCCGCTGTGCCGGGTTACCGGAAATTCATCGACTGGATCGGCAATCAATCCAAAGACGCGGCGCTGGATTACTGGCGGGGCTACCTGGCGGATATTGAGCCTGGCAGCAAACTTTTCACTGAAGGCGCCGGTAATGGGGATTACCTGAACGCAGAACTCGAACTGAACCTGGGTGGGGATTTTTCCGACCGGCTTCGCAATACCGCGAATTTTCATAAACTCACGGTAAACCGGTGGTTGCAGACTGTCTGGGGCATCCTGGTCGGCAAATTAACCGGATCTGACGATATCGCCTTCGGGCAAGTCGTCGCCATCCGGCCGGCGGAAGTGCCCGGCATCGAACGGATAATGGGCTTGTTCATCAATACCCTGCCGGTCCGGATCCGATTCGCTCAGTCGGCCTCTTTCCTGGAAACGGCAGCAGGCCTGCAAAATGATCAGCTTCGCCAGGAGTCATACAATTACCTGTCCCTGTCTGAAATATTATCCCTCCCGAATGATGGAGCGCGCCTGATCGACCACCTGTTCATATTCGAGAATTTCCCCGGCGTAAATCCGGAAGAAGAACCGGAAGCCGACCATGCCGGGGGACGGGCGTTGCCGGACGCCGAAATAATTTCGGGCTTCTCCCAGACAAATTACGACTTCAATCTTATCGTTCTTCCCAACCGGGACATTACCATAAAATTCAACTTCAATGCCCGGTCTGTTCCAGCCGGAAAGATAGAAGCGCTGCGATCGCATTTCAAACACATCCTGGAGCAGTCGGTACGCGACCCGTTGCTGCCCCTGCAATCTGTCGAATTGATTACCGGGGCCGAACGAAAGGACCTGCTCGAAAGGAATCCGCCCCGATTGGTCCGGCCGGAACCCTTGCACCTCCTGACGATTTTTGAACAAAACGCCGAAAGATATCCCAGCGCAACCGCAGTGACTGACATGGGGCGAAACTATACCTATGCCGGTCTGGATACCTTGTCGAAACGAATAGCCGGTTGGTTGCAATCCGTTGGAGGGATCTCACCGGGTGACAGGGTGGGGGTATGCCAGGACCGCTCCGTGTATTCGGTCGCCTGCGTGCTGGGGATCTGGAAGGCCGCAGCCGTCTATGTGCCGATTGAGCCCGGATTGCCTGCGGAGCGAATCGCATACATTGCGGAAGCCGCCGGGTTGAAACAAATACTCTCCGCCGAAGCCCTTTTGACCTCAGGTACGGTTTTGCCTGATTTGGCGGTTGCCGTAGAAGACCTGATCGACCAGGATCATTCTCCTGTGGCCACGCAGGCCGATCCGCGTTCGACGGCCTATATCATTTTTACTTCCGGTACGGCGGGGATCCCCAAAGGGGTGCCCATCCGGCACGAAAGCCTGGCCGACCGTATCCTGTTTCACAATCGCTATATCGGTATCGGAAAAGAGGACCGGGTCCTGCACATGGCTGCGTTGGCCTTCGATGCCTCCCTGGTGGAAACCGGCATGCCCCTGGCTGCCGGCGGCCAGATCGTCATAGCGCCCGCCGCAGTCAAACAGAACCTGTCCAAACTGGCGCAATTGATGGAAAACCATGGTGTTACGGCAGCCATTTTCCCGCCGGCCATGCTTCGCCTCATCGCACAGGAATCGGATTTTCCCGCTTTGAAAAAGATCATTTCTACAGGAGAGGCCGTCCTTGCGGAAGATGCTGCTAAGTTATTGATTGCCAGATCGGTTTTCAACGGCTACGGTCCTACGGAATCCTGCATCGGCGCCACTTTCCATCGGCTTGAAGCCGGCCGGTTGGAAGAATACCGGGAAAAATCCGGAATCCCGATCGGGAAGCCGTTTGAAAACACGGCTGTTTATATCCTCAACCCATATCTGGAAATGGTGCCCGACGAATTCACCGGTGAAATCTGCATAGCCGGAATCGGCGTTGCGGACGGATACCTCCAGGATCCGGAGCTGACCGCGAAAAAATTCGTGAATAACCCGTTTGCCAGGAATGTATTCGAGCGAACCCTTTACCGGACCGGCGACCTCGGCAGGTGGAACCGACTCGGGGAATTGGAGTATTTGGGCAGAATGGACGACCAGGTGCAAATCCGGGGAATCCGGGTAGAACCGGCTGAAATCGCATGGCAACTGCGCCGTGTCGAAGGAGTCGAGGATGCCTTTGTGCAAGCCGTCCGAAAAGAGGACCGGGTACAGATCGTGGCCTGGTGGACCGGGGACAAACACCTGTGCGCGACAACCCTGAGGAAACAACTCAGCGTTGCCCTGCCGGAATATATGGTGCCGGCTGTTTTCATTCGCATGGACGCTTTCCCGTTGAATGCCGCCGGCAAGGTGGATCGCCGGAAACTGATCATTCCCGACCCGGATAGCGATGTGGGAATACAAGGCCAAAGCCCCTTGACACCTGCTGAACAATTGCTCTGCGGGTTGCTCGGCGAAATACTGAACAAGCAGCACACGACCGCCGCCAGCGATTTCTTCGCGCTCGGCGGGGATTCCATAAAGGCGATTCAATTGGTCTCCAGGGCTTACAGAAACGGCTTTGACCTGACGGTCAGGGATGTTTTTGATCACCCGGTGATCGGTGAGATGGCCTTGCAAATGAAACCGCTCCGTGCTTCAATCCCACAGGATGCCGTTACAGGCGAAGTACCCCTGACCCCCATTCAGCACGAATTTTTTGCAATGGGCCTTCGGGACCCGAACCACTTTAACCACAGCGCCATGTTCCTGCTGCCCGGTCCGGTTCCGGAGGCAGCGGTCAGGCGCATACTCAAAGAACTGCTTGTCCACCACGATATGCTCCGGGCCGCCTGCGAAACAGACAACCGCGGGGGCATCCGGCAAATCATTCACCCCGAAGATCTCGAACCCAGGCTGGAGGTCTTCGACCTGCGGTCAGACCCGGAAGCCGCCTTGCGGCGCGACCGCATTTGCGACGAGATCCAGCAAAGCATCCGGTTGGACCGGCCGCCGTTAATGGCCGCTGCTTTGTTCATCGGAGATAAGGAAGACCGGCTGTTGCTGGTCATCCATCATCTGGTCATCGACGGTATTTCCTGGCGCATCCTTCTGGAAGACCTGCATACCCTGTTTGATCTTTGGCAGCAGAATGCTCCTTTGGCGCTCCCTTTGAAAACCGACAGCTACAAAGCCTGGGCGGAAGGCCTGGTGCAACATGTGGGAAAAGCCGCATTCGCCTCCGGTTTGGAACAATGGCGCCTGGAGCGTTTCAGACTGAATCCGCCCTGGCCAAAAATGGATGGCGCCCCCTCAGCTACCGGCGTGGAAACTTTTACCATTGATCCGGTATTGTGGGAACGGTTGATTGCCGCCGGACTGCGCGTTTACGGCGCGGACGCGGCGGAAATGCTCCTGACCGCCTTTGCCTTGTCGGTCAGGGACGTCTGGGAGAGTAGCGGCTTCTCCGTCATGCTGGAAAGCCACGGCCGGGCAAATATCCTGCCGCATCTCAATATCAGCCGGACAGTAGGTTGGTTTACGGCTATGTATCCGGTTATGGTGAACATCCCGGCAGGCGATCCGGGTAAGTTGCTCGCCTCCATCAAGGACGAACTCAGAAATGTACCCGACAACGGCATCGGATTCGGGATGGCGCGTCACTTGTATGCCGGCAAACCGGATTGGTCCGGATTTTCCGGGCCGGAAATTCTGTTCAATTATCTCGGTCGGTTCGAAGCGCAGGAAACCGATCCATCCGGACCCAGGGAAGTGGATGAATATACCGGCCTTTCGGACAGCGGCGTTGAAAAACCGCCCTTTGCCTTGTCGGTTTCGGCAGCGGTGGATAAAGGGTGTTTGCAGGTCCATCTGCGGTTTGACGGCGCTGTTATCCAACCGGAGGATGTCGGATCCCTGTCCCGGGCTTTTCAGCAGCGCCTCGGTGATCTGGACGGGTTACTTTCAGGTGTCGACCGGAGGATTCTCACCCCGAGCGACCTGACCTGGGAGTACATGCCCGCCGAAGAACTTGAAGCGGTCGTGGAGCATTACAAAGACCTCGGGCTGCAGGTCAGCGACGCGTACCCGCTCGCGCCGCTTCAGGAGGGAATGCTTTTTCACCACCTGATGCACCCGCAGTCGGGAGCCTATTTCTATCAGGTCGTTTACCAGATAAAGGGTGATCTGCATCCGGATTATATCGAGGAAAGCCTGAACCGGCTGGTCAGCCGGCACGATATCCTTCGCACGGTATTCAATCACCGGCTGGCCTCCGGAAACATCCAGGTCGTCCTTCAAAAACGAACCTTGAAGATCCACCGCGCGGCCTGCAAAATGGCGGTCAGTCAGGATTTTATCCGGCATTTCCTGGAAAACGACAGGGCGAATGGGTTTGACCTGACTGCTGATCTCTTGCTTCGGGTGGCGCTCGTCACTACCGATACCGATACGGGATTTTTGATCTGGAGCAGCCATCATATCCTGATGGACGGATGGTGTTTCGGCCTGCTGGCAGCCGAATTCAAGGCAATCTACAGTGGGCTGAAAGCGGGCTCCCCTCCTGTGCTGCAGCCCGTAATCCAATACCGTAATTATATCAGGTGGCTGATTGCACAGGACCAGACATCATCCGAAAATTACTGGAAGAACTATCTGGAGGGGTATGAAACCCCCGCAGGACTGACCGAAAAAACGGCGGCCCCAGACCCTGATGCCGATCCTGATATAGCATCATCCGTTTTCCATTTTTCCCGGGAAAGCACCGATCGGATATACGGATATTGCCGCGACAAACGCATCACGCCGGGCACGTTCCTGCAGACCTGTTGGGGGATTCTGCTTTGCAAATACAATAACCGGGCAGATGCCGTTTTCGGTCTGACGGTTTCAGGCCGTTCCCCGCAGGTGGAGGGGATCGAATCCATGACCGGCCTCTTTATCAATACCGTCCCGGTCCGGGTATCCTTCTCGCCGGAAACGCGCTTTGGGGAGCTGGTCGGACAGCAGCAGGCGGAAGCGCTGGCGGCAACAGACCACCACCATCTTTCGCTGTCCGGAATCCAGCAGCTTTCAGTGCCCCGCCAGAAACTGATCAACCATGTTTTTGTGTTTGAGAACCTGCCCGCAGTGACCGCCTCCGGAGAGGCCGGAGAAGACCCTGTCGGCTGGGAAATTGAAGACGCGGAGAGTTATGAACACACCAATTACGACCTGAGCGTGGTAGTGGTTCCCACTGACCGCATCCGGATCAAACTGCAATTCGACCGGCAAAAATACAGCGAGGAGTTCATCGGGCGGGCAGCCGCACATTTCATGACTTTGGCGGAAGAAGCGGCCACCGGCCCCGAAAAACCGGTCGATTCCTTATCCGTCATCACCGAACCGGAGATCGATTTTTTGCGCCAGGTCAACCGGACCGAAGCAGCGTTCAAACCCGGTACGGTACTGGACTTTTTCCGGGCTCATGCCGGCAAGCATCCGAATGCGCCTGCCATCCGGTTCAGGGATATGCGATGGGATTATGGAAAACTGGACCGCGAATCCGACCTGTTTGCCGCTTTCCTGGTGCGGAGGTGTGGTGTGAAGGCGGGAGACATCGTCGCCTTGAAGATGGAGCGATCGCCCTGGGTCGTAGCGACTATATTGGGCATTCTGAAAACCGGCAGTTCCTTCCTGGTCGTTGATCGGAACGTCCCGCTTGAACGGATGCGTTTCATGTTGAGCGACTGTGCTGCGCCATTGCTGGTGGTGGATGAGTGGGTCGCCGGATACGAAAACCTGCCGTGCCCGGCCAGACCTTTCCGCGAATACGAATTGGAAGAAGAACCGTTGAAGGCTTCGCCCGCAACCGTATATCCGCAGGATATCGCCTACACCATTTACACTTCCGGTTCAACCGGTACGCCTAAAGGGGTGCAGATCCGGCATCTCTCGCTCGCTCACTATGCGGATATGATGGTGAGCCGGTACGAAATCGGGCCTTCGGATCGCGCTATCCTGCTGTCCTCACTCGCTTTTGACCATGCTTACGCCATGTTCTGGCCCGCGCTGGTTGCGGGCATCGAACTGACGATTTTGCCCGAGAATGCCTATCTGGACGCTGCGGAGCTGATCCGTCTCCTGATCGACAACGGCATCACTATCCTGAATCTGACGCCGACGGTCCTAAATCTGGTTGTACATGATCCGCGGTTTGAATCCGGCGGCAGACATATGCGCCTGCGTTTCCTCTTTCTGGGCGGCGAGAAAATCCGGATGGATGATGTCCGCCGGTTTGTCCGGTATCATCCTCATCCGACCCGGTTCATGGATGAATACGGTCCGACCGAAGCGACAGTAGGCATCGTTCAACGGTACTTCAGCCTTGCCGGCCCTGAGGATAGAGAGGCATGGGAAAAGGCCTGCCAGGGTACTGTTATCGGAAAGCCCATCCGCAATCACAAGATCTACATTCTGGATAAGGGTATGAACCAGGTGGGTATCGGCATTCCCGGCGAACTTTGCATATCGGGTATCGGATTGGCTAAAGGATACCTGAATAAGCCAGACCTGAACCGGGAAAAATTCGTACCCAACCCCTTTGAACCCGGCAAAAAGATGTACCGCACCGGCGACCTGGCCCGATGGCTACCCGACGGTCAGATCGAATTCATCGGCCGGATCGACTTCCAGGTGAAGATCAGGGGGTACCGGATCGAATTGGGCGAGATCGACCAGACCATCCGGCGTTTTCCGGAGACCCGGGACGCTGCAGTAACCGCTATCCCCGGAGACCCGGACCCCGTTATCGTCGCCTATGTCATTTTTAACGATCAACCGAAAACCGGGGAATTGGCCCGGTTCCTGAAAGAGCGGTTGCCGGAGTATATGCAACCAGCCTCTATTATGCCTATGGAGGCCTTTCCCCTGATCGCCAACGGCAAAACCAATCTGAAGGCATTGCCCTTGCCCGATATAAGGCAGGCAGGAGAAGAGAAGCGTAACCGGGTACCCGAAACGGAAATGGAACAGGCCGCCGCGAAGGTGTTTACCCGCGTCCTTGGCAGGGATATCCAGGATCTCGATCTGGATTTCTTCGCCCTGGGCGGCGACTCCATTCGCGCCATGCAAGTTGCCTCAGGCCTGTACAGATTGGGCTTCAAACTTGAGGTCCGGGATGTGTTCGAAGCCCCGATCCTTTGGCAGATGGTCCGGCGCATCCGCCCTATTGCGGCCTTTTCCGACCAGGGGCCTGTGACCGGAACGGTAAAACTGGCCCCCATCCAACACGCTTTTTTTGAAAGGAATCTGGCCGCGCCCCATCACTACAATCAGGCCGTCATGTTCGCCACGGAGAGCCGCCTGAATGCCGGTGAACTCGCGGAGATCTTCCGCATACTGCAAAGCCATCACGATGCCCTCCGGTTGGTATTCCGGTCTGACCATCGCGAGATCATCCAGGAGAACAGAGATGTCGACCTTAATGTCGGGTTCCTCGTCCGGGATCTTTCAGATCAAGAGGACCCTGTCACCCGGCTTGAAACGGAGGCGGATGCTTTTCAAAAGGGATTTGACCTTGCAGAAGGGCCGCTGATACGATTCGGCCTTTTCCGGATGCCGGACGGCGACCGATTGCTGATCGCCGCGCACCATCTGGTTGTGGATGCCGTCTCCTGGCGGATCCTGATCGAAGACCTGAGCGTCCTTTATGAAGCGCCTGCCGGAAAAAGGAATACCATTCTGCCGGCAAAAACAGCAAGCTTCCAACAGTGGACATCCCGGTTGGCGGCGTTTGCCCGATCCGCATCCTTCAAGGCCGAAACCGCATACTGGCGCCGGATGGCCGCCCGCCGTTGCGAACCCCTCGTGCCCGGCTACCACCCGGAAGAACGGCAATCCGGCAGCCTGGCTGTTCCGGAGATCCTGCTGGACCAGGACCGTACCGGAAAATTGCTTTCAAGCGCGCACCAGGCATTCGGAACCCATATCAACGACCTGTTGTTGGCCGCCCTGGCGACGGCCGTTTACCAGACCTTCGGGCGAAACCATGCCTGGGTCATGCTGGAAGGGCACGGGCGGGAGGAGCTTTTCGAAGACATCCAACTGACCCGTACGGTGGGGTGGTTCACTTCGTTCTACCCGGTCCTGCTTGAATCAGGGGCGGGCTGGACCATGACCCGGCAGATCGAGCGAATGCGGGATGCCATCCGGCAGATTCCGCGAAACGGAATCGGCTTCAGCATTTTGCGCTACCTCTCTCCGCCCGAATGGAGAGATGGGATTGAGTCATGTCGCCCTGAAATCGCATTCAATTACCTGGGGCAATTCGACCAGGAGGTCAGCCAAAGCGCCTTCGGGCTGGCATCCGAATCCATGGGATCCCTTCAGGACCCCGGACAAAAACCGGAATCCGGCATCAATATGCTCTCCCTTGTCGCTGAAGGCCGGCTGAGGGTTTCGTTCAGTTTTGACCCCGACCTGTTTCCGGCAACCGCCGTCCACCGGTTGCGGGAGGCCTATGCAGAGGCCCTGACGGAGATCATAGATTACTGCACCGCTGACGAGCAAAGCGGAAATGGTTCCGGAAAATACAGCTCGGAAGATCTGACCAGGGAAGACCTGGAAGCCATTAATCAACTTTTTAATTACTGACCGAAATGACGAAGACCCGGCCCAAGGATATCTTTTCGCTGTCGCCGCTCCAGGAGGGGCTGTTTTTTCAATACCTTGCGGATAAGAATTCGGATGCGTATTTCGTCCAGGTTTCGTACCGGATGAAAGGAAAAATGGATATTGATATCGTCCGGAGGTGCCTGGAAACCCTGTTCGAACGCCATGATATCCTTCGCACCGCCTTTGTATACGAAGGGCTTCGGCGCATGTATCAGGTGGTGCTGGAAGACCGCAGGCCTGCCTTCGAATTCAGGGACCTGCGCGACCTTGAGCCGGAGCAGCGGGAAAAGGAAGTAGCGGCCTGGCAACGGGAGGATAAACGCAGAAAGTTCGATCTCAAGGAAGACGTGTTGATGAGGATGGCGGTTTTACAGATCGCCGATCAGGAGTTCGAGCTCATCTGGAGCCACCACCATATCATTTTTGACGGTTGGTGCCAGGGAATCCTGATCGAAGAATTCAACCGCATTTATGAGGCGCTCGAGGCCGGTGAAACGCCATCGCTGCCCCCGGCCGTCCAGTATCACCAATACATCAAATGGCTGGAACGCCAGGATAAATTTGCGGGCGGGGCATTCTGGGAGCAATACATGGCCGGTTTTGAACGACAGACCGGCATTCCCGGCAAAAAGGACCGGTTTGCGGGCGGCAGGTACCAAAATGCTGAAATCCGGCTATGGGTCTCCCCGGAAAAAACAGAAGCCGTCCGCCTGTTGGGGCAGCGGCTGACCGTAACCATGAGCACCTTCATTCAAACCGTTTGGGGTTTGTTGCTGGGCAGGCTGAACGATACCGATGACGTCGTTTTCGGGAAGGTCGTTTCGGTTAGGCCTTCGGAAATTGCAGGAATTGAAACCTCTGTCGGACTGTATATCAATACCGTTCCCATGAGGGTGACCGCCTTGCCGGATCAGCCCTTTGAAGAACTGCTGAATCTGGTCCAGGGCCTCAATGCGGAAACCGGGCGTTTCCAGCATTTTCCCATGGCTGAAATACAAGCGGCAAGCCGGGTGAAACACGGATTGATCGACCATGTGGTAGTCTTCGGCAACTATCCGGGGGCGGAACAATTGTACGATGTCCGGGAATCGGAAAGTCAGGTTTCCGCCATCCGAGAGATGAATGTTTCCCAGGTCCGCAGTTTTGAACAGGTCAATTACGACTTCAGCATCCACGCTACTTGCAGCGAAGCCCTCTTATTCCGCTTCAACTTCAATGCGGAGGTTTTTGAGGAGGAGGATATCCGGCAGCTTTCCCGGCGGATGGGATACCTGATCGACCAGTTGGTGTCCGATCCGGCGATTCCAATCGGCCAACTGGATATCCTGTTGCCGGAAGAAATACAGGAACTGGAGCGATTTGCAGGTTATGACAAAGGCTACCAGGAGGATTCTCTTCCCGGTCTGTTCCGGGCCATGGCAGCGGCAAACCCCGAATCGCCCGCAGTGCAGTCGGGGAAAACAACCCTCACTTACCGGGAACTGGACCAGGCGGCCGGCCGTTTGGCCGGGCACCTTCGGGAATCGTGCGGATTTCGCCCCGGACAGGTGGCGGGGGTTATGCTTGACCGTTCAGTCCATGCCGTCGTCTCCATTCTGGGGATCTGGAAGGCCGGAGGGACCTATCTGCCGTTGGATACTCAATCACCGGCTGCCCGGTTGGAGCGGATTTTAAAGGATTCCCGCGCCGCCCTGCTGGTCACCCAATCGGATTTGATGTTCAGCCTGCCTGATTTCAGCGGCTGGCTGACGGTCATTGACATCGAATGGGAAATGATCGCAGGCCTGGAACCGGCCGAGCCCGAACCCCTTCAACCCGCAGACATCGCATATATCATTTATACCTCCGGAACCAGCGGCGAACCCAAGGGCGTACCGGTCCGGCACGAGAGCATTTCGGACAGGATCCAGTACCACAATGATTTCCTGGGCATAGTGCATCAGGACAGCGTCCTCCATTTCGCTTCGCTTAATTTTGACGCCTCTCTCGTAGAGATTTTTATGGCGTTGGTGGCCGGCGGTACGCTTGTACTGGCCGACCGGCAGGTAAAATCAAACCCCGACCTTCTGCTGAAGCTGATCCGGGAGAGCGGGGTAACAATTGCGATCCTGCCGCCCGCCTATCTGAAACTGTTCGGTAAAATCTCCCTTGGCGGCCTTCGGCTCGTCATTTCGACCGGAGAAGCGGCTGCGCTCGGCGAATCGTTATTCCATGCAGCTACTCTGTCCCTGTATAACGGCTACGGCCCCAGCGAGGCCTGCATCGGCGCGACCTTCCATAAAGTTGATCCCCGGAGGAGCGACGAATACGCTTCCCGCAAGGGTATTCCTATCGGCCAACCTTTTGCCAATACCAGGGTCTACGTTTTGGACCGGTACCAGCGGCTTGTTCCGCCGGGATGGAAGGGCGAGATCGGCGTATCCGGGATCGGGGTGGCATCGGGCTACCTTGGGCAATCCGAGCTGACTGCCGAAAAATTCATCCCTGACCCTTACAGCAAATCCCCGGCCTATACCCAATTATACCGGACAGGAGACCTCGGGCGGTGGAATAAAAACGGAGAATTGGAGTTTTTGGGAAGGCTCGACGAACAGGTCCAGATCCGCGGGATCCGGGTTGAAACACGGGAAATAGAAGCCTCGATAAGAAAATTTCCGGGGGTGGAGGATAGCCTGGTACTGCCGATACAGATGCCGGACGAAAGCACTGTCCTGATGGCCTTCACTTGTACCCGCCTGCAAATCGGTCCCCGGGAAATCAGACGCTTTCTGGGTACCCTGCTGCCGGAATATATGATCCCCGCAGGATGGGTGATGTTGAAGGCATTTCCGGTTAATCACAACGGAAAGGTCGACCGGCAGGCGCTGATGAACCTTGCCGGGCGGGAAATGGAAGCCCAAAGGACGGAATACCGCCCTCCGACAACCCCGGATGAATTGAAAATGGCGGATTTATGGGAAGAAGTGCTGGAAAAAAACGAAATTGGTCTTGATGATAATTTTTTCGACCTGGGAGGCCATTCGCTGAAAGCGACCCAACTGGTTTCCAGGATCTATCGCGAATTCGGCCGGAAGATCGGCGTCAATGATGTCTTCAACTTCCCCACGGTGAGATCTCTGCTGGATTTCATTTTCGAGGCGGCGGCAGAAACTTATGTTCCGATCCGACCCGTTGAAACGGCAGCGGATTACGAAGCTTCTCCGTCCCAGAAAAGGACCTGGATCCTGACTCAGTTCGACGGCGCCTCCGTTGTCTACAATATCCCGGGCGCTTTCCGCGCCGGACCGTCGATGGATCCTGAACTGCTGGCGGCTGCTGTCGATGAATTGGCTGCACGGCATGAAATTCTCCGGACGACCTTCCTGGTCCGGGACGGTGAGCTTCGGCAGTGCGTCCATCCGCCGCACCCCGACCGGGTGGAGAAAAAGCGGATGAACTGGTCGGAAGCTCCGGATGCGGACCAACGCCTTACCGACCTGCTGGAAGGCGAGGCCCAAATTCCGTTCGATCTCGAAAACGGACCCCTGTTCAGGATCAAATTTGTCAGCATGCCGTCCGGCGAACGGATTGTCATCTACACCCTGCACCACATCATTGCCGACGGCTGGTCCATGCAGAACCTGCTGAATGAGCTGGCCGTGCTTTACAACGACCTGGAGCAAGGCAAGATGCCTTCCCTCCCGCCGTTGGCCATTCAGTATAAGGACTATTCGGCCTGGTTGCAGCAGCAATTGACAGGTGAAAACCTGAATATCCACCGCCAATACTGGAAAGCGCGTTTTGCCGGAGATATTCCCGTTCTCGATTTACCGGCGGATCGCCCCAGGCCTCCGGTGAAAACCTACAAGGGCGCCGGATGTAGCCTCATGATTGGAAAACAACAGCTGGATGAACTGCGGAAAACTTGCCGCAGGCAGGATCTGAGCGTGTTTATGGCCCTGATCACGGCATTCAAAGCCCTTCTGAGCCGCCTCTCGGGCCAACAGGATATTGTGGTCGGTACGTTGATCTCGGGCCGTCAACATCCGGACCTGGAACGCCAGATCGGTTATTACGCCAACACCCTGCCCCTGCGGACCGCCTTTGAGCCGGAGGATACCCTCAGGCGTCTGGGGGCCCGGGTAAAGGAAACGGTACTGGAGGCATTCCGGCACGAAATCTATCCCTTTGATTACCTGGTCGATGAGGTGTCCGTGCTGCGCGATATCAGCAGAACGCCGGTTTTTGACGTCATACTGACCCATCAGAAGATCGATCTTTTCAATCAGGCAACCGAACCCGGGCTTGCCGGCGGCATAGAGAACCTGTCGACGGGCGGAAACAATGCATCCAGATTCGATCTGGAATGGTATTTCACAGAATACGACGAAACACTGACCGGACATCTGGTATACAACACCGATCTGTTCGATGCTGCAACGATCAACCGCATAACCGGATATTTTGAAAAACTGCTGGAGGCTGTCGCCAGGGACGAAGACCAGCCGCTCTGGGCTGTTCCGCTGTCGGATGCGGCCGAAGACAGGCGGTGGTTAATGAAGATGAACGATACCATTTCGCCTTGGCCGGCGGAGCGCTCCATCGTTGAATTCCTGGAGCGGCATGCGGCGCAGCGCCCCGGGTACGCAGCCGTGCGCTGCGAAGACAATTCCCTGACTTACAGCGAGCTGAATGCAACCGTCAACCGGATGGCCGGATGGCTGAAAGCGGTTCACCGCGTTCAACCGGGGGATCAGGTTGCCCTTTGCCTTCCGCGCTCCGAGTGGCTGATCGCGGGGATGCTCGCCTTATTCAAAATCAAAGCCGTTTACCTGCCTGTGGATCCGGAATTGCCGCCCGAACGGATCCGATACATGATCGGCAAAGCCGGTGTGAAACTGGCGCTTGTTGCCGGGAATTTTCCCGAAGGCGTTTTTGATGAGATCCGGACCGCCGATATCACCACGGGATGGCAAATTCACCCGCCTGATAATTTAAGCGACAAACCGGACCGATCGGCCCCGGCCTATCTGTTGTTTACCTCCGGCTCCACCGGATTTCCGAAGGGCGCGCTGATCGGCCACGGTTCCATGCTCAATCACCTGATCGCCAAAGCGGAGGATTGCGGAATGGATGAGGATGCCGTGGTGGCCCAAACGGCGACCCAAAGTTTTGACATTTCCATCTGGCAGTCCCTGTCCGCATTGATCCACGGCGGGTGTACCGTTGTCTATCCTTCGGAGGTGGTGAAAGATCCGGTCCGGTTAATGCAGCAGGTGGACTACGATGAGATTACGGTGCTCCAGGTCGTTCCCTCCTATCTGGCCGAATTGATGGAAGCGATTGACAACTGGCAAGGGCCAAACCTGTTCAGACGGCTCAGGTGTATGTCAACCGTAGGAGAAGCGCTGCCGTTCGCATTGACCGAAAAATGGTTCGACAAGTTCTTTTATACCAGGTTTGTGAACTCCTACGGCCCGACCGAAACGGCTGACGGCGCTACCCATCACATCATGACACCCTGCCCGCCCCGCCCGCCCGTTCCGATCGGCAAACCGGTCCGCAATTGCCGCATTTACGTACTTGACCCTTATGGCGGCATCTGCCTTCCCGGCGTAAAAGGCGAGATCTTCATCGCTGGTGCCGGAGTCGGATTCGGGTATGTGAACGATCCGGAGAAAACAACCGTCGCGTTCGTCCCGGACCCGTTCCTCCCCGGTGAAACCATGTATCGCACCGGCGATATCGGCCGGTGGACCAACGACGGGTGGCTGGAATTTGCGGGCAGGAGGGACGCACAGATCAAGCTGCGCGGACATCGGATTGAACTGGGCGAAATTGAACAGGCCCTGTACCGGATTCCCGCAGTACGGGAGGCGATCGCAGCCCTATGGGACGATCCGCATGGCGGAAAAATACTGGCGGCCTGGCTGACCCTCAAGTCAGGCGCAGAATTTGAGTCGGCTGAGTTGAAGCATTTGCTCGCAACGCATTTGCCTGCCTATATGATCCCCGGCCGCTTTATGGTACTGGACCAATTCCCCCTGACCGCCAGTGGTAAAATTGACCGCAAGGCGCTGCCGTCGCCTATACTTGAGCACAAGCCTGCCGGATCGGGTGACGTCGATGAGTTAACAACCGAAACCGAAAAGGCGGTGGCCGAAATCTGGAAAGAAATACTCGGCGGCCGAAGCTATTCAAGGGACGACAACTTCTTTGAGGTCGGCGGCCATTCTTTCAAAGCGATTAAAATGCAGGCCCGGTTGTTCAAGACCTTGAACATAGGTCTTTCCGTGCGCGAAATTTTCTCTTTCCCAACCATCAGGGAATTGGCTGCCCACATCGACCAAAAGAGCGCAGTTGCAGAAGAATTGCTGGCGTAACCATAATTCCTGTCCTTGTTTCAATACACAAAAATCATTGTCATGGTAATCCGTTGCTATATTCCCGCATTGCTTCTGCTGATGAATGCCGTTGCCGGGGCGCAACCCCCGGGGCCGGTCATTTCCAACGTTTTCTCAACGGTCGACGCCGCTGCCGGGGTGGCCCGCATAGATTTCGACGCCCTGGATGAAAACGAAACATCCATCGGCATCCGGTTCAGCGTCACCGACCGGCAGGGCAGATTTGTTCAACCCCAACCGGCGACCGTATCCGGGGATGTCGGACCATCCGTTGCACCCGGCCCGGGCAAGTCGATCACCTGGCGGTTCCGGGATGCGGAAATGGACCCTGATAATGCAAAATTCCGGATCGTGGTTTGGGACAAACGCCCGGTGCCGGCCGAAGAGTTGCTGGCCAAGGTAGATACCGGCCGGATGAAACGGCACCTGGTGGAATTTTCCATCCTCCGCGACCATGAATCAGAAGAAGGGCAGCGAAATTTGCCCGTCATCCGGGATTCTCTTGCTGCTTTTTTGACGAGGCAGGGGGTTCAGACACTGACCCAGGACTATACCTTCGGCGGAATGACCGGCCGCAATGTGTTGGGACAGATAGAAGGTTCCGGTCCGGCGCCGGGCAAGGTCATCGCCCTTTCGCACTACGACGCGGTCAGGGATAATACAGACGATCTGGTGAATACCACCGGCGTTTCGGGTGTACTGGAGATTATGGCGGTTTTCGCCGGGTATCAAACCGAAAATACCGTAGTCGGGGCGGCATTTGATATGGCCGCCTATGAATACATCGGCAGCAATCATTATATCTATCACGGCGGATTGAAATGGGGCGAAAAGGTTTTGGGGGCATTTTACCTCGACCTGATCGGCGCCGAAGACCTGGATCCCGACCTCATCCCGCCGCTGATCCAGGATTTAGTACCCGATTACGGGAAACCCTTGCTGAAAGAGAAACAAAGCGGGAGTTTCACCGGATTGATCGCCAACCCGAATTCGTTGGCATTGGAGCTGCTTTTCGAACGATCAGCGCATGCATTTGCACCCGGCCTTCAGGTGCTCCCGGTCCGGGTGCCGGGATACGGTGAGGATGCCTTTATGTCCCAGGACGGCGACCATTCGGCCTTCTGGTATTCCAAAAACCCGGCGGTCTTCATTACAACAGGAAGAAACCGCAATCTTGAACGCGGCATGAAGGAGGATGATCCGCTCCAACGAACCAGTCTGAAGACGATGAAAGACGTCGTCAGTGCAACCGTTGCCGCCATGACGGAACTGGCCCGCCCTATGAGAACGGCTGTTTACCAGGCCAATTTTTCAAATCGCTCGGAATAAGGCCCGCCCGGGTCGAATTGTGAGGACTATAACTGCTACCTCTTCGATATGGATATTTTCAAACTCTTCAATAAAAGCAAGACCTTTTTTGCATTGATCATTGTGCTTGGGCTCGTCAACAGCGTGATGTACAGCGGTTTGCTCATCATGATCAATCAGGGACTCCGCACCGGGACCGCGGAAAGCTGGATGGACCGGCACCTCGCCTGGCTTTTCGCGGGGCTGATGGCGCTCTCATTTTTCAGCAGGCGCTATTTTCAGAATCACCTCATCGCCTTCACCAACAACATCCTGTTCGATTTTGAACTTTCGTTGCTCGATAAGGTCCGTTTTGCCACCTTCGAGTCATTTCGGAAACTGGGGTCGCAAAAGGTTTACACGGCAATCGGCGATACCAAAGTCGTTGCGCAATTGCCCCGTTTTTTTGTCGACCTGATCAATAATGCAGTGGTAGTCGTCTGCGCCCTGGGTTATCTGCTCTGGATCTCCCCGGTTTCCTTGCTAATCGTCCTGGCCATTATGACGGGGCTCTCCATTTATTACTGGGTCAGGAACCAGTCCATTGTCCGGGACCTCAACCGGATCAGGAATATGGAAAACGATTTTTACCGCTACCTCCAGGATTTGCTGAACGGATTCAGGGAAGTGAAGATGAGTGTGGAGAAAAATGAGAACCTTTACCGGAAATTTCTCGAAAAGAACCGGCAGGAAGTCAAATCCCTGGAAACCACAACTGCCAGAAAATACCTGGACAACGAATTGTTCGGGTCTTACAGCTGGTACGTGATCCTGGGGATCGTGATCTTCCTCCTGCCCGCCTTACAGGTAGCGGACCTGGCACAGCAAACGACCTTTGTCCTGGTCATATTGTACCTGATGGGGCCTATGGCCTTTTTGATCAATTCCTTTTCTACAGCATCGCGGATGCAGATCGCATTCAATCGCCTTGGGCAATTTTATCAGGATCTGAGCGCCGTGACCGGAAGTAACAATTTCGGCAAAGAATTGAAGGTGGATGGGGTCAGGAACATTCGGCTTGAAGGGGTCACGTATACCTATAAACACGACCAGTCGGGGCGCGAATTCACCCTCGGACCGATCGATTTGGAGTTGGAGACCGGCCAGACCATTTTCATAATCGGTGAGAATGGGAGCGGAAAGAGCACCTTCCTCCTGTTGCTGGCAGGGTTGCTTAAACCGGATAGCGGAACCATTTATATCAACGACCACCCTGTGGATCCCGAATCCCTTCCGCAT
This sequence comes from uncultured Lewinella sp., assembly GCA_937873655.1. Classification (GTDB taxonomy): domain Bacteria; phylum Bacteroidota; class Bacteroidia; order Chitinophagales; family Saprospiraceae; genus JACJYC01. The sequence goes on along the minus strand of CALMYQ010000200.1, from coordinate 35,760 downwards.
TACAGCAACTTGTTCTCTTCCATTTTTGCAGACCCTCATTTTTTCTCCGAGCAGTATTCGAATTACGATATCCGGCTGTCGCACCAGCTATGGGAGAAATTTACCGGCCTGATGCGGCTCAACGACATTGTAAAGGTTGACGGTTCCCGGAATCTGGCGAACTCCAACCTTTCGAAAGGGCAGCAAAAACGGCTGTTGATGATCTACGCCCTGATGGAAAACAAACAATGCCTGCTGTTGGACGAATGGGCCGCAGAGCAGGATCCGGGCTACAGGGCGGTATTTTACCACCATGTTCTGGGCCATATGAAGGAATTGGGTAAGACCATCATTGCCATCACCCACGACGACCGGTATTATCATTTTGCCGACAGGCTGATTACCTTCCACGACGGCAAGTTGCTGGAAGACCGGAAAACCGATTTTACGGACGAGCCAATGCGTTATGAGAGAAACGGAATTTGACCTTTTTTGTCTGCCATTTTCAGGCGCCAGTGCATATTCCTACAAACCGTTTGCGGATCATGCGCCTTCCGGGCTCCGGTTGATCCCGCTGGAATTACCCGGAAGGGGCAGGCGCCTCCGGGAGCCTCTGCTGACCGACCTCCGGCAAATGGTCGGCGATCTGCTGCCCAGGGTCCGGGCCGCCATTGACCGCCCTTATGCTGTTTACGGGCATAGCCTCGGCGCCCTGCTGGGGTTTTATCTGGTAAAAGAGCTGGTAGAAGCCGGTGAGCCGCTGCCGTTGTACCTTTTTTTCAGCGGCCGGGCCGGGCCGTCCATACCCTATGAGGAAAACGAAAGGCATCTCCTGCCCAGGGACCAGTTCTTTGATAAGGTACTGGCCATGGGCGGTAGCCCTTCAGCCGTCTTTGCCGACGAGGAGATGGCGGTCTTTTTCGAGCCGATCCTTCGGGCTGACTTTTGCGCTGCCGAAACCTGCGTCTACCAAACCTCCGCACCCTTTGATATTCCAATTGATGTACTGATCGGTACGGATGAAAAGATCAGTAAGACCCAGGCAATGGCCTGGTCCAGGGAAACAAACGCAGGCGTTGAAGTCCTTGAATTTCCCGGCAATCATTTTTTCATTTTTGACCATAGCGAAGCCATCATGCAACATATATCATCCAGGCTCCGGTACTGCACTCAGGTTGTCTGAAGCTTTCGCCTCCCACCATTAAAGCTGAAAATCATGAAAATCACCATGCTGAAGATAGCGGCGTTGGCCTGCATGTTCGCAGCCGCATCACAGATAAACGGCCAGATCCCTTCGGATAACCCGTATACCGCAGCTTTTCCAGAAACCGGAAAACACTGGACCTCCAGGATAAAATGGAACAACCGGGTTGACGCCCTGAAAGTGCCCGGCCTGGTAGCCGCCGGATCCAGGGTGGATTCTGCCAGACTGGATTCGGTCCTGCAATCCTTGAGCAATGCCGGCGGCGGGGTCCTTTATTTCGAAAAGGGCCTGTATTATTTTGCCGGCAGCATACGCCTCAGAAGCGGGGTAGTTCTTCGCGGGGCCGACCCGGTGCCAGGTAAAAAGCAGCCCGATGCACCCCTCGTCTATCCCACCAGGTTTGTCTTTCCGATCATGGAGATCGACGGCAGGGGAACGGCCTCTGCTGAATCGGTAAAAGTGTTGCCCGCCGCAGCGGAACAAAAATCCATTTTTACCGGACTTGATCCGGAAAGGAATTTCGGATTGGTCAACCTCGATATCAATCGGGCCGTCATCAATTTACGCAACGCGCCCTTGGGGCAACCTGTCGATCAACTGAAGACAAAGGAACTGCACAGTCGTGTGCTGTTGCTCGGATTGCACCTCAACAATGCGGCCGTACCGGATCCGTCCATTCCCACCGCCGTGCAATCGGCAGCGGGCCACGACTGGCAACGATGGCCCTGGAAGCTGGCCGGGACCATCAACCTTACCGCGGGAGCCGATGCGGTGATCGCCGGATGCCGGGTCAATGACCAACCTACCGACAACTTCCGGCAAAACGATTTCATGACAGAGGACGGAATGACCTTTGACGGTTTTGACGCCAGATACAGGTTCTCCGATCACCCGGCGGTAGCCTTTAATTATCCTGCCGGACCCGCACTTAAACGGGTGAAGCACATTGAGGTCCGCGGCAACCGGTTTTTTGTATCCCGTGGCAATGACCCCGTTGTTTTTGCCGGGGAAAATGTGAAATTTATTGATAATCAGTCTGTTGAAATAGAAGAACAGGAAAATGTAGTCCTGGATGGGCGGGTGGCGTCGAATAAGAACTACAATGCCTTGTATGGAAGGGATGACCTGGCAAAACCGTTTGATTTTACTACCCGCCAAGGAGACACCATCCCTTTCAGGCTGATCGAACCGCCCAGGGTTGAAGCCGAAGAAAAATATCCGCTCATTTTGTTCCTTCACGATTATACGGGCAGAGGAGGCGACAACAGCAACCAGATGAGGCAATTCGTATGGCAATTGGCCCAACCTGAAATCCAGCGGGACCACCCCTGTTTTGTGATTGCCCCCCAATTGCCGGCCTCGGAAGAACGCTGGAAAGCCAAGTTCAATTTCGCATTCACCTGGTCGCTTCAGGCTTGCGAAGACATCATGGACCAGATCTGCGAGAAATACCCCATCGACCTTTCCAGGATCTACCTGGTCGGCATAGATATCGGCGCCGACGCCTTGTTTGATCTGGCCCTGAACGACCCCGGAAGGTATGCCGCACTGGCTTCCTTCGGGGGCTACTACCGGTTTTCCAAACAATCGGCCGGCCAGTTGTCTAAACTTCCGGTTCATTTGACCTGGGGTGAAGCCGACGAATGGATCACCCGTGAACAACGCCGCATCATGACCTTCGACCTCCGGCTCAACGGCGTTTCGGTCAAAACCAGGGAAATTCCCGCAACCGGTAAAAAATGCTGGAATCACCTGCTTGAGGACGCACCTGATTTTTTCCAATGGCTTTTCGATCAGCGGTTGCCCGCGCGCGAACGTTGACAGCTGCCTTTTTTCCTTTCCTACCTAAATGCCGAACTTATGAAGCTGCATTATCCATTCTTGTTTTCAGGACTGGGATTGGCTGTTTTTCTGGCAATAGCTGCCGGAAACCCGGGGCCGGACCTGCCTGACAACCCGGTCGAACTGGGGGAATTGTTGTTCAAGGACCCTATACTGTCCGGTGATTCTACCGTAAGTTGCGCATCCTGCCACAAACCCGAGTTCGCTTTCGCCGATAATACGGCAAAAAGCATGGGCATCAGTATGGCGCACACTTTCCGAAATACGCCCAGCATTGTCTATATGACCAAAAGAACGCAGTTTTTCTGGGACGGGCGGGCGCCTTCCCTGGAAGCGCAGGCTGCAGGCCCCATATCCAACCCCGACGAAATGGGGTCTTCGGTCGCTCTGGCGGTGAGTCGCCTGCAAAAATCGGATTTCTACCGGCGGGCTTTCAGCGCCGTTTACGATGAAGCGCCCGATTCGGTATTGATGCTGCAGGCCATCAGTGATTTTGAGCGCAGCCTGGAGGCCTATGACTCGCCTTACGACCGGTTTCTGGCAGGAGACGACAAGGCCATGAGCGAATCGGCCATCCGCGGGATGATCCTCTTTTACAGGGGCAGCACCTGCGGCATAGACGCCTGCCACTCCGGCCCCGATTTCAGTCAGGACTCTATTGTCAGTATCGGCGTTGATAACCCGGAGGACCTCGGCTTGTTCCGGCTCACCCATTCCAAAGCCGATATGGGGAAATTCAAAACGCCTTCGCTGCGCAATGTTGCGGTCACCGGACCGTATATGCACGACGGATCGGTAAAAACGCTGCGGGAAGTGGTTGAATTCTACAATGATTTCGAAAAACTCAGGAAAAGCACGGCCCATGAACGGGTCAAATTCCCCAGACCCAGCCCGCTGACCGATGCCGAAATTGACGACATCGTGGAATTCCTGAAGGCGCTGACGGACAATAAGTACCTCAGCCAGATTTGAATACTTTAATCAACTTTCTTTTCATGGAATCTCTGGTATATCTCAAGCCCAACGTCGTTATCGAACCGCTGGTCGATCGCTGGTACGCGTGGTCTCACCTCATTTCTCCGGCAACCGCCGCTATGAACATCGAAGGGCGGCACCTCAAGATCATGAATTCTTTCATCCAGGCCCCGCATATCCACGCCGCCGCCGTGAAAAACCCCAAATTACTGGGCGGGCCTTTTATGGATATCCCTCCGGAAAAGGTTATGGCGGTCGGCGAACTGAAGGAAAAAACCCTTCGGACAAAGAAGGACCAGCTTGATTTCAGCGCCGCGATCAGGGAATTGGACGCCATGCTGAAGGCCCATCCCCGCGGGCATTCCCTCGAGGAAGCCTACGCAAAAGTGCCGGACCTCCTCAAAGGGTTGGTCGAGCTGGTATACGACCTGAATAACAACCCCGGGTATCGTTTTTTTGAACCGCTGCTGTATCAAACCGGGTTTTACGATACCGGTTCGCAGAGCATTGCCTTGTGGGTGACCGAAAACGACGACAGACCCTTCGTATTGAGCACGCCCCGCCTCGATTCCCCGGAGGTGTTGCACCTGGAGGTCCCTTTTGATCATCCGGTAATCGACAAGCTCGGCAGCATGAAGCGCAATCCCGCCCCGTTTTCAGAAATCAGGGGCATGATCGATCTCGATCCCGGACAGGAGGAACGCTTCAGGTCCTTGTTTACCGCCGAAGTGCCGCCGGCCTACCAACGATACGAAGGGCCGAATATCCGGATGCGGTACTTCGGACACGCCTGCATCCTGATCGAGACCAGGGAGGTGAGCATCCTGGTCGACCCGCTGATCAGTTACTACGGTTATCTTCATGAGGTCGGTCGGTTTTCGGACGTCGACCTTCCTGACCGGATCGATTATGTCTTGATCACCCATAACCACCAGGATCATATCCTCTTTGAAACCCTGCTGCCGCTCCGGCACAAAATCGGCAAGATCATCGTGCCGCGAACCACTTCGGGCGCTCTGCAGGACCCCAATTTAAAGCTGATGTTCCGGCATATCGGGTTCGAAAACGTGATCGAGCTGGGCGACATGGAAAAGGTGGCCTTCCGCGATTGCGACATCATGGGGATCCCGTTCATAGGGGAGCACAGCGACCTCAATATCCAGTCCAAACTCTGTTACCACGTCCGGATAGGCGATTTCAGGATCCTGTTTGTCGCGGATTCCTGCAACGTGGAAAACGCCCTTTACGAACGGATTCAAACCCTAACCGGCAAGGTTGATGTACTCTTCCTGGGGATGGAATGCGACGGGGCTCCGCTTACCTGGCTCTACGGCCCCTTGCTCACGGAAGAATTACCCAGGGACAAGGACGGCTCGCGCCGGTTGGCCGGCTCCAATTACGAACGCGGTATGGGCCTGGTGGAGATTTTTGATCCTCAGGAGGTATATGTCTATGCCATGGGGATGGAGCCGTGGCTCAAATTCATCAGCAGCATTCAATACACCGAAACATCCAACCCCATCATCGCCTCCGGCAAACTGGTAGCGCATTGCGAGGCGCAGGGGCGGATCGCCGAACGGCTTTACGGCGAGAAAGAACTGCTCTACCAAAAGGCTGCGGGAAAGGAAAAAAAGGCCGGAATGGTCTCAAATAGCTGATTTGAGACGTCTCAATCTTTTCTGAGTCGATATCGCCCCTTCCCGAACGGTATTTTTGAACTCGAATTCATGTTATTTCAAACCGAGGAAAATGAAAAAACTAGCTTTACTTTTTACCTTTATGATGATCGCAGCCTTCCACGCACAGGGACAGGTGGCGCCGGCCCGGTTGAAGGGCGAAGTAATTGACGAAAAGGCCGCTCCGGTTCCCTTTGCGGTGATCAAGATACTGACTTCCGATTCCACCTTACTGAAAGGCGGTATTGCAGGCGATGACGGACAATTCGAAATCGACGGGATCAAACCCGGTACGTACTTCCTCCTTATTTCCAGCCTGGGCTTTGAGGATCTGTTCATCCCGGACCTGACCATCGCGGCTGGTGAAAACAAGTCCCTCGGCCCAATACGGCTGGAAACCCGGAATGAACAGCTCCAGGAGGTGGTCGTAACCTCCCGGCGGCCGCTGTTGCAGCAAAAACCCGATATGCTGGTCCTCAACGTGGAAGGTTCCGTGATGGCCGAAGGCAACGATGCCATGGAAATTCTGAAGATGGCGCCGGGCGTGGTGGTCAGCAGTGACGATCAGGTCAAGCTGAACAACAACTCGGGAGTGACCATTATGGTTGACGGCCGCGAAAGCAAGGTGAGCGGTCGCGACCTGGCCATGGTCCTGCATTCCATCCCGGCCAATACCATCAAGAGTATCGAGGTGATCACGAATCCTTCGGCGCGGTATGATGCCGAAGGGACCGCCGGCATCATCAACATTCGCTTGAAAAAGGACAAGAACCTGGGCACCAACGGCAGCTTTCAGGCCCGTTTCCAGAAGGACATCAATCCCAACTGGAACACCTCCCTGAACCTCAACCACCGTACCAGAAACATGAACCTGTACGGCGCCCTTGTCTTGTCAAAGGGAAAGTGGCAGGAAACCAACCTGATCGACCGGACGATCAGCCTGCCCGGGGAAGAGAAAAAGACCTTCGACCAGGAGGATGTCCACCTCGATAACTGGACCAGCCCGAATTTCAGGCTGGGCGCCGACTTCTTCCTGGGCTCCAGGCATACCATCGGGGTGTTGGCATCCGGCTTCTGGTCGGATAACAACAGTGAAAACAACAGCCAGACCCTTATCCGGAATGCGCAATCGGTCATAGATTCCAGCCTCAATTCCTCCAACAGGTCGCCCGTGGACCAAAACCACAACACGGTCAACCTCAATTACCAGTATCTCGATACAATGGGGAATGAGTTCAGAATGGACGCGGATTATTATTTCTATAACCGGGACGGCCTGAGCCGGCTTCGCAACCAGCTGAAGGACCCCGCCAGCAATCCCCTGAGCAATACAGGTAACGATTACAATACCGATACCGGGATCCGCGTGTTCTCCTCGAAGGCCGATTATATCCGGTCCTTTGCCGGGAACGCCAAACTGGAGGCGGGGGTGAAATATTCCTTCGTAGATACCGACAATGACCTGTTGGTCAGCATCGTCAACGACGGCGAGAACCCCGTTGTAGACCCCGCGCAATCCAACCTGTTCGAGTACAAGGAGCAAATTTATGCGGGATACCTCAACTTCAGCAAAAATGCCGGCAAGTTCGGCTTCCAGGCCGGGTTGCGGGCTGAGAATACCGTTGTGGCGGGCGTCTCAACCGGCATGACCGGCGCCCGCATCGAACGGCCCGATACTTCCTATCTGAACCTTTTTCCTTCGGCTTTCGTGACCTACGAATTGAACCCCAACAACCAGGTCCGGTTGTCATTCAGCCGACGGATCACCAGGCCGAACTACCAGGCCATGAATCCCTTTGAGTTTTTTCTGGATCAGTTCACCAGCCAGAAAGGGAATCCTTACCTCCAACCCCAATATACCAACAGCTTTGACCTGACTTATACCCTGATGCAGGCGGCCAACTTTTCCCTGTCCTATGCGCGTACCAACAACGTTTTTGAGGAGGTCACCCATCAGGAGGGGCAAAAAACGTACATCACCACTGAGAATGTGGGTGTCAACGATAATTTCAGCCTGAACATCAGTCTGCCGGCCCCCATTATGCAATGGTGGTTCGTTTATACCTGGATCGGGCCATATTACAGCCATTACTCCGGGGTATTGCAGGAAGGATCCTACACCGCCAGGCAATGGGGGGTCAACGGCTATATGAGCCATAACTTCAACCTGAAAGCCTGGAACCTGGAATTATCCGGCTTTTTCAATTCCGCTACCAAACGTGTCATCTTCCATGACCGCAGTTCGGGCAGTTTCAACATGGCCCTGGGCAGAAAGGTCCTCGGGGGCAACGGCTACCTCAAGGCTGGTTTCAACGATATTTTCGGAACCCAACGCTGGAAAAGCCAGGTCAATTTCGGACCGATGGACTTTAATGTGCTCCGTACCTGGGAAAGTCAGCAGTTCATGGTCAATTTCAGCTGGAACTTCGGGAACAAGAACGTAAAAGCCGAACGCAAACGCGAAGGCGCCAGCCAGGACGAACAAAACAGGATCAGTAAATAATGCTGCCGGGATGACCCCGGAAGCCAAATGAAAACAAAATAATATTTTATGAAAAAGCAGATTTTGGTAATGCTCGCAGCGCTGACCTTTCTGGCGGCCCTGCCGGCTCAATCCTCGGGCCTGATCAAAGGAGACGGCAATATCCAGACCTCGAAAAGGTCGATGGGGATTTTTACTGCCGTGTCGGTGAATTTCCCCGCCGAAGTAGAAGTGGTTTGCAAAAGTTTTCCATTTCTGGAGATCACCACCGACAAGAATATCCTGGACAAAATCGAGGTATCCGAATCCGGGGGAGAGCTGTCGATCTTCCAGCAAGGCTGGATTGAACCTTCCAAAGGGGTTTCGATCAAGATCGGCGCTGCCTACATCGATCACCTGGAAACCGGCGGTTATGGGAATTATACCGTCACGGGCATCGACGTTTCCGCCTTCAACCTGGTCAACCCTGTCGGGAAAGTGACCCTGAAAGGCAAAGCGGGCGAATTGAATGTCAACCTGGCTACCGGTTCGGTGGACGCCGCCGGCCTGATCGCAGGGAAAGCCCTGGTCCAGATCTCTAGTTGGGGTACGGCCAAAATATACGCAACGGAAAGCGTCGGCGGCTATGTGACCGGCCGGGGAAAGGTGGAGATATCCGGCAACCCGCCCAAAATTGACCTCAATACGCCCGAAGGCGTGGTGCAGCAGGCCTCAGGCAATGCAGGCGCGGCGGCGCCCGATATTCAGTACGTCAATGTAAAGGTGCGCAATAACCGGATGTCGGGAGTGGATGTCGTGATCCAGGGGCCAGAGGAACGAAGGTTCAGTTACGGGACCAGTTTCATGGGATTTCAGGGCAAGAAAGAGTATTTTCCGGTTGGCACGGAGATCTATGAGGTGGACAAATCCGGCGAAAAAACCCGGATGCTGGTAAGAATCGAGGCGGCCTCCGATGGAAAAACCGTAAATTTGTTCAGGTAAACAATGCTCGCTGCCGGGTTGGAAAAAATGTCCAACGGTCCGGATACAAGATAATTGCCTTTTATGTGGTTGGCCGTTACCTTCAATATCTATTCCGTCGCCTTGCTGATCGGATCCTTTCAGGGGATGGTTTTCGGTACCCTCTCCCTGATCCGGGGCATCCGGCAGAATCGATTGTCTGACCGGTTGTTCAGCCTGTTGCTGTTTTTGATGATCCTGCTGATATCGCCTTATACCCTGGGGTTTATGGGCATCAATATCATGTGGGACGAACTGTTGTTTTTTCCATATGACCCGGGGTTGCTGATCGGGCCGGTCCTGTACTTTTACCTGGTCAGCAAAACCAACGAAGATTTCGGTTTCCGGCTCGGGCATATCCGGCATCTTATTCCCTTCGGGGTGTATTTTTTCTACCATCTGGCGGTTTTTTTCAAGGGGAAGGCCTTTGTCCAATATTGGATTTCCAACATTGACCTTCCGTTTGTTTATCCGTTTTTTCAACTTGCGACCCTGGTTTCAAATTACGTCTATCTGTTCATGGCCATCCGGCATTATCACAGGTACAGGGACTGGATCGAAACCGCCTATTCCAATACCCATGAGATCCGGCTGGACTGGTATCGAAACTACCTTTACCTGCTCTCCTTCGGCATCACGCTTGCCTGGGTTTTCAATGCATTGAACAGCTTCGGCGTCAACCTCAGCTTTACCCAGAACTGGTGGGAGTATTTCTTCCTGGCTGTGCTGCTCTACATCATCGGCCAGCAGGGCTACTTCCAGCCCCGTACCATATACCTGCATTACGAACCCAAAGAAAAAACCGGAAACGGCGCCGAACTTCCTTCCGGAGAACTGGAGTTGTGGAAGGAACGGATTGGGCTGGCGATGGAAAAAGACAAGGTCTACCTGAACCCCGAACTCACGGTCCGGGAAGTGGCATCCAAACTCAACACCTCCGCAAGCCTGGTCTCCAACGTGATCAATACCGGTTTTGGAAAGAACTTCAATCAATACGTCAACGACTTCCGGGTAGAAGCCTTCAAGGAGGCCGTCGCCAACCCGGAAAACGATCGGTTTAACCTCTTATCCATTGCACTGGACTGCGGTTTCAATTCCAAGGCAACCTTTAACCGGGTTTTCAAAAACGCTACCGGACTTTCACCGAAAGACTTTATTGACCAATCTCAGGAGCGGTAGGGGAACTCCCTGCGTTCTGCGCATTTATTCATCATTACTTCCCATTTTCCGGTCTTTTGCCAAGCCCGAGAAGCATAATCCGTTCTTATGCAAAAGGAATTCGTGTACACGACCCACGACGCAGGGGTGAAAAGCGTTCACCTGGGTGTTTTCCCCGCTATCGGAAGATACTTCATTAAAAAAATGGAATATTCCGGGCCAGGCGTATTTCGGGCTGAGGTCGACCTGCCGATGGGCAAATCCTTTTTTCACTTCTTTGAAAATGAGAATTTCATATCGCCCTTGCCGGCGTTCAGTCAGGCAAGCGAGGGGCAGGATGCTTTGAACCGGACCCCGGTGCTGCTCAAATCAAAATTTTTCTGTCCCCTGGAATTCGGCCGCCATCCCCGGTTCATCAATTTCCTGGGCGACGGGAATTGGGAGCTCAAGGCCATCACGCACCATAGCTGGATTGAGCGGCTTTATTGGGTTTCTCCCGAAGAATCCAGGCCCTTCAGGCTTTGTTATACCCATAAAAACAAAAAATACTGGTGCCTCCGCTTCAGGTCGGAAGGCGTAGTGACTTTTCTGCTCCGCTTCGAAGGCGGGGACCGCCCCGCCCGGTATCAACACCTGAGCGGAGCAAGGCGGGCCGATCCCGATTTTTCTGATGCCTTTACCGCCGACGCGAAAAAAGCCGGTCAACCCGCTGATCCGGGGCTCAATGCCGGGTACCAGATCTATCCGGATGCCTTCCACCGCTCGCCGGGGTACCGGCTATCCGGAAACTTACAGCCCTGGGGAAGCCCGCCCGCCCATTATACTTTTTTCGGCGGCAACCTGTTGGGTATCGAGGAAAAATTGCCCTATCTGGCCGACCTCGGGATCGATTTCATCTACCTCAATCCCATTTTTTATGCCAAGGACGCCCACCGGTACAACTGCTCCGATTACAGGCTGGTTGACCCCGTATGCGGTACCAATCAGCAGTTTGGCAACCTGGTCGGCAAGGCCCATGAAATGGGCATAAAAGTGATCCTGGATATTTCCGTCAATCATTGCGGAACTGAATTGCCACAGTTCCGGGACATCCTGGAGAAGCAGGAGGAATCGCGTTACTGCGACTGGTTTTTTATCCGGAAATTCCCGGTCAGTGTGGAAGATATTCACAACTATCAATCCTGGAACGGATACAAGGAAATGCCCTTATTCAACCTGGATAATCCTGAAGTCCGCAGTTTCCTGCTGGACACCATCCGCTATTGGATGGAAAATTACCAGGTAGACGGTTGGCGCCTTGACGTATGCACGGAGGCTCCGCCCGACCTGCTCAGGGAGATCACCGAAACCGTCAGGTCTCTGGCGCCCGACGGGTTGATATTGGGAGAGTGCTGGTATAACCTGAATGCAGCCCAGGCGCTTGAAAAAGGGCAATTGTCCGGAATCACCAATTTTTCCTTTTACTGGGACGCCCTGATTCCCTTTTTCGCCGACCGTAATATTTCAGTTGCCGAATTGGCCGATCGATTCATGGAGATCTACTGGCTTTTGCCGACCCTCCAGGCATCCGATTCCTGGAATTTCCTGGGAAACCACGATACCCCGCGGTTCAATTCCCTGCTCGGAAACAAGGACCAGTTTTTACCTGCGCTGGCCCTGAGTTTCATCCTTCCCGGTACGCCGGTCATTTATTACGGGGATGAACTAGGTATGGAAGGCTTGCACGACCCCGAAAACAGGGCCTGCATGGACTGGCCGAAAGTGCCGGGCAAAAGTGAGATGATCGGCGAGATCAGAAATTGGATCCGGCTGAGGAAATCGTTTCCGGCCGTCTTCAGAATAGGCGCACTTTCCGTGTTTCATACCGGAGAAACGGCAGGCACCCTCGGAGTGGCCAGGAAATTGGGGAAAGTGATGTTGCTTTTCTATTTCAATTTTGGCCGCAACCGGGTCGCATTGCCCATTCCGGAAGAAACCCTGAACGGGCTCACGGACCCTTTTACCGGTCAGCCCCATACGGCCAGGTCTTGCTTTCTGCCTCCTTTTACGGCCAAAACCCTCTTATATCAAACCATGTCCTGATGAAAAAAGAAAAGATCCTTGTTCATCTCACTTCCGAGGTCGCTCCCTTCTACAAGCGAGGCGGACTGGCTGATGTCGTCGGCAGCTTGCCGTATAACCTTGGTGCGGAGTACGATAATATCGTCATCTCCTTCTTTTATCAGCACAGGATGAACCACCTTGAGGACGTACCCAGACAGGAATTTTTCATGGAGATCCACGGCGTGGACTATCGCTGCTATTATTACAAAGTGATAAAGGGCGAGGTTACATTCTATTTTCTCAACCTGGAAGACGAAAATATTTTCAGCGATTCGGAGGCGGGAAATTCGAATAAGCCCGCAAACGGCGACGCGCCGTATGTGGCCGCCATCCCGATCATGGCCTATTTTTATTTTGCAAAAGCCTTTCTCACCTTGATCCGGATGCTGGACATCTCTTTCGAATTCCTGATCCTTCATGACTGGCATGTTTGCGGGATCTTCGGCTTTCCCGAACAATTGGACCAGCTCAAAAAAAAGCAATCTTTTCTTTCCATGCTCCTGATTCACAATTTCGAGTTCCAGGGCGATATCCTTCCGGATGTATTTTCCTGTATGGATCCCGAAACTAAAGAGCGGGTAGATGCGGTAAACAGGAAATTCGGATCGGTAACTTTGCTCAGCCTGGGGCTTGAGTACGCCGATATCGTCTCTACGGTCAGCGAAAATTACGCCCGTGAGCTGGGCGAAAAACACCTCCCGCACAGCGGTTTCAAGTTTCTGGAAGGCAAGGAAAAAAAAATTAAAAGCCTGCCGAACGGCGTGGACCGCGGCCTCTGGCACCCCGCTACAAGCCCGCATCTGGTGTTGAACTACGATGAAAATACGGCTCATGCCAAGGATTTTTACAAAAAACAGCTTTGCCTGGATGCCGGATTTGCATCTGACCAGGCGCCGGTCTTGTTGTTCATGGCCAGATTGACACATCAGAAAGGGATCTCCTTTCTTCTCGACTTTCGCGAACAGGCGGAGAAAGCCTTTTGCGATCTGGAAAATGTGCTGCGCACAGGCGTCAACCTGGTGGTGTTCGGCAATCCCGGCGGCGGCCTTTCCGGAAGAATTCACAAATACTTCCTTCAGGCCGGTGAAGAATTCAAAGGCCGGTTTTATTACGACTGGAAATATTCCGATGAAAAAGCGCACCAGATGCTAGCAGGTGCTGACATGCTGCTGGCGCCTTCCTTGTTCGAACCCTGCGGACTGGTCCAGCTCTATGCCATGTCCTTCGGCGCCGTTCCGCTGGTTCGCCCGACCGGCGGACTGAAAGATACGGTAATTGACTTTTATGCACAACCTGACCAGGCAACGGGGTTTCATATCCCCGGGTATACGCGCGAAGGTCTGGTGTCCGCCATTCAAACAGCGGCAGACCTGTATTCCCATCAGCGAGAGGCCTGGGATCAGCTTCGTATAAGAGGCATGCTGACCGACTGGTCGTGGAACCGCATGAACAGCGCCTATGACCGCCTGTTCAGGATGGTCCGTTCAAACACGCTGTATATTTAAAACAAGCCTATGCAACCCGCCGATAAAGTTGAAAATAATACCGCCGCAGGGCGCCTGATCTTCCTCGGGGAGATCCCTAAAGTGCCCGATGCCGGCCATTATGCGCTTTCACAGGCCCAGATGGGCAACTGGCTGATGAACCGGTTCCTGCCGGATCCGGGGCCTTTTAATTCCTGGTTCACGGAAGAAGTGCCCGTCCTGGATCCGGATCTGGCTGTAAGAGCGGTGATGGAAGTAATCCGCCGCCATGAAATATTCCGGACGACATTCGGGGAAATTGACGGCGAGCCGGGACAAGTGGTTCATCCGGCGGAAAAATTCGCAGACGCTGTCACCAAAATTAAAAGCCCCGAAAAAGTAGCCGATTGCGTCAAGGCGCTTGAATCGGAAGCCCGGGACCATCGCTTTGACTTCCACACAGGCCCCCTTTTTTATGTGAAAATTGTGGAAGCGGCCGGGGGCTTTGTCGTACTTTTCAATATGCACCACGTGTTGACCGATGCCTGGTCCAACAACATCATCAGGCAGGAACTGTATTCGGCCTATCAGGTCCTGGTCAGTGCAAATGCCGATCCCTTGCCGGAACCGCCTGTCCAATTCAGGGATTTTTCGGCGTGGCATCGCGCGTTGTATACCGGGATGCTGCCCGAAGCATTCCGCCGGTACTGGTTCCGGTTTTCCGGTTCCCGCACCCCGGATTCCGACCTGACGGAATTGTTCAGCGGATCAAAACGGCCATCGGACTCCTATGAAGGGGAATTGATCGCCCAGCTTCGGGCGTACCTCAAGCCGATGGAGCCCCGGTATGAGCGCATGTTCCTGGGCGTGATCGGCAAGGTCGAAATGAAAGAGAGCGGCGTCTATTATTTTGCTGTCCCCCATGGCGTACTTAGCCGGCTCAAAACGCTGGCGGGGGCGGGCGGGTTCAGCCTTTTTCAACTCCTGATCGGTTCGCTGCACCTGACCGTACTTTACCTGACCGGAAATCCGGATTCGGTGATCGGGGTCAATATGGCCATGCGGAATAACGACGCCCTGCGGAATATGATCGGCTTCATGGTGAATACCGTTCTGGTCCGCAATTTGGTTCAAACGGGTGATTCCACCCTGGAAAATCTCTCCAGGATGGCCTGGGACACTATGGAAGCCTTTGATTTCGGATTTTATCCCTTTGAAAGAGTCCTCAAGGACCTGGATCTGCCTTTTTCCGCCGTCAGCAAGATCTTCGTCAATATGCCAAATACAACCGAGGACCAAATGACCTTCATCCGGGATTTTGCCGGAAAACACCTGGAAGGTGGCCGTCATATCGGGTATTTTGACCTGGATCTGCACATTGTGGAAGAAAAAAACGGCATAAAGATCTATTGTGAATACAAAAAACACCTGTTCAGACCGCATCAGATCGCATTCTGGGCGGAGGTCTGGGCAGAACTCCTGCGGAGAATCGGAGAAGACGCCGGACAACTGCCGGCCGAACTGTTTGCAGGATTGCCCACTCCTCCGCCCGACCTTTAGAAATTGTTTCCACGCCAAAAATCAAGATCATGAAACAACTTGCCGCTTTAATGCAATTCATTTTCCTGCTGATCGTATCGCACGCCGCACCATTATCCGGACAGGCATCTCTGACCGATATCCCTCCGACTGTCTCTAATCCGGACAAAGAAATTCCGGAATTGATGGCGCAATACAGGATACCCGGAGCTGCTGTTGAATTTATTCGCGCCGGGGAAATAGCCTATTCCGGCCTGTTCGGCGTAAGGAGCATCGATACCCGTGAACCGGTCGATGAATCAACGGTTTTTGCATCGGCAGACCTTAGCAAGCCTGTTTTTGCCTTTCTTGTGATGAAATTGGCGGAAGCAGGGACCATTGACCTCGATATGCCCCTTTATGCCTACCTGGAAAACAGGGCGCTGGCGAGCCAGGAATTGTATAAGCTCATCACGGCCAGGATGGCACTCACCCATACGTCAGGCCTGCCGGTCTGGCGGTCAGGGCCCCTTAATCTTCAATTCACACCCGGTCAGGGGTTCCAGTATTCCTCCGAAGGTTTTCTGTATCTCATGCAGGTGGTAGAGAAGCTTACCGGCAAACCGCTGGACGAATTGGCCGGAGAGCTGGTATTCAAACCGCTCGGCATGTCGCATTCGGGTTTTGTTTGGCAGGATAAGTTCGATAAAGACATGGCCTATGCGCATGATTATCTCGGACGTGCTCTGCCAGGATTCCGGTCGGCGAACGCGCATGCAGGCGTTTCGTTGTACACCACCTGTTCGGATTATGCCCGTTTTGTAATGGCCCTGATGGACCGGAAAGGGCTCAAAGAAGAGGGCTTCAAGGCGTTTTTTGACCCACAAATGGACCTGTTAGAGATTCCGGAAATGAACGGTAAGATCAGCTGGGCGCTCGGCCTCGGGGTCCAGCAAATAGGTAATCGCCGGCTTTACTGGCACTGGGGCGATTTCGGTAATTATACATCCTACCTGATTTTTGATCCCGAAACCAGGGAAGGCCTGGTTTACCTGACCAATTCCTCCAACGGTCTTGACCTCAGCGATGATTTCATCCGTATGTCGATGGGAATCCGGCAATTGCCGGTCAGAGGGCTGATCCAGGACCCTGTGGAGCAAGCCGTAGCTGGCCTGGTAAGCAGCCTGAACAGGGCCGAAGATCTTTCAAAAGCCATCCTGCCGTTTCTCAAACAGGGGAATGACGCGCTGGATACCGAAAAATTACCGTTTGAGGTCGTTTCCCGGGCCGGTAACGGATTACTGGACCTCGGAAGAACGCAAACGGCCAGGAAACTCCTCAAACTCAACCTGCAGGCCCATCCTGAGAACCCCGCAGCCTGGCGCGACTTCGGGTTCGCCTGTATGCTGGACGGAGATCCGGCTGAAGCGGTTCAGGCTTTTAAACGAACCCTGGAACTCCAACCCGATTACCCTGAGGTTGACGGCCTGATCGGGAGACTGACCGGAAAAGCGGCCGGCAATACCCTGTTCAGGTTGAATGACTACCCCAATGCCCGTTTTGTGGCAGTAGCTGGCGAATTCAACCAATGGAATGCCCGTTCCCTGCCCTGCGTACGCGAAAACGGCAGTTGGGTTTGCCCGGTTGACATCAAACCCGGGACCTACCTCTATAAATTTGTGGTTGACGGGGTTTGGGTACTGGACCCAGATAATGAGCGTTCGGTCCATTCGGATCACTACCATAATTCGCAAATCGAAATCAAATGACACCAACCCCCTGACTGGTGAACACCCAATATGCCGATGAACCCCGGAATGTAAAGACTTAAAATTAATAATAAAATGATTATCAGTATTTTGTATTTTTATTTGCAATGTCTCTTCCTCCCTGGGCTGCCGTTGCAATCCGGCCGGGCGCCAGTGGATTCGGGCCGGCTCGTCGTTTTTTACAATCCGGATTCCGATCGGGATTTCGCGGCGCAATGCCTGCCTTTGCTGAGGGCTTATTCCTCAGACAAAGGAATCCCGTTATTGGAAAAATCCCCTTCAGAAGGGATCCCCGCTGAACTCACTACAACCCCTGTGCTGGTTTGGCAGACCGACCGCGGGCGCTCTGTTTATTCAGGCAGATACGCCGAATTCAGCACCATAGAGAATTTTATACGGATTTTTCGCTCCCTGCCCCAGCAAACCGGAGAATGGAAGGAAGACGATCCCCTGGTCTGGCCCAATGGGCGGGCGCAAACCGCCGTCAAGCTCAAGGTAACAGACCTGACTGGGTACCCACCGCCGGCATTTGATCAGCAGGCATTTCGAAAGGCGGCGATGAACGCCATACAGAAAGGGTTGAAAGATTACAAGCAGTTGCCGTCAGCTGTATTTCAGCGCACCGACCGGCGATTTTACCTGGACTTCCACCCTTATCTGGATCAGGAGGGCAAAGTATTCCTCTCCACAGAAATTTATTCCCAGTTTGATTGCATGCAACCCGTAGCATCCTGGCTCAAGGAGCCCTTTACCGGAACAATGGAAGACTATGAAGGGCTGTTCGAACGAACGGCCGGTCAGATGGCCCAGGCGGTTGCCGGGGTCATGGAACACTCCAAACTCGGAGATGCCTTTACACCGGTTCCGGCAGCGGCGCCGGTTGTTACCTGGGATGAACTTGGATTGGGGTTGCCGCAGGCTGACAATACTCAAGTCCAGGCGGATCTGATAACCCGCAATATCGGAGAAAAATGGCGGATACTGGGTCCCGCGGACCCGGAGGCGCCAACACTCCAGTTTCGCTTTGGAGAACCGCTTGACCGGTATGCAGGGGAGTTTTCAGGGGTGAAGGGCGAAATAATTCTTGGCAAGGATCATGGTATCCGGCAAGGGACTTTTGAGGTGGAAACTTCCTCCCTGACCATGGGCGGCCGCGATCTGACGGAAAAAGTGTTGAAAAAATACATCAAAGCCTCCCGATTCCCCGGCGCCAGATTCACCTTCGGCGGACTTCAGCAGTTACCTCCCATTCAAACAGCCCGGGAAACCCTCATGGTGATCCCGGGGGAATTTGTTCTGATGAACCGGAAAAAGAAGGTGGACATCAATGCGCGGATCTTGCCGGTATTATCTGGCGGCAACGAATTGCTGTTGTGGGTGCAGGCGGAATTTTCGCTGAACATTACCCGGGATTTTGGAATAGAAGGCCCGGAGGGCCCTGCGCCGGCGCGGGAAACGATGATTTTTTTCGCGAGCTTCTTTATGGAACAAGTGAACGGCTAATATTACCATAACCAATAATGAGAGGATTATGAAAACGATTATCATGCTCGCTTTTGCATCCGTTACCGCCTGGTTGAGCCTCCGGGACCAATCGGAAAAACCGCCCTTCCCGACCCCGCCGGGGACCATTGAATTCATAGCGGATGCAGGATCTCCCCAGGTATTCACATTTGAAGATTGGTCTTTTAAAAAAGTGGAATACACGGAAGGCAAAGTGGAAGACATTCAGGTTGAACTGGCCATCAGGACGAGTTCTTTGTCCACCGGTTGGAAAGAACTTGAAAAGAATGTCCGGAAGAAAAAAGAGTACTTTTTCGTGAAGAAATTCCCGGAGGCTACCGTGACGATCAGTGGCGCCGAACCGGCCGGGGAGAATCAGTTTAAGACCCAGGCCGTTTTTACGATCAAGGGGATTTCCAGGCCGGTTGAGCTGACTTTTACTTTGGAAGGCAGGCACGTAAAGGGTAGCGGCTTATTGAACCGGAGAATTTTTGATTTCACGGATGAAGGACCCAAAGACGAGATTCCTTTAACATTTGAAGCAGAATTACCCGAATAAGGGTTAGCGCTATTTCGACCAATTTTGAAAGCGGGACGCCAGGGTGGGGTCCCGCTTTTTTTATACCCGGAAATTCGACATTACGCCGCCTTGAATTCACCTGATCGGGTGAGTCCCAATTGGCATATCGTCCTTATATTTGGATCTTTTAAGACCCCGGACGGTTCTGCCAACAACTGGCGGCCGTTTCGGTCAATGCAAAATTTCAAAAACGCTATGTTGAAATCCAAGATCCTTTGTTGTTTTTTCACGGTAGGCGCAGTGGGTATATTCGCCCAAACCGACCTTCAACCCCAATGGCTGGAAGTACCCGTAAATGAAGAATTCACGGTGGAAGGAAACCTCTCCGTAGGCGCCCCGATGGAAGACCTTTCCTGGGCCTGGAACAGCTCTGTCGCCTGCTTTCCGGCCACCCAGGCGCGCAAATTTACCGGCAACCACGTCCTCTACGCCCTGGACCTGCCCGACCATTCCGAGATGGAGATCCAGGTGATCCCGGCGGATAAAAAAGCCAATTTCAGCCTTTATGCCTACGAAGTGGGTCAGGTGGCCGCCAACAATACCGTACCCCGGCTCAGCAGCTGCATCCGTTGCGAAGCGGATCACAAATGGGACTACAAGGTTCGCGGCAAAACCCAGGACCATACCCGCACAGTACACGATATCCTGGCCATTAATAACCCGTACCAGGTGGTTATCGGGGTTGTGGGCGCTGAAGGATTGAAGGAAGGGGCGTATACGCTGGTGTTGAAGATCAGAAGGTAGGGGAGGGGGTGAGGGTGAGGGAGTGAGAGAGTGAGAGAGTGAGAGGGTGAGAGGGTGAGAGGGTGAGAGCCCGCCTTCGCCCGAGGCTTCGGCGGATGAGAGGGGTGCAACCTTTGGGTGTGGGGGATGTCGTTACCTTCAATTATAGTCGGCTGATATGGTATTGTACGGCAGCATGCTCTTGCTCTTGCTGGGCGGCATTCAGGGCCTCCTGTTGGGATTGTTGTTGATGCGGCGAAAAGCCCGGCCGCGGGGATACGTGTTTTTGATCCTCTACCTGGCGGTTATGCTGGCCCAGATCGGCTTCAAGATCCTGGATAAATGGTGGCTGATGCAGCACCTGCTGATCACTTATAATATCAGTTATAAATTGCCGCTGTTGTACGGACCGCTGGCCTGGCTGTTTGTCCGTTATCTCGCCGGTGAAGACCATCCGCCGAAACTGCCTGCACTCCATTTTCTGCCGTTCTTGGGCGGCGCCCTGTGCATTTGGCTGGGCTTTGCCGGTTACTGGTTTCCCTGGTACGAATGGCTTTACAAGGGGTGGCCCGGCATGTTCTGGCAATTGGTCGTGATCGCCGCATACCACTATTCGGCACACCAGATTTGTGTCCGGTATGGCGCAAATGAGGGCGCCGGGCAGCAGTTGCTTTGGACCTGGGTCCGGCGGTTTGTCGAACTGTCCTGGGTGGTAACATCGGTTGTCAGCTTCCTGTTGACGCTGCTTCACGAGACTTATCCCCGGCTGGCTGTACTCCGGTTCGGATTCGTATTGCTCACCCTGTTTATTTACTGGGTCAGTTATTGGGTAATGAGGGCGCCCAGGTTATTCGGGATGGACGATCCCGCCGGAAACCGGGAGCCGGAAAAGAAATACGCCAGGTCGACCCTGAAGGAAGAAGAAGCCGAACGAATTGCCCGCGTCCTGGCCGGTTTGATGCGAGGGGAAAGGGTCTATACCGATCCCGAACTGACCATTGAAAAGCTCGCCGCCAGGCTGGATACCAATCGTCACAATCTGTCGCAGGTGCTGAACGAGCGCCTCCAGCTTTCCTATTTCGACTACATCAATAACCTGCGGGTGGAAGAAGCCGGGAAAATGCTCGGCTCGCCTGCCTGCCGCAGGCTCAAGATCGCGGATATCGCCTACGACGCCGGTTTCAACTCCCTGTCTGTTTTCAATGACGCCTTCAAGAAAATAACCGGACGGACCCCGTCTGATTACCGCAGAGCAGCCCAAAAAAATGGTAAAATTGTCCCGGATCGATCGGTTCGGTAGTCTTTGCGCGTTTGGACGCCTACCATTGCCGAAAAATCCGACTGATATGAAAACCTTCTTTTTCTGCCTTTCGCTGGCCAATGCCGTTTTGGTTGCGGCCCAGCCTTCCGAACCCCTTTCCCCTGCGGATCAGCTGAATTTCGGGGTTGTACTCGAACATCCCGATATGGAAAAAGTGACCCTGAAACCGGGTGTGACCTACATGAAAACCGATATCGGCAACCTTGACCTGGACATCTACCTGCCGCCCGTCATGGCTGCCGGCGAAAAAAGGCCGGCGGTGGTATTCCTCAACGCGATCGGTGACCGCCCGGGCGCCAGGAAACTGAAAAGCTGGGGTGTTTATTCCACCTGGCCCCGATTGGTAGCTGCCAACGGATATATCGGCATTTCGATGGACAGCGACCCCAACCATGTGATGGAATCCATAAAGGGTGTGTTTGACTTCCTGGCGGCAAAAGGCGCGCAGTTCCAGATCGACACCGATCGCCTGGGGGTATACGCCGCTTCCGCCAACGTGGGCAACACATTGAACTACCTCATGGGGGAAGAGGCCTTCGACGGCATCAAGGCCGCTGTACTGTACTACGGCGCCTACGGCAGCGGCCCTTATCGCAAGGATCTGCCGGTCTATTTCGTGGTGGCCGAGAGCGACGTACGCCAAAATAATTACGACGAAATCTGGAAACAAGTCCTCCTCAATAAGGCACCCTGGACCATCCG
Source organism: uncultured Lewinella sp. (assembly GCA_937873655.1). Classification (GTDB taxonomy): domain Bacteria; phylum Bacteroidota; class Bacteroidia; order Chitinophagales; family Saprospiraceae; genus JACJYC01. The sequence goes on along the minus strand of CALMYQ010000200.1, from coordinate 13,763 downwards.
CATGGGGTCCGGTATGCCGCATGCCTTCGATACCTACACCGATACCGATGAAGCCCGAAGGATCCTGAAAGAGACCCTGTCCTTCTGGAAAAACGAACTCGACCCCGTCCCGCCGCACCACCTGGATTACAAGGACGGCCGGGCCATGATGACCGCATTGCGCTACGATCGCGACCGGGCATTGCCGCTCCTGGCCGATATGGCCAATAAGTACCCAAAGGACGTCCAGACCCTTAACCTTTACGCCGGAGAGCTCATGCGCGCCAACCGGCACAACGAAGCCGAACAGGTATACGACAACCTGCTGGCCCTTGATCCGAAAAATACCGCCGCAGTGACCGGCAAGATCATTGTAAATTATGCAGGTGGCCGTACCGACAAGGCCGAAGCCGACCTGAAAGCGGCGACCAATGCCGGCCTGATGGATCGCTCCGCCTATTCCAGCATGGGGTATGCCCTGCTGGTGCTGGACAAAAACCGGGAAGCAGCCGGATTCTACGAGAAAGCGCTGGCCATGGGCCCGAACGGCGGCGATTACTACAACCTGGGATGTGCTTACGCTAAAATGAGTAATATCGATAAAGCCATAGAAGCCCTGGAACACGCCATCCAATACGGATACCGCAACCGGCAATCATACGAACACGACCCGGACCTGGATTCCTTGCGGGCGGATGACCGATTTACGGCGTTGGTGAAGGCCTTGGAATGACCATAAGGTTGAATTAAAGCCGACCATCAGGTATTTGTCCGGCCCTTATGGCTGCCGTCTGCTCCTGCAAAAAAGGCATTTCCAGCAACCGGGCATTGAAATGCTGCGACCGGAACAAATCGCCGATATAATGCATGCGGTCGGGCAGGTCGGCCCAGTCGATTGCGCCGGTGTCGATCAGGCTGTCCGGAGTTGGATCGATGCGCCTGAGCAAGGCCAGCAAATCCGGATTGTCCAGGTGCTGCAATGGTTGGGGGAAGGCGCCATGGAGGTCCCTGCCGAGCCGCAGGTCTTGCCCCTCCGGGAAGCCCAGCACCATCAGGTGTTTGGTGAGCAGGAGGCGGACCTTTTTCCGCGCCCGGTCGATCAACCGGTCGAGGGTGCGATCGATTGCAAGGGGGCGGCCGAGGAAACGCATGACCGGGAAGGCCAGCTGCAGGAGCCATCCGCGATAGGGAAACAGGCTTGCCAGTACGCTTCGGGTGATCTCGCTGGCGGAGGGAATGGCCGCATCCAGTCCGGCTGCGATCTCGGGTTGCAGGCGATTCTGTTCGTGGAAACCGATCTCGAGATTGGCCAGCAGCATGAGCTCGGCTTTTTGCTTCTCATCCGGTTCAAAAAAGGCGGTATAATATCGCCGGAAAGCCCGCCGGAGGTATTGCTGTCCGTCGGGCGGATCGCCGGGGCGGAGGCCGTTGCAAAAGGCGTTTATCCAGGCTTCATCGTATGCCGCATCACCGCCGCACTCGGTCAGGAACCGGGCGAATTCGCGGCCGATCTCCGCAAACACCTTCCGGTTGCCGCGGCTCACCGCCTCGCTCGACCTGTCCTGGATCCGTTCGGGGTCAAACAATTTCCAGACCTTTTCTACCATAGCGGGGTCTTCGCCAATTCTATCCGGATCCAGGTCTGCAAGCCCCCGTTCGCCGGCGGATTGGGGCTGGATGAGCCGTTCAAGCGCCCGTTTCAGGTCCTCTTTTCGGATGGTTTGCCCGGCCTGTTTGGAGGCCCAGGTCGCGAAGGTGCACCAGTTGGCGCCGGGGCCGGTACGGGCGGCCATCGCCGAAGAAAGCCCGAAATAGCATTGGGTGATCCGCAGGTTGCGGAGCACGGGCTCGCTTTCGCCTGCGATCAGATCGACGGTATCGGTGGTCGGCAATAAGTGCATAGTGTTGTTTGCTTTACGTTGGTCCGTTTGCGAAACCTCCGGGGTTTCGTAAACGTAGGCATGGCTCCAAAACTCAAAATACCGGGTGAATTTAGGAAAGTTCGACCAAGGTTTAAAAGAATAATCAACCCGGTATGATCACCTATTGTTTCTGCAAATCATATCGATCCCCGTTAGGCCGAATAAGGGTCAGCTTGTTATTGTCCACCACATAATGCCAGGATTCGCTCAGGATCAAGGTCCAGTCGAATTCGGCGGTCCAGATGCAGGTATTTTCAAAAGAAATGGAATCACCGGTTGCCGTGTAATGACCGCTGCAGATGGCCGGAAATTTATCCGTCTCGCTGGAACCCGTAAAATCCTGATCGTTCAGGTTCAGTTCGACAGGGGCGATTGTTCCGTTCCTTTCAAAGGTACCGGTGTACTGGCCTTCGAGAACGGGCGCCACAGTCTCCGTCGTTTTGTTGCAGCCTGAAACAGCCAGAAACAAAAGGACAGTAAATAAAATAGGTAGTTTTTTCATTCTGTATTGGTAGTTGTGTTTTGAAGTAAATCATCCAACAAACGGTCGTCTCCCAGATTATAGGATCGGTGAAATAATAACTGTCGTATTTGGCTTAGGGTCGCCGAAAAAAATTACCGTCAGGATTGGAGAAACGGAACGCTAAGTCTGAAAGGCTTAAATACCTTTAGCCGTCGGTGAAACCGGCGGCGGGAATGGCGTTGATTTCATGACCCTGAAGGGGTCAAACGTGTTTTTCCATTTCAGGTTGTTGATTCCGAACTGCATGATATTGAAGCCCTTCAGGCTTCCTCACAGCCGTTTTGAAGATCCGTGGGATGCTCCCACAGTTAAGCATATTAAAGCCCTTCGGGTTTGAAACTTAACTTAAAAAATGGGCTGACATCATTATTTTGAAAACTATTTCGATTAAAGTAATCTACGCCCGAACAAGCAGGATCAAATCTGACAGTTATTGATTCAGAGGCCCTTAAGGGTCAATACCCATAAATTCTTTATAAACTTTATCGTCAGAAATTTCGCGATCTTCAATCCTGCGGATAATCTCCAAACCAGCTTTTTCAAAATCTGCCATTAAGATTTGAGAAACCAAAATCAATCGGTCTCTTTTCCTGATTGACTTTATCTCAAGGTGATTTCCAAACCGATGAATTTCTGATTGTTGAATTAATTCTAATTCAGCTTTAGGTAAAACTGCATGTATTAGGCCACACCTTAAGTTTTCATAAAGGTCGAAAGGCTTGTTTTTTTCTTCCGCAAAGGGATGGTAATTGCTCGGAAATAATTCAATAATCGCCATTCTGAACCCTGATCCACTTTTTCCAATTTCAAAAAAAGAACCTTCATCAAGACAAGCCCCATAAAATTCTATTCCTTGGGAAATTAATCCAAAAGATAAAAAATGATGGCCGCATTTTTGTTGAATATCTTTTATTTCATCAATTAGAATGTTTTTGATGAATTCTTTTACCTTCATGCTTCTTCAATGTTTTTAAATATAGATTTCAATTGGTGTGTTCTGCAAAGATGCAATGAATCCACAATGAAATATAACGCAATTGAAAAAAGTCAGAATAATAGATAAGCAAAACCATGCGGCCTATGAAAATGCGAGCCACCCCAGGTTCCCCATACTTCAAAAATCAAAATTCATCGATCATCAATCATCAATCAATTCCCAATCAACCCCGTATCTTTACCCCCTAAACCAAAATCATGGACCTGCGCACTGTAAATGTCACCCGGTACATCACCCCGCTGCGGGAAGGCGGCTCGCTGCCGGCCCTGGCGGAGGCGGACGACGAATTCAAGTACGTGCTCAAATTCCGCGGGGCAGGGCAGGGGACCAAAGCGCTGATCGCCGAACTGATCGGCGGGGAGATCGCCCGGGCCCTGGGGTTCCGCGTGCCGGAGATCGTTTTCATCAACCTGGACGAGGCATTCGGGCGCACCGAGGGCGACGAGGAGATCCAGGACCTGCTCCAGGCCAGCCGCGGGCTCAACCTGGGGTTGCACTTTCTGTCGGGGTCTTTTACCTTTGATCCGGTCGTGCACCAGGCGGACCCGTTGACGGCCTCCCGGATCGTATGGCTGGACGCCTTGCTGATGAACGTTGACCGCACCGTCCGGAATACCAATATGCTGTTCTGGAACCGCGAACTCTGGCTGATCGACCACGGCGCCTCCTTGTATTTTCACCACAACTGGGCGGGGTTGGACCAGGCCATCCGAAGCCCGTTCGCCCAGATCAAGGGGCACGTGTTCATCTGGCGGGCCGATCAGGTGGCGGAAGTGGACGTTGAAATGAAAGCCCTGTTGCCACCCGAAAAGATCCGGGATATCGTGGCGTCCATCCCCGACGACTGGCTGCAGTGGCGGGACACGACCGAAACGCCCGATGAACTCCGGGAAGGCTATACCCGGTTTCTGAACGAAAGGATACTCCATTCCGATATCTTTGTAAAAGAAGCGCTGCATGCAAGAGAAGCACCTTTATGAATACGCCGTGATCCGGTTTGTGCCCCGGGTAGAACGCGAGGAGTTCATTAATGTGGGGGTGATCCTGTTTTGCAAACGCAGCGGGTTCATCAGGGTGCGCGTGCAATTGGACCGGGATAAAATCCTGCGACTGGCCCCGGAAGCGGACCTGGAATTCCTGCAATCCAACCTGGAAGCCCTGGAAAAAATCGCAAGCGGCGCACCGGACGGCGGACCGATCGCCGCATTGCTCCCGCCCGAACGTTTCCGTTGGCTCACGGCTGTACGAAGCGCCTCCATCCAGACCTCGCGCCCGCACCCGGGCTTTGCAACAGACCTGGATGTCGCGCTCGACAAGCTTTTCCGTGAATTGGTTCTTTGATGAATGGCCGCACATCGGGCTGTGCACGTGTCGGACACCTCGAAGGTGTCCGACACGTGCACGGTGAAGGCTTCAGCAAAAAATCGGCAAGGATTAACCTATATTTGAAAGGGACCTATTTACAATTCGGCGCATATTCCCCGTCCGTGGTCCGGAAATACCGCGTGCCGTTCAAATACAATTTTTTATCCGCGTAAGTCAGGGTGTACGAAGCCGTTTCCCCGGTATTAAAGTTCAAAACCAATACGGGGTTGCCGTCCGGACCGGTCTGGATATCCCATTTCCCGCTTCCGTTGTCCCTGGAATTGCTGTAGGCAGAGGAGTTATCGCTGCCCGTGCTGATATTGCTGGAGCCGTAGTAGATGAAGTATCCGGCGCCGCACAGGTCTATTTCCTTGCTCAGGCTGTACCCCCCGCCCGTCATGCCGTCTACACCCGGGGAAATGGAGTTATAGGACTCCATATAGGTCAGCTTGACGTTTTTCATCCATTCCTTCCATTCGCCGATATCTTCCCTGGCCTCGGGCTTGCGGAATTTCACGCTGTTTTTCACCGCCTTTGCATAGGTTTCGTAGTTGCCGTTGAATTGGTCGGAGGTCGTGACGGCGATAATAGAAAGTCCCTTGCCGTAAGGGTTGCACATACCGATAATGTAAGCCTTTGCCGGTTGTTGTTCCAGCGTGCCCGCAAAGGTACCGCCGATGGACCCGTTGCCCAGGTCGGCGAGCGGTCCGGATAATTGGAGGTAAGTGCCGTTGCCTTCATTCAACCCGGCCTGCGCCTGGGTTTTGAGCTGCTCCAGGTTATACTGCTGATCATGCGGCAACAAAAGGATGAGACCCGGTACCGAATTAGAAGCCATGAGGTAACCCATTTCAGCTTCCTGCCCCATCCAGCCTTCCGGGATCGTGAAGGAAACACCCAGATATTTATAGTCGATCTCACCGGTAACCTGACCGAACGAGGCAAACCCGGAAAGAAGAAGGAAAAGTGTGAGCAGTTTTTTCATGGCAGATAAAGGATTTCAGGTAAAATTAGAAAAAAGAGGGTATTCGGCGAAAAATGTGAACCCCCAACCACACTACTGGACATTTTGTAGGGCTGGGTAGCTTTGGCAGACGAAGGCGGATTATTAAGCCCGTAGGGATTGATAAGCCATTCATTAGATAGGCTTAAAAATCCCTACGGGCTTTTCAATCCGCTTCACGTAAAAAAATGTCCAGTAGCGTGACCCCCAACCCTAAAGTTGCAGAAAACTCAATGGTAGCAACTGGCCTCGACACAGGGCCTTTCAAATACCTTTATCTCGCGAATCCCGGTAATGTTACACCGGCGAGGGAATTCCAGGCCGATACTAAAAATCCAATGCCGGTTGGGTCAAACTGTATTGTGTACCCATAACGATCATCAGAGACCGGCCTTCTGCGTTCTCGTTTACGAATACCAGATAAATATCGTGTAATTGACCATCGGGGTTATCCGGCGGTTTTACCGGGACAGTTATCATGGAAGGTGCAAAACTTGCCTGGTCGCCGGGTTCCATGAATGCCGAAGCGCCGGCCAGGGGCCCCGAAGGACTATCCAGCCGCAATTCGACAGATCCACCTGCAGCGTTCAGCCTCGAAATGGGGGCGGTGGCCGCGAGGCTTACCGCATTGACATTGGCAAGATCTACTTGTTTCAGCATCATGTACGAGCCGCTTGTTTCAACAATGACCATGTTCCTATCCCCGAAGGTCAGCTTGCGGGCTTTTTCGTAACCGTCATATCCGTGTATATCCAGATTGGTATTCCGCAGGATCAGTGTTTGCTCCGAAAGAAGGGTGGGCAAGCCGTTTGCTCCGTTGTCTTCATAGGCAGCCCGGATCACAAATACCCCCTTTCCCGGATCGCCTTCGGGAAGCAAGGCTGGGTATTCCCCTTTAACCGGCAGTGTCGGTTTGGAGGTCTGAGTTGCCAGGCTGAGGATGTATCTGACCATCTCTGAGGCGTCGGCAACCGACAATTGCGGATGGCCGGCCATGGCAACTTCGCCCCAGACACCGCTCCCGCCGTTGATGATTTTGTCAGCCAGTTTTTCAACAGCCGTTTTCTCGCCTTTGTACCGGGCTGCCACCTCCTGATAGTTGGGCCCGATGGATTTATCCTTTATTTTATGGCAAGCCATGCAGTCGGCGCCCTCGATCAGGGTTTTGCCTTTGGCAAAAAGGGCCGATTCATCAGCCGAACGGTGCCCCCGTGCGATCTCAACCAGGTCAAAACCTTCCGGGAAATAGTCGATGCTGACGGCAACCCTTTCCGGCGCGATACCGGCTGAGAGCGAACCGTCCTCCCGGTCGGTTACCTTGACCTCGTACCGGATCGGTTGGCCGGGTGTATAGAACGATCGGTTACCGCCCGGGGTTTCAAGGGTCAATACCGGCGGTTCGTTACCGGCCACGAACTGCAAGGATTGGCTGTTGGCGCCGCCGGCGCCGTCGTCTACAGTGAGCGTAGCGGTATAAACGCCCTTATCCTGGACCGTCAGCGTAGCGGCTTCTGTGTTCAGGGTTTGTTTGAAGCCGTTTTCGGAAGTGACCTCCCAGGTGTATTTCAGCGGATCGCCGTCAGCGTCGGTAGTGCCTACAGCGCTCAGGTTGACGGTCAGCGGCACCGGTCCGCCGGCCTTGTCCGCCTCCATCCGGATTTGCGGCTTCCGGTTGCCGGCATTGTATTCGATCCGGACGAGGCGGGCGTCGTCGTTCTGAACGAACCAGCCGGTGCCGTATTCCAGCATGTACAGATCGCCGTTCGCAGCAAATTCCATGTCCATCGGATTGCTGAATTTATAACCCGGCATAAATCGTTCCATGGAGACGTAATTGCCTTCCGCATCCATTGTCACTGCCATGATCCAACCCCGCATCCAGTCGTAAATGAGCAATTTGCCGTCGTAGTATTTCGGAAAGGAGCGGGCGGAGTTTTTAAAATCATCCCCATAAAAAACCGGACCGGCCATAGCGTTCCGGCCGCCCGTGCCCACCAGCGGAAACTCGGGAGATTCATCATAGGGATACCAGATAAAAGCCTTCGTGGCCGGAGGCAGGGTCGTTTGCCCTGTATTGTTGGGCGATGTATTTTTGGGTGCGTCCGGATTCCACGGGGCCAGCGACTGCTCCCTGGCGAAATCGAACTTATGATAGGCCTTGTTATCTCCCACAAAATGCGGCCAGCCGAAATTGCCGGCCTGTCGGGCTTGCCCGACCTCGTCGTGGCCGGCGGGCCCCCTTGTGGAGTCAGGCTTGTTGGCATCCGGGCCTACTTCGCCCCAATACAGAAAACCCGTCCTTTGGTCGATGGAGATCCGGAACGGGTTACGGTGTCCCATCGTGTAGATCTCTGGGCGGGTCTGGGGAGTACCTTCGGGAAACAGGTTGCCTTCCGGAATCGTATAGGTGCCGTCGGGCTGGGGTTTGATGCGCAGGATCTTGCCCCGGAGGTCATTTGTGTTGGCCGACGACTTCTGGGCGTCCCAGGGCTCCCTTCCCGGCCGCTCGTCGCTGGGGCTGAACCCGTTCGACCCGTGCGGGTTGGTGTTGTCTCCGGTAGACACGTACATGTTGCCATCTTTGTCCCAGGCGATCGATCCGCCCGTGTGGCAGCATTCCTCCCTTTGGGTCGGAACACTCAGCATGATCTTTTTCGATTCCATCACCAGTTCATCCCCATTCATTTCAAACCTGGCCAGGACATTTTCGGACGCCTCCGGAGTGGAATAGTACAGGTAGATCCAGTGGTTTTGTGCGAAATTCGGGTCCTTGTTCAGGCCCAGCAAGCCGTCCTCGGCCGTCGATTCCTCGCCCTTCCGGTTCACATATTTGGTGCTTACCGGAATAGTGGCGATGGTCTTGAGTTCCTGGCTGCTGACCCTATATAACCGAACCTCTCCCTTGCGCTGGATGAACAATACGCGGTCCTCGTCCAGTACGGTCAACTCCATCGGCTCATCCAGTTTTTCCGCCAGCACCACCTTGGTGAACCGGTTCTCTTCGGGGCGCGCCTTGCTGTAATCAAGCGGTTGCGGATGGTCGCCCCCAATAGCATAGTTGATCCCGGCCCAAAGGTGGTTCAGGAAAAGCGGTTCGGTAAAGGTTTCGTTGGTATGCCCCATCGCAGTGTAGAACGAGCGGCCGCCTTCAAATTCCTGGTACCAGCTCATGGGATGATCCTCGCCGTTTTTACCTCCGGTGTAGGTGCTTTCATCAATGGTCAGCACCACGTGAATGTTGGGCGATATATTCCGGAAATTGTAGAATTCATCGGTTTTATCAAAAGTATCGGGCATGCCTTTAGTAGCCCAGTGGTCCTTTTCCCTGACCACCATTTTGCCGGTCTGTACATTAGGATCCAGTGGATGGTCCAGGAACCAGGCCCCGACAAGTTGATTGTACCATGGCCAGTCATATTCCGTATCGGTTGCAGAATGGATGCCCACGTAACCGCCTCCGGCCTGGATATATCGCTCGAAAGCCTCCTGCTGTTCGTTATCCAGCACATCACCAGTGGTATTCAGAAAGACCACGGCATTGAATCCACTCAGGCTGGCGGTCTTGAAAGCCGATGCATCCTCGGTAAAGATAGCCTCAAACCCTTTTTCACCGGCTATTTTCTGAAGGGCAGCGATGCCCGCCTCAATGGATTCGTGCCGAAAGGCCTCGGTCTTGCTGAAGACCAGTATCCGGACCTTTTCCCGTGCGCAGGCAGTCCATAAAACGGCAATGGCCGCGAACAATAGAAGTGAAAAGGCGCTCAATTGTCTTTTTTCCATGTCAGGTCAGTTTGGACAGGCGATTGAATTTTGATGATCGATGTGCAAGATAGAAATTTTTATTATTGTATTAAATTAATACAATGGCATCTGAACTTGCCTGCGCCCTGAATAAGAACTTGATTGAGTGCTAAACATAGCATCTCTAAATGCCGAAGCTGATTTTCGCGGTTTTGGATATCTTTATCTCGCCTATCGTGCAGATTTTATTAATGACAATCGCTGGTTATTCACCTGTCCAGAATCATGAAAATATTTTTTATCCTGTTCTTCCTCTGTTGGCTGTCCAGCCTTCTGACCGCCCAGCCGCCGATGCCGGAAATCCGGAAAGAAGGTGATAAATACACCTTTTACGCAGACGGCAAACCTTTCATCGTTCTTGGCGCCCAATTGTGGAACAGCAGCGCCTGGCCGGCCATCACCGATCAATTCTGGAGCCAGGCCCGGGAATTGGGCTGCAATACCATCGAAGCGCCGGTCTATTGGCAAAATATCGAACCCGAACGGGGGAAATTCAATTTCAGGGAACTGGAACACCTCATCCGCAGCGCCCGCGAACAGGATTTGAAGCTCATCCTGCTTTGGTTCGGATCCTATAAAAACGGCCGGTCCCAGTACGCGCCGCCCTGGGTGCTGGAAAACACGGAGAAATACCCCAGAATGAAAGACGGCAACGGCCAGGAGATCTATGTCCTGTCGGCCGTTTCCCGGACCAACCTGGAGGCGGATAAAAAAGCATTCGCCGAGCTGATGAAATACATCAAAAGGATCGATGAGGGTAGCCGTACCGTGATCATGATCCAGGTGGAAAACGAACCGGGCTCCATGTGGACCGACCGGGATTATTCGGATGCCGCCAATCGGGTTTTTGAAAAGCAGGTACCTGGTGAAATCATTCAAAAGCTGGGCAAAAAGCCGGGATCCTGGCCGGAAGCATTCGGTGTGGATGCGCCCGAATCCTTCAACGCTTATTGCATCGCCCGTTATATCGATGAGATTGCGGCGGAAGGGCAGCGGATCTATGACCTGCCCATGTACACCAACGTCTGGATCCGGGAAAACGCCTTTCAACGGCCCGGCGAATACCCCAGCGGTGGTCCCACCTCCAATATGATCGATATGTGGAAGGCGGCGGCGCCCCATCTCGATCTGCTGGCGCTGGATATTTACCACGGCAACCCCGGCATTTTCAACGAACTTTGCGATCATTACGACCGGCCGGATAACCCGTTATTCATCCCCGAAATGGGCAACGGCAATAACTTCGCCCGGTTTCAGTTTTACGCCCTGGGCAATTTCAACGCCATCGGCATAGCGCCCTACGGCATCGATCCGTTCCACGTCGACCCGCACGACCAGCGCGACAAGGAGAACCTGGACGGCCGCTTTGACGGGATTGCCCGGAATTACCGTTTGCTGCAAAAGGCCGTTTCACCCATCACCCGCCTGCAGGGAACCGGCAAACTGGTCGCGATAGGGGAGGAGGAGGGTCTATCCGAACAACTGGTCAGCATGGGCGGGTACGATATCCTGTTCAATTTCGGCTTTCCAACCTACAAGAACAGGTCGGAGCGCACCGGCAGGGTCCTGATCGGGCAACTGGCCGAAGACGAATTCCTGCTTGTCGGATTTGACGCAAAATTCACCTTCCGGCCTGTATACGGCTCAGGCTACAACGCCGCCGAATTTGTGCTGGCGGAACAGGGGGGGTACGAAGGCGACCAATGGGTGCGCGAGCGGATCTGGAACGGCGATGCCCTGTATCATTCCACCCTGCCGGCCGACGGCGCAGTCCTCAGGATCAAACTGCGCAAAGTGAAAACAGCCGGAAATGTGAAGGAAAAGGCCAATTTTGACAAGAATTAGGAACCATGCCGAAAGCATTGAAACGCCAGCTGAAAGTCATCGAAACCGATCCCTCCCTGCTCGGCGAAGGCCCCGTATGGGACGCCCGTCGCCAATGCATTTGCTGGGTGGATATCCTGAACGGGCAAATTCATGAATTTACCCCGGCGCAGAACGCGTACCGAAGGATTCAGGTCAACGACATGGTTGGGGCGGTAGCCTTGCGCGCCGACGGCCATTTTATCGCCGCCCTCAAAAGCGGTCTGGCTTTTGTGAACCGGGATACCGGGGCCGTCCGGATGTTGCACGATCCGGAAGTTCACCTCCCCGGCAACCGCTTCAACGACGGCAAATGCGACCCCGCCGGCCGGTTTTGGGTGGGTACCATGGCCCTTTCCGAAGAACCGGGCGCGGGCAGCCTGTACATGATCGAGAAGGACCTTTCGACCGCCCGTAAAATAGATGGCGTCACCATCTCCAACGGCCTGGCCTGGAGCCCGGACCACAAGACGTTCTACTACATCGACACGCCGACCATGGAAGTGGTCGCCTACGATTACGACATCCGTACCGGCGAGATTACCCGCAAACGCACCGTCATCACCATCCCCGAAAACCAGGGTTTCCCCGACGGTATGACCATCGACCGCGAAGGCATGCTCTGGATCGCCCACTGGGACGGCTGGCAGGTCACCCGATGGGATCCCCGCACCGGCAAACAACTGCTCCGCCTCCCGCTGCCGGTGGCCCGTGTCACCTCCTGCACCTTCGGTGGGGCGGATTTCCGGGATCTGTACATCACCACCGCCAAAGTGGATCTTACAGAAGAACAACTGACGGCACAACCCCTGGCCGGGCGGCTGTTTGTGGTGGAGGATTGCGGGTATCAGGGAGTGGAGGTCTGGACGTTCGGGGACTAAAGAGGTAAAGGCGGCTATCTTTTCCAGGTTGATGCAGAAGTTCATGACCTTGTATAAACTTAAAAACTCAAATATGAAATCATTATTTTCTTTGATGGTCCTGCTTGCAGGCAGCTTTACCGTTTTCAGCAATCTGCAAGCTCAATCCATATCGGATGAATTAGAGATCCAGGCTTTTACCCGCAACTTCCTGGTGGCTTACAATGCACAAGATCTCGCCGGCCTGCAAAAAATGTACACGGAATATGCCGTCCGAATCGACGCCGACGGCAAGGAGACCACAGGGGCAGATCAGATTGCCGACTATTTTTCCAAACAATTCATCAATAATAATACCACGTTGCTGCTCAAGCCTTCGGGTATTGTTTGGTCGGATGCCGAGCACGCCTTCGTGGCCAGAGGTACCTACGAGATCTTCGGCAATACCCACGTTTATGACATCAAAATCCATGAGTCGGGCGCATATTTCAACACGATGATAAAGGAGAAAGACGAATGGAAAATAGGGAAGACCGTACTGGCGCCGCTTGTCAAAGTTGTGGTTTATCACAAGGTCAAGGATTTTACGGAATGGAAGTGGGCGTTCAAAATGGGACAACCCATGCGTTTCTCCGCCGGCGAGCTGAGTTCCGAAATCGGCGTCTTACGCGATGACCCGACAACCGCCTACGTCATCAGCGAATGGATATCATTAGAGCGCTTCCAAGCCTACTTTGCAAACCCCGATCTGGCAAAGGCTATGCAGGAGGCCGGCGTGATCGGCAAACCGACGGTAATGGTTTTGGATGGGGAATAGGCGATAAAAATGACTTTTTGATACCACAGATGATAATCCCAATTTGATATACGCTTGGCGGGAGGGACCAATGCCGGACTCAGTCAACCTGAAATTCAATTTTCAAATCATTAAGGAATCGCCCCGCCCCCCGTTTCTTGATTTTCCTTTCAAGCGCCATGGCCGTAGGCTTTTCCATGAGTTCACTGGTCCAGATCAATATTCAGGGAATACCGCTTTTCGTTGAAGGGGTAGTGCCGGAGTTGTGGAATTCAAGTCTTCGGTCGGGATTGTCGGTGCAGCCGGTGTAGAAACGATGCGTTTTCTGGCTGTGGAGGATGTAGACTTTGTGGGTTGGTGTTGTCATTTTGAGCGCTTTAGGTTAAAAGACAAAGGCCATTGCAGGTGCAACGGCCTTTTGTCGGGGTGACAAGAAGGTCGTGTACTTCGTGCTGAACTTGCGGCCACACGCCCCCCAGACGTCCACGCTGCAGGCGTGGCGGGCTGAGCTGAATAGTTGGATAGGGGAATGGTAAAAAAGACAAAGGTCATCGCAAGCACGATGACCTTTTGTCGGGGTGACAAGATTTACTCCCTACGGTCGTGTACTTCGTGCTGAACTTGCGGCCACACGCCCCCCAGACGTCCACGCTG
>CALMYQ010000199.1 GCA_937873655.1 uncultured Lewinella sp. | reverse complement strand
GCGGCGGAATCAATCCCCGCCTTCGCTGAAGCTATGGCGGGCGGCGGAATCAATCGAATCAATCGAATCAATCGAATCAATCGATCAATTCATCTATTTTTGCAAAAAATCGCCAACTTTGAACATGGAAGAAACAAAGCTCCGCAGCCGCGGCTGGTTCGGTCGCAGCGGGAAAGACGGATTCATCTATCGCGCCTGGATGAAAAACCAGGGCATCCCCGCCGAGGATTTTGACGGCAAGCCCGTGATCGGCATCTGCAATACCTGGTCGGAGCTCACGCCCTGCAACGCACATTTCCGGGAACTGGCCGAAGCCGTCCGGCGCGGCATCCTGGAAGCGGGCGGCTTTCCGGTGGAATTTCCCGTCATGTCGCTGGGCGAAACGCTGATCAAACCTACCGCCATGCTGTACCGCAACCTGGTGAGCATGGACGTCGAAGAATCCATCCGGGCCAATCCGGTCGACGGGGTCGTCCTGCTCTGCGGATGCGACAAGACGACGCCCGCCCTGGTGATGGGCGCCTGCAGCGTCAACCTGCCTTCGATCGTTGTTTCCGGCGGCCCCATGCTGACGGGCCGGTTCAAGGGAAAAAGTATCGGCACCTCCGATGTCTGGCGATTCAACGAAGCCTACCGCAAGGGCGAACTGAGCCAGGAAGAGTTCATCGAAGCCGAGGCGAGCATGTGCCGGAGCCAGGGCCACTGCGCGGTCATGGGAACCGCCTCCACGATGGCCTGCATGGTAGAATCCCTGGGCCTTTCGCTGCCGGGTAATGCCGCCATCCCAGCCGCCGATTCACGCCGGAAGGTCATGGCGCGATTATCCGGCCGCAGGATCGTGGATATGGTCCGCGACGACCTCAAATTATCGGATGTCCTGACCCGGAATGCCTTCGAAAATGCCATCATGGCCAACGCAGCCATCGGCGGATCCACCAATTTTGTGCTCCACCTGCTCGCCATTGCCGGCCGGATCGGCGTCGACCTGAAGCTGGACGATTTCGACCCGATCTCCTCCAGGATACCGCTGGTGGCCAACCTGCAGCCTTCAGGGGCCTATTTCATGGAGGATATGTACTACGCCGGCGGCCTGCCCGCGGTCATGAAGGAACTGGCCGGCTTCCTCCACACCGGTTGCATCACGGTGAACGGCAAAACGGTCGGACAGAACCTGGAAAAAGCCGAATGCTATAACCGCGACGTCATCGCTACCGTCGACAAGCCGTTCAACCCGCAATCCGGGATCTGGATCCTGAAAGGCAACCTCTGCGCGCACGGCGCCGTTATCAAACCGTCGGCTGCAACGCCCGGCCTGATGCAGCACCGCGGAAAAGCAGTTGTTTTTGAAGATATCGAGGATTACAAGGCCCGCGTCGATCTGCCGGACCTGGACGTGGATGAACATTCCATTCTGGTGCTGAAGAATGTCGGACCCAAAGGATATCCGGGCATGCCGGAAGTGGGCAACATGAGCCTGCCCAAAAAGCTCCTTCAAAAAGGCGTGACGGACATGGTGCGCATCTCCGACGGCCGGATGAGCGGTACCGGATTCGGCACGGTCGTACTTCATGTATCGCCCGAAACCGCGGAAGGCGGAGCGCTTGCCGTCGTCCAGGACGGCGATTATATCACCCTGGATGTCGCCAACCGGGTCCTTCACCTGGAAGTATCGGATGAAGAACTGGAAGCCCGCCGGAAGGCCTGGCAAACCCGGGTCAGTTACGCCGACCGGGGCTACGTCCACCTGTATCAGCAGCACGTCGAACAGGCTCACCTCGGGGCCGACCTTGATTTCCTGAAGGGCGGCTCGGGCAGTTCGGTGGTGCGTGATTCGCATTGATTTTTAGTTGAGGAACCGAGGAATCGAGGAACCGGAGCGGTTATTCAATTCCTCAATTCCTCAATTCCTCGATTCCTCAATTCCTCAATTCCTCACACTGCATGGTAACCTTCCAACATAAAACAGCCGTCATCACCGGCGCGGGCCAGGGCATCGGCTTCGAGATCGCCCACCAATTGGCGCTGGGCGGCGCAACGGTGATCCTGAACGACCTGGAGCCGGATTTCGCCCGGGCGGCCGCCGAATCCATCAACGGAGCAGGCGGCGTTTGTCATCCTATGCCCGGCGATGCTTCGGATGTAGGGTTTATCCGCAAAATGGTGGATTTTGCCGCAGAAAAAACGGGCGCCCTCCATATTGCCATCGCCAACGCGGGCATCACCCTGTTCGGGCCTTTCCTGGATTTTCAACCGGAATCCCTGCGCAAGGTCATGGACCTCAACCTGGGCGGCAGTTTTTTCCTGGCCCAGGCCGCTGCCCGGCAAATGGTCCGGCAGAAAACCGGCGGCAGCATCCTGCTGATGTCCTCCGTCACCGGCCACCTGGCGCACAACAACCTCGTCGCTTACGGCATGACCAAGGCCGCCCTTGAAATGATGGCCCGGGGGCTGGTTGCCGAACTGTCGCCGCACAGCATCCGGATCAACGCCCTGGCGCCCGGCGCCACCCTGACCGAACGCACTCTTGAAGACCGGGATTACCGGCAGACCTGGTCGGCCATCACTCCCTTGGGCAAGCCGGCCACGGTGAAGGACATCGCACAAGCCGCCTTGTTCCTGGTTTCGGATGCCGCCGGGCATGTTACCGGCCAGACCCTGGTGGTCGACGGCGGGTGGACGGTGATGGGGGTGCAGCCGGGAGGGAGGTGATGTAATGCAAAATGTAAAAGTTGTAATGCAAAATTCAAAAGTGCCGGTGCGGGTAGAATCGGCCGAGCAACCGGAGGCAATCCGACACTTGTACATTTCCCCTTTACATTTCTTTCACCGGCCTTCCCCTTCCTTCTTTTTAGCTTTTTCCAGCTTCCGGAAATACCGCCTGAACAGGAAATTCTGCTTCAGGGCTTCCATGTTCTCGCTGAAGGCGGCGGTACCCTTTTCTACATTTTCAAGCGTCGTATGCAGCCGGTAGGTCATCAGGGAATCCCGGAGCAAGGCGTTGACCGGTCCCTGGCCATAGTTGAGGTTGTCATTGACCACTTTGGCAGCCTGGTCGATATGCTGCACCAGCCGATCAGCGCTTTCTTCGACTTCCCGGATTTTCCGGACGGCGGTTTCCAGTCCGTCAGCCAGGGTGGTATCCGTCAGCAGGGTGGCCAGGGTGCCTTCCCCCTCGTACGCCAGTGAAAGGGCGCCGGAAGCCTGGGTCATCAGATCGGAAGCTTTTGCGGTGGCAAGGCGCAGGTTCTCAACCGACGCCTTGAGGTTGGCGGATAGGGTCCGGTCGTCCAGCAGTTCGGTAAGTTGGGCGCTGGTATTGATGCGATGGACCACCGCCCGCAACTCCTCCGTGATCACGGCTATATTATTGTTGGTGCGGGACAGTGTTTGAAGCATGTTTTCGGTGCTGACCTCTTTTCGCGAAATCAGCTGATCCCCGCTGACGGCAAACGTCGCTTCCCCTTTTCCGGGTGAAATATTGACGACCCGGTTGCCGACCAACCCGTCGGTACCCAGGGCGGCGACGGCGTTCCTGCGGATGATATTGTGCATCTTCCGGTCGATGCTCATTACGACCTCTATGACCGTATCATTGAGAATGTCTACGCGGGTGACGCTGCCGATATCGATGCCCGAATACCGGACATTGTTGCCGGTCACCAATCCGCTGACATCTTCGAAATGGGTCTTCAACTCGAATCCGACCCCGAACAGATTCCGGTTTTTGCCCAGAATATACAAGGACAAGATGAGCAGAAAAAGCCCGGTGAGGACAAAAATGCCCAACTTTACGGTATTGACGGTCTGGTTTTGCATCGGTATTCGGTTTAATTAAAAAACGGACTGATCCTTTCATCTGACGAGGATTTCAGCCCCTCAAAATCGCCGGTGATATTGCAACGACCGTCGATCAGCATGGCGATCCGGTCGGCGGTCAGTTTTACGCATTTCAGGTCGTGGGTGATGATCAGGGAAGAGGTGCCGAATTTTTCCCGGATGGCGTTGATCAGGTTGATGATCTCCAGGCTGGTGATCGGGTCCAGTCCCGTTGTGGGTTCGTCGTACAGGATGATCTCCGGTTTGAGGATCAGCGTACGGGCCAGTGCGATCCGTTTTCGCATCCCGCCGGAAAGCTCCGCCGGCATCATGTCGACGGTATGCTCCAACCCGACATTGCGCAAGGCTTCCATAACCATATTGTTGACTTCAGCGGGCGCCAACCGGAAGGAATGCCTGCGCAAGGGGAATTCCAGGTTCTCGCGTACGGTCATGGAATCATACAGGGCATTGCTTTGGAACAGGAAGCCGATCTTCACCCGGATCTGGTCCAGTTCTTCCCGGTTGAGGCCCTGAATATTCTGTTCAAGTACCCGGATGCTGCCCGCGTCGGGTCGGATCAGGCCGATAATGCACTTGATCAGGACGGATTTACCGGATCCGGATTTGCCCAAAACGGCCAGGTTCTCACCGCGGTGCAGGTCGAGGTCAAAATGGTCCAGCACCCGGTTCGTTCCGAAGGACTTGCACAGGTCCCGGATTATAATTACGCGGTCGTCCGGATCGGTTTTCCCTTTCATGTTTCAATTGTACAGGTTCAACAGGTCGGTGATCTGCACCACGACCAGGTCGAGGATGAATATCATGACGGAAGAGACAACGACCGCTGAATTGGCGGCCCGTCCGACCCCTTCCGTTCCCTTGTCCGTAAAATACCCTTTGAAGCAGCCGATAATGCCCACGGCGAATCCGAAAAAGAAGGTTTTGATGACCGCAGGAATGATGTCGGCAACGATGAGGCTCTCGAACACCTTCCGGAAGAACAGGATAAATGTGGTCCTTTCATAGATGTTGTTCCCCAGGTAAGAGCCGTACAGGGATATTGCATCTGAAATAATGACCAGAACCGGGAGCATGAACATGGAGGCCGCCGTCCGGGTTACCACCAGATATTTGAAAGGGTTGGTGCCGGAAACCTCCATGGCGTCGATCTGTTCGGTGACCTTCATGGAACCCAGCTCGGCGCCTATGCTGGATCCGATCTTGCCGGCAAAGATGAGTGCTGTCAGCACGGGGCCGACCTCCCTGACGATCGCTATGCCCACCATGGACGGGATCAGGGATTCAACGCCGTAATAGATCATGGAAGGGTGCAATTGCATGGTCAGCACCAGGCCCATGATGAAGGCCGTCAACCCGGTCAGGGGCAGGGATTTGTATCCGATCACAAAGCATTGTCGGATAAATTCCCGGAATTCGTAACGCGGTTTCAGCCATTCCCGCCAGAAGCGGGCGGCAAACCGGCTCAGTTCGCCGGTTTCCTGAAGAAAAACCCGGGAGTTTTTTGAAACGATCATCACGGCAGTCCATTTTGACAGGCAGGGCGTTCCGTACAAATTTAAAGTAAACGCGAGTCGGATGCGATGAGATAAATCATTGTTTGAGAAGATTTAAGGCGAGCCTTTGAAGGTTGAAATGCCGACGCTGCATATTCAAAAAATCACTACCTTGCAGGGCATGTCCAGAATCCAGTCCATCGATGTCTTTCGCGGGTTTACCATTTTTATGATGGTTTTTGTCAACGACCTCGCGGGTGTTTCGGGTATTCCGCAATGGATGAAGCACATGCCGGCCGACGCCGACGCCATGACCTTTGTAGATGTGGTCTTTCCGGCCTTCCTTTTTATTGTCGGGATGTCCATTCCGCTGGCGATCAGGGCCCGGGAGGCGCGCGGCGATTCCATCCGGGCGATCCTCCTCCATGTCGCCATCCGGGCGGCTGGGCTGGTGCTGTTGGGCGTATTCATGGTCAACGGCGAGGAGATGAACCGCGAAGCCAACCTGCTGGCGCCCCGGTTGTGGGAGTTTCTGCTGTACGTCGCCATCATTTTGATCTGGAACCGGTATCCGAAGGCGGAAAACAATCGGAAATACCTGTGGTGGGGACTGCGTATCGCCGGTTTTGTCATTCTGATCGTGTTGTGGCAAACCTTACGCAAGGGCGAGCCCGGCGCACTCACCGGCATGACCCACAGCTGGTGGGGCATTCTGGGACTGATCGGCTGGGCTTACCTGCTGTCGGTGCTGGCTTACCTGTTGTTCCGGGAAAACCCGATGGCGATCGCTGCCGTTCTGGCCCTGTTCATCATCATGACGCTTGGATTGCGTTCGGAAAATATCCACCTGCCGGCTTTTTTAGGCTGGCTCAAGGGGCAAACCGGCCACCTGGTGCACGCTTCCCTCACCATTGCCGGGATGTTGCTCGCGATCCTGTTTACAGATAAGACCCCGGCCGACACTCCGCGGAAACGCATCGTCTGGATGGTCGCTGTCGGCATTTTTGCCTTGCTGGCCGGTTATTTTCTGCGTCCGCTGCACGGTATCTCAAAGATACATGCTACCCCGAGCTGGGCATTGTTCTCCATTACCATCTGTTGTTTCATTTTTCCATTGATCTACTGGCTGGTGGATGTAAAAGGGATTTCGCGCTGGGCGGCCTTCCTGGAGCCCGCCGGTAAGAACCCGCTGCTGACCTATATCCTGCCCGCGCTTTTCTTTTCGATCGTCGGTTACGGCTGGATGCCTGAAGTGCTTACTTCCGGTGGATTGGGTATGGTGAAATCCGTGATCTTTTCGCTGTTTATCCTGTGGCTGGCAGCATTGCTTACGCGGTTAAGGATCCGGTTGCAGTTGTAGGTTGTCGTCAATCCGATGTTAAGTTGATCAAAGGTTCTATATCTTCCAGAAGATTGGGCAAGTGGACCGTTACAATTTTCCAAATTATTATATCGCTAAGTTCATAATATTCGTGGATCAAAATGTGGCGTGTTTTTTCAATTTTACTCCATTCAATATGATCATGGGTCGTTTTAAATTCGCTTGATAGATGATATACCGCTTCTCCAATTATTTCAATTTGTCTTATTGTTGCGGCATAAGTTTTGGCATCGGTAATGAAATGATTAAAATCTGCATCACTGACAAAGGCTATAGCTAATTGGGCAGCATCCCTGATATGCAAAAGACGTAAATGATCAGAATGCCTATTCCTTCTCATAAATAAGGATTTTCTCTGCATCCACTTTGGGCTGGATATATTTAGAGAGTTTGGAGGCAAAGTCTACTTTCTTGTTTAAAATTTGCTGTACATTTTCCCACATATCAAAAAACTCCCATGCAGTTTTGACTTTGGCTGCATCCAACTCGACATACAGATCAACGTCCGAATTTTCATCGGCTTCACCGCGGGCATAAGAACCAAATAGGTAAACCCTTTTTACTGGCTTATCGGTAAAAAATACTTTTAAACTACTTATTTGCTGTTTTGTAAGTTGCAACTTAAATAAGTTTTCTCAAAATTAAGGATTATTATTCAACTCCCCAAATACTATGGTTAATCCTCAACCGCCCATTTCCTTCAACGCCGCCACGAACTGGTCCAGTTCCTTTGTCGTGGTATACACATTCGGCGTAATGCGGCACCCTTGCACTCCGGCCCCGTCAATGGCGACGGTCCAGATCCGGTATTTGTCCAGCAGGGTTTTGGCCATATCGGCCGGTTTCATGCCTTTGACCCCAACATTGGCGATGCCGCAGGCCCGGTGTGATTCGGCCGGAGTATTCACTTCTATATTCGGGAGGTCGCGCACCTGGCGTGTCCAGTATTCCTGGATGTAGCGCAGACGGGCCTCCTTGCGGTCGGCGCCGATCATGAGGTGAAAATCGATGGCATCATTGATGGCCAGGTCGGTGTGCACCGGGTGGGTGCCCGTGTGGTTGAGCTTCCAGATATGGTCGTCGCCGTGCCCGAAATCGGCGAACAGCGGCCACAAGCCTTTGATCTTTTCCTTTTTGACGTAGAGCATGCCGGCTCCTAGCGGCACGCTGAGCCATTTGTGCAGGCTGGTGCCGTAATAGTCGCAATCCAGGTCGGTCATTTTAAAGTCGATATGGGCGAAAGCGTGAGCCCCGTCGACCATCACTTCTACGCCCTTGCTGTGCGCCATATCGCAGATCTTGCGGATGGGCAGGATATGGCCCGTGATGTTGATCATATGGCAGACCATCAGGAGCCTGGTCTTCGGCGTGATAGCGGAGGCGTACACTTCGACGATCTCCTCATCTGATTTCGGGTGTTTGGGCACGGAGACCTTTTTGATCACCACCCCGTATCGTTCCTGCATCTGGCGGAACATCTCCTGCATGGAGAAATAGTCCTGATCGGCAAACACCGCTTCATCCCCGGCTTGCCAACGCACACCGCCGATCACGGTATCCAGGGATTCGGTGGTATTGCGGGTGATGATCACTTCTTCCGGGCTGACGCCTGCCAATTCGGCCAATCGCGCCTGAGCGGAGCGCTTATTATCCCATTGGACGGTGCGCATATACCACGACCCCTGATAGTTGACCTCCCGGAGGTGTTCGATATAGCGTTCGAGGGTATGGCGCGGCATGAAGCAGTAATAGCCGTTCTCCAGGTTGATATAGTCCGGTTTGAGCCGGTATTCGCTCCGGATCTCGGCCCAGAAGTCTTCGTTCCGGGCCAGCGTTTCCGGGCTTTGGTCTTCACCGGCTGCCAGGATCTTTTCAATGTTCTTGAGGGCGGAATCTGAAAAAAGGCCTGCGCCGGCCAGGAGTTTGAGGAACTGCCGCTTTTCCACGGTGGTCGAATTTTACAGGTTAGCAAACGGATTGGATCAAACAAATGTAAGATTAATTGGAATTTAACCTTGCTTTAATTTGCAGTTCATCTTTGGTTTGGACTTTTGCCACCGTAATTAGAAAAGACTTCTTGCTGTCATCTTCTCTTATTTTTCTAATCTTTCCTGCAATCTAAAGTCGCTTTCTGATCAGCGTTCTACCGCCCGGTACAGCGCTGATGCTTTTTTTATGGAGAGGTATTCGCAAGAGATTTTATCGTAATTCCGCCTCTTTATTCATACCGCAACGATTCGATCGGATCCAGCCTGGCCGCTTTCAGCGCCGGATACAGCCCGGACACCAGCCCTACGATCATGCAGGTAATGACCGCAACCGTGATCCAGAGCCAGGGGAAGAGGAAGTTGCCGCCCATGAGTATGGTGACGATATTGCCGACGAGCACCCCGAGTACAATGCCCAGCAGACCGCCCAATTGGCAGACCACCACGGCTTCAGTGAGGAACTGGATGAGAATGGCTTTCCGGGTAGCCCCGAGGGCCTTGCAAATGCCGACCTCGCGGGTCCGCTCCGTTACGCTGACGAGCATGATGTTCATCAGGCCGATGGCGGCGCCCAGCAAGGTGATCATGCCGATGCCGATGGCAGCCATCCGGAAATAGAAGGTATTTTCCTTGATGATGCTGATCAGGCCGTCGCTTTTGGTGATCTCGAAGTCGTTGTCTTCGAATGCCGTAAGGCCGCGCACGTTGCGCAGCACCATGGTCGCGTGCCCGATGGCCTGGTCCATTTGCGTGGCGTCATTCACGGCAACCATCAGCTGATAATTGGTGCGCGAAGTGCCGTAATAGCGTTTGCCCGTTTGGAGGGGAATGAGGATGCGGCGGTCGGAACTTTCGTTCATGCTGGAACCCTTGGATTTCAGCACCCCGACGACCTTGAGCTTGATATTGCCCGCCGAAATGATCTGGTTGATCGCTTTTTCCGGCTTGTCGTTGAAGAGATCTTTTGCGATCTGGGATGCGAGGATGGTGATATAACCGCCGTTGAGCGCTTCGCGGCCTGAGAAATTGCGACCGGCTTCGAGCTCGTATCCCCGGGCTTCCAGGTAGTTTTCGTCGATGCCGACCATCCCGATATTGGGGTTGGTCTTTTTGTCGTTATACTTGATGGCAGTATTGCCGGTACACCAGATGGCGATGGCCGTCCGGCTCGGAAAATCGAAACGCTCCTTGAAATCGGATACCTGATCGAAGGTGAGCGGTTCGCCCCGTTTGATCTGCCGTCCATCCCTTCTGCCGTGGATATTGGCGCCCTTGGGGTCGATGTCGATGGTATTGGCGCCGAGATAGGAGAGGTTGTTGCTCAGGGAATAGATGGCGCTGTCGATAGCCGTCAGGATGCCGACCAGGGCCATGATGCCGAATGCAATGATCAACAGGGTCAGGACAGCCCTGAGCAGGTTGGCTCTGACAGATCGCAATGCCAGTGAGATGTTTTCAAGCAAATTCATAACCCAAAAGCGCTTTATCCCGCTAATATAGGTATTTTTGCCCCGCCGCCCGGTTTTCTTCGATTAGTCGGGTAGAATTATAGACCAAATTCAATCGAACCAACATTCAATTGAAACGATTCTTGTAATGATCCGAATGTTTCCCGGCCGGCCGGCGGGGATTTAGCTGACCAAGCGACGGACGCCCTAATCGAATCAATCGAAAAATTGGATCAATCAAAAATTTAAAAATCCCAGCCCGCCAGACATACAGAGAAAGCCCTTCCGTACAACCGAATCGCATACCCAAAACCGGTGATAATATGCAACGACCGATTTACTTTCTGGTGATTTGTTTTGTCCTGTTTTCATTCGCCGCCCAGGCTCAACCCGGCTCCAAAACGGCGGGCGAATTGGCTACGGCGCACTTCAACGAAGGGGAAGACCTGCTGCTGAACCGAAAATACGAACAGGCCCTGCGCAGTTTCGAAAAAGCCATCAAGCTGCAGCCCGGCATGCTGGCAGCTCAACGCGCTGCGGGGTATTGCAGTTATTTTCTGCGGTCTTACGACAAGGCCCTCAACTACTTTCTGAAGGTCGTGGAGACCGACTCCATGTTCTCCCGCATCATCTACTTTCAGGTTGCTGACGCCTATTACAAGCTGGGCAAACCTCAATTAGCCCTTCAGTATTTTGAAAAGTTCAAGGCGCTCCAGGCCGTGGCCCTCTCCGAATTCGGTTTTCAGGCCGAAAAAGAGGTCAAAATGGAAGTGGACTGCCTTTGGCGGCTGTCGGCCAATATCCAGGCCTGCAAGGTCTCCATGGATTCCCTGAAATTTCTCAATATCACAGAGGTGCGCAACCTCGGCCCCCGGATAAATACCCGGCACGACGACTATTTTCCCTTCCTGACCAACGACCAGAAAAAGCTCTTTTATACACAGCACAGGAACCAGCCCGAAAAGGAAGAGGATCTGTTTTACAGTGAAAAAGAGGACGGCGAATGGCAGAACAGTACCCCGTTCAAAGGTCTGAACACCTCAAGTTTTGAAGGTATGAGCACCTTTATCCGCGACGGCAGGCGCCTGTACTACACCGCTTGCGGCCGCGAAAACGTGCTGGGCCCCTGCGATATCTGGGAAGCCCTCGTGAACGGCGAAGAGGTGACCGGGGCCGGCCCCGTCAAAGGCGTGCTCAATTCGGAGAACTGGGATTCCCAGGCGGCCGTCAATTGCGACGGGACGGTCATTTATTTCTCGAGCAACCGGGCCGGCGGACTAGGCGGCACCGATATCTGGCGCAGTGAGAAACGCCCCGACGGTTCCTGGTCCCAACCTGTCAACCTCGGGGTCAAGATCAATACGCCCGAGAATGAGGAAGCGCCTTTTATCAGCAACGACGGCAAAACCCTGTATTTCTCTTCCGAAGGGCACCTGGGGCTCGGCGATCAGGATATCTTCATGAGCTGGCTGGATGTCCGGACCAACCAGTGGAGCACGCCGGTCAACCTGGGGCCGCCGGTCAATTCACCCTTCCGCGAACTGGGCCTTTTCCTCACCGCTGACGGAAAAACCGGCTATTTCGCCTCCGACCGGCCGGGCGGACAAGGGCAGCTGGATATCTATAACTTTGACCTTTCCGACAAACTGTTCGGCGATCCGATCACCTACGTCGAAGGGTTCGTCCGGGATTCCATCCTGCTCATCGGCGTCAAAACGGATGTGGCGGTCAACGGCAAGCCGGCCTTTAAGACCGACGATAACGGCCGGTTTTTCATGTGTATCGGCGCCGACGAAACGCTCGATTTCGGCATTACCCAGAAGGGATATTTCCCGTATCACAATGAGTTTGTTGTACCAGAGTGGAACAACAAGACGTTCTATACCATTGAGATGCTGCTCCGGCCGACCCTGACCTTTACCAACGCACCCGAAGAACCCAAAAAAGAAAAAGAACCGGTGGAGCCGCCCACGCCCAAAGGCGTAAAAGTGAATTATCAGCACACGGCCTTTTTTCAGTTTGACGACCACACCCTGACCCCCTCCGAAGCCGACAAACTGGAATCCTTTCTGGGGAGCCTGAAAAACAAGAAGATCCTTAAAGTCGAAATTATCGGATTTGCCGATGATATCGGTACGGACGTCTACAACCTCCGCATTTCCGAGGAAAGGGCCAAAGAGGTCGCCCTGGCGCTGGTCCGCAACAATATCGTGATCGACCAGATCTACCTCCAGGGTCGCGGCGAGATCAAGAACGACGACCCAAAGGCCATGAACCGGAGGGTGGAGGTGCGGATTGTGGCTATGGAGTGATTAGTCGTAAGTCCTTAGTCGTAAGTCCTCAGTCGTAAGTCGTAAGTCCTCAGTCGTAAGTCGTAAGTCCTCAGTCGTAAGTCCTCAGTCGTAAGTCGTAAGTCCTCAGTCGTAAGTCGTAAGTCCT
>CALMYQ010000198.1 GCA_937873655.1 uncultured Lewinella sp. | reverse complement strand
ATCAGGAGCTAAAAAGCACAGGATGAAATCGGTATCAAATTGAACAGCCTACCACTAAACCCTTCTGCCGTAGAAATAAATGTGACCGGCAAAACTTGAAAAAATAATGCTAAAGAAAAGCAGACAGCCGATAATTTTAATATTTTTTTTGATGCTTTCATTTTTAATGTTTTTAAGACAATTATTTAATTAATCTTGGTGATAAAGATAGAAAGATTCAAAAAAAAACAACTTTATCCTAAATTTTAACATTTATTTCGTAAAAAAAATAATTTTTGTAATAAAAAATAATGACATTTATTGTGGATTTTTTATCCCAATATCCGCTCCAGCATCCGGAGCGTGATCAGGTAGGTCGGCTTCACGCCATCCACCCCCAAACTGCCGGATGCCAAGGTATGCCCGGTAATCAGCGGGTTATCCGAAGCGTAATAGGCGTAGCGCAGTACCACGTCCTTCCCGATCCCCGACTTCCGGATCATGGTCGCTGCCTGGATAGCTTTCTGGTAGTGGGCGCCTTCCATTTCCAGCCCGACGGCGCCCCATGAACTGCGCAGGAAATATTGCAGGATATCCTTGTTCTGGAGGGAGGTGCCGAGCACAGAGATCATTGGCCCCTCAAACACGTCCAATCCCTGACCTTCGAAATCTTCCTTGTGGAAATCATTCCGGATCGGGTAGTTGTCAGCCGTACCCTCGAACACGTGGGCGGTAGGCACCATAATGTCCCCCTTGGCGCCTTCCAGAATACCGGCCTTGCCCATGATATTGATAGATGCGACATTCAGCGGATAGCGTTTGCCGCCGTACTCAAACGGCTTCAACAACTCGTCCAGGGTTTCGTAAGCCTGTTCTCCGAAGGCGTAATCCATCACAAAAATGACAGGTTGAGGATGCTTGCCGGGTTGCTTGGGTGTGCCGAGCTCCGGCGGCAGCATTTTCGGCCCGATTTTGGCCGTATCGATGATCTGGACGGAAATATTGGTGCCGCTGGTATCGTCGAGTTGATACAATCCGTTCTTGAGTGCGTGCGCCAGGATGGTTTTGCGCATCTGGCTGTTCTCATCCAGGCTGACTTCACGGGCCAGCTCTTCCAGCGGCAGGTCGGTCTTTTTCAGGGCTTTGGGGGCGAAAAGGCAGTTCATCACGCTGTGCAGATTGGCGCTGATGATGTGCAATGGCCGGTCGAGCAGGCCGTTATCCCACAAGAATTGTTTGATGTGGCCGGCCCAAAGTTCGCCGTAATAATGGTGCCCGACCTTTTCGCGCAAGGCGGATGAAAAAGTGATCTCCCGGTCGATTTTTTCGTATTCTTCCTGGGTGGAGAGCCTCCCAAGCCAGTAAGTGATGTGGAATAGGCTGTTGACATTGGGGTCGGCTTCAAAGCGTTGATAAGCTGCCGTCACTTCCTCGTAAGTCCTGCCCAGCAGCACGCTCAGGTAGGTAAAAGCCACTTCACGGTCGATTTCCTCGCCGCGGTTTTCCTTTTCCACGATCTTTTCCAGCATTTGCCATTCCCGGCGCTTGCGCTTCATATGGTCCTCGCTGTTGTGGCGGATCTTTTCCGCCTCGACGTACATGAACGTCAGGTGGGTGAGGATGTCGTAAATGTCGCTTCGGCCGCGGGTCATTTCAATGTACATCTCCTCCTGGTCGATCCGGTAGCAGTTGCGCCGGCGCCTGGGCGGCACGATGGCCTGGAACTGGCTGTTCTCAAACCCTTCCCTGGAAATGAGGTGAATGAACCGGCATTCCTCAATACCGGTCGGCAGGCGCTGGAAGATGTAAAAAAGCCCGTCCAGCTCCACCCGCTCCGGGTCGTTGACTGAGCCGTAAATTTCGGGTTGCAATACGCGCAGGGCCTCGATCATGGCTTCACCGGATACCCCCAAAGGCTTGTACCCGCCGCGTATAAACAGGTGGCGCATTGCGATATACAACCGCTCAATGGCCGCCCTTGATTGCTGCGCTCTTGTTCTTTCTTGATTCATAAACGTTTGATTCTTGGTCCGGTTTCCAATCTTTCAGTTTGCAGTCACCAGTCACCAGTATCCAGTATCCAGTCACCAGTATCCAGTCACCAGTATCCAGTCACCAGTCACCAGTATCCAGTATCCAGTCACCAGTCACCAGTCACCAGTCACCAGTATCCAGTATCCAGTATCCAGTCACCAGTATCCAGTCACCAGTATCCAGTCACCAGTATCCAGTCACCAGTATCCAGTATCCAGCACGCCTCAGCGTGGCAGCATTCAGCCTCCCCCGTCCGCCATATCCGCAAGGCATAGGCGGGCAGCTTCACTTGAACAATTCAAATTCCACCCGCCGGTTGAAGGCCCGGTCCGCCTGAGCCGGAGAGTTGTTGATGGCATAACGCGCACCGAAGGACTGGATCTGGACCCGGTCGGCAGTAATGCCTTGATCGCG
Organism: uncultured Lewinella sp.; assembly: GCA_937873655.1. Classification (GTDB taxonomy): domain Bacteria; phylum Bacteroidota; class Bacteroidia; order Chitinophagales; family Saprospiraceae; genus JACJYC01. The sequence goes on along the minus strand of CALMYQ010000198.1, from coordinate 27,661 downwards.
GAGGTATTGGAGGCAGGCTTGCGCCCGTTGCTGGGAAAGCTGGTCGTTGAAGGCGGGCGCGCCTTCGATATCGGCGTACCCTTTGATGATCAGCCTGAAATCGGGGTTATCGCGGAGGAAATTGGCGATCTTGCTCAGCAGCGCAAATCGCTGGATCTCGCGGCTTTGCGGCTCGAAGGTGATGTACTGCCGGCTGATGGCCTGGGCTTCCTCTTCCGGTTTGCTCATTTCAGGGCAGCCGTTGTTGGCAAAAAGGCCGAATTGTTCGGGGCAGGCGTCCTTGCGGTCTTCAATGCCGTCGCCGTCGGTATCCGGACAGCCGCCGAAGATGGCCAGACCAAATTGGTTCGGGCACTGGTCGTCCTCATCCAGGATGCCGTCCTGGTCGAAATCCAGTGCGGGACATCCCTGCCGTTCGGGCGGCCCCGGCTGAGTGGGGCAGGCATCCCGGTTATCCTCCACGCCGTCGCCGTCGGAATCGCGCACCGGGCAACCGCCCCGTTCAAACGGACCGTAGGCGTTCGGGCACAGGTCGTCCTTATCGGCTATGCCGTCGCGGTCGGCATCCGGGCAGCCGCCGAGACCCTCCATTCCCGGCTGATTGGGGCACAGGTCAAGCTGGTCGGACACGCCGTCCCCGTCCGAATCCGGACAACCGCCCTGGCTCCGCGGCCCTGGAAGAAAGGGGCAGCCGTCGAGCTCATCCACCACGCCGTCCCAGTCGCTGTCTTTTTTGCCCAGCCGAACCGTAGCCCCTACCGTGAAAAAGGTGTACCAATCCTTATGGGCCGGGTTCCCGGAGCGGCTGACCCCGTCGAGATAATCCGTAAAAGCCGGTCGGACACCTGCTTCAACCCGGATCGCCCAGCGTTCGGGTACACGCCAGCGGACACCCGCGCCGAAAGGGATCACAAGCCGGGTATGGGCATAATCCGCCTCCTGGTCGGCCGTAATGGCTTTGAAGAGTTCCTCATTCTTGGTTGGTGCGAAATAATTATGGGGTTTGAAAATGGCCAACCCCAGGCCGGTAAACAGATAAGGCGTAAGTGTCGCCTCTTCGGTATTGGGCAACCCGTTGAGGGCCAGCCAACTGGCTACAGGCCGCCATTCTACGGTAGAAGAAATTTCAAACAGGTCAGTTGAAAAACGGAAGGCGCGGTCGATGCGCCAGGGAATATGGCTGTAGTACCGGTCATCACCTTTCAGCCTGGCATAAAAGGATTGAAGCCGCATGGCAGTGGAAGGCGTCCACTCGCGGATGGCCTGGAATCCTGCCAAAGGCCTGCTGCCCCGCATGCTGATCCTCCCTTCTGCCAGGTCCCCGCTGTAGGCTGAAATACCTAAAACAGGGCCGATCTCCCACGCGGGCGATTGGCTGTATAAACAAAAGGGCAGCAGAATCCCAAAAAAAATTGGGCGAATGAATGCCATAGAAATATTTCCAAAGGCCCAAATTTACGGGTTTTCCGCCGAAAATCAGCTTTTTATAAATATATCCAGTGAAGAAGGGTGTTAAATACAGCCAATAAGACCGCCAACCAGAATGCAGTACCGAAATTTCGGACCTCAAACCCCTTTAAAAAGTAGCTGGCGACCATGATGACAGCGGCATCTACCACCAGGCTGAAAAGGCCGAGGGTGACAAAGCGAACCGGGTAGGTGAGGGTGTCCAATACGGCGCCCAAAGTTGAATTCAGCAAGGCAAGGACGAATGATGCAATCAGGGCCCGCGCAAGATCGGTAACCTTTACGCCTTGCATGAGGTAGGCAGCTGACATGATCGCAAGTCCGTTCAACAGAATTTTAAACAACCATCGGCCGATCCCTCCGCTGACAAAGGAATCCAGTAAGAGATAATGGTCCATCTGATCGGGATTTGACGGTGAAGAATCAGGTGAAGAGACAACAGCGAACGCAATTTACCACGGCGATTTCCCTTTGTTGTCACTTTTGTCGTGCAATCTTTCAAGGGCTTCTACTCTGAGGCGCAACTCATTGACTTCCTGCCGGAGCGTTTCAATGTCCGAACTCTTTTGCCTGGTCTGGGTCGTTTGCGTTTTATTTCCGCCGAACAGATTTTTGATGTTTTGCAAACCGTCTTCACCCCTGTAGTAGGATGCTCCGATATAGGCCAGCGGCGCGAGGATGATCATCACAAAGAAAAACCTGGCAAAAGGCGTCATTTTCAAGCTTCGAGCCATAATTTTTTATTTTGTACAAATATACGGGGATTCGATGGGAAGGGTATATTTTCTTCTACGTTCGCTAGCAGAATGTGGATGAAATTAGTGGTAAGTCGTAAGTGGTAAGTCGTAAGTGGTAAGTCGTAAGTGGTAAGTGGTAAGTCGTAAGTGGTAAGTCGTAAGTCGTAAGCCCGGGGATCATATACGGATATTAATAAAGGATTAGAATATCCTCAGGAGAGAATGGTCCATCGGACCGGTGTATCTGTAAACAAAAGGCCTCCGGGAAACGATTCTTCCCGGAGGCCTTTGCGACCGATGCGTGATCGGATTCGCGTATTAGTAAGACCAGAGATCGTGTTCGAAATTGAAGATCTCCTGACGGAGTTTATCCGATTCCATCAGCAGGTCAACACCGGAGAGGTATTGCTGCAATCTGCGGTCGTGTACATTGGAAACCTTGGTGATATAGCTGGAGAAATACCGCATTTCGAGCAGGTCTTCCCAGGTGATCGGCGACGCGTCGTTGCCGAGGTTGAATACTTTTTCGCGGGCCAGCATTTTGCGGGCTTCCGGGTAGTAAACCCAGAACATCGGCTTTTCGAATTTGAAATTGCCGTTGTCATCGCGGACATCCAGCAGGGGAGCGATCCCGAGGATGCGCACCTGGAGGGTGGATGTTTCTTCGTCGAAGAACCAGACTTCCTTAACGCGGAAGCGTTTGACGTCTTCCGGGTTGATATCGTTGCGAACGATCTGGATCTGTTCTTCGTAGGTTTCCGGGTCAAAAACGACAACCGTGTCAATGGTAGCGCCCATGGAGGCTACTTCGTCGCCGGTCAGTTTTGCGCTGAATTTGTCGTCTTCGGTGCTGTAAGCCTGGATCTCACCGGCTTCGGCAGCTTCCATCAGGATGGTGAAGAACGGGCGTTCGGGGTAAGCGAACGGCAGGTTCATTTTTTCGCGTACATCGATAACGCGCCAAACCCTTTTTTCCCAGAAAATATCGGCTTCACGGATATGATCGTAAGGCAGAACGCGTTTTTCAACGATGGTCCGTTTTTCGACGATATCGTCCAAGGGGCGGTCCTCATTGGTTTTCTCGTCGCTTTCGATCATCATAATATTGTCAGGCACTTGCGCCCATACGGGAGCTGCGTAGAAAAAGAACAGCAACCCGAGTCCTAGCAGTTTCAAAGCGATCTTCATGGTTGATTATTTATTAGACGTGTAAAAGTGCGCTTATTTAACGGATTAAACAAGCGCACTATTACACTTTAACAAGTGAAAATTTCTTTTTTACTTGATTTTGAAGACCATGGGGTTGATCGTACGACCCGCAGGGTCTCCGGGGCAACGCGCCTTGACGTTGTCGAAGTAGAAGATATCGCCCGGCTTGGCCCGCTGGACCAAACGCTGCGATTTGTCGTTGTACCGGCCGCCCGGGTTCACCGAGTCGATCGGGTCTTCGCGCTTGGGCACGTAGGTCAGGGTATAGCCCTGAATATCGCACCTGGCGTCGAAGTCGAAGTTTTCGAGGATGGCAACCACACCGCCCTGGGCTTTGAATTCGCCGGAACCCATTTCACCGCCGCTGGTCTTACTCAGACGGGCGACCGGGTCGGGGATACGCTTGACGCGGAAGTCAAACTTGGTGGCCGTCAGGCCGCCGCCGCTGACCGTGATTACCGCATCTTCGCCCGGACGGCTTACAGTTGCGATGTATTTGCCCGTACCGGAGGGTTTGAGCGCAATACCGCCGCCGCTGCCGGAAACGCGCAGTTCGTTGGTAGAAACACCTGCAGCTGCAACGGAAACCGGGTTGTCGACGCCGATGTAGAATACGTTCATCTTATCGGCGGAAACCGTTACGGAACGGCGGCCGACTTCGTATTCGAATTCTTTGTCGTAGGTTTCGGTCTTGCCGGTTGACGGGTTGGTCAACGTGATGGCCACCTTGTATTTCTGCACACCGGTGTTGCTGGTACGGGTGGAATACTTGGCGATCCCGTTTTCATCCACGCTCAGGCTGTTGCCGTTCACCGCGATCTTCATGTTCTCGTATACCGATTTGGAGCTGGCGCCCACCGTGATCTCGGATTCGTATTCGTCGCCGGCGATGATGTAGCTCTTCTTGGCGGAAGAGATCGGAATGAAGTTGTCCACCTTGAAGCTCTGAGCGCCTACCTGGTTGACCAGGTAGTTCAGCACGGCAGCTTCCGAGCTTTTCATATCATTCTGGAACTTGCGCAGCAGCGGGAAGACGGAAGCAAGCGGCATTTGATTGAAGGTGAAGTGCGACCAGTTGGTCGGTTTCTTTTCCTTCTGCCAGTCATCGCTGACACCGAGGGTAATGGAGCTTTCCAGGGTAGCAACGGTTTCATCGTTGATAGCGGTGCCTTCCATTCCTTTCAGCTTGTTGACGATGTCCAGGATCTGCTGGCGTGCGCCGAGGATTTTTTCCTTGAGCTCTTCACCTTTCCCTCCGTTAACCAGCATCCTCGTAGTTACGTCTTTATTTTTGTAACCTTTCGGTTGGCCCGGGTGATGCGCATCGTCCTCGGGATAGTAGCCGCCTGATTCACCTACGAGGGTTTCACGGATGTCATCCACATATTGGTTGAAACCGGAAGCGAGGGTACGCACTTCCTTGGCTGCGTCAACCAGGGGCTGGTATTTTTCCGGATCCTGGCTGGCTGCAAGGCCTAATGTATTTTCTGTAAATTTATTGGATTCGTCGATCACCTTATTGGTACCGTCGATACCTTTATCAATCACGAAGAAGGCGTTGATGATCTTGGCCGAAACGTTGAGAGCCAACATGGCCGTCAAGACCAGATACATGATGTTGATCATCAATTGCCGTGGCTCCTTTGGAATAGACATATCAGATTATTTTAGTCGGTTCGCAAAAGAAAATTGATTCAAATCCGGGATTAACCGCGAACACCGGCCATAGCAGAAATCACATTACCGTATACATTGCTCAGGGCAGCGTATTGGGTATTCAGGGTGCTGATATTGCTATTCAAAGAGGCCAGATTATCCTTGTATTGTTTAGCGGATTCTGCGCTGTCGCTCAGGTCGGCCATTGCTTCGTTCAACTTCGTATAGAAATTGCCCATAGCCTTGATCTGGTCTTTGGTGCCGGAGAAGTCCACTTCCTGAAGGGCTTTCAGGGAAGAAAGGCTCTTGGACATTACTTGCAGTTCGCTCAGCATGCCGCCAAGTTGTTGCTCAACCACTTCACCGTTCAGCCCCGGTGTTTGTGCGCCTACGGGGCCTGCGGACAGCGGCTGGATATTGGCATTGTAGTCATCCAGACCTGGATACAGCTTATGCCAGTAGTAATCCGGCTCCGGACCGATAAGGCCGAGGAACGCAAAGATAAAGGCTTCAGTAAGCATACCTACCGTCAGCCAGAGGTCGGCGCCTTCCCAGGACTGAATTTTAGCCAACGCTCCAAACAACACGAAAGAAGCGCCTACGCCGATGATCAGATTTTTCAGATACTTGAAACCTTTGGTTTTTAAGAAACTCATGGTTGAAAACCGTTTTAGTTAATTGAATTAATTGCTGTTATTATGGTTTTGTTTGGTCAAACCTGCACTCATAATGCGGGTTACGGCAAAAGTTACACATGGGGTTGAAAAAAGTTGTCAGTTGTCAGTTGTCGGTTGTCAGTCCGGTAACTGAGCGAAGCCGAAGTTAAGACGTCAGTTCTCGGTCCGGTAACGGGTAGTTATGCAACAACAACTGAAAACCTTCTGTCGGATAATGTCAACGGACGCTATCGGTACGGTCAGCTTTCGGGCGATTAAACGCCGGGTACCAGCTGCGTTAAAGACAAAAATGTGTCTGATGGTATTTATTGGTCAGGAGTGCGTGTGACAGCAAGAGCAGGGAGAAATTCAGGGTGTCGGGGCCAAAGCTTAAAACCAGAAGTGCCACGCTTGTTCAGCATGGCACGTCCGGTTTATTGTAAATCCGTCAAAAGGATTAGAAATCGTTGATTGACCGGCCCAGGAAGGTGAGCACGCAGCGGAAGCCGATGTAGCTCTTCGTGGTATCCTGGTATTCCCAGTGGCGGGTGCCGGTTTCAAGGAAGAACATGATATCTTTCCAGGATCCGCCGCGGATGACCTTGCGCTTGTAGGCTTCGGGATCATCGTCTTTGGCGTCGTAGCGGATATCCGGGTTGAGGTCATGCATAAAGGTGTAAGCATTTTCGTAGAAGGCGGAGCTGGTCCATTCGGAAACGTTGCCCGACATGTTGTACAGGCCGTAATCATTGGGCCAGTAGGCATCGGCGCGAACGGTATATTGACCGCCGTCTTCGGGATAGTTGCCGCGGCCTGGCTTGAAGTTGGCCAGCAGACAACCTTTTGCGTTTCGGATATAGTAACCGCCCCAGGGGAACGGCGCGAGGTCGTGACCGCCGCGGGCTGCGTATTCCCATTCGTGTTCGGTCGGGAGGCGGAAGTCTTCGGAGTTGATCCCGTCACCGCGGGTTTGCTGGTAGGTATTCCAGAGCTTGGTCCGCCAGTAGCAGAAAGCGTTGGCCATATGCCAATCGATACCTACGACGGGATAATCGTCGAACGCCGGGTGCCAGAAGTAGTTCCGGGTGTAGGGTTCGTTGTAGGAGTAGGAAAAGTCGCGCACCCAAACCAGCGTATCGGGATAGATGTTGACTTTTTTGCGTTTGATGAAGGAATTCCGGGGAGAGCGGCCCTGGTCGTGCGCTGCGGCCTGCCAGTCATACCATTCGTATTCGAAGACGAATTTGCTGACGTCGAGTTCGCGTTTGCCGGCGAAGCGGTCATCGCCCTGGTAGTAGAGGTCTTCCAGGGTTTCGTCCGACCAGTCAATGTCGTATTCCCAGTCAATCTTTTGTTCGCCGGTGCGTTCATCCTCGATGTAGTGGTCGAGGTAGGCATGAGCGAGCGAGTCGCGCACCCAGTTGACGAACTGGCGGTATTCGTTGTTCGTAATCTCGGTATCGTCCATGTAGAAGCCCTGGATCGAGATCTGCTTCTGTCGTTGAACGAAGGTGTTGCTAATGTCCTGGTCGCTCGGACCGATCGTTAATGTACCGGAAGGAACATAAACCATTCCATAGGGATTGATCCCCTTCCAGGCCGGCCTGTCGAGCACACCTGTCAGTTGACCATTTTCTTTACGGCCGCAAGCCGCCATAACAAACACCAGCAGCGCCAGTGTAATTTTGAGTAAATTTCTCATGTTTACACCCAAGTTTTCCTTCAGATTAAGGTAACCGCTAAAAGCGGTCGTAAATATAGATGGTTTGAAAAATTTCACCAAAAGCCGACTGTCCTATTTGTAACCGGCAAGGCAAAAGTTTATGCAACGGTTACGAATGAACGCGAACGGCCGCGAAATTAGTATAAAATTTAACACGCAAGGGCAAATTTTGCGGAAGAGGCGGAAACAAACCAGAATTTTCGCGCTTCTGCCAGGGTTCCAAGTCCCGGTTCAGCTTAAAGCGAGCGCGGATTATAGATAATCCTGGGCGGCCGCCCCTTGCCGATGGGCTGTTGGAGATTGTAGTTGAGCATGATTTCGTGAGAACCGTTGCTTACCGAATTTAAGGCTGAAAGGGTAACATCGTACGCGTAAGCCAAGGTTATTTTCTCACTCAGTTTGAACCCCGCCAGTATACTGATGGCATCCAGGGAATTGGAGTTATATCCTCTTAACGATGCACCGGCGAATATATTGTCATTGTACCTTACGATACCGGAAAAATCTAGCTGCAATTGCGCCGCGTCGGCCCTTGCCAACACGGATGGATGCACGGACCAATTCCGCCCTGCTTCCAAGTGCATGGCAAAGGTAAAAAAATAATTGCGAATCATGGTTATCCTGAGGTCGCCTAATTCTGCTTCCGGAGATGTTAAATTTTGGACGGCGAACCCGGCTTCCAATCGTTGGCTCTGATAATAAACCCCGGCGTGGAAGGTGGGCGTTATCGCGGATTCCGTGCCGATTGGAAGGTTTCCTTCGCCATGATCAATGACGCCCGGTTCGGTATACAGCCCGTCCGGCGTGCGCAATTTTGAGCCGTCGATGCTGCGTTGCGCCAGGCCTGCGGACAGGCCCAGCGACAGGATGCCTTTGCCCAGGTCGCGCTGGTAGTTGAAAGATGCTGAAGAGGTGGTGATCCTTTGCGCGCCCAATGACTCGTTTTCCAGATTGAGGCCGAAGCCGCCGCTGAGAAAATACACCGGCAAATGGGCGTTGACGTTCTGGGTCACCGGATTGCCGGGCAGCCCGGCCCATTGTTGCCGGTAAACGCCGGTGAAGCTCAGGGAATGATCCAGGCCCGCATAGGCCGGATTCCAGGCATGTGGGTTGAGCATGTACAGGGAATACTGACCCGGTTGCTGGGCAAAACCGGCGGCGGCTACCAACATCAGGGCAAACAGGAGGGCGTATGGTTTTTGCATAGGTTTGTTAGTCGTAAGTCTGTAAGTTGTTAGTCGTAAGTTGTAAGTCGTTAGTCGTAAGTTGTAAGTCGTTAGTTGTAAGTCGTAAGTTGTAAGTCGTAAGTTGTAAGTCGTAAGTTGTAAGTCGTTAGTTGTAAGTCGTTAGTTGGGACGGAAAATTTTTCGTCGCATTTGCAAGAACGCATAACCATGTGTCAAAGAATCATAGGTCACGTGCGATCAGGTCAAGGGCTTCACTGGCTGTCTTTACCGGGAGATTGCAGGTATAATTCCGGCATACGAAGATCCGCGTTTCGCCCGTGGGGAGGTTCCGTCCTTCCAGCAGCGGGTAGCGGTCGTCGGCCGAATCGGCGGCCATGATCAGGCTGGAGGGGCGGTAAGCCCTGCTCAATTCTTCGGCCAGGGCTTGCGCTTCCGGTCCGATCACAGCAATTTCAAAAGCCGGTTTGTTCAAGGCCAATATCCCTAATGCCCAACGTGAAAAGGATGAGGGATATTTTTCCGTCGACTCCTTAAGCGTGCGCATCATCGTGCGGGCCTGGGAACGAAACCGGTCGTTACCGGTCAGGATGCCCAGTTTATCCAGTTGAACGGCCATCACGGCGTTGCCGGACGGGGTGGCTGAATCGTATATTTCGCGTTTGCGCAGGATGATATCACCCTGCTTTGCAGACGTAAAATACAATAAATTGCTTTCGTTGTCAAGAAATTGGTCCAAAACAAAAGAAGATAGTCGGATGGCTTGCTCAAGACGGCCGGTGTCGAAGTCCAGTTCGTAGACCGAGATCAGCGCTTCGATCAGGTAGGCGTAATCATCCAGAAATGCTTCGTATTGGGCCCTGCCGTTTTTATAGGTGTGAAAAAACGCTTCGGAACCGGGCTGGCGAAAGGCACTCAGGATAAAATCCAGCTGACCGGCGGCTTCCTGCCGGTATGTTTTGCTGCCGAGGGCCCGGGCTGCCCGGGCATAGGCCGTAACCTGGAGGGCATTCCACCCGAGGATCTGCTTATCGTCCAGATGAGGACGGATTCTTTTTGAGCGGTAATTGAACAGTTTTTGCCTGCCTTTTTCCAGAACCAGGCGGAATTCTTCTGCATCCAGCCCATTTTCAGCCGCGAATTCATCGAGGCTTTTTTTCCGGCGGAGGATATTGACGTGCTCCCAGTTGCCGGCCGGCGTGATATCGTAAAATGCGCAAAACAGGTCGGCATCGCTGCCCAGCAAGGCCTTCACTTCCTCATAGGACCAAACGTAGAATTTGCCTTCAACGCCTTCCGAATCAGCATCCAATGCGCTGTAAAAGCCGCCTTCCGGGGCGGTCATTTCTCTTTTGATATAGGCCAGGGTCTCTTCAACGGCTTCTTTATAAAGCGGTGAGCCGGTAAAGGCGTAGGCTTGCGCCATCAGGCTGACCAGCAAGGCGTTGTCGTACAACATCTTCTCAAAGTGCGGTACCAGCCAGGCCCGGTCGGTGGCGTACCGGGCGAATCCGCCGCCGAGTTGATCGTAGATGCCGCCCATGATCATTTTGTCGAGGGAAAGGCAAACGTGGCGGAGGGCATCCTGATCCTTGAAGTGGTAATGATAGGCGAGCAGGAATTCCAGGCTCATGGTACCCGGGAACTTGGGCGCTCCGCCGAAGCCGCCTTCCTTCAGGTCGAAACCGGCGGCGAGTTTTTTGTATATGTTCTCCACTGCCGTATCCGGGAACTCGGCTTCATTTTCGGGCAGTTCGAGTTCATTCTTGATGAGCACCCGGTCGCCGTTGCGGATCATCTCGGTCAGTTGTTTGGCCTGCGCCTCGACGGTCGGGCGGCGTTCGAGGAAATTGTAGGCCAGATTTTGGAGCAATTGCATCCAGGATGGGCGGCCGTTGGCGGGTTGAGGCGGATAGTAGGTGCCGGCGAAGAACGGGCGTCCGTCGGGCAGCAGGAAGCAATTGAGCGGCCATCCGCCTTGGCCGGAAATGATCTGGCAGGCATCCATATAGATCTGATCGACATCGGGCCGTTCTTCGCGGTCGACCTTGATGTTGATGAAGTATTCGTTCATGAATGCGGCGACCTCTTCATGTTCAAAGGATTCGCGTTCCATGACGTGGCACCAATGGCAGGTGGAATAGCCGATGCTGACCAGGATGGGTTTGTCTTCCCGTTGGGCGCGTTGGAAGGCTTCGGGTTTCCAGGCGTACCAGTCGACCGGGTTGTTGGCGTGCTGAAGGAGGTATGGGCTGGATTCTTTTTGTAGATGGTTCATTGATCCGATTGATTGGATTTTTTGATTGATTCGATTGGACTAAAAGGCCAATTGGTTACGCCAACCGGGTTATTCGTCTCAATCGACACATTCGGTTCTTCAATTCCTCAGTTCCTCGATTCTTCAATTCCTCTACTTCGGTTTTTGGAGATAAAACAATGGAAGGCTGCGGAAAGGTTTGAGAATAGGGGGTATTATCCTTATTTTTGGGCAAAAAAGAAGCCATTATGATTCAGCGGATACAGAGCATATTTTTGATCCTGGCCGGCGGCGCCTCGTTTGGGTTGCTGGGCCTTCCTTTTGCAAGTACGGATGCGGCGGCGGCATCGGGCTTGTTTGCCGACGGCCAGTATACCATCCAGGATAACACGGTATTGATGATCCTGTTCCTTGCAGCGGGGTTGGCGGCGGTGGCTGCCGTATTGTTTTACAAAAACCGGCCTTTGCAGATGCGGGTGGCGGCTATAGTAGCGTTGGTTTTGGCCGTCGGCGCCGGATTGGGGGCCTATTTTTACCTGCAGGATGCGGGGCATGGCGCGGTTAAGCCGGCGATCGGAGCGGCCATGCCGGTTCTGGGTATTATACTGGCCCTGGTTGCCAGGCGGTATATCGGCAAGGATGAAAAGCTGGTCCGTTCGATGGACCGGCTGCGATAGCCTCTTGCATTTAAAGCAACAAGGGCCGGCGGAAGCAACATCCGTCGGCCCTTGGCATCTTCCTCCGCACGGGGAGGATTATTTTTTACTGTCAGGCCTTTTCTTGGCCGAGTAGTTTACGCGGAGCTGACCGGATTTCCGGAGCTGGGTCTTTACATCCTGAACGATACCCATCGTAGTAAGGCCGTCGACCCGGAGGGAAGAGGTGATCAAACCGTGGCGGGATTCGGGAACTTTCTGCTTGTGCAGTTCTAGGAACAAGGGAATATCGTGGACGTCGGCGAATTTGTCGCCCAGCTGGATGCGGGGCTTGGTGCCGTAGATCTCGCGATAGCGTTCGGTCGGTTTCCCGATATAGATGTAATTGACGAGGGATTTCTCCTCCAGTTTGGACAATTCGGTAGCGAAAGGCGTGACCACGGATACTTTCAGCTCGGCGTCTCTCAATACGGTAACGACCATAAAGAAGAAGAGGAGCATGAAGATGATATCCGGCAGTGAGGCCGTAGAAATAGCGGGGGTTGCTTTGCCCCGTTTTTTAGCGAATTTAGACATGGTCGGTCATTTTTAGCGGTCGTCACAAGGAGCCGCAGTGAAAGAATAAACCTGCTTTTCAGCACCGGATAACTTTTCGACGACGCGATACCGGGATGTTTATTCTTCGCCGAAGTTTGTCGGTTCGGCTTCTGAAATAACGAACGGAATTTCTGCCCGGATGGCCTTTTTGTAAGCGGCGGGCATTTCTTCACTGAAAGGAATGCCGTACCTGCGTTGGCTGAGCTCATCCCAAAGTTCGTTATAGGCGCCTTTCAGCTCGTTGTAAACCCGCAGGTAGGTATCGTAGTTGGTACCCCTGTCGTTTTTCAGCGAGATGATGGCCATTGTCGGGTCTTCGGCGAGGTCTTCCCTTTTCATCGGGTTGGAGATGAATTCCTTGGCGTGTTCGCGAAGGTCTTCTATCCGCATGGGCTCGTTTCTGACCAGCAACTGGTTTTGTGCGTTGACCAATACCGAGTAAACGTTCCGGGTCTTCAATTTCTGAATATCCGGTTCTTCTTCCGACCATGGTGGAAGCCTGACGGTGATCCCTTTATCTTCGACGATGGTTGTTGTGACCAGGAAGAAGATGAGGAGCAAGAAGGCAATGTCAGCCATAGAGCTGGCATTGATTTCATTGGACCCGCGGTTTTTGCTTTTTCCCATAATCAGATTATTTAAAGAAGTTCCTGACTTCCGATCCGAACAAGCCGAGGAAAGCGAGGACCAGCAGAATGCCGGAGATGACGATACCGCCGCCTACGATCCGGTGGTTACCTTCAGAGAAGGTGGTTTTGTTCGCTTCTTCAAACTTGGCGATAGCGGTCTGAACGCCTGCCGATTGAGAAATATCAGCCGTGTAATAAGCAATCACGGCAACGGCTATCAGAACGACCAACCCGATGAGGCCTCTTTTGGAGTCTTTTGGATTGGACAGGATCTGCATTACGCCGAAGACTACCATTGCGGCGACAGCCAGAACGGTAAGGGCGATAGCGCCTTTGATCCCGAAGTCGAAGATGGAGGTGCTGTAATTGAACTTGTTAGGGTTCGCAGGATCCACCACTTCTGATGCGTTGGGAAAGGCGATCAGGAGAAATATTATGGTTACAAGGACACCAAGGCCAAAAGCCAATGTCTGCCCATATTTTGTCAAAAATGGATACATAAGGCTAGTGGTTTCGGATTACTTTTTGAATGCGTTGTTCTCTTCCATGATGTCAACCAAAGCGATGGAAGCGTCTTCCATGCGGTTGGTAATGCTGTCGATCTTACTGACGATGTAGTTGTAGAAGATCTGCAGGATAATGGCAACGATAAGACCGAATACCGTTGTCAAAAGGGCCACTTTAATACCGCCGGCAACGACTGCAGGAGAAAGGTCGCCTACATCTTCGATGCGTTGGAAGGCCTGGATCATACCGATAACCGTACCCATGAATCCCAACATCGGGGCGAGGGCGATGAACAGCGAGATCCAAACGAGGCCTTTTTCGAGCAAGCCCATCTGGACGCTGCCGTAGGCCACGATCGCTTTTTCAACGGCTTCAGGACCGCCGTCAGCGTTCTTGAGGCCTTCATACAACACGCTGGCTGTGGGGCCGGGGGTTGCCTTACATACTTCCATTGCGCCGTCCAGGTCTTTCTCCTTCAGGCGATCGTCGATGCGGGAAAGGAGTTTGTCCGTGTTGGTGGTGGCGATGTTGAGGGTAATGATCCGCTCAATGCAGAATGCCAGGCCGAGGATCATAGTCACCAATACAAAGCTCATAAAACGCCAGTCACCATCGATGAACTGCTTTTTGAGCATTTGATAACCTGACTGACCTTCGTCAGAAGCAGAGGATGTTTGTTCCGTTTGCTGTGCATCCTGTGCAGAAACAACTGCGCTATTGAAGGCTACAAAGCCCAAAATGAGTAGCAATGCCAATAATTTTCGCATAGTCAACAAGGTTTTACGATTGTTTTGTGAAAGAATCATCCAGCTTGTTTAAAGTTAGCGGAGAGAGAGGGATTCGAACCCTCGATACCCTTTTGGAGTATACACACTTTCCAGGCGTGCGCCTTCGACCACTCGGCCATCTCTCCGTTAAACAACGATTATTTTATTGTACCGGCGCCGTTGCTGCCGGGCTTTGCGGATATGGGGCAAAAATAACCATTCCACTGCTTTTACCAATAGGGGCACCCGCAAAAATTGTAAAATCTACACAATAAACAAAATTTTTTTACGCTTGCCCTTTATTCCCGGGTGTTGAAAAGGGTTTTGGCGTTATCTGTCGTAATTTCGGCAACTTTTTCCGGCGGAACGCCCAAAACCTCCGCCGCTTTTTCGGCTACTACGCGGATATAGGCGCTTTCGTTGCGCTTGCCGCGATGCGGAACGGGTGCAAGATAGGGCGAATCCGTTTCCAATACTACTTTTTCCAGGCCGATCTGTTGTAAAGTTTCGGCAAGTCCGCTGTTTTTATAGGTCAGTACGCCGCCGATACCCAGGAAAAAGCCCATTTCGCGGATCTTTTCCGCCTGTTTGGCATCCCCGGTGAAGCAATGGAAAACGCCCCACAGGCGATCGTCTGCTTCCCGGGCTACCAGGTCGATGACCAGGTCCATGGATTCCCGGCAATGGATGACTACGGGCAAACCCAGGTCTTTGGCCCATCGGATTTGTTGCAGGAAGGCCGCTTTCTGCTCCTCTATAAAGGTTTTATCCCAATACAGGTCGATGCCGATTTCACCGATGGCCGCGAATGGGCGTTTGCCGATCCATTCCTTGACGACGGCCAGCTCCTGCTCAAAATCTGCATTTACGGAACAGGGGTGTATCCCCATCATCGGGAAGCAGGATTCCGGCCAGGTGTTTTCAAGGGAAAGCATCGCTTCGATGGAACTGCTGTCGATATTCGGCAGGTAGAACTTTTGCACCCCGGCATCTTTTGCCCGCTGTACAACCTGTTCGATATCCGGGGCCAGTTGCCGGGTGTATAAATGGGTATGCGTATCTACCAGTTCCATTCAACCGAAGGTTTCTGCAAAGGTATAGATTAATTTTCGAATGATTTTGGCGTATAATGGGCATATTTAGACGGGGAAACTGGTAATTTTTATCAATTTTGCCCAAAACTGACCATCGTTGAGCAAGCAACAGAAATATTATGTGGTCTGGAAAGGGCATGTCCCCGGCATTTACGACTCCTGGGCGGAATGCCAGTTGCAGATCAAGGCCTATCCGGATGCCAGGTATAAATCCTATCCCACCAAGGCAGAGGCGGAGCGCGCCTATAAAGGCGGTCCGGGGAGCGGCAAACCGGCGTCTGCAGCCGTAAAATCCGGCAAGGCTGCCATCAATTGGGACAGTATCGCTGTTGACGCAGCCTGCAGCGGCAATCCCGGGGTGATGGAATACCAGGGCGTGATCACAAAGACCGGCAAACAGATCTTTCACCAGAAATTCGATCTGGGTACAAATAATATAGGCGAGTTTTTAGGCATCGTTCACGGCCTGGCCCTGTTGAAGCAACAGGGAAAAACCACGCCGATCTATACCGATTCCAAAACGGCGATCGCCTGGGTCCGCAACAAGAAAGTGAAGACCAATCTGGAGCGCAACGCCCGCACCGCCTACCTTTTTGAACTGGTGGACCGCGCCGAGAATTGGTTGAAGGAAAATTCCTATAAAAATCCGATCCTCAAATGGGAAACGGAGAGCTGGGGGGAGATCCCTGCGGATTTTGGGCGGAAGTAGGAAATTAGTTGTCAGTTGTCAGTTGTCAGTTGTCAGTCGGGATAAGGCGATATTTCGACTTTACAACGGACGCCTCCATCAACAATCAGCATTCATGTAATTGTCAATCATCAATCAATACAATTGACAAGGGGTATGGTGAGGTATCGACTTTACAGCGGATGCCCGGCAATGAAACAATGAAACACCTCACCGCCCGGCAAACTTCATCTTATAATCCACGCTGACCTTGCCTTTCTTGATATTTTCCAGTTTGCGCTGGACGAGCCTTTTCTTGATGGGTTTGAGCTTTTCGACAAACAGGATGCCTTCGATATGGTCGTATTCGTGTTGGATGACGCGGGCGTTTACGCCGGAGAAGGTCTTTTCGCGGGTTTCGAAATTTTCGTCCTGATACCGGAGGCGGAGGACGGGTGCGCGTTCCACATCGCCGCGGACATCGGGGATGCTCAGGCAACCTTCCTCATAATTCCAGACCGGGCCTTCCTCAGATAATTTCTGCGCATTGAAAAAGACTTGCTTGATGCCGTCGTCTTTTTTTTCTTCATCCATCACCTGGATGGTATCGATGACGAACATGCGGATCGACCGGCCGATCTGGGGGGCGGCAAGGCCGACGCCATCGGCCTGGTACATTGTTTCCCACATGTCGGCTATCAGTTTTTCAAGGTCGGGGTAGTTGGCGTCAATCTCCTCGGCAACTTTTTTCAGGACCGGATGGCCGTAGCCGTAAATCGGAAGCAGCATATATTTAAAAGGTATAAAATGAATAATTTCAAGTTTCTCGACCGGATCAGCGGTGCCCCAGGAAATCCTGCAGGATGAGTACTGCGCTGATCTTATCCACCAGCGCTTTTTCGCGCCGTTTTTTCTTTTTTATACCGCTTTGAAGGATGATGGCCTTCGCATCCTCAGAGGTGAATCGTTCATCCTGCAAGGCGATCCGTACATTGGGGAACCGCTTTTGCAATTTCCGGGCGAGCTCGCGGATCGTGCCGGCCAGCTGCGCGGGATTGCCATCCGGATAAAACGGTTCGCCGATCACAATTGTTTCGACCTCTTCCGAGGTCAGGTAATTTTCCAGATATGGGATCAACTCAGCAGTAGCAACCGTTTCAAGGCCACTTGCGATGATCTGCAGGGGATCCGTAACGGCTAACCCTGTGCGTTTGGTTCCATAATCAATGGCCAGTATTCGCGGCATGGCGCAAAGATAGAAGATTACGAATCAACGTAAAAATTACCGCAGGATTTTCATTGCGGGGCGGGCTGACGGGTTCGGGGCAAAAAAAAAGTTGCCTGGCCCTAAGACCAGACAACCATCCCCCTTACTTACTTAATTTTTTAAATCTTCAGCAGACAAGTAAAGCTGCCAGGGCCGCCCGAAGACGGCTCCTGACAACCGTTCCCCCTTACTTAATCTTCATAGTGTTTCGCCTTGCTCAATGCGGACAATACAGTGCCCCAGCAAAGCATATTGCTTTTACTTCAATGCAACCACGGTATGAAAATGTGCAGGTTGAAAATAGAACGGAAGCCAAGAGAAAGGCTTTTCCTGCATTTACGAGTTTGGGTTAAGTATCAGGGCTTAGTGTTCCATGTTTGTTTTGTGTTCCATCTTTCGACGAGCATGCGGGTGTAAGGTCACATAGTTGAAAAAAAAATTTTCGAATTTTCTTTCGGCAGTTTGAAATCGAGGGTGCAAAATTAGTTTTTTGTGGAAAAAACCAAAGAAAATATGCCGTTTTTGTCGCGTTGAATTTAGTTCAGGCTTTTCAGCGGGACGCCGCTCTTGCGGAACCGCCGGCCGTTGCGATAATATTCAAGGTTCACCTGATCGCCGGGGCGGAACCGTGCGATTAGTTCCTGCAGTTCGGGCACGGAACGCGTCGGAACGCTGTTGACGCTGACAATGACATCCCCTGCTTTCAAACCCGACCCTTCGGCGCTGCCGCCGCGCGTAACATCCTTGATCAGTACGCCTTCTACGGAGGGCAGTTGCAGGTCGCGCGCCGCTTCGTCCGTAATTTCAATGATGTTGACGCCCAGTACGCCTCGGCGCACTTCTCCGAATTCGCGCAGGTCGGCGATCACTTTGCGGGCCAGGTTGGCAGGAATGGCGAAAGAATACCCTTCGGAATAGCCGGAATCGGTAATGATGGCCGTATTGATCCCGACCAGATTTCCTTCGAGGTTGACCAATGCCCCGCCGCTGTTGCCGGGGTTGATGGCGGCGTCGGTCTGGATGAAAGCCTCCACGGAATAGGCGCCGTCCAGGATGTTGATGCTGCGTCCTTTGGCGCTCACGATCCCGGCGGTGACGGTAGAAGACAGCTCGAACGGGCTGCCGATGGCCATGACCCATTCGCCGATCTCCAGGCGGTCGGAATTGCCGTATTCCAGTACGGGCAGGCCGGTTTCATCCACTTTCAGGAGCGCAAGGTCGGTCTGGTCATCGGTTCCGATCAGGGCGGCCTTCAGCTTCCGGCGGTCAACCAGGGCAACCTCGTACCGCGACCCGTCCTCAATGACGTGTTTGTTGGTGATGATATACCCATCGGAAGAAATGATCACCCCTGAGCCGGCCGAAGAGCGATAACCGGAGCTGCCGTATGCCAGGACGCTGACAACCGCCGGCGTCGCTTTGCGGGCAACCGTCCGGAAATCCACGGGCAATTCCGCTGTCCGTCTGGCTGTTTTTGGTTCCGGCGCCTCCACCTCGATCGCGGGCTCATCTGCCGGAATGGGCTGACTGACTTTCATGGCGGCAGCCTCATAGGCTGGTTGCTGGGCGTTGCGGACCATTTCCGCAACCTGTTTTTTAAAGCATGCAAAGGTCAACAGGGCTGCCAGCAAAGCCGCGAAAGTGTGACTCAGAACAGATTTCATTTTGGACAGGTTTTAATTCCGAACGTTCAAGTTAAAGAAACATTTTATTCCGCAGGGTTGCATTTTTTTGTCAGACGGCAATCGGAGCGGCTATCAGCTGATCCGGAATGCCGAATGCATCCGTCAGGACGATGGCTTTTTGCCGCAATTCCAGGCACAATTCGTCTACCGTCTTCCGGATGGCCTTTGATTTTACCGGTTGGATGTACTCCTGTTCGAGGTACCAGCCTTTATGCCCTTCGATGGTGTGAAGCGCGTACAGTGACCGGATAGGGGCCAACAGGCCGGCAACGGCGGCGTCCTGTGCGGAACGGATCTTTTCATCCAGCGCTTCCAGTACCCATCTTTCCACGAAGGCCTCCGCCAAGGCCAGCATATGGTTCTGACATTCGAGACCGGCCGCGTAGGCGCTGAATCCGGATTTCACCAGGTTGCGCAGGCGCTGGCTCAGGGAATAGAGCAATCTCCGTTCCCGGAACCGGAAGGCATTGAGCTGGAACTCGCTGCTGAGCAGGTGTTCCTTATCCGTCTGACGGGTAACAAACGGGTTTTGCTCGGTGAATGAGGTATTGATCCGCTGCCCGACGTACCGGAGAATGGCCCTTGCGCCTTCTTCCATGAATTCCTTCTGAAAGGCGGACAACACGCCTTTGGCCACCAATTGCATCAGGACGGTATTGTCGCCCTCGAAAGTGGTGAATATCTCGGTATCCGCTTTGAGGTCGGCAAAGCGGTTTTCCCACAGGTATCCTTTGCCGCCGCAGGCCTCCCGGCATTCCTGGATGGCGCGGGTAGCAAACCAGGTGGAATAGGATTTCAAGCCGGCAGCCAGGGTTTCGATCTCCCGCATATCGGCTTCGCTGCGGTGGAGATAGCGATCTGTCAGTTTTTTAAGTGCAATATCCAGTGCGAATGCTTTGGCCAGCAGCGGCATCAACCGGCGCTGGTGGCTGGGATAATCCAGCAACAGGGTTTCGGGAGTGGTCGGCCCCGGGCTGAATTGGCGCCGCCGCAATCCGTACCTTACTGCAATGGTGACGGCGGTCTTGGCGGCGCTCAGGCCGGCCCTCGGTACGCAAACCCTGCCGCCGACCAGCGTGCCCAGCATCGTGAAAAAACGCTTGTCCGGGTGTTGGATGGGGCTGGTATAGGCGCCCGATTCGCCGACATCTCCGAACCGGTTCAGCAGATTGAGTCGGGGAACACGGACATGGTCGAACCAGATCCGGCCGTTGTCCACCCCATTGAGCCCCAGTTTATAACCGCAATCCTCCACCCGCACACCCGGCAGCAGATCGTGATTTTCGTCCCGCATGGGCACGAGGAATGCGTGGACGCCGTGGTTGGTCCCGGCGGCGGTCAGCTGAGCAAAAACGACTGCCATCTGGCCGTGCAAGGCGTTGCCAATGTATTCTTTTCCGGCTTCTTCAGTCGGGGTATGAATGACGAATTCACCGGCTTCGGCGTCATATGATGCAGTGGTTTCCAGTCCGCGCACATTCGAGCCGTGGTCTGTTTCCGTCATGGCAAAACACCCGGGCAGTTCAAGGCTGCCGGCTTTTCCGAGGAAGGCTTTGTGGTGGCGTTCGGTGCCGAGGGCATGGATGGCGCCGCCAAACAGGCCGAACTGCACCCCGAATTTCACGGCCAGGCTGAGGTCAAAGAAGCCGAGCGTTTCAAAAACGGCGGCATATTGTCCCATATCATTTTTCCCGCCGCATTCGTGCGGGTAGGACAGTGCGCCCATTTTTTGCCGGGCCAGGGCTTTTATCCAATCGAGCACCTGCCGGCGATAGGCTTCCTTGGTGTCGTAATGGCGGCGATGGAATACCGGGTCTGAAAGGAGGGTTTGGACCGTTTGCCGGATACCGGCGTACGGCCCGTCCAGAAATTCCTGCAAGGCTTTTGACTCCGGCGCTATGCCGGTTATTTCGGTTGACGCGGCGTCAAACAGGCTTCTGTAGGTGTCCAGGCTCAGGCTTTTGAGTTGGATTTCCAGGTCCTGGAGTTTTTGCACGATCCTGGGATCCCGCCAGTTGTCCATGGGGTAGTCGCCTTCCCATTGGTCAGCCGCCTGTTCGGCCATCAGAATTCCCAGGTCGGTCAGTGTAGGTTGGCGGCTTCCTGCCCAGGCATTCATTCCTTTGCGCAGGGTTTGTTCCCAATGTCTGAACAGAAAGGGATCAGGAGGACTTGACGGGCTGGACCATTCCAGTGCAAGTTGCTTATCGTCGGCGGTCAAAAAAAACAGGTCATCCGCTTTGGCTCTGAGGGTATTGACTTCCGTGGGGGTTAACACCCGGTCGGCCCAGGCCGCATAAAACAAGGGGATGAGGCATTGGATGCCCGGCGAGAAAGCAATTTCACTGGAAGGCGTTATTTGCATATCGTCCAATTTTAAGCCCGGTTATCTTTTGAGAACGTTTTGCCTCGGTATTGGTTTGGGTATTATCCGGTGATGCGGAAGCAAGATAACTGAAAATGTGCAAAAACGGGCAAAACCACCGGATGGCCGGGATGAAAAAAAGACCGCCCTGAAGATCAAGGCGGCCGCCAAACATGAGAAAACCACTAAGTAAAGGCAAGATCTTTATGGGGAGCGCCTTTTCAGGTCACCAGCTTTGATCATCCAGCAGGTAGAGCTGGTATTTTTCGATGATGTCGGTCAGTTTTCTGTCGAGGTGGCGTTCTTTGGCGTAACCGGATCTGGCGAGGCCGGCGGCCCATTTTTTGTAATTGGCGCCGACTTCGAAGAGGTCCGGAAAACGGTTTTTGAGCATAATGCTGTGGTCGCGCCAGTTTTCCCAGGCGCTTTCGTACGGGCGATCCGGCAGCCGGAGGCTGAAATGGTTATTTCGGGCTACGGCGGGCTCGGACCTCCCGGCCTGGCTTTCGATGATGCCGAGGGCCAGATTGATGCTGGCGGGGATACCGAATTTGATCATTTCGGCTTCGGCGACCTCGTCGAAGCGTTCGATATAGGTTTTGACGTCCGCTTCATCGAGTTCGGCAACGGGCCGGGTCCTGGTGGCCGGTTCGCGGTACTGGACGCCCTGTACGACGCCGAGCTGGTCGGATACGCCGGTGTTGCCCGATCCGGGCGATCGTTCACCAAATACACCTGCCAGCGGCGCCCGCATATTGACAGAGAACTGGACTTCCTTTTTGGCGAGGATGTAAACAGCCAGCAGCGCCAGGCCGATCTTGATCCAGGGCAGGCTTTTTTTGCCTTTGCCGACGCCGGCAAACCGCAAAAAATGGAATTTCAACGCGATCAATACGCGGTAGAGGCCGAGCAGCAGATACCGAAGGATAATGCCGAAGTTGATTTCCGGCGCCTGCCCCAGGCTGTTGCCCTGGCTGATGGTTCGCTGGGCGTCCCGGGCGACTTTCTTTCCGCCGCCGAGTTCCCATTCGTAAGCATTTTTGGATACATCGGGCCCCATGATACTACAGTTTAATGGTGATTTTGAAGGTAAAAGTTGAATTCAAACAAAATTGTTTGATCGCACCACAAAAATAAAACAAAAAGTTTAATTGTCAAATTTTTAAGCAACTTTTTTGAAAAGAATTTTTTGGGAGGGGTGGGGAGGGGATCACACTACTGGACAAAATGAGCTGGGTGGGAGACTTAGAGAGGGTGAGAGAGAGTGAAGGCATTGCTTTTCACCCACGCTCTCCTTCTCATCCGCTGAAGCCTCAGGCGAAAGCGGGCTCTCCCCGTCTTTGCTCCTTTTGCAAAAATGTCCAGTAGCACGGAGGGGGATTCTTGGTGTTTTGTTTGTGGGGGGAACATCAATTATATCGCAACTGCAACTGCACTGAACATTACTTATTCCTCAGTCAACGCTTTCCCCAACTCGAAATCATACATACACAAGGATCGGATTTGATAATACTGCTCAATGATGGCTAATAATGTATTGAAATATTCCAAAGTGATTTGCTCTCGCTCTCTAAGGGCTACATTAAAATCGGTGTAGGATGCCTGCCCTTGTAGAAACTGTTGACTTATAACCTGGAGGATTTCATTGGCTCCTTTACGTCTTTCCTCTATATTAACAAGGCTGAGTTTTAAAAATTCAAAGTTTGACACCAATTTAAAAGCTTCCTGACTAAGATTAATTCTTTCTTTGTCCTGTTGCAGCGTCACCTGTTCTATTTGCTCTTCTGCTATTTGCTGTCTAAGTTTGTATTTTTGCCAGCCTGTTACAGGAAGTTTAATTGAAGCGGAAAATATTTCTCTATCCAATATGGGGTTCCATAAGTCATCAAGATTATTTGCGGAGTTGTTCAAACCTAATGATAAATTTAAATCTAGTCGAATATCTTTATCTTTTCGAGCCCTTTCCAAGTTTGATTCAGCTTCTCTAAGCATTCTTTTCTGCGCTGCTTTTATGTGATTATTATTTACTGCCAAGTACATTGCTTGATCAATTGAAATATTGGTAGTTTGAAAAGAACCCGGTTCAATCAACAAAATGACCTTATTGCGATCCAATCCGAGAAAGTCAATTAGTTCTAACTGAGCCTGCTTCCAATTATAAAGTTCAGTTCGTTCATTCTGTTCATTATTTCTTTGGTTAAGATTAAGTCGAAGTATTTCCGTGCGTGTGCTTTTCCCTATATCAAATAATCGCTTTTTTATAGCAAGCAGCGTATCCGTCTCCACGATTTGTCGGCGTGCCAGCCGAAGGCGCTCATAACTAAGAAAGCAATTTTTAAAATAACTAATTGCCTGAATAATAATTTCCTCTCTCTTCCTGGCATAACGCTGCTTAAACTCCAAATTGAGTAAAGAAAGCCTCTCTTTTTGCCAGCGCCTTTCGTTAAAAGTAAAAAAAGGTTGGATATAGTTAACATTAAATAGGTTTGCAAAGTAAGTTCTTTGATAGTCAGATTGATCAGATTTAAAAACATCCAGCCTTTCTATTGAAGTTCCTAAGGAAAATAACCCTCCAATTTTTTCCAGATGATAATTAAGGTTAAAGCCAAGGCCATTATACATGGTTGCCCGATTTACAAAAGCGTCAGATCCATTTGGTAAAGGTCTGGATTCAATAGATCTGTTGAGATTTGGGAAAGTCCCGTTAAAAAATAACTGAGGCCTGAATTCCAAATTCGCATTCTGAAATGCAGCATCTTGTTCAGTTGTTTCTGATTGTGCGATTTTTAATTCAATGGATTGCTCAATAGCTAAGGTGAGTACACCCTCCAGATGTAATACTAAAGTATCTTGTCCGAATAGTGATGAGGCAAGAGAGAGAGTAAAAGAGAGTACGCCTATAGTTCTCAAATATAAAAACTGCATAAGATGAGTTATTTTGTTTATCTTTCCAGGAGCACGGCTATCCGGCTGGCCGTCCATCGGTATCAAATTTTTGTAAAGAAAGCGCCGTGGCCATGCGGACCATCTCCGCCACTGCTTGGGCTATCTGTTCCTCCTGTTCCAACATGCTGCCTTCCTGCTTAAAGTTCATCGTAATGGTCACGCTACCATCCGTTTCGATTTTGTATTGGCTTGCCATTTGCTTTTTCTCCAAATTTACGCCATTTTCACATCAAATTGGAGCCACACCCATCTGAGAGGTCGAAAGTCCTATCAACCCTTTTTCGTATTCTAGAAAGTAGGTTTATTATTGATTGTTGCTATTTTATGAATTTTTGCATTACCAATTTCAAAAGTCCTTCTTCGTTCATGTTTTTTTTCTGCTAATATACGGATTTTTGAAATGCAGCAATCTGGTTTGCCCCCATGTCGAATATATATTTTCTCGATGCTGTCAAAAAATGTTGCACGCATAATTGGAAATTCCGGACCAAACTGACCCCCAATTCCGGAGGATGTTGGTTCTTCGTCAATTTAGGTGATGGTCAATTTTGAAGAAATAATATTTGCCTTGGAAGTCCAGCAAATAAAGCATTCTGAATAGTTTTTGGTTGTTTACTGTCAGAGTTGAAAGCCGGTTTCACCAAATTTGACGAAGAACCAGTATCACCGGAATATCCACATAATCTCTTGTGCAACGAAAAAAATAAGCAACTAGCACTACATTTTCAGAAAAATTTGCTAACTTGCAAGTCGTTGTATTCGTTATCGTCGTTAGGCTGTTCAATTTGGCAGGAAACCTATTCGACACTTTTCGGAATCAGTAAAACTACATAACTCCTGGTTTTTAAAATAGTTAGGTGGCTTTTGAGTGTCGAAAACCAATCGAGGTAAAGCCTTAACAGGATTGTCTTGTTTGGAGGTAAGTTGTTAAAGACGCAGGTCATACATTGCCGGACAAAATTTGAAGTTTTGGTAATATCCCCCGGATAACGTTTTCAAAAAACTTTCGCCATGCGCTATGAAAATTAGGAAAATGGTCTTGCAAAAATCGGATAGCGGTCAAAAACTAAATTTGGCGAAATCAGAAATTTTTAACCTCCTAATTGGAGGCGGAGGTGAATGATTTAAATCCACCCTGTCTTGAGCATTTGTTATTCATAGCTTGCCAGGGGCATAAAATGCTGAAATCGAGAAGGTGTATCGTGATAAAACTTTAAAACATATCAGGACCTAATAATTCAATCTAAACTCTAATATAATAAAATGTCTCCTTTAAATTCCACTAAGAGAGGTAAATTTAATTTTATTATAGCTTTGTTTGTTTTCATGGCTCTGCTTTTGCCTGTCTGTATTCCCCAAACTTATGAGTTTCTACCGAGTTATTTGTCACGTCCGTTTTTTGTTGCTATTAGCATAACTTCATTGAGCTTAATTATTATCCTAATTGTTTTCTTTTCCCGGTTAAAAATAGAAGGTTTTTCCTCTATAGATCTATTATTTACATTTTTCGCCGGATATGCTTTAATCCGATTTGCCATTCACCCCTTGTCACATTGGTCACAAGGTAAATTTTTATTTTGGCTAGCGTTGTTTGTCCAATACCCCCTGTTTAGAGTTATATTTTCCAAATTAAACTACCAAATAATTTATTGTGGCTTAATGTTGCTTGCTATTTTCCAAATACTGGTAGGGCAACTTCAGTTATTGAACCTGCTTCCTTCCTTGCACATTGCTTTTTTATTGACAGGTACTTTTTCGAATCCTAGCTTATTTGCAGGATTCCTAAGCATGTTATTTCCGTTAGCGTTTTTTGAAGTGTTAAACACCCAAGAAAATCCAGCTATCTGGCGGAAGTATTTAGGATGGATAGTTCTGTTAGGCACATTATTGGTTATAGCTCCTGTAAATAGCAAGCCCGCTTGGCTGGCAACTATTGCTGGCAGCAGCGTCGTCCTTGTTTATAGATATAATTTGTGGACAAAAATAAAAAAACTTTCCAACGCTTATTTAATCAGTATCGGTGGTGCAGTGGTCACATTAATTTCAATTGGAGTTTATTTTCTTCATCACTATAAATTTGCTTCATCGGATGGACATTTGCTTATTTGGAAAGTAAGTGTATTAATGTGGAGCGCCAAACCTGTTTTGGGTATTGGTTTAACTAGATTTGCTCCTGAATACAATCTAGCTCAAGCAAATTATTTTGAAAATGGGGGTAGTGAATTGGAACAGATGTTATCAGATAATAATTTTTATGTTTTTAACGATTTTTTGCATATTGCCGTCGAACTTGGTTTATTGGGATTATTGTTATGGCTAGGCTTACTAGGGACTGCACTGCTTACCAAATCTCAGGTCTTAATCTCGATCCCAATAAAAGGAGGACTTATTGCCTGGATAATCTTCTCCTTTTTTTCTTATCCTATTCTTATGTGGGCAGGTGCACTTTTATTGTTCTTGTTCTTGGCTCAAATATCAAATAATCAAGTAATTATTTCAAAATCATTAAACCCTATTACTATAATATTTAAAAGACCTATTGTTAGTTTGACTCTAATCTTAACAAGCTCTTTTCTTGCCTTTTGGACTGCTAGAACCTATCCTGCCGTAGAAAATTGGAAAAAAGCGGTTGCGTATTATCGAAATTCTCAATTAGATCATGCAAGAACATTTTATGCAAAAGCATTTTCGCCGTTGGCATATGACGGTTTATTCCTACAAAATATTGGAGAGTGTTATCTACAGCTTGGGCAGCATCGGCTCAGTAATCAACTATTCAGCCTTTCCAAAGAATATTATAACAGTTCAATTTTATACTGCAATATGGCATTAAACCATAGTGCGCTAAACCAACATGAAGCAGCAGAGCATGCCTTGCTTTTTGCTCATAAAATGGTTCCCAACAGATTCTATACAGAATACCTTCTTGCCAAAATCTATTATGCCGGGGGTAAAAGAAAGGAAGCTTCAATACTAGCTCAGAAACTATTGGATACAGAATTGAAAGTAAAATCGACCGCAAAAAAAGAAATGTTAGATGAACTCAAGATAATTAGCTCGATATCTTTTAGTGATTGAGCTTTTCCTTTATTTATAAAAAGGTCAACTTCTTAAATTTTTATTTAACTTTAAAATTCCTTCGTTATGAAAAAGGTTTTATTGTTCGTTTCAACTGGGATACTAGTTTTTTAAGTTTATTGGTTTTCAACCTCCAATATGCTAATTTATCAGAAAAAAACATTTCTGATTCGCTTTCATTGCAAATTGAACAAATGAATGTTTTAGCATATGAGGAGCCGGTTTTATGTACGTGTGTTTGGGCTTACAATGCATGCACCTGGAATTGCTGGGATGAATCTTTCTGCCCTTCCTGCGAATGCGTAAGAATGGATGATGCCTTGGGTTCAGGTTCATGTGATTGTTCTTCCCAGCAATAATTAATACCTTGTATTTTATCATTAAAATTTATTAAAAATGAAGAAGATTTTAATTTTATTAGCATCGGTACTGTTTATCGTAACGCTGTCGTTCAATCTAAGAGCCTGTAAAAAATTAGAAAAATATATATATGAATAGACTTCTTAATAAAAGG
>CALMYQ010000197.1 GCA_937873655.1 uncultured Lewinella sp. | reverse complement strand
GCCGCCCGGGCCCGCCGGCGCGGGCGCCGGCCGCCCCCCACCCGCCGTAGCCTCTGGCGAAGGCGGGCTCTCATCCGCCATAGCCTCAGGCGAAGGCGGGCTCTCATCCGCCATAGCCTCTGGCGAAGGCGGGCTCACACCCGCCGAACCATAGCGATATGGGGAATACCGTCCTCAAGGTATTCTTCCCCTTCTGTTTTGAATCCGAAGGACGCATAAAATCCAATGAGATAGGCCTGTGCGGAGATCTTAACGGGGGCCTTCCCGTACAGACTTTCGATATAAGCTACCGATTCAGCCATCAGTTCCCTCCCGTACCCGAACCGGCGCGCCTCCCGGGCTGTAACCACCCTGCCGATGGAAACGTACCCTTCGTAGGATAATCCGGGCGGTATGATCCTGGCGTAGGCCCAAAGCCTGCCGTCGGGATGATACCCCAGGATATGATGGCAAAGCAGGTCCTTGCCGTCGGCATCCAGGTAGGCGCACGCCTGTTCGACCACAAAAACTTCCTGGCGCAGGGTCATGATCTGATACAGCCTGCCGGCATCCAGCAAATCAAAAGGAAGGCATTGAAATCGGAGTGCCGGTCGTTTCATGGTCAAAAGCGGTAACAGGGAATATCCTTGCCCCTTTTTCCGATTTTCCGGCTTCGGCCCCCTGAATTCCCCTTGCTTTCGCCGGGGAAGGGCGGCACTTTGACGGCAAAATAGAAATCGGCGCCGTTGAATTTGCTGCGGGTGAGCGTTCCGCCGATCTTGTCGGTTCCGATGACGATGAAGCCCAGCCGGGCTGCCAGGCCGATGCGTACCTGCTGCCAATTGTAGAGCGATACCGGCAAGCTCAGGCTGCCCCAGCGGTGTTCAAACCTCGGGGTTACGGCCAGCATGCTGCCCCGCGTGATGGCAGCTTCCTTGAACGGCGCCGGCTGGACCAGCATGCCGTTGACATAAAAAAGTTCGTTCACCTTCACGTCAGCCTGCAGGGCCAGCCGGGTGGGTAACTTCAATTCAAAGGAATTGGCCTGAAAAGAGGCCAGCGAATCGCCGAGGATCTGCCGGCTGAAGGTGCGTACGATCTGGTCGAATTCTTCGACCGACTCGAATTTCCGATAATCCTGCCAGCTCAGCACCCGTTCTCCCTCGGCTTTTGCCAGGTGTTCCTGGGCGCCTTTGTTGAATTTGATCCGGCCGATATCGAGGACGGACAAGCCGAACTGGCAAAGGTAATTTTCACCGTCCTCATCGAGGGTGTACACCATTCCAAGGTCGATCCCGAAGCCGGTGCCGCTGACTTTCGGGTTCCATTCCTCGTTTTGGTAGGCGTTTTCGGTAAAACCGAAGGCCAGGTTGGGCGAAATGCCGCTGACGGAATTTTCGGGTAATTTGGACACCGACATCGTTGAGCGGCTGTCAAAATAGGCGCCTTCGTATCCGGCGAGGTGTTTGGCGGTAAATCCCAGTCCTAATCTGCCGTTGGCGGTGTATGTTGTGAACACATAGTTCAAACCGACCTCGGTAAAGCCCGCCGCCCCGGAATGAAAGTCTTTCACCGGGAACGGGTCGAATTCAGCCCGGTTGAACCAGGGATAATAGCTCAGTTCGTTTTCCACACCGAATCCGCTGGCGACAAGCCGGAATGCGGTCATCAGGCCCAGTGCATGCCGGTCGTTCAACCGGACAAAAAAGGATGGGCCTTCGATGGCTGCGTTGGCAAAGGCGAACCGGTTTCGGCGGTCGTCGTAAAAATCGATGACGATCTGATCCGGCCGGACCACATCATCGGCTTCCAGCAACGGCCTTGCGACCAGGTCATCCTGGTTGGCGACACTGAGGAGATCCCTGAGGTTGGACTTTTCCGCAAAGGCGTAATTATTGCCGAAAAAGATGCCGCCGCCGAATAGCTGCACATCCCATCGGAGCGGGGAGGCGGCATAGGAAGCCGGATTCAGCCGGATGCCGCTGATGCCCGCATACCTTTCAAGGCGCCAGCCCAATTGTTCCTGGCCCCACAATTGTATGACGAAGAATAAACACAGGGGTATGACACTAAAACGCTTCATGATAAGTAGAATAATAGTTGCAAAATCGGGCTGATCCCGGTAGCTGATATTCAATTGGGGTGCCATGCTAATCAATAGAAACAGGCAATCGGATGGCTTGCCTGTTTTTCAAGCGTGTCGTTTTCCCACAGTGTGAAGGCGAGTAGTCAAACCCTGGTCCAAAACCGGCTTGCGAACAGTTGCGCTGCGCACAGGACCGGCTTTGCGGGCGTGGTTGTTGTGTCAGGGTTTATTGCTGATCGACATCTTTCCAAGCCTGGAAAGGAAGTAGACCTCAAAAATAGTATAAAAAAAATAAACCCCCAGAAAGGGCAGAATAAATAATTTGGAAGCGGGGTTGAAAATCTTCATGTACCCGAATAATATTCCGAGCGCCAGCATCATTTTCAGCATGGTAAATCCCATGACCACGGTGGTAAACAGGGTTTTATCCGGGCTTTTGGCGGCGCGGTAGCCGATATGATAAATGGCTGCCGACAGCGCAACGAAGAGCCCCAGGCTGATCCAGGCCAGGTCTGAAAAAGATTGCAGCGATTCCATTTGCCGGCTGCCGATGATGAGCAGTGCGGTAAAGGCAGACAAAAAGCTGAGTTGCAGGTAAAAATTTTTTGCCGGCATTATTTTTTGGTCATGAAATCCTTAAGGGTTAAATAGAGCGCTGCGAATACGGCCAATAAGGAAAGGATTGCGGTGAAGACTTTGCCGGTTTGGAAGTGCTCGTCCAGTTTTACGCCCAGAAAAGCGCCGGCCAGTATGATCAACCCCATTTGAACGGCCATGCCGGAATACTTCAAGTAACTTTGAGCATTCCGGCCGGCATCTCCGTTTCTTTCATCCGGGAGTTGCTGATCTTCCTTATTTGGCTTCGGCAACTTTTCCGGCATTGGAAGAAGAGCTTGAAGGATTGCTTTCTTTTTTGAATCCGGAACCGGACAGGGCGCTCTTTCCTTCACCCATGGTGCAGGCGACATTGAAAACAGCGCCGGATTGGACGATCAATTTGTTGGTGGTGACATCGCCGCTCACGGCGGCGCTTTCACGGATATTCAGCAATTCGGCTACCTGGATCACGCCTTCGAATTTGCCTTCGATGACGGCGTTCTGGCAGCGAATTTCGCCTTCAACAAAGCCGGTGGGGCCGATAATGACCTTGGCATCGCAAAAGAGTTTTCCTTTGATGTTGCCGTCCACCCGGAAATCCGTTTTGCAATGCACGGACCCCTCAACCATGGTTCCCTGAACCAGGCTGTTCAAAGCGTGTGTAGTTGACGCCGGCAGAACGGAGCCGTTCTTGCTTTTGTTGGCGCTCTCTTTTGTAGTTTCTTTCCCAAACATATCCATTTGTTTTAGTTGGCGCAAAGGGGATAACAACGCCGTTATTCACTTATATGCCGGTTAAAACGGCTCAACAATGTTACGTATTTTCTGCGAACGGTGCAAATTTCGGAAAAATTCCCGGGGATTAAAAAGATGTGCGCTGTTTGGGTTGCCGAAGTGCCGGCTAAAAGGAGGGTAAACCGACGAGGTGAAAAGAAACAGCCGGCAGTTTGAAGCAGGAGCAGGGCCAGGTTCGGCCCGATATTTCCCGCCGGAAACTGCCGGCTGCGAGGTGATCAGAAGTTAGAAGTTGGGGCAATAGACCCCGCGGCGTACAGGGCCGCATATCTTGTAAGTGAGTGCAAATTCAAAACCGCCGTTGGCATTGCTGGCAGGGCGCAGCGGCGACACGTTGATGTCGTAGCTGAAGCCGATGCTGAAGCTGTCATAATCAAACCGGGTGGACAGGATGGCTGCATCCGTCAACACGCCGGATTCGATCTTGTTGGAGATCCGGGTCCACAAGCCGAGCTGGAAGGCCTGATAGTTGAATTTCGACTTGTTGAGCAGGAATTTGAAGCTCGTACCCGCGTTGACCTGGAAAGACGGCCCCTGGCTCATGACGATCACGCCCGGAACGAGGCCGAACTTGTTGCCCGCCAGGAATTCACCGCCGGCATGAAAGGTGAACCGGCTGTAGAGGTCGTCCACACCATCGCTGCTGAAGGACTGATTGGCCCGGTTAAGGTGGTGGAAAGAACCGCCGAAGTAAAGGCTGTTGTCTTCGTCAAACACCATGAACCACAGCAATCCGGCTGCCAGGTCGGCAAAGAGGAAATTGTCCCGGTCAAAGTTTTCCATGGTCGGCAGGTTGGGGTCGTATCCGCCCCGGCCGTCGTGTTGGGTCCCCCAGCGAAGGTTGAGGAAGTCGATGCTGCGCTGGGCTACGCCTGCTTCGGCGCCGACGACGAGGTAATTGGCGTCTGTGCGGCCGCCGCCCATACGCTTGCTGTATGCCATGGACAATTTACCGGTAAGGGTGGCGAAATTGGCTTCCCCGGCACGGTCGCCCCAAAAAGTCCCGCCTACTCCGAAATAATCATAACGACCGACCGGGAGGCGCTGGTCATAGGATACGGAATAGGTACTGAACGCATTGTTCCGCAGGACGCTGGCCCACTGATTGCGGTAATTGGCCGTCAGTCGGATATTGCAGTTCATCACGCCGGTCATAGCCGGGTTGAGATTGAGCGGCGACAGATAGAACTGTGAAAAATGGATGTCTTGACCGTGCAAGCCTGAAAGGAACAAAGCCAGCGCGCAAGTCATCATCAGGGACTTGAAATTTTTCATAATGTTGGTAAAATTGCTTGACAAACAAAACAGTTTTTACGAGCCACAAGTATACAGAATCCCGTTCATATGGCCTGTATAAATTTATTGTAAATGACAAAAGGCTGCCAAAAGGCGCAGATGCAATGAAAAGGGTGTCTTTTAAGAGTAGTTAACTTTAACTGAGATGCGGGCATTCGCTAAAACGCTGCTTGGAGAGGAATTATTTTCCCGGCTCAAAGATAATGGATGTCCCTAATATGGACAATATCTTGACGTAAATTATTGTTCGCCCCATTAATTTATTGATGTCCGGACATTGGGTAGTCGGCAGTCACCAGTCACCAGCCTCCTGTATCCAGTCTTTCAGTTGGCAGTCGTCAGTATCCGGAATCAACCACGCCGCGGCGTTGCAGCATCCCCCGTCCGCCAAAGCTCCCAAGAGCGGCGGCGGGCAGCACTCAGCAGTCTTTCAGTTGGCAGTCGTCAGTATCCGGAATCAACCACGCCGCGGCGTTGCAGCATCCCCCGTCCGCCAAAGCTCCCAAGAGCGGCGGCGGGCAGCACTCAGCAGTCTTTCAGTTGGCAGTCGTCAGTATCCGGAATCAACCACGCCGCGGCGTTGCAGCATCCCCCGTCCGCCAAAGCTCCCAAGAGCGGCGGCGGGCAGCACTCAGCAGTCTTTCAGT
>CALMYQ010000196.1 GCA_937873655.1 uncultured Lewinella sp. | reverse complement strand
AATAGTCGTAAGTTGTAAGTCAATAGTCGTAAGTTGTAAGTCAATAGTCGTAAGTCGCCAGTTGTAAGTCGTAAGTGGCTCTGAACCACGACTTACGACTTACGACTACCCGGCTTACAACTAAATTAACTATATTGCCCCCAAACCAACCACATGAGCGACGTCAAAATAGAGCCTTCCTGGAAAGCGGCGCTGGCACACGAATTCGAACAACCCTATTTCCAGGCGCTGGCTGCATTTCTGAAAAAAGAAAAAGCCGCCGGCAAGGTCATCTATCCGCCCGGATCCAAGATCTTCAATGCCTTCAATACTACGCCGTTCGATAAAGTCAAGGTCGTTATCCTCGGGCAGGACCCGTACCACAACCCGGGGGAAGCCATGGGGCTCAGCTTTTCGGTACCCAAAGGGGTGCGCATCCCGCCGTCGCTCGTCAATATCTATAAGGAGCTCAACGCCGATACCGGCACGCCCATCCCCCGCCACGGCGACCTCACCAAATGGGCCGAACACGGGGTCTTCCTCCTCAACGCCATGCTGACCGTAGAACACAAAAAAGCGGGCTCCCACGCCGCCGCCGGCTGGCAGAATTTCACCGACGCCGTCATCGCTACCCTCTCCCGCGAACGCAAACACCTGGTTTTCATGCTCTGGGGCAATTTCGCACGCAAGAAGAAGATTCTCATCGACGCCTCCAAACACCTGATCCTGGAAGCAGCGCATCCCTCCCCGCTGGCCGGCAACGCCTTTCAGGGATGCAAACATTTCTCCAGGGCGAACGCCTTTCTGGAACAGAACGGGCTTGGAAAGGTGGATTGGGGATTGGAGGGTTGAATGTTGGGATTTGCTTTTGGTTAGAGGTGTTTCATTGCTTCATTGTTTCATTGCTTCATTGTTTCATTGTTTCATTGTTGGGCGGCCGTCGTAGGGGCATTAGACTGCCAACTGACGAACTGCCAATTTTTTATCATTAAAAAGTCTTTAAGAATCCTTATTTTAGACCCTGAATGCTCTCTTGATGTAAATTTAACACCCGAACTCTGATGGAAAAACCCTTGCTGACGCTAGAAAAAATTGACGCGTACACTATTTCATTTGAATTGAGCAACCGGGTTTGGGAAATGGTCTCAACCTGGGAGAGTTTTGAAAAGTGGACTTTAGGGAAGCAATTTATTGAATCCATTGACTCCGTCTCTGCCAATATTGCCGAAGGTTATTACCGTCATTTTAAAAAAGACAAGATCAATTTTTACAGATACAGTCGCGGTTCCGTAGGCGAAAGCATCCAATGGACAGAAAAAGCCCGAATCAGAGGGCATTTATCAGATGAAGAGGCAAGCTATATCCTCGATGAACTCAAAAAACTCCCATTAGCTATCAATAGATTAATTCGTTATACCGAAACCAAATTGAAGTTCTAACTCCTCCTTGGAGATGTTACCAGATTAAAATATACTCCTTTAAATTTCCCTGAATGCGTAACCATCTAACCATCAACCACCTAACCATCCAACCCTCACCCCTCCACCCGCCGGATCTCCGCGCCCAGCGCCTGCAAGCGCACATCGATCTGCTGGTACCCGCGGTCGATCTGGTGAATATTGTGGATGATGCTCTTGCCTTTTGCGGATAAGGCCGCGATCAGGAGGGCCACACCGGCGCGGATGTCCGGAGAGGTCATTTCGATGCCGCGCAGGGGGTAACGGCGGTTGAGGCCGATGACGGTGGCGCGGTGCGGGTCGCAGAGGATGATCTGGGCGCCCATGTCGATGAGCTTGTCGACGAAGAAGAGGCGGCTCTCGAACATCTTCTGGTGGATCAGAACGCTGCCCTGGGCCTGCGTAGCCACCACGAGCACAATACTCATCAGGTCGGGCGTAAAACCGGGCCAGGGAGCGTCATAGATGGTGAGGATGGAGCCGTCGATGAAGGTCTGGATCTGGTATTCTTCCTGACTGGGGATATGGATGTCATCGCCCCGGAATGCCATCCGGATGCCCATGCGCTCGAAAATGCGGGGAATAATGCCCAGTTCCGAGATCCCGGCGCCCTGGATCGTGATCTCCGATTGGGTCATCGCGGCCAGGCCGATGAAGCTGCCCACCTCGATCATGTCGGGCAGGATGCGGTGTTCGGTCCCGCCAAGTTGCTCTACACCAGTAATGGTCAGGAGGTTGGAGCCTACGCCTTCGATCCGGGCGCCCATGCGCTGCAGCATCTTGCTCAGTTGCTGGACGTAGGGCTCGCAGGCGGCGTTGTAAATGGTGGTCGTCCCTTTTGCCAGCACGGCGGCGAGCAGCACATTGGCCGTACCGGTCACCGAGATCTCATCCATGAGGATATAGGTGCCTTTCAGCTCATGGGCCTCAATGGTGAACGCGCTGCGGTCCGGGTCGTAATGAAATTCTGCGCCGAGCATTTCCAGTCCCAGCAAGTGGGTATCGAGCCTGCGGCGGCCGATCTTGTCGCCCCCGGGTTTGGGCAGGAATGCCTTGCCGAACCGCCCCAGTAAGGCGCCGATCAGCATGACCGAACCGCGGATGCGGCTGGCACGGCGGCGGTAATCATCGGTATAGAGATAGGAAAGATCCGGTTCGCGGGCGCAAAACCGGTAGGCTCCGGGGCCGATATTGGTCACTTCGACCCCCAGGCCGCGCAACAGGTCGAGGAGCATGGCGACATCCTCGATCTCAGGTACATTGCGGATGGTAACCGGTTCCGGCGTCAGGACGACGGCGCAGATGACCTGGAGCGCTTCGTTTTTGGCGCCTTGCGGTATGATGGTTCCTTTAAGCGGCTTTCCGCCGATCACTTCGAAAGCATCCAGGCTCATGTTGGTTCTTATTTGGCGGAATCGAAGAGCTGAGGAACTGTGGAATTGAAGAATCGAGGAACTGAAGGCTTCCAATCAATTCCTCGATTCCTCAGTTCCTCAAATACTCATATAAATCACATTTTTCTCCGGCGTTGCATACCGCCGCCCCCCCGGGAGCGTTGTTTATCGTTCCGGGAGTTCTTCTGATAATTGTTATTGTTGTTATCCGGCCGGCGGCGTTTTTGCTTGTTGGAGGAGAGGTTATCCAGGCCGCCCAGCGAAGCGTCAGCCAGTACGAGCTTTCCGCCCGAAAGGGAGTCCAGGTCATTCTTGATCACATCATCGCTGACATAGTGATCCTTGTTCCAGGTCTTGTAGGCCAGTTTCATGTAGGAACCGATCGTAGCGACAAAACCGTCGCGTTTCGGGCCTTCCGGCATGGCGATGGCTTTCTGGATCAGTTTCTGCACATTGTGACCGTAGTGCCGGAAACGGGCTTCCTTTTCCGGATACGGGATCATGTCCGGCCGTTTGTGCGCGTCTTCCCACGAAGGCTTGACCCCGGTCGGCGTTTCCACCTCCAGTTCGTAATTCGCGATGCGGAAAACGTGCTTCCACAGCTTATCCCGGTAATCCTCTATATTGCGGCTTTGCGGATGGATCTGCATCATCAACTGGATGACCCGTTCAACAAATACCTGGCGGGTACGCGTATCTTCAATGGTCTTGGCGTGTGCGATCAACTCCTGGACGTGCCGTCCGTATTCGGGAATAATGATATCTTCCCGCTCGGAGTTGTACGTCATGTTGTGAGAACCTTCGTTCATTCAAATATCTTTTATTCGTTATTTACTTCAATTACCGTCCACCGTCTATTCAACCGTGACCGACTTGGCCAGATTCCGCGGCTGATCCACGTTGCATCCGCGCAACACGGCGATGTGGTAAGCCAGCAACTGGAGCGGAATCACGGAGAGCAGCGGCGTAAACGGTTCTACGATCGCCGGAATTTCGATGGTATAGTCAGCTTGTTGGCTGATGATATCATCTCCTTCGGTTACTATGGCAATGACCATGCCGTGCCGCGCCTTGACCTCCTGGATGTTGGAAACAACCTTGTCATAGGCGCTTTTGTTGGTAGCGATCACCACGACCGGCATATTTTCGTCGATCAGGGCAATCGGGCCGTGTTTCATTTCAGCGGCGGGATAACCTTCGGCATGGATATACGAGATCTCCTTGAGTTTGAGGGCTCCTTCGAGCGCAACGGGGAAATTGTATCCCCTTCCCAGGTACAAGGCGTTGCTATGGTCCTTGATTTCGCGGGCAATATACTTGATTTTATCCGCATTATTCAACACCTGCCGCACTTTTGCGGGAACAGCCGCCAATTCCCCGACCAATGACCGGAATTCGGCATCATTGATCTCTCCCTTTTTCTGGGCCAGGCACAACGCCATCATTGCCAGCAGGGAAACCTGACCGGTAAAGGCCTTGGTGGACGCCACCCCGATCTCCGGCCCCGCGTGGATGTACGAGCCGCTGTCGGTCATGCGTGCGATGGAGGACCCCACCGAGTTCACGATCCCGAAAATCGATGCGCCCTTTGACTTGGCCAGTTCCAGCGCGGCCAGCGTATCGGCCGTTTCACCGGATTGGGAAATGGCGATCACCACATCTTCCTTGGTGAGAATGGGATTCCGGTACCGGAATTCGGATGCGTATTCCACTTCCACCGGGATGCGGGCGAGGTCTTCAAACAGGTATTCACCAATCAGCCCCGCGTGCCAGGACGTACCGCAACCGACAATAATGAAACGCCGGGCTGCGGCCAATTGTTCTGCCATTTCGTCCACCCCGCCCAGCTTGAGCCAGTTGTCAGCGCTGTTAAGGCGGCCCCGCATGCAATCGGCAATGGTATTGGGTTGTTCGTGGATCTCTTTCAGCATGAAGTAATCGTACCCGCCTTTTTCCAGCGTTTCGATCTTCATGTCCAGTTCCTGGATGAACGGCGCCTGGACCTCGTTGTCGATGGTGCGGATCTCCAGCCCGTGTTTCAGGTCGATGGTCGCGATTTCCTCGTCGTTGAGGTAAACCACCTTGTTGGTATATTCGATGATGGGTGTGGCGTCGGAAGCCATGAAGAATTCCCCGTCGCCGAGGCCGACTACCAGCGGACTGGCTTTCCGGGCCGCCACCAGCTTATCCGGCGCTTCCCGGTCGATCACCACGATGGCATAAGCGCCGACCACCCGGGTGAGGGCGATCCGTACGGCTTCTTCCAGCGGGAGGTTCTCACGGTTCTGGACTTCCTCGATGAGGTGGGCCAGCACTTCGGTATCCGTTTCGCTGATGAAAACGTGACCTTCGCGTTCGAGGGCCGCTTTCAGCAGCGCATAATTTTCGATGATGCCGTTGTGAACAAGGGCCAGCCGGCGGTTACCGGCCAGGTGCGGGTGGGCGTTCTTGTCGTCAGGCACCCCGTGGGTGGCCCAGCGGGTATGACCGATGCCGGTATGGCTGGCTTGTGCCCGGCCGTTGATATGGCTTTCAAGTGCCGACACCTTGCCCTTTTTCTTGAATACCTGGATTTCATCCCCCGATGCCATTGCGACCCCGGCGCTATCGTATCCCCTGTATTCCAGCCGCTTCAGGCCTTTGATCAGAATGGGCAAAGCGTCCTTCTCGCCCAAATAAGCTACGATTCCACACATTTGTTCTCATTTTTATGAAAAGATGGGTTTTATTGTACCCTTTCCGAAAAAGAAAGGTTCAGTTTCATGGGGTAAAGGGGGTGACTGGGGCCGTAAAGAACTGAGCGGTTGGCTGTGGATCGCCTGCCTGAAAGATAGATGTACACGACCGGTTCGGCATCGCCGTCAATCATGTCCTGGAAATAGGTAGACAGATTGAAGCGATAGACCTTCGGCTTACCCGATCCGTTATCGGTCAGCTGACCGCCGAACACCACAGGGGCCGACAGGTCGGCCAGGACGATGTCCGTGATCGGATCGTAGGTGTTCTCCGTTGAATTGAACACCGACATGTACAACTGGGTACCCGGTTCATAGGCTTCCAGGTCATCACCGTCGAGGGTAGCCAGGCTGGCCACCAATTCGGCTTTGTTGACCACCAGCCCGGAAAGGCCGGACAGGTTCGGGAAGCGGATCCTGGCAAACAGCCCTTGGGTACCCTGAACAAAGAGGAGGGAATCCTCCTGGTTGCCCAGTTGAAGGAACGGTTCGACCACAGAGCCCTTGTACTCATTCTTAAATTGACCAAATGTGGGGGACGTATACGTAAAAGGAAACTGATAATGCTTCTTCAGGGTGTCGGATTCCGTGTAATACACATAGATGCCGCCGCGGGTGTCGTCATTGGGGTTCAGGTTGAATGCGAGCATCCCTTTGGTGTCGGTATTTGCCCGGATCTTAAGCCCTTTGAAGATGTTCCAGAAGGCCGAATCCGATACAAAATCCAGGCTGTCCGACTGCAAAAGCCGTTCGCCGAACTGGGTGCTCATCGGGATGCGCAGATGGGGATACTCCAGGGTATCCGGGACGCCTCCGGGGTAGTCGATCACCTGGATGCTGTCAAAATTCGGGGTAAACACCGAGCTGCCCAATACCACGCCGTTGATGAATTCGATGGAATCCTCATTGGTGTAGGTGCCGGCCGCATCAACCCCCTCAAACAATTCCAGCACATCTACAGAGAATTGATCCGATGAAAAATCCCCGTAGCACCGGTCCAGCTTGTAAGGCAGCACCAGAACGATGGAATCGAGATGGGCATCGTCCGCAAATTTGGGGTTTATGGTATTCAACGTGGTAAAATCCAAGTACAGGGTCGGGCTGCTGTAAATGGCGGCCTTTGTCCGTCCGAAAACCGGATCAACCATATTGCCCAGGAAGAAGGCATCCAGCCAGCCGTTGGGGCCGTAGGTCCGGACGGTATCGCCCTGAATGGTCCGGCCTTCGATCGACACGGTATCGGTAAACCCGGTACCTACCTGGTCTTCTTCCAGCAATTCTGCGCCGATGGCAGTGGGGTCAGTACATCCGGGAGCGCTCAACAGAGCAAGGGTCAAAAGCGCAAGTAAGCTAAAAGCTGTATTTTTCATAAAAAATACTTGGGTGTTATTAATGATCAGATTCCAAGGCGATGCCCGCCGGTACGCCGGAAAGGGTCCGCGCGGGCAACTAAAAGAGGAATGAGATCCACCCAATAGTTGTATTGACGAATGAAAAAATCGGACAATTTGTCAAAGGGTTTCCCCGGCCGCGCTTCACGCCGCCAACCCAAAACGGTCCTCTTCCGGGATACCCGGAACAGACGCGCAAACAGGTTTCAAACTTGTTTAAAGTTGCATTAGGAATTCACCTCTTCCCCTTCGCCCAGCAATTCCTGATAGAAATCGAGGTAGATACTGGCATCTTCCACCCCTTTTCCGTCCAGGATGGGTTTATCCGTATCTTCCAGCAAGGCTGCGGTCTGGGAGCCCAGGGATTCGCTGCCCAGCACAAGAGCGTCCGCGAATTCGATGGCGCCCTTGTCCAGGGAAACGCCTTCCCCGACTTTGAACGACTCCAGATCCGCCTCGATCAGGTTGTTGATGGAGGCCTTGGCCATGAATTCCTGGGTATTGATCGGCGCTTCTTCGTGTTCGTAAAGCGAATAAATGACCTTGGAATTCTGGAAAAGCGGTTCGGTTTTGTACGCAGTTTTTAGATAGAGGGGAATCAGGCTGGTCATCCAGCCATGGCAGTGTACGATGTCAGGAGCCCATCCGAATTTCTTCACCGTCTCAATGACCCCTTTGCAGAAGAAGATCATCCGGTCGGCGTTATCATCAAAAGGATCTCCGCTGTCGGAAGAAAAAACGGCTTTTCGCCGGAAAAAATCGTCGTTATCCAGGAAATAGACCTGCATCCGGGCTTCAGGCAATGACGCAACCTTGATGATCAGGGGATAGTCATCATCGTCAACAATGATGTTCATCCCGGATAATCTTACAACTTCGTGCAGGCGGTGGCGTCTTTCGTTGATGGTTCCGAACCGGGGCATCAGCACCCGGATTTCCATGCCGTTTTGCTGGGCAGCTGCCGGAAGCAGGCGGGCTATCTCTGCAATATCTGAATCGGTAATGTAAGGCCGCATCTCTTGGGTAACAAACAGCACCTTTTTCTTACTCATAAAGCCTTCGATATGATTAAAAAAACAACAATACCTTACCTGATAAATCTATCAGACTGCAAAATTAAAAAAAAAAAACGGACATTTTTGCATGCTTTTACAAATTAATGTACCGTTCCGTCAAAACTCCTATATTTCGCCCCGATTTCCAATTGTGTCAGTTTGAGCCATGTACGTATTCAAGACAAACCGCGATTTTGATGAATTCCGGCGCCGTTTTCGCGCCTCCGGAGCGCAGGTCGGCTTCGTCCCTACCATGGGCGCCCTGCACGAGGGACACCTGTCGCTGATCCGGCAGTCCCTTGGTCAGAACGACCTTACCGTTTGCAGCATTTTCGTCAACCCGACCCAGTTCAATCAGGCCCGGGACCTGGAAAAATACCCGCGCATTCCCGAAAAGGACATCATCCTGCTCGAAAAGGCCGGCTGCCACGTCCTGTATATGCCTGCGGTCGGGGAAATCTATCCCGACGGCCTGGACACGGCCGTAACGATCGACCTGCAGGGCCTGGATGAGCGCATGGAAGGCCGGTTCAGACCCGGGCATTTCAAAGGGGTGATGCAGGTGGTCAAACGGCTCCTCGACATCGTCCAACCCGACCGCCTCTACATGGGTCAGAAGGATTTTCAGCAACTTTGCATCGTTGCCAGGATGATCGGCGCGCTCCGGCTCCCGGTAACCCTGATCATGGGCGAAACGC
>CALMYQ010000195.1 GCA_937873655.1 uncultured Lewinella sp. | reverse complement strand
CTGAAGCCCCTGTGATCGTTGCCGTCCAATCCTCCGACCTGTCGGATTGCAATGCTGCCGATGGCACAATTACCATTTATTCATCATCAGGTTCAAACTATGAATTCAGTCTCAATGGTTTGGAGTGGTCGAATTCAGGAATTTTTACAGGCTTAATCACCGGACAATATGTGCCTCAAATCCGGAATTTGGACGGGAGTTGCAGGAGTGTTTATCCGGACACCATAAGTTTGGTCAACCCATTTGAAGCCGAGATCGACAGTCTCATCCTGACGCCCCCGAGTTCCTGCCTGACCAACAACGGTGAATGCCTGATATCCGGGTTCAATGCCGCTACCATGGCCTACAGTCTGGATGGTGGTCAGACCTGGAAGCAGGACAGTGTTATCACCGGCCTTGGGACAGGGCCGATTTCCCTTGAAATCCGGGGAGTCGACTATCCGGGCTGCAAAATTGAAATGGACCGATTTCTGGGGGCGGGTGATTTCAACCTGTCAGAGCTGTTTTTCCGTATCGGAGACCAACAAGCCTGCCTTGAAAATGATGGCTCCATCGAAATCCAGTCCCATTCCGTTAATGATTTTCAATTCAGCATCGACTACGGCGAAACCTGGCAATCTTCGGGATTATTCACAGCTCTGGCTCCCGGGTCGTATCAGGTGCTTCTCCGGGATTCATCCCTGAATTGTCAGGTAATGCTGGATACATCTTTTGTTGTCCACGCCCTCCCGACGCCTGTGGTCCAAGGGATAACAACGCTGGACGCCGAAGATTGCGGGGGAAACAATGGAGTTGTGATCCTCGAAACAGATAATCAGGATTGCGTTTACTCCCTGGACGGAGGCGAAACCTGGCAAACCCCGACAGTGTTTGACGCCCTTCTTCCCGGCACTTATATCCTGATGGCCAGAGATACCGTTTCAAATTGTGGAATCGCCTATCCGGATTCCATTACCATCCGGGGCATCCCATTATTAACTGCCCAAATCCTGGAGCAAAGCCTACCTGCCTGCGCGGATGAAAACAATGGTTATGCCATAGCGGGAGCCAACGGCGGCATACCCCCTTACGTTTACACATGGTCAAATTCTGCCGGCGGAGCGGAACTGAACGATCTGGGCCCAGGCACCTATTCGGTGACCGTCGTCGATTCGAGGCAGTGCCGGGATTCCACCGCTGTAGTGTTTGACGAAATGGACGATCCATTCACCGGACTTCCCCGTCTGGTCAGGGACACGATTCTTTGCAACGGCCAATCGGTTCGCTTTGATTTAAGTTATTTGATTCATGCGGAAATTGAATGGCATAACCGGGATGGATTCCACAGCACAGATCCGGCGATTGAATTGGAGCGTCCGGGGGTCTACTACCTGAAGATCTTAACGAGTGCGGGATGTCGGTATCTGGACACTTTTGAAATCAGGCGGATTAACCAGGACCTGATTGCCGATTTCCTCCTCCCTGCTGAAGCTGTTATCGATGAACCCGTGGTGGCCGTAGATATCACCTGGCCACTTCCCGACAGTATTCACTGGGCGTACGATCAGAATAAAATACAGCACTTGTTGTCACTGCCTACCCAGGAATTCATGCGATTCACAGAACCGGGGACTTATTCAGTCTTTATGGATGCCTACTACGGATCTTGTTTTGACCGGTTGGGAAAGGAAATCAAGGTTTTCGGATCCCGGGATAGCTTGAGCAGCAATAGCCAGCCCGGGTCATCGGGGTTGATTGCCGCTTTTGAGATCTATCCGAATCCTAACGACGGCAGGTTTTCATTCAAACTGGTGTTGACCTTGCCGGGGAGTGCGGATATCTGGTTATTCCGGGAATCCGGTCAATTGCTGGAACATCGCTCAGTGAACGGATCGCAGACCTATATTGAAGCTTTTGACCGGAGGGGGCTGTTGCCGGGCATTTACACCATGGTAGCGCAAGCCGGTTCAGATTGGGTTTTCGGAAATTTTGTGGTCAATTAAACAGCGTGGTTTCAGGTCCTTTTGTTTTTGAAACGACAATTTGAACAATCCGGCGGTTTAAATGTTTGTACATTTAATGTATGTACATATATTTGCATCATGAAACTGGAGGAAGCAATACAACAGCGGAAATTCAAGGATGAATGGCATAAACTGCAGGTAAACATCCTGTACACCGCCAGTTGGATACACCAACGAAACAACAAGGTCCTGAAACCTTTCAAAATATCCGGACCGCAATTCAACATTTTAAGAATTCTGCGCGGCATGCATCCGGATCCGGCCAGTGTGAAGTTGTTGACCGAACGGATGATCGATAAGGATTCCAATGCGTCCAGATTGGTTGACAAACTCGTTTTGAAAGGTCTGGTTGAACGGCATTCCTGCCAGTACGACCGAAGGAAAGTGGATGTTATCATTACTGAACAAGGCCTGGCCTTGCTTGAAAAAGCCAGCCTTGCCATAGAAACGCAAGGCAAGCACCTTGAACATACCATTAACGAATCAGATGCCAGAATGCTCAATGCGTTCCTGGATAAAGTCAGGCAATAAAACTTTTTTCATAATCACCCAACCAAGGGTTGGCATTCAATTTAATAAAACAACAAAAAACGATGAACAAATTGCTTTTCTCCGGCGCTTTTACAGCACTGGTGTTGACTGTTTTTGCCTTTACCGCTCCTGAAAATCCGGTAGTCACTACCGCAAACATCAATACCGCTGAAAGCTATGTCGGTTGGACGGGCTACAAGGTGACCGGCAAGCACCACGGAAAAGTGCAGCTTAAAAGCGGCGAATTGAAGTTTGAAGGCGACAAACTTGTCGGCGGCTCTTTCGAAATCAACATGCACACCATTTCCTGCGAAGATCTCAGCGGCGAATGGGCGGACAAACTGGTCGGCCACCTCAAATCAGAGGACTTTTTTGGCGTCACCA
Source organism: uncultured Lewinella sp. (assembly GCA_937873655.1). Taxonomy (GTDB): domain Bacteria; phylum Bacteroidota; class Bacteroidia; order Chitinophagales; family Saprospiraceae; genus JACJYC01. Next base: position 78,383 of record CALMYQ010000195.1, on the reverse strand, counting down.
AGTATCCGGTTGCCAAATTCGAGATCACTCAGGTCATCAGCCGCGGTACGCCGGGCAGTTACAAGATCGTCGGTAACCTGACCATCAAGGACACGACCAAATCCATCAAGTTCAACGCGGATATGAAAGAAACGGATGGCAAATCGGTCACGACTGCCGATATAACGATCGACCGTTCTGAATACGACATTCGTTATGGTTCAGGCAGTTTCTTCGACAACCTCGGCGACAAAACCATCTATGACGAATTCGATCTCTCTGTAAACCTGGTCCACAACAAGTAACAACTGTGTGAGTTGAGGAGTTGATTGATAAAAAATGCAAACCGGCGCGATTTTCTTTTTCGCGCCGGTTTTTATTTGTCTTTTCCTGTGCTGAAGCTAATCGTCCAAATCCATCTCCAGGTTGGCAACCGCTCCCGACAGCTCCCTCAAGGCATGGTGGTCCCCTACCCTTTTGCAAGCTCTAATCCCTTCTTCATAAGTCATCCTGGCTTCTTCAGGCCTTTTTAGTTGCTCAAGCAGTTTTCCGAGGTGATAATACAACCCGGTGTAATCAGGATGAAGGTTTTTCAAGGAATGATAGCCCTTTAAAGCCTCTTCATGCTCACCAATTGATTCATATTCTTTGGCCATTGCAAACAACAAAAACGGGTCTTCAGGTGAATCACCCAGCATTTCTTTGAGCCTGTTTAAACGATCCATTGGGTCCATTTCAAATAATTAGCGAAAATTCGCTGAATATCCGGTAATTTTGGCGATTAAGGTTATATTTGCGACTCAAATCTACATTTTAGTTATGAAATCACTGGTTTGCGTCAGTAAGACCCCCGATACGACTTCCAAAATCAGCTTTACCAACGACCAATCCGCATTGGATACGGGCAACATCCAATTCATCATGAACCCTTACGATGAATGGTATGCACTGGTTCGGGCCTTGGAATTGCAGGAAGCCCAGGGCGGCTCCGTGACCCTGATCAATGTGGGGCCGGCCGCTAATGATGCCATCATCCGCAAAGGATTGGCCATCGGCGCTGAAAAGGCCATTCGGATAGAAGCCGATCCTCAAAGCGCGCTGTTTGTTGCCAAACAAATTGCCGGTCACGCAAAGGCTGAAAACTACGATATCATTTTCCTGGGCAAGGAAACCATCGATTATAACGGTTCAGAAGTCGGCGGCATGATCGCCGAATTGCTCGATCTGCCGTTTATCAGCTATGCCAGCCACCTGGAGATGAACGGTAATACAGCGACCATCCACCGGGACATTGAAGGAGGCACCGAAGTCGTAGAGGTCGAAACGCCTTTCGTTGTCAGTGCCGCCAAAGGCCTTGCTGAGCAACGCATTCCCAATATGCGCGGGATCATGATGGCCAAATCCAAACCCTTGCAGGTGATCCAACAGGCTGAAGCCGGAGATCTGGCAGTAGCCGTTCACTTTGAGGCTCCGCCGCCCAAAAAGGCCGTTACCCTGGTAGATCCCGAAAACATGGAAGAACTGGTGCGTTTGCTGCACGAGGAAGCCAAGGTGATTTGAGATTGATTATTCATTGTTGATCTGTTGATCTGGCCTGCCACGCGGTGGGCGCGGTTGGCTTAAGATAAAACCAAATTAGCCCCTCGATCGGGGTAACCGGATAAAAGCTGAAAAAATGGTACTTGTTTTTGCTGAAAGCCAAAAGGGGCAGTTTAAAAAAAGCGCATTTGAGGCTGTAACATATGGCGCTAAAACGGCCCATGCGATCGGAACGGAATGCCACGTCCTGGTGTTGGGCAAAGCCGACGACCCCAGCTCGTTGGGCACTTACGGTGCAAAAAAAATTCACCAGGTTGAAGGCGCCGGGCTTGAAGAATTCGATAGCCAGGTTTTTGGTACGGTGATCGCAGCAGCTGCAATAAAACTCTCGGCCGAGGTTGTGATCTTGAACCACTCTGCCAAGGGGAAAGCCCTGATCGGCCGGTTGGCAGCCCGACTGGACGCCGGCTCGGTTGCAGGCGTAAATGCGGTGCCCACGGTTGAAAACGGGGTATTCAAGGTGAAGAAAAACGTTTTCTCCGGCAAAGCAATCGCCACTTACCAGATAAAATCCGATGTCAAAGTCCTTTCCCTGATGGGCAACGCCATTCGCCCCGAAGCATCCGGCAGCGCAGCCCCGGTCGAAAAGCTGGACGTCGCCGTCCCTTCCGGCAGGGTCAAAGTCAAATCGGTCAATACGGTTGAGGGTACTGTGCCGCTGCCAGAAGCCGAACTCGTAGTCAGCGCAGGCCGCGGGATGAAAGGCCCCGAAAACTGGGGCATTATTGAGGAACTCGCAGGCGTTCTCGGCGCCACCACCGCCTGTTCAAGGCCGGTTGCCGATTCCGGATGGCGCCCTCACCACGAACATGTCGGCCAAACCGGCATTGCCATCCGTCCGAATCTTTATATTGCCATCGGCATCAGCGGCGCCATTCAGCACCTGGCCGGCGTCAATTCTTCCAAGAAAATTGTCGTGATCAACAAGGACCCTGAAGCTCCCTTCTTCAAAGCGGCTGATTACGGGGTGGTTGGCGATCTTTTCGAAGTCGTACCCCGCCTGACCGAAGCGCTAAAGGCGTTCAAGGCAAACCACTGATCCGCGATTCACTTGCGGTTATTTGGTATGCGGTTCGGGTAATCAGTGATGATGCCGTCCACACCCATATCGATCATGCTTTTCATGTCAGCCGTATCATTCACGGTCCATGGGATGACCTTGATGTTTTTGTCGTGCAGCCCGGCCACGACTTCAGGTGAAAGGAGCTTGAAGTAAGGACTGTAGATCTGTGGGGTGAAACCAAGCGAATCCAGGTTTTTTTCCGCCGATTCCGTATTTTCGATCAGGTAGGCCAGTGTCACTGAAGGGTCAAGCGCCCGTACGGCCTGGAGGGCTCTGATGTCGAAGGACTGAATGCAGACCCGGTCATGAATGCCCAACTGATTCACTTCCGTCAAAGCCATTCTTGCGAACGCTCCGGGTTCCGGTGTAAACACGCCGTCCCAATCCGGTTGACTCTTGATCTCGATGTTATAGAAGACCGGTGACCTTCCAGTAGCATGTACCTGGTCTTCAACCGCATTAACCACCTCTCTTAACGCAGGTTTGTAAACCTTCATCGGTTGTTGATCCGGGAATCGGCTGTTTCCTTTTGAGCCGCAGTCATACCCCTTGATCTCGTCGTAGGTCATCTTGAAGAGGGCGTAGCGCTTTTCATCTTCTTCCGGGATGGGCTTCCCATCGGGTTGTGTGCAGATCGAACCTTGCATCCAGGGATCATGAGAAACGACCACTACGCTATCTTTTGAAATGGCAATATCCAGCTCAAGGGTGGTAATATCCTGATATTCAAGGGCCAGCAGGAATGCAGGGATGGTATTTTCAGGCCTCAGGCCGCGGGCGCCCCGGTGGCCTTGCCAGTCAAATGTCGATTTTTCCATTTCGTTCTCAGTCGCGTTGGTTTGCGGTTTCGGATTGCAGGCTACGAAGGCAACAAGGCTGATACAAAAGAGCAAACAGGATCGGAATGGCATGGGCAGTTGGTTTTGTTGTCAAATTTAGAAAACCTGACGCCGGTTTAAAAATGAAATCCATCAATTAGGGCAAATTTAAAACCCGCTTAACAACACCTCTTCCGCTAAACCGCGAGGGGTCATCCCATACAATTCCAACCGGAAACCTATGCGACTGAAGTAATTCCCACGCTCTTTCAGCAAATTATCCAGGTTTTCAGCACTGAACAACGGAAAATAAACGCCGGCACGTCCATTCAGAAATTCCAATGCCAACCCAGCATTCCAAAGCAGCTGATCTTTGAAAGTGTCCTTACTGCCCGTAGGCATGGCGTTGTCAAAATATCCCAGGTCAAAATAGGGCCTGACAGGGATTTTACCCGGCAGATCTGCCTTCAGGTTCAAGGCAAAAATAAAGCTGTTGCTCCTGCCGAGGGCATAGCCGGGTCCAACGGGGGTCTTAAATCCGCCGTCCCGCAACGTAACCTGTTGAGCTGAAAAGCCGGCGTATTCAGATCTGCCGAAATAGAAATCATCAAACCGGTAGTCATTGCTGCCTGAACTGATCAGGTTGAATGCACCGGGGAATATTGCTCCGGCGTTTCGCCTGGAATTCTGAAGGAACCCGCCTGCAAAAAGCCTGTACCGGATGTATTTTTTGTATTTGTAGGCCCATTTCCCAGTCCAGTCCAGAGAAGCTTTCAGGTATTGTTGCTTTTGATCGAAGGCATCCGTGTACCGCTGATGTTCCAGGGCAATCTCAAACTTATACGGACTTAGGGGATTCTGTCCTAACCCTAAAAAGGTAACCTCCTGAATGCCGGTCCAGTTTCTCTCTTGTCCCAGGTATTCGCTGTTCGCCCCGAACTGCGCATGTTCCGTTCCCAGGAAGATCGACCTGAATCGGACTGCCGAAGTAAAAACAGCTGCAGGCCGGTTCCTGATCCGCAACAGGACAACCGGTTCAAAACGAAGATAATCTTCCCGGTATCCCAGTACCTTATTTTCATTGAAATGATACTTTCGCGCCTTAAGCCCGATATCCACGCCCTCCAACCATCCGTCCTGCGGCCAGATGTGAAAAACGGCGCGCCCTGAACCGACCAGGGTTTTGGACCCGGTCGCATATAAAGGCAGCAGGGAAAATTCAAACTTTCGATACGGCAGGGTTTGGTTGTGGAGGGCTAAGCCCACCATGCTTTTATCGTAAGCATTCCAACCGTAGAAGGGCAAATAATAGATGTCTGTTTTCCGGTCATCCTCCGTTTTCCCGAGCAATGAAAATTTAACCGGAGGCATCTTTCGAAACAAACCGCCTGCAGCAATCCGGTTATTCTTCCGGTTGACATCCAGGGTCAACCGGTCCGGGTCAATCACAAAAGCGGAGGGATGGTTGTCCTGGATGGAAACGGATTGTTTCCCGGTAAAGCCCTCCACCCAGACAATCTGAGCTGAAGTATCTGATGAAGCTACGGGAAAAGGCGCGGCGATTTCACCCCGGTTGGCCACGTCCAAAGTCCATTGGTTCCCGGCATTTCGCGCGCCGGTCAAAGCATAATCGATATGCTTATTGGAATACAAAAGGCCGTCAAAAAGCCAGCTTAAGTCTTTTTCCGCATGGGATTCCAGAAATTGCCTGAGGTCGGCCGGTTGGGGATGCCGGAATTGCCACTCCTGGTAAAAGGCGCGCATGATCCGGTCATAGTTGTCTGTTCCCAGGTATTTTTCCAGCATTTTAAAGGCCCTGGCTGGTTTTTCATAACCGCCTAGCCAGTAATTGATCGGTTGAAATTCGTCAGAGGTTGTTTCAGGGGCCTGATCCTGCCGGCGCCTGGCCTGGTAGAGATAGCCCAATTCCATGATGCTCATCTCGTTGTTTCCCCGAAGAAATTCCGGCAGGAAGTTCGCGTCCGGCGGGCCGTAATAAGTTTCCGTATACCGGTGATCGTAGTAAGAATTAAGGCCTTCATCCATCCAGACATGATCGCGTTCGTTAAAAGCCAAAATGCCGTAAAACCAGTTATGCCCGACTTCATGAGTGATCACTTCATCCAGGTCCTGCGCATTGCCCATCAATCCGATCACGGTGATCATAGGGTATTCCATGCCGCCGCCGGCTCCCAAAGCGCTTTGCACTGCCGTAGCGTGCGGGTATGGATATTCCCCCACCAGGTCCGAATAAAACTTTACGGCCCGATCCACATAGTTGATCGCATGTTTCCAGAGGTGTTCTTCAGCTTTGGTGAACATCACCCAGGTATCCACCTTGCGTCCAGAGGGCAAGGTTACCTCACTTTTGGCCACCCTAAATCTTTTATCTGCGAACCAGGCAAAATCGTGAACCTGACCGGCCCGGTAATGGATGGTCTTCCGTACCGGTGAGGAGGCCGGAAAGGAATCCGGCGCTTTTACCGGCTTGTCCTGCAGCGCTGTCAGGTATCTCGCGTCTGCCGCGGCTTTTTGTTCCAGAAACGCCGCCTCTGAGGGATCTACCAAACTGCCGGTTGCGCCAACTACGTAATTGGACGGAAGGGTTATGGATACTTCAAAGGAGCCGAATTCGGAATAGAACTCGCCCATATCCAGGTAAGGCATGGGGTGCCAGCCATCCCGGTCATACACTGCCGGTTTGGGATACCACTGGGTGATCTGGTAGGATTGCCCCACATGCCCAAGCCGGGAAAACGCCGCAGGGATCTTCACCCGGAAAGGGGTTCTGATCCGGACCCTTTGCCCTGGGATCAGGGGGCTGGGCAGGATCAGTTTCGCTATGTCGGCGGCCTGAAAATCCAGCGTCGCCGGCGCCCCGTCCACCCTGAAATCAAGGCCGGTCATGTTGCCCTTTTCCTTGTCTGAGGAAAAATAGAAACGGGTGCTGCCGGTCCGCAATTTCTGTTTTGCGAATGCGGTTGAAGGATCTTTGTAACCGTTCGGCCAGAGATGAAAATAGATAAAAGACAGCGTGTCCGGCGAATGGTTGACATATTCCAGATCGAGGTCGCCTGCAAGGATGTGCATGGTGTCGTCCAGGCGGACATCTATTTTGTAATTGACCTCTTGCTGAAAATAGGCGGACTGGGTCCTTCCGGAGATCGGCAGCAAAAACAGCGGTAAAAATGGTAAAATGCGCATAATCAGCTTCTACATGGCCTGGATGATGTCGTACTGGGAAATGATCTGCAGGGTACCCGCTTTCTCCTTCACGACCACAGCCGGTATCTTTTTGCTGAGGTAATTCCTCAACTGGCTGAGCGGCAGATCAGAGGCAACGGTCGGGAAAGGCTCCGTCATGATAGACTGAATATTCTTCTCGGCATTCTCCAGCGGATTTTCCAGGAGGTAGTTCAGGACAATATTCTCCGTCACCGACCCGACAATATCCCCGTTCGTCATGACGGGCAGTTGGGAAATGTCGTGTTCCTTCATGAGGCGGAAGGCCTGCCGGACCGTATCTGCGGGTTGAACGCTGATAAAGGCCTTGTCTTTTTTCTGGGAAAGCAGGTCTTTGACTTTGAGTTCCGTATCCAGAAAACCGCGTTGGCGCATCCAGTCATCGTTATAAATCTTGCCGACATAGCGGCTGCCGTGATCGTGAATGACCAGAACGACCACATCGCCGGCGGTCAGTTGATCCTTCAGCTGAATAAGCCCTGCAAGGGCCGACCCTGCGGAATAACCCAGCAGGATGCCCTCCTCGCGGGCCAGGCGGCGGGCCATCAATGCGCCGTCCTTATCGGTCACTTTTTCAAAATGATCGATCACGGAAAAGTCGACGTTTTTGGGTATGATATCCTCCCCGATCCCTTCGGTGATATAGGGATAGATCTCTTTTTCGTCGAATTCGCCGGTCTCGTGGTATTTCTTCAAAACGGAACCGTAAGTATCGATCCCCCAGACTTTGATACCCGGATTTTGTTCCTTGAGGAATTTACCGGTACCGGAAATGGTCCCTCCGGTCCCAACGCCTGCCACCAGATGGGTGATCCGGCCCTGGGTCTGACGCCAGATCTCGGGCCCTGTACTTTCATAATGGGCCTGCCTGTTGGAAAGGTTATCGTATTGGTTGCACCAATAAGAATTGGGAATTTCCTTGTTGAGGCGGGCGGCAACGGAATAATAGGAACGCGGATCGGCAGCTTCCACGTTGGTCGGACAAACGATCACCTCGGCGCCCAGCGCTTTCAGGAGATCAAATTTTTCCTTTGACTGTTTATCGTTGGTGGTAAAAATACAGCGGTAGCCCTTTACGGCGGCGGCAATGGCCAGGCCCATGCCGGTATTGCCCGAGGTGCATTCGATGATGACCCCTCCGGGTTTCAGGTCGCCCCGTTTTTCCGCGTCTTCCAGCATTTTGAGGGCCATCCGGTCCTTGATGGAATGACCGGGATTGACGGTCTCATTTTTCAACAACACCAATGCCGGTACTTCGGCGACCACCTTATTCAATTGGATCAGGGGTGTATTTCCTATGGTTTCAAGGATGCTTTTGCAATATTCCATTTGATTGATTTTCAATTATCTGCAGTATTCGACTTCCACAAAAAAACGGGCGTCGACAGCGCCCAGCAGCTGAGCGGCCTGCGAAGATAAGACGATTACCACACTGCCGGTATGCGCTTCTCTCGGAATGCTGTCGATGACCTTAACAAAAAGGCTCCTTTTCAGCAGCGGATTAGTGACTTTCACGTAGTGGCCGGGAGCTACCCCGTCGAACAGGCCGAAAAAATCGCTTTCCTGGCGGCCTTTATTCCAGTCGGCTGCGCCGTTTATGCTGAAGACCTTGTCCTGCCGGCACTGAGCGATGAACCTTTGTTCATAGGCTTCGTTTTTCTGGATCAACGGATGATTGGAAACCTGCCTCATTTCGGGTGTAACGCCGTTGATCTTGATCCATCCTACCTTAAGCACCTGGCCCGTTTTGATCCCCTTTTCATCGATTTGATTCCTCGTCCTGAGCTCCTCCACCTCCATTTTGAAGGCCCGTTTGGCTATACCGTACATGGTATCGCCCCGTTTGACCCGGTAGAAAAGCTGCGCGTACTCGCTTGTTTTAACCCCTTTATCCATAGTCCTTCGGATCACCTTGTTCGGGATCGGGATCCGGACCGGATCGCCGAGGGCATAGGAGCGTTCCTTCAGCTCCGGGTTATACCAATAAAGCTCTTCCAGGGACAAACTGTAGAATTTGGCGAGCGAAAAAAGGGTTTGTCTTTTTTCCATGTTGTGGATCACATATTTGCTGCCAAAGCCGTCCAATTCGATAAAAACGGAATCGGTCGGAAGAATATACCGGGTGCTGTCACCCGTTGCGGTTAGTCTAAGTGCGGGGAAAAGGCTTATTAGTACCCAGAGCAAGCCTGGCCAGTATCTCATAGTATAATTTTTGTGCAAAGTTACAAACGATTGGTTATTTTTCGGCCCATTACCAACAGTAAGTTCCTTCGGCAGGATGAAAACAATCGGAATTATACCGGCGCGTTATGCCTCTACCCGGTTTCCGGGTAAACCGCTTGTCGACATCAACGGCAAGACCATGATCCGGCGGGTCTATGAACAGTGCGTTAAAACGCCTGAGCTGGATGAGGTGCTTGTTGCGACGGACGATCAGCGCATCCACGACCATGTGCTGTCATTCGGCGGGCGCAGCGTGATGACCCGCGAGGATCACCCTTCCGGTACCGATCGGTGCGCCGAAGCGCTGCAACTGGCAGGAGCCGGTTTTGACATTGCCGTCAATATCCAGGGCGATGAACCGTTCATCGATCCCGCACAGATCTCTGCTGTCATCCAACCATTCATACAAAAACCTGATACCCAGATTGCGACCCTGGTCCGGAGCATCACAGCGCCTGAGGATATCGGCAATCCGAACATGGTGAAAGTGGTTTTTAACCATCTCAATCAGGCGCTTTATTTCAGCAGGAGCCCGATCCCTTATGACCGTAACCGGAAGCCCGGAGAATGGCCTGCCAACGGTCAGTATTACCACCATATCGGGCTGTACGCCTTCCGGCAATCCGTTCTGCTGGCACTGACCAAGCTGCCGCCGGGCCGGTTGGAAAAAATCGAGTCACTTGAACAACTCCGCTGGCTGGAAGCCGGCTGGAAAATCCATGTGAGCTTAACCGGCCTCGAATCGCGCGGGATAGATACGCCTGAAGACCTTGAGCGCGTTATAGGTTAGCGGCTTGCATGAAAAGGAACCCGGAGAAATTCAACTTCCGGATAATCTATTTGTTTGTCTATAAAATGGGTACATTGGCCTAATCGCTTGACATTGTGACCTGATCACCCTTATTTTTGTTGAAAGGCTTTGGAACAATTATGAAGAGAAAAGAAGTGGCCGGATTTTTGGCCTTGTTTATGGGAATGTTTGGGGTTCACCGCTTCTATCTGGGCAGGCGATTCCAGGGCATGCTTTACCTGTTCCTTTTTGCGGTCACTTTCATCATAACAGCCAACGCCTGGGATCACCCTCCCTTTGTTCTGATCCCAATTGTGCTGGGTTTTATCGATGCGGTTTTGTTTTTTGCCATGCCACGGGAAGAATTCGATGAAAAATACAACGGCAAATGGCTGGCCAAGCAATACGGCATCCCTCCGCCGCCTTTTATTGAAGACCGCCAGCCACAAACAAGGCCCGCCTACCAGGGAAGTCCCGGAGAAGAACGGCGCTACAAACAGATCGGTGTCCGCTACTATCGCATGAAAGACTACAACAATGCGGTTGAATCCTTTCTAACCGCGCTGGATATCAAATACGAAGATCCGGTCACCCATTTCAATACGGCGTGTTGTTTTTCCATGCTGGGCGAATTCGATGACGCTTTCCACCATATCGAAAAAGCAGTGGAGTTCGGTTTCGATCAGATAGACAAGATCCATACCCATCCCGCATTGGACAACCTCAGGCTTCAACCGGGATTTCAGGCATTTGTGCAGAATAGCTACAAAATCCCCGACAAGATTCCCGTGTCCGTAAGTCCGCCTACCCTTTTTGACGCTCCAGGCCAGGAAGAGGCCCCCACCGCTGACAGCCCGCAGCCGGATTTGTTGGACCAACTCATCAGGTTGGGCGAACTGCGCGAAAAAGGCATACTCACAGACGAAGAATTTTCATCGCAAAAGCAAAAACTGCTTCGGAATTAATCCGTACCGCCTCCAGAACGCTTTCCTTCCGACTTTTTGCTAATATTGCAGCTGCAATACTTGTATCTCCCATCAATCTCCTGCGGAAAAATGAAAGGAAACGCGATTCTTTTGATCCTCCTGGCTGTACTGTTTGCGCCGGCCTGCAAAAAAGACCAGTTCGAGCCCGACTTTGCCCGAGGTCTTCATCTGGCGCTCGGCAACCCCGGCAACGCAGAAACGGATCCCAACCTGGAAAACAACTACCTGATCGTCTTGCCTCAATATGCCCTTTCCTATGACAAAAAGCGGGGAATCCCCAACTGGGTGAGCTGGCACCTGAGCCAGGACTGGCTGGGAAATGCGAGCCGCCAGGATGATTTCAGGGCTTACGAATCCCTGCCGCCGGCCTGGTATGCCGTCAAGGAGACCGATTACGAATACGGCCTCAACGGATTTGCCAGGGGCCATAACTGTCCTTCCGCCGACCGGACCAAAACCGTGGAAGACAACTCCAATACGTTCTTTATGATCAACATCATTCCCCAGGCGCCGGATCACAATGACCAAACCTGGGCAGCACTCGAGAGTTTTTCAAGGGATCTGGTAAGGGACGGGTACGAGTTGTACATCATTATGGGCAGCACCGGCCAGGGCGGTACCGGTGATAAAGGCTATCGCGAAAAACTTGCCGACGGCTACGTCACCGTTCCGAGGTATATCTGGAAGGTGATTGTCGCTATCCCGGAGGGTGATGACGATCTTTCCCGGATCGATGAAAATACCCGCGTGATTGCAGTCTGGACGGAAAACAAGAACACAACTGCTGCCAGGAATTGGTGGGAATACCGGGTGAGCGTTGATGAAATCGAAGCCGAAACCGGGCTGGACCTGCTCTCCAACCTGCCGGATAATATCGAATCCGCAGTGGAAGCAATCGTTGACGCAGGGCCGGTCCATTAACCGCTTTTTGATTAAAAACTGCCGACCATGGCCAGAAGAGGTGCAAAACTCAAACGCGGATTGCCCCCCGGCACCCTGATCTATACCGGGAAGAAACAGGTGGCTGAGCCCAATGTAACCCTTGTGCAATACGACCACGAAAATATCCGGGAAAACCAATCCAAGGATGCCATTCCCGCCAGGGCCACCGGAGACCTGATCACCTGGTTCGATATCCGGGGGTTGCAGAACATCCACCTGATCGAGCAAATGGGCGAGCTCTACAACATCCATCCGCTCGTACTGGAAGATATCGTAGACGTTTTCCAACGGCCGAAATTTGAGGAGTACGAAAACGGCTTTTTTATCGTCCTTCAGGCCCTCCGGTTTGATGCGGAAGAATGCCGGGTCATAACGGAACAGGTTTCCCTGTACCTGGGTGAAAACCTGGTATTGACCTTCCAGGAAGATGAAGACGACCTGTTCCAGTCGGTGCGGGAAAGGCTGAACGCAGCCAAAGGCAGGATCCGCAAACGCAAAAGCGATTACCTGGTTTATGCTTTGCTCGACACCGTTGTCGACAATTACACCGTGGTGCTGGAGCAGTTGGAGAATCAGATGGAAGAGGTAGAGAACGAGATCCTTCAAAAGGCCCATGCAGCCTCAAAGGAGCGGATCCACCTGATGAAGCTGAATGTGTTGAAAGTCAGAAAAGCGGTTGCCCCATTGAGGGAAGCCGTCAATAAGATCATCCAGAGCGACCACCACCTCATCCAATCCGAAACCTTGCTGTTTTTCAGGGATCTCTACGACCATATCATCCAGGGGGTGGAAACTGCAGACATCTACCGGGATATGCTCAACGGATTGTACGACCTGTACCAGGCTGAAATAGGCTACAAGATGAACAGCATCATGCAGGTTCTTACCATTATCTCCACGATATTCATCCCCCTTTCCTTTCTCGCCGCGGTTTACGGCATGAATTTCGACCATATGCCCGAATTGCACTGGAAATACGCCTATCTCAGCTTATGGGCCCTTATGCTGCTCACGGCTGCCGGATTGCTGTATTATTTCAGGCAAAAAAAATGGCTGTAAAGCCCGTTGGGCCGGGATTTTCATCCGGGGTAATGCTGCAAAAAGTCCTTCCAAAGCCAAATTTCGCCTGTTCATCGGGCGGGGGTTCTAAATTATCTAAAATTCCAAAACCCAGGCAACTTAAAAGTCCCCCCCTGCGTTTTACTGAAATTGAATGAAAACAATCTCATAAAGACAGATCAAGCAATGGAAACCAAGACGACGCAGGATCGCGTAATTGATCTCATCAGTTGGCGATTGAATGTACCCCCAACCAGGATTTATCCCTACACCCGTCTTCAGGACGATCTTCTCCTCGATGCTTTAGATATGATGCTGCTGATTGTGGAATTGGAAAGCCGGTTCAACATCTTTCTCACTACGGAGGAAGTTGAAGGTATTGAAACGGTCCAGGACGCCAGTTTTTTATTTCAAAAATACGCAGCCTGAATCCGATTTCATTACCTTTAGGGAATGATCATTCACAACACGGCGATTCTGCCGGGCCAGCAAGCTACTATCCGGATTCCTGTCGGTCAACTCCCCTCAGGCAACAAGATCAGTATTCGCGCCCATGTATACAGAGGCCCCGACCCCGGCCCCGTAATGCTCGCCCTGGGCGGCGTTCACGGCGATGAGATCAACGGGGTGGAAATCCTGCGCAGAGCGATCCACCTCGGATATTTCGAACAGATCCGCCGGGGGGCCGTTATCGCCATTCCATTGCTCAATATCTACGGATTCATCAACTACAGCCGGGACGTACCCGACGGTAAGGACGTCAACCGCAGTTTTCCCGGCAACGCCCAGGGATCCCTCGCCTCAAGGGTCGCCCGCCTCCTGACCCGGAAAATCCTGCCGAACATCGATTTCGGGATCGACTTCCATACCGGCGGCCGCAATCACTACAACTTCCCGCAGATCAGGTTCACCAAAGGCGATCCAAAGGCCCTGGAACTAGCTACTCAGTTCGGCGCCCCGTTTTCCCTTTCATCCAAACCCATATCAAAATCCTTCCGGAAAGCCGCTCTCGACAAAGGCAAAACCATCATCGTATTCGAAGGGGGCGAAAACCTCCGCTACGACGGGGTCTCCATTTCCACTGCATTGGATGGGCTCAACCGGGTGATGGCCGGACAAGGGCTGATCGACCAGGACGCACCTGCTTCCCGGGGGCGCATATTGCCTGAGAACGAGTGGATCAGGGCCCCTAAAGCCGGCATGTTCCTTTGGCAGAAATGTTCGGGCCAGCCCATTGTAAAGGGCGAGCCCCTGGGCCTGCTCAATGATCCTTTCGGAGAGGAGCCTTCCACGAGGATCTATGCGCCGAGGGACGGATTTATTATCGGGCACAATAATGCACCGGTGGTCAGCCCTGGGGATGCTTTATACCATATCGGTTTCGGCGACCATGACGCGCCTGTCGCTACGCGCCGTACCAGGAAAAAATGACCCTACGCTTCTACCTTCAGCACGAAGACATTGGAATCGTTCCCCACCGGTTTTTCTCCCAGGCGGATAACAGCCGCGCCATTATCCGGTTTCCATTTGAGCTTGTTTTTTTGCCCTAACAACCGGATGGTTGCTCCGGCTGCCGGCTGTAATTTTTCAAGGCGGAGCATGCCGTCCTGCGGGAATCCGCGGACCAATACATAATGCGTCTTTCCGTCCTTGCTTTGCGTGAACCGGATATTCTCGCCTTCATGGTAAGTTTCAGGGTTCATCCGGGTACCATAAATGGCTTCACCGTTGATTTCCAGCCATTTCCCCATTTCGGCCAGACGGGCATAAGCCTCCGGAACAAATTCACCGTTGCCGTCAGGGCCTACCCCGAGCAAAAGATTGCCGCCTTTGCTGACGATATCGGCCAGTTTCCAGATCAGGTCTTCCAGGGATTTGAACCGGTCATTCGGCGTGTAGGTCCAGGAGCCGCCCATGGTCATGCAGGTTTCCCAGGGATAGGGCAACCCGGTTTCCGGAATATGTTGCTCCGGGGTCAGATAATCCTGGAACGGCCCGGGTACGGCCCGGTCCACTACGATGAGGGCGGGTTGTTTTGCCCGGATTTTTTTCACCAGGCCGGGCATATCGATATCCTGGCTCTGGTCATTGCGCGCATACCGGCTTCCCTCGTATTCTTCAGTAAGGCGGGGGAGTCCTTCTTCTTGGGTTTGGGGCCGCCCCCACCCGCCGTCGAGCCATAAAATGTCCATTTTGCCCATATCCGAAACCAGTTCGTCGATCTGACCATGGGTGAATTCCATGAATTTATTCCACTGGTCGGGGTGTTTTTGAATGGAATAGCTTGGATTACGGTCGGTCGGCGGGAATTTATCCCACCAGTAATATTGGGTATGCCAGTCGGGCTTGGAAAAATAGGCGCCAACCCAGAGGCCTTCTTTTCTGAATGCATTGAAGACTTCCTTGGCGATGTTCCTGTTGGGATTGGCATGAAAAGGGCATTCCTCATCCGTCACCTTGTAGTCCGTATATTTCGAATCCCACATGGTGAAACCATCGTGGTGTTTGGTCGTGAAGACCAGGTATTTCATGCCGGCGTTTTTGGCCGCTTTAGCCCATTTTTCAGGATCGAACCGGACGGGGTTGAAGGTTTTCTTCAATCCCTCGTACCTGGCGAGATACTCGAAGTACGGCAGGTCGGCAAATTCTTTTTTCCGGCCGCCGGTTGCCCAGCTCAGGTCTTCCGGGCAGATGCTCCAACTCTCCACGATTCCCCATTGGCTGTAAGGCCCCCAGTGGACCAGCATGCCGAATTTCAGGTCCCGCCATTCTTCCAGGCGTTCGGCAATTCCCGGATAAGGATCCGGCGTGTAGGATTGTTCCTGGGTGAATGCGCAACCCACCCAGGAAATCAGGATAGCAAAAGTGGTGATTGTCCGTTTCATGCGGACAAAGATAATCAAGGCCGGACGACCGCCAACTTTTTCAAGGCCTGCCGGTCATCCCAGACAAAATGAAGAAAATACATACCGCCGGCAATCTCGCCAAGGTCAAATTCTTGTCGGTAGGCGATTTCCTTGAATTCTTGTACGGTCACCCCGTTGATATCATAAATCCGCAGGGTGCAATTCCCCGCCGGCGGGTCCTGTATGTCTATCCGGAACCGGGCTGCGGTCGGGTTAGGCGACAGGCGTATCCGGGCCTGCAGACCAGGATCCAGTACAGCTGTGGTGGTCACCGTGACGGTCTGACAATGGGTATCTTCCCCGCAGGCATTGCTGACCGTCAGGCAGATGTTGTAGTTGCCCGCCTGGGCGTAGATATGGAAAGGATTCTGATCGGTGGAGGCGCCGCCGTCGCCGAAATCCCAGGACCAGGTGGTCGGATCATTCGAAGAAGCATCCAGAAAAACCTGATTCAGGCCGATGCCGGACGGAGAGAACAGGGCTTGCGGCGGTGCGCAGGTAACGGTCACTTCCATGCAGGTATCCGACTGGCCGCAAAGGCTGGAAATGGTCAGGCACACGGAATAGGTCCCCGGTACGGTATAGTTGTGAACCGGATTGGCTTCCGTACTTCCGGAGCCGTCGCCGAAGTCCCAGAGCCAGCCTGCAGCCTGATCGCCGGTTTGGTCAGTGAACTGAACACTCACCCCATCCGCGACAATCGAGAATGCCGCAGCCGGAGGGGTGCAGGAAACAGTAATTTCCTGGCAGACCTGATTTTCACCGCACGCCGACCCGGTCGTCAGGCAGACCTCATAGGTTCCCGGCAGATCGAAAACGTGGTTGACGCTGGACTGCGTACTGCCCGATCCATCTCCGAAATCCCAAAGCACCGAATCAAACGGATCAGAGGTGAGGTTGGTCAGGTCAACGGAAAGCTCATCGGCGTTGTAGGCAAACGAAGCCTGGGGCGCCGGACAGGTCACCGTAACTGTCTGACAAATTTGCGTCTGACCGCAAACCGGCCCGATAGCGGTGAGACAAACTTCATATTCACCCGGAAGGTCATAATCATGATTGGGGTTGGTTTCAGTGGAAACCCCGCCATCTCCGAAAGTCCATATATAAGTAGCCGGTTGGTTTTGGGTATTGTTGGTGAAATTGACATGGAGGTCATTCGAAAAAAAGAAGAATTGCGCCTCCGGCGGTGCACAGGTTACGGTAATGGTCTGACAGATCTGGCCGGACCCGCAAGGGGAATCCAGGCCGAGGCAAACTTCGTAATCCCCGGGAGCTGCATAAGCATGAACAATATTCATGGCCTGGCCGGAGCTGCCGTCGCCGAAATCCCAGTTCCAGTTATTGATGATACCGGTGGATTGGCTGGTGAAGAACACGGTCAGCCCGTTCGCCTGAGTCGCAAAACCCGGAACAGGCTCGGCACAGGACACCTCAACCGTTGTGCAAGCCTGCGAAGTACCGCAAATCCCCGACGCCTGAAGGCAAACTTCATAGGAACCTGTCGCTGTAAAATTGTAGACCAATTCTTCGGCTCCCGATACGATGGAGTCGCCTACCGTCCACTCAAAATCCGTTGCACCCGGGACCGATGCGCTCAGCAAATAAGTGAGATCCTCGCCTTCGACATTCAGGACAATTGCCGGCGGAGGGCAGGCAACCGTCACCACAACGCAGGTGGTTTCGTTGCCGCAGAGCCCCGTAACGGTCAGGCAGACCTGGTAGGCGCCCGGCGCTTCAAAGGTGTGGTCCGGGTTGGGCTGGGTTGAGGTGAAACCATCCCCGAAATTCCAGAACCAGGCCGTTGCATCATCCGTTGAAGCGTCCGAAAAATCAACTGAAAGTTCGTTCGCCTGATAAGTAAAGCCCGCCTCCGTAGAATTGCACCCCACAGTGATCAGGGAACAGGTTTCCGAGCTTTGACCGCAGAGGTTATAGGCCACCAGGCATACGTAATACTCACCTGGTTCGGCAAAGGTATGCACCGGGTTTTGCTCCTCCGAACTGGCATCATCGCCGAAGGTCCATAACCAGGCGACCGGATCGTTCAGCGACTGATCCTGAAAGGTCAGCGTAAGCCCGTCCGCTATTTTGCCGAAAATGGCATCCGGCATCACGCAATTCACATTCAGGGTCTGGCAGGTTGTACCGTTTCCGCAGTCCCCCTCAACCGTCAGGCAAACCTCATACGACCCGGATGCGGTGAAGACGTGCAGAGGTGCGGGTTCGTTGGAAGTCAGCCCGTCGCCGAAATCCCAAAACCAGGTTTCCGAGCCGACGGTACTTTCATCCTGAAAAGTGTATATCAAACCATTGATCTGATAGGAAAAACCAAGGCTGGGCTGGCAATTGGCCCCTTCAACAAGGAACAAGGTCTGGTTGGGCGACGGGTTGATCAATTTATCAACGATCCCGGACGGCCAACGGACCACGAGGCTGTCGATCACCAAATGATCGGCAAGTCCGAAATGGGCGATCAGGCTGGTCATGATGCCGTAACTTTCACCGCTACGGATCTCCCGCATTTGCACGCCCCAGTCGCCGTACAGTTCGAGCCGGGCGCCGATGCCGTTCAGGTTGCTGGTCACCCCTTGCAGGCGTACCTTAAGGTGATTATTGCTGTTTCCGTTATTAATAAAAAGCGCATCAGGGATCGTGTTGCTGGGGGTATTGTACCCTTCGGCGAAACCGGTCACCAGGTCAATGAAGCCGTCATTGTTCAAATCACCGGTTGCCAGGGATTGGAAATAATTAACGCCGGGCAAAGCGTTGGATTTCTGGGTGAAGGTGAGGTCGCCGTTGTTGTGGAAGAAACCGTATCCCAGCCCGATGGTAGAAATGACCAGGTCTGCGAAACCGTCATTATCAAAATCGGCAAATTTGCATTGGATTCCGGCGCCGAGCAGGTTCAGGGCATTGACCATACCGCTTTCCTGGGTAATATCGGTAAAAGTGCCGTCACCGTTATTGCGCATAAGCATGCTGAGTACATCGTGGGCCACAATGAAACAGTCCATGTCGCCGTCGTTATCAATATCTGCGAAATCTGTGGCCCAGGATTGGGCGAAAGGCCGGAGTCCGGCGGCTTCGGCCACATCGGTAAAGGTGCCGTCGCCGTTGTTGCGGAAAAGAAGGTTCAGCCGCCGTCCGTCCATCGGATTATTGACACCTTGCCTGCATTTGGAAATGTACAGGTCGATATCGCCGTCATTGTCGTAATCGGTCCAAACCGAGCCGTAATTGCCGGAATTGTCGGACGGTACGGTGGATGCGGCATTGATCAAGCCATAATCGAGCGTGAACTGGCCGGTTCCGTTGTTGTTAAACGGCTGGCTCTTGCCGTTGTCATGACAGGCAAAGATATCGACATCGCCGTCGTTGTCGATATCCGCAAAATTGGATCCCTGGATAAAAATGGGATTCTGGGTAATCGTGGTCAGGGTATATTCCGAACCGTCGTCGGCGGCTTTCAACAGTTTGAGCCCGTTATTGTTGCCGCCGGTGAAGATGTCATTGAATCCGTTCTGGTCCACATCCGCGATGCAGATGGTCCATTGTTTGCCCAACAAAGGGCCGTAGCTGTACCCTGTGAATTGGTTGAGGACTTCGGGCTGATAATCGATCAGGACCTTTGAGGATTGATCCAGCCGGACGATATCGTCCAGGCCGTCATTATTCATATCCGCGACGCCGATGGGCACACCGCTGTAAACTGTGCCGTGCGCCAACCAAGAAGTCCTGTTTGTGAAGCTGAATTGTCCAAAAAGATAAGCACCGGTCAGGGAGAAGAAGCAGACAAAAAGTAGTTTTGACATATTGGTCGTCTTTTTAAAATGCATTGCTGGCAAATATCGACAATCAGAGCATCCTTTAAAAATTTTTTTACCCTTCTGCCAGCCGCCTGCCATAGCCGTTTATCCGGGGCAACCGGCAAAACATCGACTGAATTCGAATTCTTATCCGAATGCCGCATCCATTTGCCGCATGCAGGTGTTAAGTAATACATTATAATACACTGATAATTAATTTAATTGACACCCATCATGGAAATATCTACGGTAATGCCCGAAATTTTGCCGAGCACCGGCCCAATGGGCGTTGAGCACGAAATGCTCAGCCGGATGGGAATGAAATCCGTGCCCTACAAAATCGAGCTGAGTTTCAGGCCGCTGATCAAATTCATCGAATCCAAACTGGAAGGTAAAAACCTGTCGGAGTCATTTCTGGCCAAAAAGGTGCTGGAACATATCCGCCAGTATCCCGAATTCCTGGAAGGCGGATTGAGCTGCGAAGGGATGGAAAAATACAAGGGGTTGATCGAGATGCTGTCCATGTTCGTCTTGCCGCCGGCGTTGGAGGCCCGCCACCTTGTCAAGTTCTCGCCGCCTTTCGACATGACTTCATTCTACATCACCCCGGCCCTGGAGAAACAAATGGCCGGCAAACATGTCGAGCTGGTCCTCATTGATTCGGAAGACAAACTGGATTGCGGGTTGATCATCAGAGCTTGCAGCCTGATACTCAACAGAATATACAACCAGGATCTGGCCATCGATTCTCCGGTCAACCTGAGCGCGAAGGATCCTCAAACCGGGATGGTCAAATTTTTCAAGCTGGAGATGAACTTTGATTTTGTGGAGGTCAGGCCGCTCAAACCTGTAAAAAAACTGTCGGAAGACCAGATACACGAAATGCTCCGCAACATCTTTGACCTCGATCTCTGGTTTCGCTATCTGCCTCCGGATGCCTTTGAGTTCGAAGGCTTCATCATGGCCAGCCTGATCGACATTACTGCGGAGGACGCCCTTTCACGGTTGAAGTTCAGTTTGTTGGAACCGATGGCCGTTATGGATCAGGCCCATATCACCAGGCTTGAAACCATCATGCGCCAATATTTCAGGATCCAGGATATGCGCCTCGGCCTTACAGCGCTTGATTATCCCAAGGCCAATACGATCGATCATGCCTACAGGATACGTTTTGATTTTCTCAGCAAGGAAATCAAATGCCTGATCGATCCGGATTACAACAATTCAATCTATGACAAGGCGTGCAAGTACCGGGAAATATTGCTTGTTGAGGATTTGATGTCACTCACCTCGAAAACGAAAATTGAGAAAAAATTACTGGCTCAAGGCATCCGCAGTTATCTGGTAGCCCCGCTCATCAGTGCGGATAAAATAATCGGTTTGCTGGAGATCGGCTCCCCGACGCCATACGCCCTCAACAGCTTTGTAGAGGCAAAATTCAAGGAGCTTGTCGGTTTGTTCACCATGGCCCTTTCCAGGAGCCGGGACGAGATCGACAATCGCGTAGAAGCCATCATGAGGGATCAATTTACCGCACTTCATCCCAGCGTGACCTGGCGTTTCACCCAGGCGGCCTTCAATTTGCTCGAGAAACGGGAAACCAATCCAAGGGCTCAGGTGGAGGAAATCGTGTTCGAAGAGGTGTATCCCCTGTATGGGCAAGCGGACATAGTCGGGTCTTCAACCAAAAGAAACCAGGCCATTCTGAACGACCTGCTGTTCAATCTGAAGCTGGCCTTCCAGACGCTCAAAACCATCACGGGTACCATCCGGTTTCCGTACCTGGATCAGCTGAATTCCATCATCAATCAGGAAATTGCCGGGCTGGAAACGGAGTTTTCCTCCAGCGATGAAACCCGGGTCGTTGAATTCATTCAGCAGGATGTCCACCCGGTGTTCACCCAGGTCCTGGAGGATTATCCGCGGCTTAAAGGCGTGGTCGACAAGTATTTCAGCCAGATCGATACCGACCTCGGGATTGTCTACCGGGAGCGGAAAAAGTTTGAGGACAGCGTAGCGCAAGTCAATCAGGCCATCGGCGATTATCTGGAGCACGCCCAGGAAGAAATGCAGGCCACCCTTCCGCACTACTTTGAAAAATATAAAACGGACGGCGTTGAATACGACCTGTATATCGGCCAGTCTTTGATAAAAGCCGGGAAATTCTCACCGATCCATTTGAAAAACTTCCGGCTCTGGCAGCTGATCCATATGTGCGAGATGACCAAACTGATTCATGACCTCGGTCCGGGCCTGCCGATGCCCTTAACAACCGCCCAGTTGGTCTTCGCCTACACCTCCCCGCTGTCCATCCGGTTTCGCCAGGAGGAAAAACAATTTGACGTCGACGGCGCTTACAACGTCCGGTACGAGATCCTGAAAAAACGCATCGATAAGGCGACCATCGAAGGTACTAATGAACGGCTTACGCAGGCCGGAAAGATCGCCATTGTCTATTTGCACGACAAAGACCGGCATGAATACCTCGGGTACCTCAATTATCTGCTGGAAAAAGGCATGATCACCGATAACATCGAGGATCTGCACCTTAGCCGCCTGCAAGGCGTTCAGGGGCTGAAGGCCTTGAGGGTAGAGGTTGCCGGTTAAATCCGCCGGCTTTAGAGCCTGTTTCAAAAATTTGAATCGCTCTACCCCTTACCTGGCAGTTGGCAGTTGGGAATCCTTCCAACTGCCAACTTTAAGCTGGTTCTTTACAGGCCGATAGGGTTCAGGCTTGAGGAATGGACTTCCGGTCCCTGGGAATTTTCCGAAACTGGTCGCCGCCTTCTATATCCATATGCAGGTCCTGAAGGTCGCTGAATTTGAATAAACCCTGAACGCTGAGCATCAGGAAGCTGTCCGGGCCATTGATGAACATCAGCACCTCCTCAATTTTGTCGCCGTCTTCCCGGATGAAAAAATCAACCTTTTGGTCCTTGTCCCGGATCTGCATCAGCGGTTCATAGGATTCCTGCTGGATGTTTTTCGTCAATTCCTTGTATTCCTGGGAAGTGACAGGGTTATCATTTTCCATATTCAATAATCGCAACCGGCTGATCTTCTGCAGTATATGCCGGGCTTCCTGATCATCACTGAAAGAAGCGGCCACTTTTACCAACAAGCCGCTGATCTTGATGTCAATGACATTTTCCCGATCCTTGTATTTGTCGTAGAACGTCCGCAATGAACTTTTCTGGGCATAAGCGCCGGCCGCGAGGAAAAGGCAGGCAAGGGTTAAAATCCAGGTGATCTTTTTCATGTCTGCAATTTATGGTGATGGAAAACAATTCCCGATCAGTCTTCCTTTCTGATCTTATTGTTATTGTCCTTTTCCATTTCCTTTGCCATTTTCGTAACCTTTTCCAGGTCGAAGGAGCCCACAAAACTGAGCAGTACAAAAGAATCGTCTCCGCCGGCGAGCAACAGGAGTTCCGACACCTTATTGCCTTCTTCCTTGATCATGAACTCGACATTTTCCTTGCTTTTGCTGCGAACGGTGATCAGCGGTTCGTATTCCGTAGTATTGATCCTGGCTTTGGCTTCTTTGTAAAAAGCCGCTGCATTTTCATCGGCTGTCAGAATGCGGAGGCCGCGCATGTCTTTGGCCACTTCCAGAAAAATCCGGTCGTCATCATCGTCCAGGTCCAGTTCATCGATGTCCATTTTTTCGAACAACTGGAACATTTTCGGGCTGATGTAAACGACCGTGAACCGTTCATCGTCCACGTACTGCTGAAAATACTTGTCGATAGCGTTAGCCTGGGCGGAAAGGCGGCCGGCAAACGGCACCATTACCATTGCAATCAATAATAATCGAATGATTTTCATTGTTTTAAATTTAATTGTGAAAACAGTCGGGTAATTTTATCATTCCAACCGATCGGAGGGCCTGACGGCTGCCGAGCGGGATATCTCTCCCAGTTTTTCGACCTGTTCGGCAGCAGTGGAAGCGCCGAACTGAAGGGTTTGAGCCACCTTTTTGAATGCGGCCCGGGTGATCCTAAGGGCTTCCTGCTCATCCGTGACCTCGTATTTGGACCAATCAATGGCGACCGCCTTGCCGGGCGCGGGCGACGGGACCAGCCGCCATACCCCCATCGCAACCAGGATCACAGCCGCCGCTTTCATCAGGTTATTCCGCCAGGTTGACCATCCGGAACGGCGTTGTGCCGGCAATTCAATTGAACGGACAGGCTCAATACCGGCTTCTTCATCCAACAGCCTGAACCAGGGGGCAAATTCGCGCAATTCCCCGGGCGCCCCGCCTTTGCGAAACAGCTCCTTCAGCGCCTGTTCCTCCTCCAGCGTGGTTTTACCGGAGAAATACCTGTCGAGTAGTGATCTATAGTCCATACGATTCTGTTTTAACCAATGCCTCCCTGACTTTTTGCCGGGCTCTGAACAAATTGATCTTCACCTGGGACATGGGCATTTCCAGGGTTTCTTCAATTTCCTGATAACTCAAGCCTTCTATGTCCCTGAGGTGGATAACCAGCCGCTGATTTTCCGGTAATTGTCCGATCAAAACCTTCAACCGCGCAAGGGTATCCTGATATTCGAGGTCTTCCGCCGGATTATCGCCCGTATTTTGCGGCTCCGGCGCATTTTCCAATGATGCTGAGGGTTTTCTGTACCGCGCTTTATCGATCGCCAGGTTTTTGGTCATCCGCATGCACCAGGCTTCCATGTTCTGGATGGCGGACCAGTTATCCCGGATGCGCCAAAGCCGCAACATGACCTCCTGAACGACATCCTCAGCCTCCTCCACGTTGGCCACGATCCGCAAGGCAAAGCGGTAAAGCTTGTTGCGTACGGGCATTATCTTTTTATTGAAAATTTCCTGGCTCAAAGGCTTTCCCTTTTATTACACCGACGGGCATGCACAAGGTTTGTTACAGCCCCTTCAGATTTTTTTTGCAAAAGTTTTCAAACCCGGCCGATTTCGGAACCTTTCTTATACCAACTCAGGTAAAAACCCGAAAAATGCCTGCATTCCGGGATTTCCGCCGAATCCATTTCCTGCAATTATTTATCTTGCCGAAAAAAACAAATGCCGGATTTCAAAAACAAAACCGTATTCATTACCGGCGCCAGCCGAGGCATCGGATTGGCCATCGGGTTGCGCCTGGCCAGGGAAGGAGCCAATATTGTGGTCACCGGAAAGACCACCGAACCCCATCCCAAACTGGAAGGAACCATCTACACGGCGGCCAAAGAAATTGAAAATGCCGGCGGACAAGCCCTGCCGCTGGTCATGGATGTGCGTTTTGAGGAACAGGTCCAGGCTGCCGTCGACAAAACGACCGATACCTTCGGCGGTATCGACATCCTCATCAATAACGCCAGCGCCATCAGCCTCACCCCTACCCTGATGACCGAAATGAAGCGGTTTGACCTGATGCACGGCATTAACCTTCGGGGTACCTTCCTGGCCTCCAAACTCTGCATCCCGCACCTGAAAAATTCCTCCAATCCGCATATTCTGACCTTGTCGCCGCCGCTCAACCTCGACCCGAAATGGTTCAGGTTCCACCTGGCTTATACCATGGCCAAATATGGGATGAGTATGTGCGTTCTGGGCATGGCGGAAGAGTTCAGGCGGGATGGCATTGCGGTGAACGCGCTATGGCCCAGGACGACCATCGCAACGGCCGCCGTACAAAACCTGTTGGGCGGCGATACGATGATACAGCAGTCCAGAACGCCTGAGATCATGGCTGACGCGGCTTTCTACGTCCTTAAGCGGGCAAGCCAGTCGGCAACAGGCAACTTTTATATCGATGAAGAAGTACTGGCGGAAGAAGGCATAACAGACCTCGCGGGGTATGCCGTCAATCCCAACGAGTCGTTGATGACCGATCTCTTCCTGAATTGATCGATTTTTCGTTAATTTACCGCCAAAATCCCCAAAACATGACCGTCAAAACCCTTGCTTACACTGATTTCTTTTTGTTGAATGCCCATCAAACGGCAGCCTCGGCCTTAAAGGACCTAAACACCGCTGCCGCTCCTTTCTCCTTTATCATTGTCGACAGGAAAGAGGATTTTGGACAGTTTTATTACCTTTTCCCGCGCATCGAGGCGGAGAAAATGCTGGCTTACTGGAGCAGCAACACGCCGGGGTCAACGGTTAAACAAGCCCTGAACCTGCACGAACACGACAGAACATCCACCCTTCCGGCCAACGCGGATGTTACGGAAGCTGTTGAGAACCGTTACGTCGTTCTGGATGCCGGGATTCCGGCAGGTTTCATCGTGTATGATTATTCCGCTCAACCACCGGACTTACCACCGCCACCGGCCCCGGCCCCGGCCCCGGTTCCGGGTGCCAGCAGGGACGGCGACCCGGGTTCAACGCCTTCGCCAGGTCCAACAAGGGGCGGCGATCCTTTTACCGTTCCGGATACTTCCAAAAGTCAAACCCGCGGGGGCGGCGATTCGGGCTCACTGCCCTCTTCCCTGGAAGACCTCCTGGAAGACGAAGCAGAGCCTTTCCGGGCTTTCCCGTCCATAAGCGACCCCGGAACGTTGGAAAAAGAAGCCGGATTTTCATTGGATATCGGCTTTGCATCCGAAGCGGATAAAACGCTTTCGAACCTGGTAGCGATCAATCTGCCGTCCGCAAAACCTACGGATATTCTTTTTGTGAAGCTGATGCCGAACGGGGCGGAGGTGCTGAACAAGGCTGAAAAGCCCCTCCTCCTCAATCTGGATTCGAAGGTCACATTCAGGTGTAAGGTCCTGAGCGGCGCAAAAGAAGTTTCGCTCACGGCCATCTATACCTTCAAAGGCCAGCTGGTCGGTATGGCAACCCGGACCATACCCGTAGGCGAAACTCCGGCTCCGCAGCCACCCCAAAAACCTCTGTCAAAATGCCAACTCAGTCTGCCCGAACTGGACTATGAACAGGAAGCCATCGATTTGCTGACAACGGTCATGTGGGATCCGGTGGCCAAAAAGCTCCATTGGAGCATGCAGGCCCATAAACCGCATATCGACCTTGATGCCGAAATCAATATCGACAACACCCGGGAATTCGCCGCAAAAATAGGCCAGGAACTGGGTAGGGAAGGCTACAAAGGCAGGGCTGCCTTCAATGCCTTGAGGACCCTGGGACAAGCCATAGCCGCCCATATGCCGGCAAATTTTTTTGAGGCGCTTAAAGATGTGCACGCTGCTGTGAAAAGGGTCCCGAAAGTGCTGATCCTGACCGATGAAGCCTATATACCCTGGGAGCTGGCCTACCACCCCGGGCTGCGGCTGGATCCTGATATCGATCCCTTTTTGCACCTCCAGACCCAAACCGGCAGGTGGTGGGCCAATGACCGCGTGACAGGATCGCCGCCGACCGGCCTCACCGTAAACCTGTTATCGGCTTTGGCGGCCGACTATCCGCCGGATTCCTCCCATAATCCGCTGGTTGAGGCGATCGCCGAGAAAAAATACCTGGTCGACCACTTCAAAGCCCAGGCTGTTGCGGCAAAGAAAGAAGATTTACTGGATTTGACAGGGTCGGATAAACCCGTTGCCGGCCATTTGATGCATATGGCGCTGCACGGCTTCAGCAAACCGGATCTCAACGAGCAATTGCTGGCCCTTGAAGACGGCGACCTCAGCGCCGAAGCCTTGTTCGGTCCTTATTTCTGCGGTGATGTACCCGCTATTTCCTTCCTGTTCCTGAATGCATGCCAGGTCGCCACAGCCGGCAATACGCTTGGCCAGGCGAGCGGTTTCCCGGGCATTGTGCTGACCAAAGGGGTACTGGGTTTTCTGGCGCCTTTGTGGAATGTGCACGATGTCATTGCCCGCCCGTTCAGTGAGGCTTTTTACGAAGAAACGCTCGGTAAAGGCCGTCCGATCGGAGAGGTCTTGCTGGAGTTGCGCCGGAAGTTCGACTATAAAACATCATTGACCCAACTGGCCTATATCTATTACGGGCATCCCGCCCTGAAACTCAAAAAAACCTGATTAACCATGGCATTTGAAACACCACTGAGCGGCAGCGCCGCGCCCATCCAGATCTCTTCGGCGAATTACACCCTGCACGCACCCGGATTGAAAGGCAGGGTCAAGGAACTGAACAAAGAGGAACAAACCACCCGGGGCGGAGGGGCTAAAGATCGCAATCACCAAAACTGGCTGAACGCAACGGACGATGCCGAAGCTTTTCTCATGAAGCAGTTCGAGATCGAAGTGATCAGCGATGAACATAAAAATGCCCGGGACACCGCCACACGTTCCGGCGGGCTCAACGCACAGACCGACAAAGGCGAGGCCGCCATGATCCTGTCAACGCCCAAAACCCGGGGCAATATGGAACAAGCCATTCTCTACACGGACGAGAACGGCGAATCCCGGTGGATATGGCCTGACAAAACGGACGAAACCAGTTTCAAATTCAATATTCCCCGGGAAGGGGCCGAAATCCCTCAGGGCGAAGAAAACAGAACCCGCGGAGAGGTCACCAAAGGTATCCGCAGGACGGTAAAGGTCTTTGCCTGGCTGATCGACCCGCTGGTCGAAATGGGTACCGGTTTCCTGGTCAGGAAATGGGAAGAAAAAAAGCGGCCTTACGGATTTCACTACGTCGAACCCAATGCCTTCGGGGCCAATGACATTCCCTGGTCCGACATCAACGGCAACCGCGCGTTGCTGTTGCTTCACGGCACGTTCAGCACCGGACAGGCGGCCTACGACGGATTGATCAAAAGCACCTGGCTGGAGAAACTGGCCGGTTTGTACCAGGGTCGCATCTTTGCCTTCAACCATCCCAGCCTGCACCACAGTCCGACGGAGAACATACGAGAATTCATAAAAATGCTCCCGCCGGATGTGCGGAACCTCGACCTGGATATTGTAACCCATAGCCGGGGCGGCCTTGTCGGGCGCGAATTATGCGAGCGATTCGACGAGTTGAATCCTACGGATAAAACCCTCAAGGTTCGCAGGGCAATACTGGTGGCAGGCCCGCACAACGGGACGATCCTGACCAACAAGGAAAATTGGGTCAAACTGATTGATTCTTACACCAACATGCTGACCGATCTGCCCGACAATCCGTTTACCATAACAATGGAGGCGCTGATCACCTTTATCAAGGTAGTGGCTGCCGGCGCGCTGAAAGGACTACCCGGCCTGCAGGCTATGTTGCCCGGCGGCGATTATCTGACCAGGCTGAATACGGGGCAACCGACCTCAACAGAATACTATTCCATCGGCGCAAAATACGTTCCGCAGGACGAAAACCTGCTGGCCCGGTTCGGCAAACGCCTGGTGATGAAAGCCCTCAGCCATGTTTTTGGAGAAGACAGCGACATGGTCGTTCCAACCAAAGGCTGTTTTGAAACCGATCCCATGGCAGCCGGTTTTCCGATTGATCCGGCAAGAATGAAGATTTTTGACCTGGAATCCGACGTCAATCACCTCAATTATTTTGAGGATAAACATCCTGTCAACAAACAACTCTTCACCTGGTTGAGCGCATAAAAATGGCAATTGAGAACTTTTCATGGACCAACAGCAATAATCTCCGTATTCAAGGCAGGCACTGGCCGGTAGAAAAACCGAAGGCCGTCATCAGCCTGGTACACGGGTTTGGCGAACATATCGGCCGGTATGAACACGTTGCAGCCTACTTCAATGAACGGAATACAGCCGTAATCGGCTATGACCGGAGCGGCCACGGGCTTTCCGAAGGCAAACGGGGGCATACCAAAAATTATGCTGTTCTGCTGGATGAGATCGGCGAATTGATCAGACAGACCCGGGGCCGATACCCTGGTGCGCCGCTGGTGCTTTACGGCCATAGTCAGGGAGGCAACCTGGCACTGAATTATGCACTTCGCAGAGAAGCCGGTCTTTCAGGGATTGTTACCACAGGGCCGTGGATCAAACTGGCCTTCGAACCTTCCGGGTTCCTTGTTTTCCTGGGCAAGCTGACCCGCATGGTCTATCCGGCATTTTCCCAGCCGAACAACCTGAACGCCGATCACCTGAGTACGGATGCCAAAGTAGGTAAAGCGTATGTAGCTGATCCGTTAGTACACAACCGGGTGACTTCTGAAACAGGATTGAGCATGATCGAATCGGGGGCATACCTCGATCAGTATAAAGGCCCATTTCCCTGCCCGCTCCTCCTGATGCACGGCGGGGCCGACCAGATCACGTCACCTGAGGCAACCCGGAAGTTTGCCTCCAGGCTGGAAGGCGATGTCACGTTGAAAATATGGGACGGCCTTTATCATGAGATCCACAATGAGTACCGGCAGGCGGAAGTCCTGGATGCCATTTGGAGCTGGATGCAGGCTAAAGTCATTCCATGATGTTTCGGATTTGTTCTTTCTCTTTCCAGGCCTTTACCAGCATCAGCACGCGGTTGTAATTCAGCATGCCTTCCCGGATCCCCTGGGCTTTGAGGTACGCCGTATAAGCGGCATCGCGCGCCCTGGGCATGATATCCGGGTAATCAAGGAGGTTTTGATTGATGGCATCCAGATCCGCCTGAATGCCTTGCGGAAGCGAATCGCGGAAGGCCCTGTACGCGTCCGGTTTGTACGACAGGAAGTTGGCTGCCAGTGAGCGATAATAAGCCAACTGGCCTGAATAGGAAACAGCCGGATCATCATCCAGCGCACAGGCGAGGTAGGCCCAGAAATTGCAGACACCCTCATCACCGAAGCCGTAACCGTGGGCCATTTCGTGGGACATGGTATATGGCCACTGGATGGCATTGAGTCCCGCGTCAATATGCCCCTGCCCGGTATAAGGAAAATAAAGTCCCGAAGAGCTGAACCTGAGGAAGATGCCTTTCGGATACAACAACCGGGCTCGCACCCTGCCCATCACCGGGTACTGATATCGGGAAAGGACCTTTTCAAGGCCGTCGCGGAGGTGGGTTTCCAGATGCTGAGGAAAATTTTCCCGGGTCAGGGCATCCTCGCCAACATTAGGGATGGCGGCTCTCCTGGCGGCCATTTCCAGTGCGGTTGTCCGCATCTCCGATTCAATTTCATCCGGTGTCAGCGGATGGGTATCCAGGTCAAGGGTCTTCTCCACCTGTGTTCGCCCGTAGTTAAATCCCCAAAGCCAGAAGAACCCGACAATCAGCATGCTGATCCCGGAAAGCACCCGGCTGCCGGTTCGCAGGCCGGTGACGAGCAATTTCCTGTTCCTGGGCCGCCGCCGCCAGGTCCTGACCCAATACCAGATCAGGCCGCCGAAAAACAGATAGATCAACGGAATGGGCATCCAGCCGAGCCCAAAATCGATCAAAACGCGGATGCCCTGGAACCAACCCCTGCTGTAAAATCGTTCTATAAATGCGGGATGGGCGACCCAGCGCAAAACCAGGGTGGCCAATGCCAAAAAAAGCCAAAACATTTCCCGTTTTTTCATAGCGACAAATTGCTTAATTTTGTGCCTGGAAAGTACGCCTGTCCTGACCCGGACAAATTTAGAAGTTACTTTCGAACCCAAAGACAGTCAAAACTGTTTAGAAGAAGGTTTTAATAATTTTGGTGAACCATAAACAAAATAAGTAATGGCTTTCGAATTCACTGATAACAATTTCCAAAACTCGGCCATTGATCACGGCGGGGTGACGGTTGTTGACTTCTGGGCTGAGTGGTGCGGCCCCTGCAGGGCGATCAGTCCGATCATCGAAGAACTTTCCAAAGAATATGACGGCAAGGCCATGATTGGGAAAGTGAACGTGGATGACAATCCCGAGATCTCCTACAAATACGGCATCCGCAATATTCCCACCATCCTCATCCTGAAAGACGGCGAGGTTGTGGAAAGGCATATCGGCTATGCTACCAAACAGATCCTGGCGGATAAAATCCAGGCTCATCTTTGATAAACCGAATATTTTAAATACTTTGCAGCCCTTGTCGGAAGCTTATTTTCGGCAAGGGCTGTATTGTTTTACGCGTTTCATCCGGGTGTGATTGCCGGCTTCCGGTCAGTACACCCCAACCCGTTAAAAACCATGAACTTATTGGATAACCTGGAGATCCGGGACCTCGGCAATCTGGAGTTGCTGGCCAAGCAAGTCGTCGAAGGTTTTATCATCGGCCTGCACAAAAGCCCTTTTCACGGTTTTTCCGTCGAATTTGCCGAACACCGGCTCTATAACCAGGGAGAAACCACCCGAAATATCGACTGGAAAGTATTTGCCCGCACCGATAAACTGTTCATCAAACGGTTTGAAGAGGAGACCAATCTGCGTTGCCAGATCGTCATCGACGGCTCTTCTTCCATGTATTATCCCGAGCCCCCCAAGAACGGGCCTTTCCAACTGAACAAATTACAGTTCTCCGCTCTGGCTGCCGCCGCCCTCATGAATATGTTCATGAAACAACGCGACGCCTACGGGTTGACCATTTTTGACAACGAGGTCCGCCAACATACGCGCTGCAAAAGCAACACCTCGCATTACCGGTTGATGCTTTCCTACCTGGAGCAATTGATCAATCAGCCGGAACTCAATAAAACCACCTCTGCAGCCAAGGCGCTGCACCAGATCGCGGACAGCATCCACAAACGCTCACTTGTCATCATTTTCAGCGATATGATGGAACAATCCGAATCCGCTGACCAGCTTTTCTCGGCCCTACAACACCTCAAACACAACAAACACGAGGTTATCCTTTTCCACGTTTCGGACAAAGCCAAGGAACTGGACTTCAACTTTGAGAACAGGCCTTATATTTTCATCGACATGGAATCCGGCGAAAAAGTCCGCCTTCAACCCAACCAGGTCAAGGAACTCTACGTCGGCCAAATGGCCAAATACATGCACGAACTCAAATTCAAGTGCCTCCAGTATCAGATCGATTTTGTGGAAGCGGATATACAGAAAGGCTTCCGGCAAATCCTGCAGTCCTATCTGGTGAAAAGGAATAAGATGGGCGCGTAGGAAGAGGGTGAGAGAGTGAGAGGGTGAGAGGGTGAGAGGGTGAGAGTGAATGACCAAGTTAAAAGTACAACATAAAGGGTATGAACAAAATCAAAATAGCCGGCCTTTCAGCCGATCCGCCTGAAGGTATGACCAAAGAAAGCGTAGAGGATCAAACCAAAAAATACGTCGACCGGATCGGCGAGCTTCACGGCATTCTGCAAGCTGAAAAGAAGAAGTCCGTTTTGATTGTCCTGCAGGGAATGGACGGCAGCGGAAAAGACGGCGCCGTAGACCGCGTGTTCAAAGAATGTCACCCCAGCAGTCTGAATGTCACTTCTTTCAAGAAGCCCACGGAGGAGGAGTTCGCCCATGATTTCCTTTGGCGCATCCACAAGGTTGCTCCGGCCAGGGGCGCCATCCAGATATTTGTCCGGTCCCACTATGAGGATGTTTTGATCCAGCGGGTGCACAAATGGATCACGGAAGACCGGGTGGATGCCAGGTTTGATGCGATCAACGCCTTCGAAAAACTGCTGGAAACGGACAATCATACCCTTATTCTCAAGTTTTTCCTCCATATATCATACGACCAACAGGAACTGGAGCTGAAGGAAAGGATGGATGATCCGGAAAAATACTGGAAACACAACAGCTCCGACTGGAAAGAACGGGAACATTGGGACGAATATATGCGTTGTTATGAAGAGGTCCTGAACCGAAGCGACATCCCCTGGACAGTCGTGCCTGTCAACAAGCGGTGGTACCGCGATTACGTGGTTGCCAAAACCGTCGCTGAGGCAATGGAAAAACTGGACCTGGCCTATCCGGCCCTGAAAGAAGACTAAAAGCGGGTTTTTCCCGGTTACTTTATGGCAGAAAAATCAAGGGTTGACAAATGGCTTTGGACCGTCCGGATCTTTAAGTCCAGAACATTGGCCGCCGACGCCTGCAAAGAGGGAAAAGTCAAGATCGGCGGGCAGGCGGTCAAAGCCTCCCATATGATCCAGATCGGAGAACAGATACAGGTCAGGAAAAATGGATTTGATCTGCAATTCAAGGTCCTGGGATTGCTCAAAACCCGGGTCGGCGCTCCACAGGCCCAAACCTGTTACGAAGACCTTACGCCTGAGGAAGAATTGAACAAATACAAAGATTGGTTCATCGGCAAAGGCGGTCCGGAACAACGGGAGAAAGGCGCGGGGCGCCCCACTAAAAGGGACCGGAGAACCATTGACCGCTTCAAAACCGGTTGGGACTGAAGTTCGCGGCCACTACCCTGTCTTTTCCATTGTTGGTGTATTGGTAGAAGCCTTCACCGGATTTCACGCCCAGTTTTCCGGCCGTCACCATATTGACCAATAGCGGGCAAGGTGCGTATTTGGCCTGACCGAATCCGTCGTGCAGCACCCTTAGGATGGAAAGGCACACGTCGAGGCCGATAAAATCCGCCAATTGCAGCGGCCCCATCGGGTGGGCCATCCCCAGCTTCATCACTTCATCGATTTCTTCCACGCCGGCCACTCCTTCAAAAAGCGCAATGACCGCCTCATTGATCATAGGCATCAATATGCGGTTGGCTACAAATCCGGGATAATCATTGACAGCTACGGGCGCCTTGCCCAATCGCCTGGAAACGGCCAGGATCTGCTCCGTCACTTCAGCGGCGGTCGCATAACCATTGATTACCTCTACCAATTTCATCACCGGAACCGGATTCATGAAGTGCATGCCGATCACTTTTTCCGGCCGGCTGGTAACCCCGGCGATCCGGGTAATGGAAATGGAGGACGTATTGGTCGCCAGGATAGCGTGACCTGGAGCCGCTTTATCCGCCTGTTTGAAGATGGACAATTTCAGATCCAGTTGTTCGGTTGCCGCCTCCACGACCAGGTCTGCCGTACGGACTGCGGTATCGATATGGGTGAAGGTATCGATCCTGGCGAGTGTTTCGGCTTTGGCCTCAGCCGTGATCAGTTCTTTGGCCACCATTCGCTCCAGGTTGCGGTCAATCGTTTTCAGTGCCTTCTCCAGCGCTTCAGCTGAAATATCTGCGAGCGACACGTCAAACCCGTTCATGGCAAATACGTGGGCGATGCCGTTGCCCATGGTACCCGCACCTATGACAGTTACTTTTTGCATTGGTTCTATTTGTTTAGCGGCTGCGAAATTACAAACCATAGCCCTAAAGCCAAAATACCCGGGAGATTTAACGACCGCCGAAAAAAAAATACCCCGGGCGAATGGTAAAACCGTTGCCCGGGGTATTTTACGGCGTTCAGCGTTGATTATTCCTTAAAGAAGGAGGAATCATTCTTTCCACCGGCCTGGACGACATCCAGGCGTTTTTTGATTTCATTCGAAGTAGCCAGATCGTCCTTGCGGGCGAAGATCTCCTTGAGGGCGATCAGGGTATTGGCGTCATTCGGGTCGAGGCTCTCCGCTTTTTTGAAGTAGGGCATGGCCTTGTCGAATTCCTGGAAAATTTCCTTTTTCTTTTCCTCATATTTGCGGATACCTTCCTTGGTATAGTCCCCGTCCAGTTTTTGCAGTTCCTGGGTCATGGCAGCGGCTTTGTTGTAATAAAGCGCGCCCATGCTGTAGTTGGCGTCAAAGCCTTTCGGGTCTTTTTCGAGGGCTTGCTTGAAGTAATCCAAGGCGTTGTTGAAGTACTCTGTGGCTTTGGCTGCATTGCCGCCTTCCGACTCTTTCTGATAGAGGTTGTCGTAGACATTCCCCAAGGTCGTATACAGGGAAATATTATCCGGTTCTTTTTCGATAGCGGTCTTGAGTTTGCCGATCAGATTGTCCAGTTGGTTGAGGGCCAGGAAGTGGTTGATCTCCGCGAAAAGCAGCGAAACTTCATCCGGATATTTCTTGCGGCCTTCATCGAGGTATTTATAAGCGGCTTCCCGGTCTGTTTCGGATTTCAGGGTATACAGCGCTTCATAGACTGCCGCTTTGGCTTCGCCGGTTTGATAGAGTTTTTCAAAAATCGGGAGGGCCTTATCCTTATAGCCTGCGTTGAGGGCTGCGAGGCCGGTCACGAACAGTTGATCCTGGAAAGCGGTAGGGTCGTCCAGGGAGCTGGCTTCGCCGTTGGCTTTCAGCAGGTCATGGGTTTCAATTACCGCGTTGAAGGATTGGAAGGCCTTTTCGTATTTTTCATCCTCGTAGTCATAGATACCCAGGCTGTACAAGATCGTTTGAAGGTTTTGGAGGCCTTTAAGGGCGTCTTTTTTCTCAAACTTCTTCTCTGCCATTGAAAAAGCCTTGTTGTAAGCTTCAAAAGCTTCGAAGGCGGGATTATCGACAACGGGCAGTTCGTCCATGCTGCCGAGGCCCAATTGGCGCACGGTCATTATTTGGGTAGCGACTTCATTGAGGATCTCTCCTTTGGTTTCCCAGAATTTAACGGTTGAATTGACATCGCTTGAATTTTGAGCCTCGCGGATGGCATCAACGGCTTCTTTAAGTTTCGGCTTGTTTGAGGTAGGGTCGATATTAAAAGCCGTCAGTGCCCGACTGGCTGTATTCAAAGCTTTTTTACCGTCCTGAGCGAATGAAGCTGACAGAACAAGTAAAATAAAAAGAGATGATGCAACTAATTTTCTCATTTTCAAAGTAAGATTTAAGTGAGTTAAAACCTTTCTTTTGACGTTTTGTCTGTTATCAAAGGTATCACAAAAACGTTAAAAGTTGGTCGGCAAATGTTAAAATCTGTTAATTATTCCTCTTCGTCCTCGCCATTTTCCCGTTTGATTACAGCTACATCCGCAATCTTATCGTCCTCATCCAGGCGGATCAGCCGGACGCCCTGTGTGGCGCGGCCCATAACCCGAAGGTCTTTCACCGGCATCCGGATAATGACTCCGGACCGGTTGGTGATCATCAGATCATCCTCTTCGGTTACGGCTTTAATGGCAACGACAAGCCCGGTTTTGGCGGTAACCATCATGGTCCGGACTCCTTTTCCGCCACGGTTGGTCAATCGGTAATCATCAAAGTCCGATCGCTTGCCCATTCCCTTTTCCGAAACTACGAGAATGGTGGTTTCCTTGTCATCCGGGTCGATGCAAACCATCCCGACCACTGCATCGTTTTTGCCGTTGAGGCTGATGCCGCGAACGCCGGCAGCCGTACGGCCCATCGGCCGGACCGTCCTTTCATTGAAGCGGATGGCATTGCCGGTGGTTGAGGAGATGAACACCTCGTTCTGCCCGTTGGTCAGCCTGGCCTCCAGCAACTGATCGTCTTCATTGATGGTAATGGCGTTGATTCCGCCTGCCCTCGGCCTGGAATAAGCTTCAACAGCCGTCTTTTTGATCACGCCCTGGCTGGTGCAGAAGAGAATATAGTGGTTTTCGACAAAATCCTTATCCGTTAGGTCCTTTATGATGATATAGGCCCGGACCTTATCGTCCTTCGGAATATTCAGGATATTCTGGATCACGCGTCCGCTGGAGGTCTTTCCGGCCTCCGGGATCTCGTATACCCGCAACCAATGGCATTTGCCCTGTTCGGTAAACAGCAACAGGTAATTGTGGTTGCTGGCCACAAACATGTGTTCTATAAAATCGGCATCTCTGGTCCGGCTGCCCTGAGACCCGCGTCCGCCCCGGCTCTGGGTCCGGTATTCAGTGGTAGGCGTCCGCTTGATGTAACCGAGGTGCGAAATGGTGACGACTACGTCCTCGTCCTCAATCAGGTCCTCGATGGAGATCTCGCCGTCGTCGATGGTAATTTCAGTCCGGCGGGCGTCGCCGTATTTTTCCTTGATTTCCCGCAGTTCATCCTTGACGATCTCGCGCTGGAGCTGTTCACTTTCCAGAATAGCGCGCAGTTCTGCGATTTTTTTCAGGATCTCCTCGTATTCATCCCGGATCTTGTCGCGCTCCAACCCGGTAAGTTTCTGGAGCCGCATATCGAGAATGGCCTTGGCTTGTTCTTCGGAAAGGACGTTACCTTCTTCCACCCTTAATTCGTCCGTTTGCGCATTTTCGATCAGGGTGCCGAATTTTTTCCAGAAAGCCTCCTTGTCCTCGATAAAATCTCCGCGCATAAGGCCTAGTCTGGCATCCTCCACGGCTTTGGAGGCCCGGATCAGATCGATAACCTGATCCAGATAATCCAGAGCGATCAGCAAACCGACCAGGATATGCGCCCTGCTGAGGGCCTTATTGAGGTCAAAGCGGGTGCGCCGGATAATGACCTCAATACGGAATTTGATGAATTCCTCAATGATCTGCTTCAGGTTGAGAATCCGGGGCCGGCCGTTGACCAGCGCCACGTTGTTCACCCCGTAAGAAGACTGGAGTTGGGTATACTT
The DNA here is from genome assembly GCA_937873655.1 of uncultured Lewinella sp. Classification (GTDB taxonomy): domain Bacteria; phylum Bacteroidota; class Bacteroidia; order Chitinophagales; family Saprospiraceae; genus JACJYC01. The sequence continues at coordinate 40,742 of CALMYQ010000195.1, read as the reverse complement.
GTAAAGCTGGCTCAGGACCACGCTGGCCATAGCGTCCCGCCGGACTTCTACGACGATGCGCAGGCCTTCCCGGTCTGATTCATCCCTGACATCGGAGATGCCTTCGATCTTCTTTTCATTGACCAGGTCTGCAATTTTGGAAACCAGGGTGGCCTTATTCACCTGGAAGGGAATTTCGGTGACAATAATGGTTTCGCGGCCGTTGTCTTCCGTTTCAATTTCGGCTTTGCCCCTGACCACGATCCTGCCCCGGCCGGTTTCGAAAGCATCCTGAACACCGCGGGTACCGAAAATGATCCCGCCGGTCGGAAAATCAGGCGCTTTGATAAACGTCATCAGTTCCTGGATGGTAATGTCCGGGCTATCGACGGTGGCAATAATGCCGTCGACAACCTCCGAGAGGTTATGGGGCAGCATATTGGTGGCCATGCCCACGGCAATTCCGGTAGCGCCGTTGACCAGCAGATTCGGGAGTTTAGCCGGCAATACGACGGGCTCCTCCAGCGAATCATCGAAGTTGAGGGCAAAATCAACCGTATCTTTATTGATATCCGCCAGCATTTCGTCGGCAATCTTGGCCAACCGGGCTTCAGTATAACGCATGGCGGCAGGGCTGTCGCCGTCCATACTCCCAAAGTTCCCTTGCCCGTCCACCAGCGGATAGCGAAGCGACCAGTTCTGCGCCATCCGGACCATGGTGTCGTACACCGAGGCGTCGCCGTGCGGGTGGTATTTACCCAATACTTCACCTACAATACGCGCTGATTTTTTATGCGCTTTCCCAAACGACACGCCCAATTCGGACATACCGTAGAGCACGCGGCGGTGTACAGGCTTCAATCCGTCCCGGACATCCGGCAAAGCTCGGGCGACGATTACCGACATCGAATAATCGATGTAGGCCGTCTTCATCTGATCTTCGATGTTTACCGGGATAATTCTTTGACTAGAAGGCATTTATAAAGTTTATACTTAAAAAATCGTGTTTCTGATTATTCGGGTTTTCGGCGTTTTTAAAATGACCTGCAAAGATAAACATTTAAAGGCATTTTACCGTTATGGGTTACTTGACTAATTTTGCACAAAATCTGACGAATGGACCAGGTAAAACCTTACAGCCAGGACAAGGGCAAAAAGCAGCAGGTATCCAGCATGTTCGACCGTATCGCGCCGTATTATGATTTCCTCAACAGGGTTTTATCTTTGGGGATCGATACCCGCTGGCGCAGGAAACTTGTCCGCAAAATTTCCGCCCCAAAACCCGGTCAAGTCCTGGATGTTGCGACCGGCACCGGGGATGTCGCCCTGGAAATCCACAGGCAATTACCCGACAGTTTGATCACCGGAGCTGATATTTCCGAGGAAATGCTGGAAATAGGCCGTAAAAAGGTGGCGAAAAAAGGGTTGACCGAACAGATCTGCCTGCAGGCCGGAGATTCTGAGAATTTACCCTTCCCGGACAATACATTTGATGCAATAACCGTTGCTTTTGGTGTCAGAAATTTTGAAGATCTGGACCTTGGATTGAAAGAAATGAACAGGGTTTTGAAAAAGGGCGGCAAACTGGCCGTTCTGGAGTTTTCAAAGCCGGTATCCTTCCCTTTCAAACAAATGTACAACGCCTATTTCAGGTACGTTTTGCCGCTTATCGGCAGGCTGACCAGCAAAGACCCGAGGGCTTACAGTTACCTTTACGAATCGGTACAAGCTTTCCCGGACGGCGAAGATTTTATCAGGATTCTGAAAAACAACGGTTACAAAACTCTGGAAAACATCCCGTTAACATTTGGCATATGCACCATTTACCTGGCAGAAAAATAGCGCTCTTTACCTTCTTTTTTTTCATCGGCACGGCCATTACCCTGTCGGCTCAAAAAAGAAGTGAAGGCAATTACAATTTCTACGATTTTGACAGCAAGTCCCATTATTTCGGCATTACGCTGGGATTGAACAGCGCCAATTTCAGGCCTTTCAGGTCAAAGGATTTCATTTACAGCGACAGCATCAACGCTATCGAATCGCTGCGCGGCCCGGGGTTCAACCTGGGCATCGTGACCAACCTGAAGATCGGCGATTATTTTGACTTCCGGTTCCTGCCCACGCTTTCTTTTGCGGAAAGGAACCTGGAATACAGCAAAAACTCCAGATCGACGCCGCTAAGTCAGCGAAAAGTATCCAGCGTTCTGCTGGAAATGCCTTTCCATTTCCGGTACAAATCGGCGCCTTATCACGACAAGCGATTGTTCGTGATTGCCGGCGTGAAATACAGCTTCGATGTGGCGAGCGATTCCCGGGCCAGACAGGCCGAGACCCTGGTGAAGATATCACCCCACGATTTTGCCGTTGAATACGGCGCGGGCATCCAATTCTTTTTCCCGTATTTCATCTTTTCACCGGAATTCAAGGTCTCCCAGGGGATCGGCAATACCCTGATCTTCAACCCGAATCTGGAAGAATCAACCGTTTTGGAAAAGATCCTGTCCCGGGCATTCACGATCTCCTTTCATTTCGAGGGGTAACCTCAGCAAGAACATTGGTCGGCCACATAACTGCTGAGCTCGGGAAAAAACACCCTGAACTCCTCCTCCAACGCCGGGAGCTCCTCCAGCAAATGGTCGGCGGCGCCCGCCAGCCATTCGGGTTTGGTCACATAACGGCTCATCCGGTCAAAGGTATCCCTTATGCCTTCAATATGGGCGTATTTGGTCAGCCAGTTGTCTTCAATCATTCCGGTTACCTGCCTGCGTACCCGGTCGGGGATGATCTCAAAAGCATCCAGGACGTTTTTGTACATATCATCGGCGAAGCCCTGCAGGTGTTGGTTGCTGTAGGTCGACCAGTTGTTGGCCAGTACATAGTCGTACCAGATATCGACGATGACCGGCGCATATTTGTGGTGATGAGGGTACAGCCGGTGAATAGCCTGCCTGACAATCGGGTGATTGTCCGTGTAGGTATCGATCTGGCGGTGGAGTTTCACCCCTTTCTGAACCTCATCGGGCAACTGCCTGACCTCCTTGCTTCGGAGCAGGTCGGTCAGGAAATTACCTACGGCGAGGTCGGGCTGGTCGCAGGAGAGAAAGAAGTGGGCCAGAAAATTCATTTAATACCGATGCATTTTTGTGTAATATAAAAAATATCCGCCAGGTTGCTATCTTTGCGGCGCTTTTTTAAAACGTATAAAACGCGGGAATAGCATAATCCATGGGACTACAATGCGGTATTGTTGGTTTACCCAACGTCGGAAAATCCACCTTGTTCAACGCGCTGACCTCTGCCAAAGCATTGGCTGCCAATTATCCTTTCGCTACCAAAGACCCCAACCTGGGCGTCATCACGGTACCCGACCCACGGCTGGACAAGATCGCCTCCCTGGTCAACCCGCTGAAGGTCATTCCTACCACCATTGAAATCCTGGATATCGCCGGCCTCATCAAAGGCGCCAGTAAAGGCGAGGGGCTCGGCAATCAGTTCCTGGCCAATATCCGGGAAGTCAACGCCATTGTCCACGTTGTGCGCTGTTTTGAAGACGATAACGTTATCCACGTAGACGGCAGTGTGGACCCAGTCCGCGACAAGGAGATCATCGACATGGAACTTCTGTTCAAAGACATCGAAACCCTTGAAAAACGGCTGGATCGCCTGAAAAAGAACGCCAAAAGCGCCGAAAAGGAAGCCATCCGCGCCGTAGAATTCGCCGAAAGGCTGATGAAACATATGGAAAGCGGCAAATCGGCCCGCAGCTTCCACGTTGAAAATGAGGAAGAAAGGGAGTTGTTCCAGGACCTTTGGCTGTTAACCGCCAAACCCATCCTCTATGTCTGCAACGTCGATGAAGGCGCCGTACAAACGGGTAATGCCCATACGGAGCGCTTCAAACAAGCCGTTGCCGATGAAAATGCCGAGATCATCCTGATCAGTGCGGGCATTGAAGCGGAGATCGCTGAGCTGGAAAGCAAGGAAGAGCGGATGGAATTCCTGACTGATATGGGATTGGACGAACCCGGCGTCAACAAGGTGATCCGGGCCTGTTACCACCTGCTGAACCTGATCACCTATTTTACGGCAGGCGAAAAGGAAGCGCGCGCCTGGACGATTGTCCGGGGAACCAAAGCGCCGCAGGCCGCAGGCGTCATCCATACCGATTTCGAACGGGGATTCATCCGGGCGGAGGTGATCAAATACGAAGACTATATCAAGTACGGTTCAGAAGCCGCTGTAAAAGAAGCCGGTAAAATGGGGATCGAAGGCAAGGAATACGTAGTGGGCGACGGCGATGTGATGCATTTCCGGTTTAATGTTTAGGAACCAGCCAATAACAACTTCCACATTTTAGGCGGCGTCTTGTTGCCGCTACCGGCATTGCGCCTCACTCACAGAGCCCCTACTATGCTCATTCGCCGCGCGCGCCTTGGCGTGAGTTCTTTTTTCTCGCAAAAAAGCAAAGGATTGGCTTGGTTCTTTCTTGGCGTCTTGGCGTAAGTTTTTTATCCCAAAACTGCCGCCGGGGTTTAAAAATCAAGCGGCAAAGGGAAGTTGCTGCTTGATGCAGGCAGCAGTCCAATAAAAAAAGTCGCACAAGAAAATTCCGTGCGACTCACTAGCAATGATTATAATTCCACGAATAAAAACCAAGTTGGGCGGCCGGATTTAACCATTCTCTCTGGTCTTTCACCGCTGATCCGGCCTTGCAGTGCCGACCGTATGGCCGCACTGGTAAAATAGAAAACGAAAGAACGTATTAGAAAATTGCCTTAATCGTTCCTACTTATCTGACAATTTCAATTTTCTTCCTGACCGGGCCTTGTTCCGTTTCCGCCTCGAGGACGTACAAGCCCTCCGGCAGGTCACCGAAATCAAAGGTGGCCTTGTTCGTATTCAAGGCGCCGGAATCAAATACAACCTGACCGGTCAAATTGAACAGCCTGATGTTCTCAAACTGATTTCCGCCGTTGAACCTAACGTTCATCAAACCCGGTGTCGGGTTGGGATAAACCTTCAGCAAATTGGGCGAAATCGCGGGTGCAAGCGGCGCTTCGGGGCCTTTCTTGGATTTATTCACCCGGATATGCAATTCATGGGGCAAAACGTGGACACCTCTGATCTCACCGGAGCTGGACATGGCCTTGGCATCACCGCCGCCTACAGGGACAACGATCTCATCGCCGTCCGGGCGGAAGCCATTAATCTCATCAGCCACAATAAAGCTGACTTTGCCGATATTTCCGAAACCTGTTGCAGCAATGCCACTGGTCCTTGTGTACCCGGCATCTACTTTCCCTTTCCCATCATTGTGGCTCATGAAAAGGATAGGCGAATTGTAGGACAGCCAACTCGAATTATAAAATTCAACCTTGACGCTTCCCGGCTTAACAATGGTCGTATCATAGAGGAACGGGAAAGCAAAACCATAAACATCCACAGCCGGATTGGCGGAAGAACCGACGTTGATGTTGAGTTCCACCAGGTCTCCTGGGTTGATGAACACATCCCCATCCAGTTCGATATCGAAATTATAGAAGGGTACTTTAGCCGCCGTCAGGGAGTGGGTCCTGCCGTAGAACTCCCTGATCGCAATGGTGTCCAGGGCCGTTACGATGCTGTCTCCGTCGGTATCCAGGTGCTTGAGGTTGACCGGGTTTTGCTGGAACAGATCGCTCCAGTCGGGAGCATACTGACCATACCAGTAGTTGAAATTGACATCCGGCCTGGAGCTTCCGATCTCACCCATGTACAGGCCCAGCGGCAGGAGGTCTTCCATGTTGACGGTACCGTCGAAGTTGGTGTCACCGGCCCAGACACAATCGCCGAAGCACATCGGACCGTCGCCTGCACCGACATCCAGGATATCCATATCCACCTTGACCGTTTTCTGATAGGCGCAGTTGCCGGTTTCATCGGTCACGCAGTAGGTCACTTCGAAGTGATCCTCGCCGCTGTTAACTTCTTCGTTGGGCGTGTAGATGATGAGGTTATAGCCGGTAATCGGCACGCCGTAGATGGTCATGTTCACTTCTCCGGGGTAGAATTCGGCAGTCCCCAGTTCACCCTGGTCGGATATCGCAAAATCGAAATCCGTGATCGGCACATTATAGCCGATGATCAAAGGCGTCTGCTTGGGCGTTGCCATCCGGAAAGTGGCCGCCGCGGGCTCGTAATTGCTGACGTAAACGCGAACAGTAGCCGTTTCATTATCGCCGCCCGGGGCATTGGAGCTGTAGGTGAATACATCGACCCCGGTAAAACCCGGCGCCGGCGTATAGTTTACGATCCCTTCTCCGAGAATCTGGATGCTCCCGTGTTGGGGTTGGTGGATCACGACCGAATTGGCGGTATGCCCGTAGAGGTCATTCTCCAGTACGTCAAATTCTACGGATTCGTAAGAAGTGGTGTAAATATTATCGTCAAAGGCGTGATCATTTTGTTCAATATCAAGGACTTTGATATTGACGGTTATCTGGTGGTTGTCATAAACAAAGGTCATCTGGTCATTGCCGGTGTAATTGGTAACAGGCGTGTATTGCGGCACATCCGTATCCGTACTGTAAACACCGTGCAAAGGCCCCTGTGACAAGGTAAAGACATCCGGCACCAGAACATCCTGGGATTGATTCTTTTTGATGAAGATCTGAATGGCTTCCTGGGAAGGCATATCCGACCCCAGCACATTTACGCTGACCGTGCCGTGGTCGCAGGTTCCTGCCCCGTCACAAACCACGTAGTTGAAGTGGGCCAAGCCCTTGAAACCGGGAGCCGGCGTAAAGGATATGAAGGAATTGCCCGGAGAATATTCAGCCGAGCCGTTGTTGACGAGTGGTATGGCGGCAATCTGCTTAGCGCCGTTTGAGCTGAAGTCATTGGCCAGCACCTCAATGTCGACCGGAACGCCCGTCATGGTCGTTGCATAATCGTGTACGGCGGTGACCTTGGCAGGTTCTACGGTAATGCTGATCGCGGCGAATTTCAGGGAAGATGGGGAACTGAAGTAGGAGATCTTGATAAAATCGATGCCGATGTAATTCTCATTAGGGGTATATGACAATACCCAATGAAAATCACTGGGAACGCCGGGATTTGCCTTGGTGAGGGTTGCGACGCCGTGAGCGGGCGCCGTAACAATCCCGGGATTGTTCGGGGTAGAAACGAAACTATACGTCGCGGTGACGTTCTGATAGACGGGTAGCTGGATAGCCTGCCCCCATCCCCAAACGGAGAGCAGCAATCCGCCCGCTATCATCATAAGTTTACGTAAACATACATTCATGGTTCGTGGATTTGACTTGTATCATTGCTTGGGACCAACCGAACCCTCACCGGGGCCATTTGCCGTTCCGGATAATCATAGGTTCTCAGGTAATCCTACTAAAAGACGCTACAAGATACAGCATTGCCATGAAATGGACAAAGGGTCGGAAAAGATTTTTTACTGAAGCCCGAATTTTTTTATTTAATTATATGATTATCAAGTATTTACAAAAATATTTTTTTTATGTTATAGGTTTGTGGATTCCTATTCTCAGTGCTATCGTTTAACAAGTTGAAATGTCACAATTTTGACCATTTTGGCAGTTTTTCCCCTGAATAGTTATCCGTTAGTTAATGATATTTTTATGTAAGAAACCCGTATCTTCGCACAATAAACCATAATCCCGTGATGCAATGGAAAACAGCAAGTTAATTGCAATACTCCATCAATTGGATAAGCTGGAAATCAATAAATGCCGGAAGTTCATTCACTCCCCGTATTTTAATTCCAGTTTACAGTTAAATCAGTTATTTGATTTTATCGTAGATCATCTTGAAGGCAATGGAAATGGTTCTCTCCCGAAGTTTCCATCGAAGGAAAAACTATGGCAGAAACTAAATCCGAGAAAGAAATATGACGATGCCCGGATGCGAAAGTATCTGTCAGATTTGTTAAAATTAGTGGAAGGGTTCTTAACACAACAGGCCTTTGATAAAAATCCTTTGGCCCAATCTGCAAGGTTCTTAGAAGCTGTTGAAGAAAAAAAACTCACAAAACTATATAACAGTGCAAAAAAAACCTCAGAAAGGGTATCCACAGTCTACCCATATCGCAATACCGAATATTATTACTACCAATACGTCCTCGAGAAGCATTATTACGGTCTCACTGACTTCGAAAGTAAACGGGAAGATATCTCAAATGTAGAGGAGATCTCAAAGAATCTTGACTTCTTCTATTTTGGGGAAAAGCTTAGGTTGTACTGCGAAGTATTAAGTCGCAGGAAATTTGTGAATTATGAATATCAGATCGGCTTTATTGACATAATATTAAACAACCTTGAAAATCAGTATGATAAACCTGCATTGCTCAACATTTACTACCGAATCAGCAAATTGTATACTCAACCTGAAAATGAAGGGAACTACAAAGAACTTATTAATCTACTGAACGAACTTGGAAATACAGTACCACCAATACAGGCCCGGGACGAACTTTACATGGCTGCTCAAAATTACTGCGTTTCAAAAATCAATTCCGGTCATCAAAATTTCGCGTATGAATTATTTTCATTATATAAAGCAATGTTGGCAAATGATATAATTACAGCAGAGGGCGAGCTTCCTGAGTGGTTTTTCAAAAATATCGCGGCAATGGGGCTCCGGCTGAGAGAATACGACTGGATTGAAAAATTTATTTTTGATTATCAGCATATGTTGCCTGAAAATGTAAGGAGCAATGCCGTATCATTTAACTTGGCTCAGCTGTATTTTTACCAAAAGAAATATGATCGGGTAATTGAACAACTCCGAAACGTAGAATACGAAAACGTCATGTATAACCTTAACTCAAAAACCTTCCTTTTGGCGACCTACTTTGAAATGGATGAAATAGAGCCGTTGTATTCCTTCTTCGACACTTTTCGCACTTATTTGAACCGAAGGAAGGATATTCCAGAATCAAGGAGAAAGCCGTTTCTGGATCTCATCCGATTTACAAAAAGGCTTACAAAGGTTACACCAAAGGATAAACGGGCTATTGAAACTTTAAAGGATGAAATCATTAAAAACAAAAATGTAGCCAGCCGAAACTGGTTGTTAGAGAAAATACAGGACCTTGAGAATTGAGGTATGCCCAGGTTCCCCTGGGCATTTTTTTTTAAAACCCTGCAAGCTCATCCGCAACAATAAAATCACCACCCTTGATTTCCAGGATTTTGTCCGGAGTGATTTCAACTTGCAGCTCCTTGAATTGATCGAGCGTCATTTCCATGATCGTAAAGTTTAGTGCTTGAAGAATAGAATATCTGGACAATAATAATAATAATAATACCCACAAGAACTTTAACATTTAGAGGTAGGCTGTTTAATTTGCCTACAAACTTAGGCGACAACTTCCCGTTGTCGCCCAAGACGGAGCTCTGGGACCGGCGAAGCCTCAAAGCGTAAGGCTTACGAAACCTTTGAGATTTCGCAAGCCGGGCTTTTTTTCAAAAAACCAGCCCAAACCATCCATCTTAGATCCAAAAATGCGATCTTTACGTTTACTGGTAGGACTACCTAATTGGCCGGCCGATTCTTCGGCATTCGCCAATACAAATTGATTCCATGCGGAAAGTACAGGTAAGCATTGCTGCAGTAGTCAGGAACGACAATCAACCCAATAACTTCATTGTCGTGCTGAAAGAAGAAGGGGGCAACAGGCGATTACCGGTCGTGATCGGGAGCGCAGAAGCCCAGGCCATTGCCTTGCCGTTGCAGAATATCCGCCCTACCCGACCGCTGACCCACGACCTGTTCAGGGAAACACTCGACTCCCTCGGCGTTCGGGTGAAAGAAGTGGTTATCTCCGATCTTAAAAACGGGACTTTCTTCGCCGTTCTGGTGTTGACCAAAGCCGACGGCAGCAACCTGGAGCTCGATTCCAGGCCGTCTGATGCCATGGCGGCAGCCGTGCGCTTTGAAAGTCCTATTTACGTATATGAATCCATTCTCGACGAAGCCGGCATGACCATCGAACTGGGTGAAAATCCGCCTGCGCCGGTGGTAGCGCCCCAGGAACCGCTCGCGCCGCTCGACCGTTATTCCACCGAAAAACTGGAACAGATGCTCGACGAAGCGCTTGAAAAGGAAGACTACGAAAGGGCCGCCAAGATCCGGGATGAAATGATTCGCAGACAAAATAATTGATTCATGTTTGACCGTTCTGTTTACGTCGGCCGCCGTCAGCGGCTCGCCCGGGACCTGGACTCCGGGATTGCATTGCTTTTGGGTAATGATTACAGCAGCCGAAATTATCCGGCCAATGTCTACCGGTACCGGCAAGACAGCAATTTTTTGTACTTCACCGGTCTCAACCGCCCGCAACTGGCGGCCATCATCGATATTGACGCCGGCACGACCACCCTTTTCGGCGACGATGCCGGGATTGAAGACGTCGTCTGGTCGGGGCCCCAGCCTACCCTCTACTCTCTGGCGGAAAAATCCGGTATAGAGCAGGTCAGTCCTTTCGCAGAATTGCCGGACACCCTTTCCGCTGCCAGAAAGAGTGGAAGGAAGATTCACTTTTTGCCGCCTTACCGGGCCGAAAACAAGATCATGCTCCATCATTGGCTCGGCATTCCGTTCCCGGAGATGAAGCAGCAGGCTTCCGTGGCGATGATCCAGGCGGTCGTCGCGCAGGCGGCCCATAAGTCTGCAGAGGAAGTCGCCGAGATCGAAAAGGCGGTGAATGTCAGCGGGCAAATGCACGTGGCGGTCATGAAAGCCGCCCGGCCCGGCCAGACCGAGGCCCAAATGATGGCCCTTGCCGAAAGCATTGCCAAAGCCGCCAACTACGAACTGGCTTACGGCGCCATTGTAACCATCAACGGTCAAACCCTTCACAACGAATCCTATCACAATACCCTGAAGGCCGGCCAACTCCTGCTGATGGATATGGGGGCGGAAACTGAAATGGGTTACGCCGGAGATATTACCCGGACCCTCCCGGTCAGTCCGCGGTTTACCGCACAGCAGCGGGACATTTACCAGATCGTTCTGGAAACCGAAATCGGCGCCATCAACGCTTCAAAACCGGGCGTTCCTTATAAGGACGTGCACCTGGGAGCCGCCCTCCATATTGCCGAAGGGCTGAAAAGCCTGGGACTCATGCAAGGCAACATGAAGGACGCTGTTGAAGCCGGGGCTCATGCTTTATTCTTCCCGCATGGGCTCGGTCATATGATGGGGCTGGACGTCCACGACATGGAAGATCTCGGCGAGGATTTTGTCGGGTACAGCGATGCGGTTAAACGCAGTACGCAGTTCGGCCTGGCCTACCTCAGGCTGGCCCGCCCGCTTGAGCCCGGTTTTGTGCTGACCGTTGAACCCGGCATCTACTTCATCCCCGAATTGATCAAACTCTGGGGCGACGAAGGCAAGCACAAGGCGTTCATCAATTATGAGAAATTGGCCGGCTACCTCAATTTCGGGGGTATCCGGGTGGAAGATAACATTCTGATCACGAAGGACGGGCATCATGTTTTGGGCGATCCGATCCCCAAAACGGTGGATGAGGTGGAAAATCTCAGAAATTGAATGGAGCCGGTTTGATCGTGGTAATGTGTTCAACCTTTCTCAATCCAGGAAGCGCCATTTGATCCCGATGCGTACCGCGGCGTCGGGAAAAGGATAATCCGCAGTCTGGTAATACAGTTCGCCTTTTTTAAGCAGGGCGGTAATGTTTTCGTATTTGACGAAAGCCCGGAACCGGCTGACCCGCATGGCAAAATAACCGTCCAGATTCGGATAAAAGTCAACCTGGGAACGGTCCTGCAACTGGAATTGACCGATAAACGGGTTGTAGTATGCGGCGTAATACGCGGTATTGTACCGGGCGTCGAAGCCCAGCCTTACATCCAATACCCGGAACCATAAACCAGCGTAATACAACCCGTGTTTGCCGAAAATTTCGGGCAGCCGTATTACGTCCTCCGATGCCTTTTGCAAAGCAATCGTATTGTCGAGATGGATCGGGCCTACCCTGAATTCCTTTCTTGCGATCAGTTGGGTAATGGAAACCGCTACGCCTGTCTGGCGGGGAAGGCCTTGCTGGTCAAAATAGATGAAGTCGTTGAGCAGGTTGTAGGCGCCCGTCAACTCCAGGTTGATGCCCGGCAGGGTATAGGAAGCTGACAGGTGGGTTTCCAGGGTGGGTTTGAATACGTTGTTCCAGATTTTACGGCCGGAGATCAGGTAATTTTCCTGGATCCAATTGGGCTTGTAGAGCTGGCTGACGGCGTGCAGATTCAGGACTCCAGCCTTTTTGAGGCCCAGGGCAAGATCTCCTTCCAATCTGTAATCACCGGCATTATCCCATAAGCCCAGCTGGGCATTCACATCCAATTGGATGGTTTCGTTGGGGTGAAAGCCCAGTTTTCCGGTCAAAAACAGGTTATTGATCGTTTCCCGGCCCGGTTCCAGTTTAAGGGTATGGTACTTGTGCACGACGCCCACCGACAGCAGATCGCGCTGGCTGCGCGCCTGCGCCCGCGCCTGCTTTTTAGCGACTTTGAAGGTGCTCAGTTCGAAACGGTTTTCCAATTGCTGCCATTCCATATACACCCTGGCGCCCCTTTCATCGGCTTCGAAAGACGGGAAGCGGTTATAAAATGCCGTATCGCTGACGGTGTAGGCATCGAAGAATTTGTATTTATTATCCTTCCAGGCAATGCGATGGGCCAGGGTAAAAGCCCGGGTGCTCCGGCCGGTGCTGTCGCGCTGTCCCCCGAATTTGAGGTAATGCGTATACATCCAATCCCGGTAGGACTGTCTGGTCTGGCCGTCGACAAGGTAAGGCACGGCAGAACTCGGGCTGGCGAATTGCCCTTCTGCTACCGGGGGAGAGATCAGGCCGCCGTTATCCTGCTGCTGGATGGTATTGCCGGCCACGCTGAAAAAACCGTCGTACCGGCCCTTGGGGCTATGGTACCACAATCCGGTGGCGAACAAGGTATTCCGGGTGTTCTGGTTGGGATATTGGTCAAGCCGTCCCAATTGGAAAATTCGTCGGTGTTCGAGGGTGAAATTGAGGCCGTTGGCAAAATTCCTGGAGAAACTCCCTGTGAAATAGCCGTCCGGTTGTTCGGAGCCGATGGTATAACCGACGTTGGTATAAGCGCGCTGCAACCGGTAAAAGGGCAGGTCTTCCGCGGGCATCAAATAGAGGTCGAACTGGTGGAAGCCGACATCGAACCCCTGCCGGTCGGCCGGTTGGTAGATCAACGGATGGGCCGCCGACCCCAGGATGCCCAGGGTCATGTAGTCCACCCTTTTTTTCCGGGCCGGATCGTATTGATGGAAAAAATCGTCGAGCAGGGAATCTGAAAACGGCACTTCCCGGTTGGGATTCTGAGCAGAAAAAACAAACACCCCGAAGGTATCCGGTTGTTCCAGTTCCTGTTCGGTCTGGACATTCGCCCGGTTTTGACTGCTGCCCGAAGTCCCTGTCGGCCCCAATCGCTGCTGAGCCCCAAGCTGAAAACAAGACAGGAGCAGCATTACAGACGGCAATATGATCCGCATAAGCTGCCTTATTCCGGCGCCGGACAGCACCGGGGAAGTGATAGAGCAGTTCAGGAAATTGCCGGATTGAATACCCATTGTCGGTTCCTTAACCTATTGTACGATCAATTTATCTACCCAACGATTTTCGCCGTCGGTCAATTCAAGAAAATATACCCCGGCCGGCAACCAGGCGGGCAGATCCAATCGGCCTGACTCGCCGAAATCGGTTAATTCAAAACGCACCAAACTGCGGCCTTGTACATCAGCGATAACGGCTTTAACCTTTTGTTGGCCTTTCCATCCTGTTATGTAAACCGGATTGCCGCTCCTCGCAGGTATCGGATAAACAACCGGTGGGGCCTTTGTTTCCGCTTCGCCAACGCCCAGGACCTGGTTGCAATCCACAATGGAAGCCGCTCTTGCCGGACAATCATCACCCGGCCCCCTGATAATGAACAAGCCGCGCTGCATATCCGAAACCAGCACATTTCCGGAAGGCAGGAAAGGGTAGACGCCCCATGCGCCTTCGTAGGAATTGGAATACGGCCGCTGAGAGGTCGGATAATACATCACGCGCACCGGTGATTCCGGATCGGAGATATCGTACACCTGCAGCCCATCGTAGTAATAGGACACATACAGAAAATTGCAGGCGATGATCTGATTGTGCGGTATGCTCATCGAGGATTCGCTCCCTGCATTGAAGGTTTTGACCACCTGGATATCCGACGGATCCGAAACATCGAGCATTTTCATTTCAAAACCGTGGTCCTCGTCGCTCATGATGTAGTGGGTCCTGTCGGCTGCCAGCCAACCGGAGTGGTTATAGCCTTTGAACGGATAATCGGTCAGGGTGCCGAGGGTTGCCGGGTTATAGGGGTCCGTAAAATCGACGATGGCCAGGCCGTGGGGGCCGCAATTCAGGTAAGCGATACCGTCTTCCACATAGGCATCGTGGACCTGACTCGCCGTGATGTTGCCGAATTTGTTGTACGCCCCGATAAAGGTCGGATTGAGCGGGTCAGCCAGGTCGTATACCCGCATGGCGTGATAGCCCTGTGCGGCATTGGCTACAACGAGGCAGTACAGTTTCGCCCTGAGGGTGTCGATGAAAATATTGTGGGACCGCCTGATCAGTTCATTGGAATCGTAAACAACCGATACCGAATCCGGCAGTGTGGAAAAGTCGATGATCTGAAGGGTGCTGGCGCCTTCATCACAAACCGCGTAGAGATAGCAGCCGTAGTTGTGAAAATCCCGGTGAACGACGTTTCCGCCCTGCAAAGCCCCCGCGACAAAGGCCACTTCTTCCGGTTGGCTCGGGTCGGTGATGTCTATGAAATGCGTGCCGGCAGTAGAGCCGATGATGCCGTATTCCCGGCCGCCGTATGCCAGTCCCCAGACTTCGTTGTAGGTGTTGTTGTAAAAGGAAGAACCCACCAAACCGGATTTTTCCCAATGGCCGAGCAATTCCGCCTGGACCGGCTGGCCGGACAAGGAAGTTGTCAACACAGAGAGACCGAAACAGAAGATAACTGCCGATCCGAATGATTTTGTACTCATGATTCGGGCTGGTTTTTGTTCCCGCAGATCCCGCAGACGATTAAATCAGTTGTTTGAATACCAGATTCCTGCCCATTAGTGTTTAAAATGGCGGACACCTGTCACCACCATCGCCATCCCGTGACCGTCGCAATAATCGATCGAATCCTGGTCCTTGATCGAGCCGCCGGGTTGAATGACGGCCTTGATGCCGGCCTGATCGGCGATTTCCACGCAATCGGGGAACGGAAAAAAGGCATCGGAAGCCATAACGGCGCCGGTCAGGTCGAAACCGAAATGTTCGGCTTTGATGATGGCCTGTTTCAGGGAATCCACGCGGGAGGTCTGGCCGCAGCCCATACCCACCAACTGCCGGTTTTTCACCAGGGCGATGGTATTGGATTTGAGGTGCTTGGCGCAAATATTGGCAAACAGCAGGTCTTCCAGTTGTTCAGGCGTCGGCGCAACCTTGGTGACCGTTTTGCAATCAGCGGCTGATTCGATCCTCAGGTCGGCATCCTGCTCAATCACGCCGTTGAGCAAGCTTTTGAAACTGCGATTCTGGACAATAAAATCCTTGATCTGCAGAATGATCCGGTTCTTTTTCTTCAGGAGTTTTTCCAGGGCTTCGGTAGTATACCCCGGAGCGATGAGCACTTCATAGAAGATCTCGTCGATGGCCGAGGCCGTATCCAGGTCGATGGTCCGGTTGGCGATCAGAATGCCCCCGAAAGCCGAGATATTATCGCCCGCCAGCGCTGCTTTCCAGGCTTCCAGGACCGTCTGCCGGGTAGCTACCCCGCAAGAGTTGGTATGTTTGAGGATGGCAAAGGTCGGGTCGGCAGCTGCAAATTCACGCATCAGAGATACGGCTGCGTCGACATCTACCAGGTTGTTATAGGAAAGTTCCTTACCGCCCAGTTTTTCGAACATATCGCCAAGATTGCCGTAAAAAACGCCGTTTTGATGGGGGTTTTCGCCGTAGCGGAGGCCGGAAGCGTTCAGCTCGCTGTGTTTGAACACCTGGTCATCGCCGGCCTTGTTGAAATAATTGTAAATAGCCGTGTCATAATGCGAGGAGATCAGGAAGGCGCGGCGCGCCAGCTTCTTGCGGTCTTCGAGTTCGGTTTTTCCTTCGCCGGCCTTCAGCAACTCCAGCAGGAACGGATAATCTTCGCGCGACGGGACGATGACCACGTCGTTGAAGTTCTTGGCGGCGGCGCGAATGAGGGAAATGCCGCCGATGTCGATTTTTTCGATGATGGCCGCTTCATCCGTTGTATTGGCCACGGTTTCTTCAAAGGGGTAAAGATCAACGATCACCAGGTCGATTTCGGGGATTTCGTACTGATCGAGCTGGGCGAGGTGTTCGTCCTCCCGGCGGGCCAGAATGCCGCCGAAAACTTTGGGGTGCAGGGTTTTTACCCGCCCGCCGAGGATGGAGGGGTAGGTGGTCAGGTCTTCCACCGTCTGGACGCTGACGCCCAGGGATTGGATGAATTGCTGGGTGCCTCCTGTGGAGAAGATCTGGACGCCGAGGCGGTCGAGTTCGCGGATGACGGGTTCGAGACCGTCCTTGTAAAATACGGAAATGAGCGCTGAGCGAATCGGTTTGGTACTCATAGTTTTTTCGATGATCGGGAAGGTCCGGTTAAAAGATGGGCAAAGGTAGGGATTTTTTTGGTTTGGGTTGTTGATGCGTTGATATGTTGATTTGCCGCTTTCGTCAGGCTGACGGCGTAACTGCGGCCGCCGGAGGTTGATTTGAGCCGATCCCCTGTGTTTGGGTTCGCATCCTCTGGTATCGGCGCTTGCTTTGATCCGTTTGGGGGTTTCAGTTCCTCGATTCTTCGATTTCCCGGTTCTTCATCATTGGCGTCAAGACGGCCCTGAAAGGCAGGCCGCCAGCAGCAGCTCCATATGGGCCAACCCGCGCTGGCGGGCGTAGGCCATATTCCGTTCGGGTATGTTTTCAGGATCGGGATAGTGTTCCAGCACTTTTTCCAGGGCAGCTTCCCGCAGGAGGTGGAGCATGGGATACGGAGAGCGATTGGTATAATTGGCGGGGTCCTCCTCTTCGGAGTCGGCAAACAGGTATTGGGGATGGAAACTGGCAACCTGATAAATACCTTCGTAGTGAATTTCCGGCAGCAGGGCTTCCGCCAGGTCGGCCAGTTCGAGGAAATCGCTGAAATCCGCAAAAGACTCCGGAAGAATGATCAGTGTAGTTTCTATATCCGGATGGTCATCCAGCCGGCGGCATTCGGCAACCATGGCTTCCAGGCAGGACTGGACGGCCGTTGACCGCACGACCTGATAATGGATACTCCCCCGGTGAAGTTCCCTGGCAGCAAACGGGCAAAAATTGCATCCCACGACAACGTCGCGGATCCAGTTTCGGGTCTGGTGAATGACAGTCTGGTCCGGAACCATGATCATTTGGGTTTTTCTGTAATTTCTTCCGCTTCGGGCGGTTGTTCCTCCGTTCCGCCGGCGATCAGGTACACCTTGAAATCCTTACCGAGCAGGATGCCGTCCGTGATCTTCGGCGCCTTTCCGGCCGATGTCCGGATAATGCCGATCTTTTCTCCGGCACGCACCGGCTTCAAGGGCGAACTTACCGCAATGTAGACATAATTTCCTTCGGGAACATATTTTTGCAGGACAAATCCGGGTTTGGTCAACGCCGTATCCATTTCGATCCCGAGCGGTTCAAATACCCAAAACGGGCCGGTTGAAACGGTGTCCGGCAATTTAACCTTAAAGGCAAATCCGTTAAGGCTGTCGGGGTTGTTCTGCCAGGAAATCTCAAAAGCTGTGACCTCATTTTCAATTCCAAGCGGCTTGATGCCAAGCGCGAAATCGGATGCTTCAGCGGGGATCCTTTCAACGATCAACTGGTCATGGAATTTCCCCCAATTCTGATCGATCACCTCGTAATCCAGTTTATTGATGGCGCCGTCGCCGTTGCAATCGACGTGTTTGCGGTTGATGGCTTCGATGAAAGTGATATTGGTGGCCCAGTCCGGGGAGGGCTGCGCAGTCCATTCTGCGGTAGCGTCCGGCCGGACCGGCCCTGTATTCTGGTGATAGAACCCCAGGCCCACGGCCCAGAAATCGATCACGTTGACCAGGCCGTCCGGCCGGACATCTCCCGGCCATACGCCGTCGCAGATGCCGGTATCGTCCTTTAGCATCACCACTACTTCCGTTGTGTCGCAGCCCGTCTGGTTGCAGATGCCGTAGGAGAAACGATCCTGCCCCTTGCAAAAGCCCGAATCCGGGGTATAGGCGATGGTTCCGTCAAATACCAGTTCCGCCTCTCCTTTCTGGGGGTGGTCCACGAGGTAGATGGACTCAATATCGTTGAGGGTGATCCAGTCATTGTCCAATACCGGAATGCTGACCGGTTCGCCGTACACCGTCAGCGCGGTATCGGTCACCGCACCCAGGAAATTATCAAAGACCGAAATGGAAAAGACCATCGTATCGCATTTTGTCCCGTCGCAAAAGGAGACGCAGGCTTCAGCCAGGCCGGGGCCGGCGCCGACAAAACCCAGGCAGGGCGGCGTCCATTCCCAATCGGCCGTATTGCAAATAAAATTGACCGCAACGGGGCCTGTCATCCCGCTCAGGTCGGGACAATATTCAAAAAATTCGCCGGTGAGGATGGAATCGGCCACTACGCCCGGGTCGGCTGAACGGACAAAATCCCAGGGAATCTTCTCATTAGCCGGCACAGGGACGTGAGGAGCCGGCCCAGACAAGAACAGCAGGACGCAGACATTGATTTGCAAAAGGACCATATTTCTCGGTTTTTGGTTATAGCGCACCACCTGGCAACAGCCGGTGTTGACTATCCTTTTGCCCCCCTGTTTTGTGTAGTTGTGCTGGTTTAATGGGCGTTTATCGGCTTTATGGGAAGAAAAAAAGCATCGAATATAATCAAATCGGTTATTCTAATGCAGGATCCGCCATACCATTTCTCTCAGCAGCTCGTTTTCCGGCTTCCCCGTTGAATTGAATTCCACGCCTTTTGATCGAAGGTCGTAGGTTTTGAGGATGCCGATGGCCTTTTCGGTTTTCTCCAACGGAAAATTCCGTGCGGCCAGCCTGTAGTCTTTAAGGAAATAAGCCGACCGGAGCCCCAGCGCATTGATCAACTCGTTTTCCGGGGTACTGCGCAAAAAATGCATCATGTAGATTTTGCTGAAGAATCCGTAAAGCGTTCCGATGACCATTTGAATGGGATTCTTTTTGGGGTTCGCCTCAAAGTAGTGAACGATCCGGTTTACCTTGACCGTATTTCTTTCGCCAATGGCATTTTGCAGCTCAAAGATGCTGAAATCCTTGCTTATGCCGATATGCGTCTCGATATCCTGCCGGGAAACCTCCGATTTTGCGGGCAGGTTCAGGGCCAGCTTATCGAGTTCGTTTGCAATTTTGGACAGGTCGGTCCCCAGATAATCCCCGATCAATCCGGCAATATCCTGCTGGACGGTCAGTTTCTTTGATTTGAGGTATTGTTGAATCCATGCGGGCACCTGATTGTCGTACAGCGGTTTGGATTCGAATACAACCGCTTTGGCCTTGAGCGCCTTACCCAGCCTGGTGGCCATGCTCAGGCTTTTATGTTTATGACAAATGACGAGAACCGTCATGGGCGCGGGTTGTTCAACATAGGCGGTAAGCTCCGCCAAGGTCTTCATATCCTGGGCTTCCTTAATAATAATTACCTGGCGGGGCGCACCAACGGGGTATCTTCGGGCGTTGTCAATTACGGCCTGGTAGTCGGTATCGCGCCCGTAGAGGATAAGCTGGTTGAACGCTTTTTCCATATCGTTCAAGGCATTCTCCTCAATATGGTCCGAAATCTGATCGATGAAATAGGACTCCGTCCCATGTAACAGGTACACGGGATGGTATTCTCCATTCTTCAGATTGGCCAGTATTTGCTCTGCGCTTATCATAAGGCAATAATAGGGATTACCGCGATGAGCAAATCATTTTTATGGAAAAATTTGTAACTTTAATGCAAATGCATCATTTCAAGGAATCAGGACCAATCAATTGTCATATGTACAGATCGCTGCCCCTTTTAGCTGTTTTCGCTTTAGTTCTTTTTCTTCCGGCTTTTCTTTCCGCTCAAGACAAAATTGACGACTTCGACGAGGCTTTATCGCTATGGGACCAGGCTCAGAAGCTTGGAGATCCCTCTTCCGGCAATTTCCTGCCCGACTCCGCCTATTCGATCATCTTACTATCCCAGCGCTATTGGCGAAAGCTCAATAACGGCAAAAAGAACAAGCTGGAGCGAAGCCACGGCATCTCTCAGGAAAGCTATACCCGCTTCAAGAACGGATTAAAAGAAGGCAGTTATTCCGCCGCCCTGCAGTCTGGAAAAAGCGCAGCCGTTGAGCGTTTCCTGGAAACCTTTAAACCCATTCCGCCCAAACTCCAGATGCCGGCGTACCAGGCCAGGAATCAGTTTTTCCTCGAAGAAATGCGCCGCAAGCCCGCGTATCCGAAAATCAAAGCCTTCTATGACAAGAACAAGGACAATATCGCCCGGTATAACGACGATTTGGTCCGGGACTATGAAGAAACCCTGGCCCTGGCCTACTTCATGGAAAAAGACACGACCGATGTATTCGTCGTATTGTCCTTTGTGAAAGAGCACCCGGATTTGCTGCCGGTGCTGGATAAGTATCTGGCAGGTGCTATGCCGAACGCTTCCTTTATGGCGTTTGTGGAAAGCGCCCTGAAAGGCATGGATACGGCCAAGATCCCGATGACTGCCCGCGAGATTTTCAGGAAATACGCCGCCAGCGGCCGGAAAGAAGATTTCAACCATTTTTTCGGCCAATTCGGAGAATACATGGATTCGAGCTGGTACAACAACGAACTGGCGTTGCTCCGGCAGGCGCCCGCAGATGAGGACATCCTTTCGGGCAACAACCGGGCCGCCTGGGAGAGTTATGTAAAAGCCGCAGCGCCCCGCTACCATGCCTGGGAAGTTTTGATGCGTTTGCTCGAACCCGATCTGCGCAGCAGGAACTGGGCAGGTGCACTGGAACAATTGGAGCGGATGGGGTCCTATTTCGGCGCTGACCATCCCTGGATCGCCAACCTGACCTCCATGCTGAAAGCGCCGGTCCACGGGCTGCACCCCGAGCCCATCGGCACCCATATCAATACCGACCTTGGCGAGTATTCGCCGGTTGTAGCCGCCGACGGCAAGGAGTTGTACTTTTGCCGCCGGGAGAACAAAATCGAGAATATTTACAAAAGCCAGTGGACAGCCAAATCCGGCTGGTCCGTTCCCCAGGGTGTGCAACCCTTCCTGCATCCGCTCAAGAACCAGGCGCCGCTTGCCCTCTCCAGTGACGGAACAACCCTTATCGTATTCGAAGAAGCCCGGGTCAAAGCCAGCATGAAATCGCCCATAGGCTGGGCCAAACCGCAGCCGCTTTTCGGCGATCTCCAGGCTTCCGAATGGCAGGGCGGGACGACCCTTTCACCCGACGGGCAGGCCGTCATCTTCGCCGCCAGGCGCCTCGACCGCGTCGGCTTCGACCTGGATGACAACATCGACCTGTTCCTTTGCCTCAAACAACCGGACGGACAATGGGGCAAACCCATCAACCTGGGAACGACCATCAACACCCCCTGGACAGAGCGGTCGCCGTTCCTCCATCCGGATATGCGGACCCTGTATTTCAGCTCTTCAGGGCACGGCGGGTTCGGAGGGTTGGATGTCTTCAAAACTACCCGCATCGGAGAAGGGTGGCTGGAATGGTCGGAGCCCATCAACCTGGGCAAGGAGATCAATGCCACCGGCGGCGATTGGGGTTATAAGGTGAGCACCGACGGCAAAACCGCCTATTTTTCAGCGGATGCCGACAACGGCATGGAGGACCTTTTCCAGGTGGATCTGCCTGAAGAAGCGCGTCCGGATGCCGTAACGACCATAGCCGGCAAACTCACCGGGACGGACGGCACGCCCATCACCGGCGAGATCGAAGTAGAGGACCTGGAGGCGGCCAAATGGATCGCAACCATCCGGCCGGACCCGGTTACCGGCGAATTTTTCATCACCCTCCCGAAAGGAAAGCTCTACAGCTATACCGTCAAAGCGGAGAACCGGTTCCCGGTAAGCGACAACATCGACCTGAGAGAAAAAACCGACGCCCGGAAAATAACCACGGATATCACGGCGCCAACCATCGAGGAAATGGCCGGCGGAGAGATCACTCTCCCCCTAAAAAATGTATTTTTCGACACCGCCAAAGACGAACTCAAGCCGGAATCCTACCCTGAATTGGACCGGATGGCTGGGTTGATCCTGCAGCTCGGTTTGGAGGCCACCCTGAACGGGCATACGGATAATGTCGGCGGACAGGATTATAACAAGGATTTGTCCGAACGAAGGGCCAAGGCCGTCAGGAATTACCTGATCAGCAAAGGCATCGATCCGGGTATGGTGAAATCGGAAGGTTTCGGCTACAGCAAACCGGTTGCGGAGAACGACACCGAAGACGGCCGCGCTCAAAACAGGCGCGTGGAAATCCGCCTGCGAAAGCTTCAATAACCATCAAGGGTGATGAATCATTAAGGGGCGGACCCACCTTTTTGTGCCGTCCGTCAAGTGCAGCCAATACGGTCCGTCGGGTAATCCGGCCAGGTTCAATTCCGCATCAGCGGTCGGATTCAGCACAAAGCCGGAGACCAATGCTCCTCCCGCTGATATGATCATCCCATGCACCTTTCCGGCCGGCGGGTCCTGCCATTTCAACCGGCAGTAACCCGCAGCAGGTTGCGGGAAGACCAGGAGCCCTTCGCTCCCGGCTTCAGGTGAGCGGGTTGCGCTGACCTCAGGCGTGATCTCCAACCTGACCATGGCGGCCACATCAGCGCCAAAACCGCCCAGGAACCATTTGCCGTTCCGGACAACCGTGGCGATATCGTAATACTGGCGCCGGACCGAATAAGGAATAAACAAATCATCCGTAAGCGTAAGGGAAACAATGTAATCTGATCCGGCCTGCAGGGAAATGCCGGGTTCGTTGTCGTCAAAATTATAGAGCGGGGCCGTAAACAGGTCGTAACTTGCGTCGCCGGAATGAAACGTGTATTCACCGTAGCCCACCGCAAACAGATCGCCGTCGGTGAAATCGGACGGATCATCATCCGGAATTACCCGGTAGACATGCAATCCGACCGTCTTCCCGATATGAGCATTATCTACGGATGCGATTGAAAAAACACCTTCTGCCCCCCGGAATCCACTTGTTTTTACATGATAATAATTCCCAACCTCCCAGAAGGGATCGGCCAGCCCGGGCGGTTGTATGGCATCTACAAGGGTGCCGTTGTCCACGCTGTACAATGCCTCGGTCACCACGAACTGGACCTCTAGCCGGTTGTCCGGGGGCCAGAGTTCTTCCTGGTCCTGACTGACGGAATAAATGGTCTTGTAAATGCCTCGCCGGTCCGGCAGAAATTTACTGTCCCAAAAAACAGTATCCTGCTGGCCGGGCGCCAGATCGGGGATCTGCTCCGACAGGTCAAACAGCAAAGTATCGTTTCTCAATACCCGGACTTCCACCGCTACGCCGGTCTGGACCGTTTTGCCCGCATTGCCGGCCACGACGGCAAAAAATACGGAATCCGCTTGCGAGACCGGCGTAGCATACGCTGTCGGTATGGCGCCTTCATCCAGGAAAAGGTCGTTTGCCGGCCGGGGATCCTCATCGAACAGGGCCAGATCATCCAGTTTCCAGAAATATTCAAAATTGCCGATCCATTTGAATTGCAGGTATACTGCGGGTTGGTTTGCCGCTTCCGGAATAGGGAGAAAAACATTCTCAACCGGGACTTCAAAAGCAAACCGCTTGGTAGACAGCAGGACCTGGTGGAATTGGAAGTCCACCCCATCGGTACTGACCCCGACCTCCGCAACGGCGTCTTCCTCCGAGTAATACAGGTATTGATTTTGAAACGCTACATAGACCTGATCGTGCCCCGAACAATCGATGGGGGGGGTGGTCAGCGTAACGGCATGCGGATGAGGGCCGTTCAGATCGGAATTGAAAACCATGAATCCATTACCGGCTGTTGAGGCCTCAAAAGCCACCTGCCCAAGCATCGGCAGAGCCGGGTGATTGTCCCATTTCCAGGTTTCGGAGCCTTCGTTCTGACCGCCCAGTTGCCAATTGGCCGCAATGGCGGTCTGGCTGGAAAAATCTTCCTGCCAAAAAGGTGTCTGGCCGAAACCTGCAGCCGGCAAAAGGGCCGCAAAGGCATAAAGCCACAAATTCAAACGGGGCGCCCTACCCTGCCGCTGTTTCGCGCTGTCTAGGTTGTTCCAACTTGGCCTGGAAGACCGGATTGTCATGATTTCCTGAGAATTTGCCGGTAAAGTTAATCCG
The DNA here is from genome assembly GCA_937873655.1 of uncultured Lewinella sp. Classification (GTDB taxonomy): domain Bacteria; phylum Bacteroidota; class Bacteroidia; order Chitinophagales; family Saprospiraceae; genus JACJYC01. The sequence goes on along the minus strand of CALMYQ010000195.1, from coordinate 16,257 downwards.
GCTCTTCCTGAAAAAAGAAAATCAGGCGCGCCATGCAGCAGGTTTGTCACCGATTAAACGGATTTGGTTTAAAGTATGCGGCATTTCGATTTCCTGTGTTCAAATCCGCACAGTTCTTGTCCGATTATGAACGATTTGTCAATCCTAAAAAACAACCGGCGGCCAGGCGCGTCGATACGTTCATTTGGAGAAACCCTATGCCGATTCAAGGGATATTTTTATAAAATACTATAAATCAACATCTTAAACAAAAAATCACTCCGTATCCTGCTGATCGGGCCCTATTTTAATTCCATGGAAGAGCGTTTGATTGCCGGAAACCATTTCATGGCATAAAACTTGACCTTCTTTTCAACGGTACCAATCTTTTTCCACATGCTGAAGAACTACTTCATGATCGCCTGGCGCAACCTATGGAAGGAAAAGCGCTATTCCATGATCAATATTACCGGCTTGAGCGTCGGGATAGCCGTATTTGTGTTGCTATCCCTGTATGTAACGGACGAATGGTCCTTCGACCGGTTCCATACCAAAAGCGACCGGATCTACCGCGCCTGGGTGAAGGAGCACTTCAAAGGCGATGTTTTTTTCAATACGGTCACACCGATCCCATTGGGTGTTGAATTGAAAAATAACTTCCCGGAAGTCGAACAGGCAGCCAGGTATATCACGGCAGGCACCATGGTTAAAAAAGAGGCGTTTTCCGAAATGGAAACGGTTCACATGGCTGATCCCGCTTTTTTCAAGATATTTGACTTTCCGCTGGTCAGGGGCCGGGTCGAAAACCTGTTCAATGACCTGAGAACAGTGGTGTTGACCGAGGAAATGGGGCAGAAATACTTCGGGGACCCCTACCCTATGGGACAAACCATCTCCCTGCAAATGGACGGCGAGTGGCAGGAGTTTACCGTCAAGGGCATCATTGCGGACGCGCCGGACAATTCAAGTATCCAATACGACTTCATCATCCCGTTCGACAATACCAAGACCCTATTCCGGGAAGGGGCCTTTACCTGCTGGACCAAAAATGCAGTATGGGTCGGATTGGGAATCCTGGGGTTAGCAGCCGTCCTTTTTTTCAGATTTTGCAAGGGCGATTGCCCGAAACCCGAAGGATTGGCTTTCAAATCCTACATAACAGAAAACGAGACCTTACTGGTGTACGAATGGGAACCTGCCGAAAATGCATCAAGCTACCGGTTTACCTTTACCCTGGGCGACCAAGAGCTGGTCAACCAAAATATTACCGGAAACATTGCCACGGTGGTCCTCAGAGGAGACATGAGAGGATTCGGCAGGGACTATATAGCGACTGTTGCCGCCAACTGCCGGTTCAACCGGCATTCCGCCGCAGATACCAGCATCTGCCGGGCGCCAAAGAAAATCGGCATTGGGGATATTTCCCTGAAAGGCGACACCATCAAGCTGGTCTATCCAGGAGGTGAGGACAACTACGGCATTCAGTTCCGGGTCAAGCGCGGCGGCAAGACGATTTACAGCCTGGTTGACGGTTGCGGATATAAAAAGGTGCGGAGCAAGTCCGTCATTGTCATCCCCGATATCCCGCTCGCCGTCGGAGACACCCTGATTTACCGCCTGGCACTGGATTGCAACGGGGCATTTTCGGACGAGAGCAAAGGGATCGATATTTTCGACAACGGGGTGGTAACCAGCGAAATCGACATTTTTGACGACACGGATGACTTCCCGGAAGAATGTCTCCCTTGTGAAGGGTGCCCCTACATCAAATTCCGGATCGGGGCCACGATCCCCTCCAAAGGCGGTACGGCCACGGTGGACAGTTCTTATGTCTGGAAGGTTTACAACAAGCAAGCATTCTGCGATTGCCTTTTCGAGCCTCATTCGTCCGCTTACTGCCTGCAAAATCTGGTCGGCCAGATCTATACCGGGAATGACCTTCCGGAGTGCATCTGCAATGACGACGATGATTTTTAACCTTCACTTTCCCAAAATAGAACCACAACAACCCTTGTATAACCCCAACCCTCCTGTATAACCCCAAAACCCGCCGGGACCAATGTAGATCGTTGGTCCCGCTTTTTAAAACAAAGGACAAATCCGACAATAATGAGAAACCAGGTAATCATAACCTTGACCGGCCCGGATGGACAGGTCATCCGGGACGGCGAAGTGACCCTGATCCGGTTGGCATCAGGAGGCAGATCATCAGGCCGTTTTGATCCGGCAATTGAAGCCTATCGCTGCGAGGATTGCCCTGCCGGCCTGTACCGGTTGCAGGCCGGGAAAGAAGGGTGGATCCATGATGAGCGTCAGGTTGAAATACAAAACGCCTCCCGCCTGCGGGCTCAAATTGCCCCTGCAGGCACGCCTTACTACCTGGAAAAGGACATGAAGATCTTTTACCGGCCCCTGGCGGGGAAAACCTGGATAAAAGCTGCCGGTAAGATCCCTTTTGAAGAAGCGATGGGTGTACTCACCGTTATGGGGCTCGATCCTAAGGCCGTAAAACTGGCCGATGATGATCGTCCCGCTGAAAGCCTTTCCAGCCGGTTTATAGAGATTGAAGACCAAAAACTCAAACAATTCAGCGATTACGATGCGGTATTGACAGGCGCTTTCAAAAACCAATGGAAAGATACGCGACTGAAATACCTCAAACCTATGACCACGGGAGCCGGAATGCAGGGATTGACCCCGGAAATCATCCTGAAACTGGCGCCCGGGGTCCCGCAATCCTTTTTGCAATCCCTCCCGGAATTCAGCCGGTTCCAGGTGATCCGGCCGCTGCCGCACCTGGGCAATGCCTACCTCCTGGCCCACCGGGGTCCTGTCGATTACGCCGTTCTGGAAATGGTAAAACCCTGGCATGCCTATGCGGAAGTCTTGTTTGCCAGCCCCAATCTGGTGTTGCCCGCAGAAACCTTTACATCTGGTCCGGATTACCTTTTCCCGCTCCAGGAAGACCACCTGGAACTCATCAACGCGCCCGGCGCCTGGAATTTTATCGAGCTTGTTTCAGGAGCAACATACAAATTCGGTTCCCAAAACATCACCATCGCCGTTATTGAACCCGAGGGCATAGCGCCCGATCACCCCGACCTGATCGAACTGTTGCCGTTGAACGTTGCAAAAATGGTGGCCAATTTTGATTTTGTAACAGGCACTGACCAGGATCCGGCAGATGTCACCACTGATCACGGCACCCAGGTAACCTCCGTAGCCTGCGCAGCGACATTCAACAGCCAGGGCATGTCCGGAATTGCAGGGGGATGCGGGTGGATCGGTGCAAAAACCGGACTGAACCCGACAACCCTTACCCTCTCAGAAGTTTTTCTGTGGGTGGCCGGGTTTTATGAAGATCCGGGGATCGGACTGACCGCGCCGGCCAGGCCTGCCGATATCATCAACCTTTCCAACGGTTATCCGGGTTCATATTCCGCGATTTTGGACGAAGTCATCCATCTCCTGACCACCTTCGGCCGAAACGGTCGCGGTTGCCTGATCTGTTGCGCTGCGGGCAACTACGGGTTTATACCTATTTCAGCAGGGACCAGTCCTTACCCCGCACTGCACCCGCGGACCATAACCGTGGGCGCGTCAATCGGGGCCAACCCGACATCTCCCTGCAACAGCTCCAATCCGGACCCCGCGGGGAATCAGCAGAATTTGACGCCGCTGACCGATACCAGGGCATACTACAGCCCATACGGATTTGAAATGGACCTTGTGGCGCCGAGCCATACCAGCTATAACACCGCCGCCTCTCCCCTGCGGTTCGACCCTAAAATGAGCGCAACGCCGCTTGGCGAGGGCCGAAGGTTCGGGGTAATCTCCGCTGCTACCACGCTGGGGCAACCCGCCGTTTCGGGCGCCGTTACCGTATCAGTGATCAGTTCCGCCGGCTTTGCTGTTGGTGACTGGGTGCTGGTCGGGGATTTCACTACCCCCCAGCATGAATTCAAGCGGGTCCAAAGCCTTTCCGGCAACACCCTGACCTTTACAACCTCCCTCCAACAAGGCTTCCCGTCCGGCGCCCCGGTGATCACGGGTCCGGCGGATTACAGGCAAAATTTCGGCGGAACCAGCCAGTCCTGCCCCCTTGTTGCGGGAACGGCAGCCCTGATGTTGTCGGTACGGCCCGAACTCAATTGGCTTCAGGTGCGGGAAATCCTGAGGAATTCGGCGGTCAAAGTGGATCTTGCCCAGGCGCATGCCACCGGGCAATGGAGCCTGGACGGCAACGGCAATGCCGAATTCAGCCAATGGTACGGCTACGGCAGGCTCAATGTCCTTGCTGCGGTAAAAGCCGCTTTCTGCTTTTGCCTTAAAGAGGACCTGGTCATCCGCGACAACCTCGCCGATACCGGCGCCATCCCCTCCTCCGGCTGGCACGCCAACAGCCCCGATATCTGGGTACGGAATGCTGCCGACCCCATCCCGGATGAAGCTACCCTGCCCTATGCAGTTGCAGGCCCCCACCAGCAGCCGATTGCAGGTCAGGATAATTACCTGTACATCCGGATCAAAAATACGGGTACCCGGACCGCAGATATCGCCTGGGCAAGGATTTCCATCGCTCATTTCCCGGGTATCGAATTTCGCTATCCCCAGGACTGGATGCCTTCCAACCCGCCCGGCAGCCCGGGCACTTTCCCCGCCTTCGGCAGCTATCCCGTTGGAGAAGCGCCTATCGGGCCGATAGCGCCGGGAGGTACGCAGATCGTCCGGATATTGTGGCCTGCGGCACTGATTCCGCCCCAACAGGTGGATATCGGCGGCGGCGTCATGGTCAACTGGCACCCGTGCCTGCTGGCCGAAGTCGCGCCGCACGACGGCCCGCTGACCACTTCCACAGGGTTTTATCCGGTTCAGCACGACAACAACATCGCGCATAAAAATATTTCCATTTTCTATCCCGTGGTTGTCCTTCCGCCTCAGGTGATCCGGACGGCCGTAATCGCAGGGAGTAGCCGCAGCCTGGGGATTGCCGGATTGATCATTGACCGGAAGCAATTGCCCCACAACCTGGATATCCGTTTCAGGGTTCCGGATTCAAACCGCATGGACGACCTTGAGGTCAGGTTGCAGAACGGGAAGATCAAAGGGGTCCCGCATTTGCCACCGGCGGATCTTTATCCGGAATCCGGCGAAAAATTTTTGGACGCCTGGAGCGTAACACTGCTGGAGTCTGCCCAGATAAAGTTTAAGACCAAGGAGGAAGCCTTCCCGCCGCTGATCCTGAGATTCACGGGAGATACGAGCCTGGACCTGACCGAATACACGCCTGATCTGAGGATTGAACTGGTGGGCGGGACCAGGCAGCTGGTCTATTCAGGCGGCGCTCCGGCAATCTATATCCCCATGGCATTGAAGCCGGGTCAGTTTTTACCGTTGCTTTTTGAATTTGCAAGCGGAGGAAACCCACCCAAAAGCGGTGTATTGAAGGTTACCCAGGTTGATCCTGCCGGAAATATCGGGCCGGGGTTCGAACTTGTTTACAACCCCGAAAGCCCGGAGACCTGAAAATCGCTCCCGGTAACGCATTGAGCCTGAAATCCGGTGCGATACCGGCCCGATCCGAATTTAATTTATTGTTCAATCCCAAATAACAACCCAATGGCACTAAAATCCATACTGCTGCAAAGTGAAGAAATCCTTCCTGGGAAAATCCTGCGGTTATTGCCCAAGATGGAAGTTGAAAAATTCCAGCGACTTCATTTACACGTTTCCAATACAAGAAATGACATCAGAAACCTATTGGTCAGAGTGGTTTTCGGGACGCCTGTCCCAAATAAAGTCCTGACCTGCGATCATTCTGTCTGGTTTGAGCATAGCCCGGAGGGTGAATCGCTGCAGTTCATTGCCACAGAGCAAAAAGGGAAAACCGGAATTGTGTTGAGTGTACCCGTAATAGCGCCTCTCCTTTATGATGTCGTCCTGGAAAATTTGGGGGAAGATATTTTGGACGAGGTCTTTGTCACTTTGATGGCTCAGAGCTACGCAATGCCGGACCTTATAGCCTGAAAAGCTTTTTATCCTAAATCTTATTTATTTATCTTTACCCCGACACTACACTTGCAAACGCTTAAAGCCAACCTGCATGCGATCATTTCGTCTCCTTTTGCCATTCGCATTTCTGCCATTGGCCCTGTTCGGCCAGAAAATTGACATCAAACCGCTAAAAGACCTTTCCATCCGGAACATCGGCCCTGCCGGCATGAGCGGCCGGGTTACCGCCATTGACGTTGACCTCAGCGATCCGGATATCATCTACATCGGCGGCGCCTCCGGCGGGGTATGGAAATCGACCAACGGCGGCATCAGCTGGAACCCGGTTTTTGATGAACAACCGCTCCAATCCATCGGCTCCATTGCCGTCTGTCAACGCAACCCCAGCATCGTCTGGGTCGGCACTGGCGAGGGAAACCCGAGAAACTCCCTCAATACCGGCTCCGGGATCTATAAATCCCTCGACGGCGGTAAGACCTGGAAATGCATGGGGTTGGAAAAAACGAAAACCCTCCACCGGATCATCATCAACAAAGATAACCCGGACATCGTAATCGCCGCAGCCCTGGGTTCTCCCTGGGGCCCCAATGAGGAACGGGGTGTTTTCCGGACCAGGGACGGCGGAAAGACCTGGGAAAAGGTCCTGTATGTGGATAACGAAACCGGGTGCGCCGACCTCGTGGTCGACCCCACCAACCCTGACAAGCTCATTGCAGCCATGTGGGAGCACAGCCGCAAACCCTGGACCTTTAACTCAGGAGGACCGGGCTCCGGATTGTATGTCACCCTGGACGGCGGAACCAACTGGGAAAAACAGACCGACAAGAACGGCCTGCCCAAAGGCGAGCTCGGCCGGATCGGACTGGCCATAGCCCAAAACAAGCCCAACATCGTGTACGCGCTTGTGGAAGCCAAGGATAATGCACTTTTCAAATCAACCGACGGCGGCGCCAACTGGTCGAAGATCAATGACCGGGACATCGGCAACCGGCCGTTCTATTACGCCGATATTTTTGTCGATCCTCTGAATGAAAACCGCCTTTTCAACCTCTACTCCTCAGTGACCCGAAGCGAGGACGGCGGCCGGTCATTCGATAACATCAGCAATGCCATACACCCCGACCATCACGCCTTCTGGGTGCATCCGCAGGACCCGAACTACATGCTCGAAGGTAACGACGGCGGGCTCAACATCTCCCGCGACGGCGGAAACACCTGGCGGTTTGTCGCCAACCTGCCCCTGGCCCAATTCTACCATATCAGTTATGATATGGACATTCCCTACAACGTGGCCGGCGGCCTGCAAGACAACGGCTCCTGGGTCGGTCCCAGCTCAATATGGCGCTCAGGCGGCATCCTGAACCAGGACTGGCAGGAAGTCTTCTTCGGCGACGGATTTGACGTGGTTTTCAAACCCGACAACAACCGGTACGTTTACGCCATGTCACAGCAAGGGAATGTCGGACTGGTAGACCGAACCACAGGTCAAACCAAATTCGTCAAGCCGGTCCACCCGGAAGGAATCCCGCTGCGGTTCAACTGGAATGCCGCCATTTCCCTGGATCCTTTCGAGCCGTGCGGCGTTTATTTCGGCAGCCAGTTCCTGCATTACAGCAACGATTGCGGCCAGCACTGGACCATTCTCTCACCTGACCTGACCACCAATGACCCCGAAAAACAAAAGCAGGATAAAAGCGGCGGCCTGACCATCGATGCCACCGGCGCTGAAAACCATACCACCATCCTGGCCATCGCGCCCAGCCCGGCTGACAAAAAGGTCATCTGGGTGGGAACCGACGACGGCAACCTGCAGCTGACCCGGGACGGCGGAACCACCTGGACCAACCTGGCTTCCCGCCTGCCGGGCGTCAAGGCCGGCAGCTGGATCCCCTATATCGAAGTATCGGCTAAAAATCCCGGCGAAGCCTTCGTCATCGTAAACGACTACCGCCGGAACGACTACCGCCCGATGGCTTTCCAGACCACCGACTACGGGCAAAGCTGGAAACAGATCGCGGATGAGAAAAAGGTGGAAGGATTTACCCTTTCCATCGTCCAGGACCCGGTCGAGCCGAAATTGCTTTGGCTGGGTACTGACCAGGGGCTCTATTTCAGCATCGACGGCGGAGACAACTGGAACAAATGGACCAACGGTTACCCCTCGGTCCAGACGGCCGACCTCAAGATCCATCCCCGCGAAGCCGACCTCATTATCGGCACCTTCGGCAGGGCGGTATGGATACTGGACGACACCCGGCCTTTCCGCGCCATGGCTGCGACCAGAGGCGATGTGCTGAAAAAAGATTTCAAGGTGTTTGAAGCGCCGGATGCCTACCTGGCTGAAACCCGGTCTTACAATGGGCTCCACTTCCCCGGCGATGCCGAATACGGCGGCGCCAACCGGTCGACCAACGCCATGATCACCGTGTGGGTCAAGCCGGAAGATAAAGGGAAACCCGACAATGCCGGGCAGGCCCCTGCCGATAAAAAAGGAAAAAAAGCCGAACCGGAAGCCAAAGGCAAGGAGAAAAAACCGGCCAAACGCCCGGAGCGGGTCAAGATCGCGGTCTTCAATACCGCGGGAGACACTATCCGGAATTTTAGCGCAAGACTGGAAGAGGGAATGAACCGGATCTACTGGAATATGCGCCGAAACGGTGTCCGGTTTCCCGGCAGGCAGGGCGGCTTCGGCGGCGGTGGCGGAAGAGGCGGTCGCGGCGGCCACGACGGCCCGCCGGCAGGCCCCACCGTACTGCCCGGGGGTTACAAAATGGGCTTTGGCTATGGGGGTCAGAAAGACTCTACCCTACTGACCGTCCATGACGATCCGCGCCTGCACCGGACCATCGGCGACTATCAGCAGCGGGAAGCTGTGTATAAGGATTACGCAGGCGTCATTGAGGCCGCCGCCAAGGGTTTTGACCGACTTCAGGAAGCGAACAAAACGGTTGACCGGGTAAATGCCGCCCTGGTGAACCTGCCCGACAGCACCCGAAAAATGATCACAGATCTCGGCAAGGCCGTAAAGGATACGCTGGCCTCCCTGGAGAAGTTGTATACCCAACCGGAGGGGATGAAAGGCATTCAACGGTCAGCTGACAACCTGCAGGCTGTCCTCGGCGGCGCCAATCGCTACGTCAATGACATTGAGGGGCAACCCAGCCAGATGGCATTGCTGACCGTAGCCCAGGCAAAATCCGAAACCCGCAAAGTGCTCGATAAAGTCAACGCCTTCCTGAACGGCGATTTTGTCGCCTACCAGCGCAAGGTAGAGGCGGTACAGTATTCCCTATTTAAGCCGTTGGAGCCGGTTCGAATGGAATAACCACTGCAGGGTTTGTTGGCGCGGCTATTTGAACAAGTGCGCCAACAAACTCATTACACCAGCCGTCGTATGGGTCCAGATTTCCTTGTAGGTGGCATTCACCTGCATCGGCATATAGGGCTCGTCGTCATTTTCGAAGGTTTCGATCCCTACCGGGACCGCTCCGACCACATCGCCGGCATAGGCGCCGTATAAGGGCGGATAGTCGTACCCGTCGCCGTAAATGGTGCTCATGGCAAAGGGATTGTATCCAATGATATATTCCAACTGTCTGGTCGCAATATCCCTCAGCGATTTATCCTTCAACAATTCCGCAAGGATAAACGCGGCTTTTGCCTTTCCGATCAAAATAGCGTGAAAACCCCGGAACTGGTAGGCGACCGGAAACCTGCGCAGGTAAAAATTGCCGCCCAGCGGAACACCGTTTTTCACCTGGGCGTTGTATTCTTCCATAGAGGGCATGCCTACCTGGGCTCCTTCGTGATAAATACCCGAAAAATCCGCGTTGTCCAATTCGTAAACGGCGGCCGGAAGGATGCCGTAAGGCGCCATCACTTCAGCGATATCGTGCAGGTAATCGGCATATGCGCGGCAGGCAACATTCCAGGCAGGAGCATCGGGATGGGCAGGAGCATCGGTCAGCAACATACTCAGACCTTCCACCATAAGGGGTTCGTTACTGCGATGGAAATATTCCAGAATCCGTTTTTTTTCTCTGGATTCATAAAAGAATCCGTGCAAAGGGATCGACCAATCCGAGCGACGCTCCAATTGCTGGCATTGCATAACCACTTGCGCATATTGGGCCGCCCAATCGAGATAGGATCGATCTTTCGTCAGGCGGTACAATTGCATGGCAGCCACAATCGCCTGGGCGTACAGCTCCGTTTCATTTTTATCAGTTGCAGCCGAGCCAAGTAATTCATTGGCAAAACCGAAATCTTCGATCGCGCTTCGGCGGCACCAGTGGCTGAATACCGGATCAGCCGTTGCATAAAACGGCGCTGCCAGCGCGCAGTAAGCGGCGGCAATGAAGTTGTCTGCCGGGTTATTGGAGGCCTTTCCTTCCATATCATCCTTGGTGCCCAGGGTGTTATCCGACCAGATCCCGATGATCAGGCCGCCGTCCCGGTAACCGTCGCCGAACCGGGTATTCATGGTCCAGTTTAATCCCCACCTGGCTTCTTCAAGAAGGCGTTCGTAGAATTGGGGATGGGTATTCCTGACGGCTTTGGCCAATTCGAGCATGGCCATCCCACCCCGGGCGGTGTTGCCCACGCCCTGCGTCAGGTCGGCAGCATCGTGCCATCCGCCGCCGACTGCGATACGCCGTCCGTCCGGATGAACACAGACCACATCCTGGTGACAAGCCTGGTGAATGCCCGGTTGGTCATATCCGCACCGCTCCGAAAAGAAAAAGTTCAAGGTCCGCCAGGCAGCAGACAAATAAGCCTCATCTCCGATTGCAAAGGATTGCGTGACCAGTCCATCCATGCTGAGGGTAAAAAACCCGGTGCGGTCAAATTCAGTGAAATCCAACAGGATAAATCCGTTATCCAGTTTTTTACCTGCTTTGGAAAATACGGTTCTACCGCCACTATCGATCAATTGAAATTTGCCCTCCGGGACATTTTGAACCAGGGCCTGTTTGATCGCATCGGCCTTGTAACCGCTATGGCAATAAGCGATCGCACCCCGCCGAAGATCAAATCCCCTGCTATTTTCTGCGTCAACCTTTTCGATCCGCATATCGTCGAGGTACAGCTTCATTTGTTCGTCTGCACCTTTGGGCGATCCTGTAAGCATTAAACTGACCGAAAAACCGGTGACCTTATCGCGGTAAAGGTCCGGTATTTCCCAAATGACCTGCTGCCATTTTCCCGGATAGATATTCACAAAATGTTGCCCTTCAAACCGGCCGGGTGTCGGCATGGTCTTTTCACCGTCATTGTACAGTGTACAGCCCACGAAAAAGGAATAAAAACCCGCAGACTCCGCATAAACCCAGACCGAAAAGCGATTGTACCCCCGAAGGTCTTCTCCCTGCAAGGGCCGTATTACCTCCGCAAAGGCATAGGCACGGTTGGAAGGGTTCTTAACCCCGGTAGAGGTGGGGGTTTCCAGCAGCACTGTACTATGTCCTTCCCGTTTACGGTCGTTGCTCAATGCCAGAATACCCGGGCCTTTGAGCTTCAAATGATGAAAGTCCTGAGCCAACGGCAATTCCCGGGATCGTTCTACCTTTTTTTGCAACCAGCGGGTCATCCCGGCGTGAAGGGTATCCACCTGCATGGGGTACCGAAGATATCGGCTTTGCTCCAGTTGCCTGAGCAAAGCGGCATCCTGAGCCTTGAGGATTGGAAAATAAAAGACCGGAAAGCAGATTAAAATAACAGCCAGCCGGAGACTGCAATCAGGCATATTCATAACCACATTATCAATTTTAAAAGAAATCCTACTCAACTGGATTTGAAGCACTTTATCAGCCTGTCCATTACACATTCCGGATCAGGATCATTGGTTTATCCAGGTTCGCAATCGTCGTACCGTATGGCATCATGTCAAAATCCAGCCGGGTGAAGAATTTTCCCTGGCCGGGCCGGCAATGGGCCTGGATCGGCATGCCTTCGGCCTGCATCACAGCCTGATGTGCGATCCAGAATCCGGCTTCGGACAAGGTATTCACAAAGTGGCTGAGCAGGTAAAAATCCTGCATTGCGGCTTTGTCCCGGCGCTGGCCCCATTGAGCTGCAGCCACCACCTCATCGCCCTGCAGGACGGTCCAGATCTCTCCGCGCGGATCGCGTTCCACGGATCCGATCCTGCTCTCAATGAACTCCAGTGCTTTTTGTTGCGAGCCTTCGTCCAAAGCTTTGGAGAACCGGATACCCAATGCCGCGCATTGATCGATGTATTCCTGGGCCAGGTCTGTTTCGTCCGGGTCAAACCATTTCCAATAGGGGTCTCTCCGGAACCAGCTCAATTGCCGCTTGGCGAACCGCCTGGAGTTCTGCTTGATGTTCTGGATGGCCTCTTCCAGGGTACAGTTGCCGTCAAAATGGTCGAACAGCTCCTGGTAGCCCACAGTTTGGAGGGCATTGAATTCCCGGAGTTCATACAGCGACCGGGCTTCCTCAACCAGGCCGCCGGCTCCCATGGCGTCCACCCGCGCGTTTACACGCCGGTACAGCTCTTCTCTGGGCAGTTGCAACTGGATGTAGATGGGCTCAAAATCCCGGACAACAGGGGTTTTCACCCGGAAACTGGAGAACGGCTGACCGCTGGCCCTGGATACCGCTATGGCCCGGACCAGGCGGGCCGGATTGCTAAGGTCCACTTCCTCGTAATAGACCGGGTCCAATTTTTTCAGCTCTTCCTGGAGCGCTTCGATTCCTTCCTTCTTCAACTTGGCTTCCACCTCTTCCCGAACATCCAGCGGCATATCAGGGAATTCATCCAACCCCTCGCTCACCGCTTTGATGTACAGGCCGGAACCGCCCACCAGGATCAGTTTGTCTTTTGCCATATAAAGCTCCTGGACCAGGTCAAGCGCTTCCTTTTCGAACATGCCGACACTGTAATGTTCCTTCACACCGAGATTCCCGATAAAAAAATGCCGGGCTGCGGCAAGCTCTTCTTCATTGGGCTTGGCTGTCCCGATGGACGTTTCTTTGAAGAATTGCCGGCTGTCGGCCGACAATATAGCCGTGTCATAGTGTTGCGCAAGCCGGATGGCGAAACGGGTTTTCCCGCTTGCTGTCGGTCCGGCGATGACAATCAAATGGTTTTTCATTCGGCGAATATAGGCATAAAGGGTTTGAAAAGGCGGGTTCTTTCTTTTATATTAAAAATTTCCATAACATCAAATCATGCTCAAAACTCTTAAATGATCAAATTTGTTTAAATGTCAGAGCGGTTAGGCAAATTTACCACATAATTGGTTAGATTTGTCATGCGGGTGTATCCGGGCTTTCGCTGCACGAACAGTTGCCCTGAGCATTCGCATCAACCGTTGACAGGAAGGAATTGATTTTGCTATCAGTAATAAAAAGCAACCGGGGTCAGGGGGTGATCCCGGTATAAAACCACTAAGTTGAACCCAATGTCGGATGTACTGGTAATCCCGGAACAAGAACGCCAGACCATCGAAGCGGCTTATCAGGATATGTTGTCCACGATCAAGTCCATGGATGACGAAGATCGCCAAAATATCCAGGCCGCGTATGAATTGGCAGTCGGGGCTCATTTCCACCAACGGCGGAAATCGGGCGAGCCATATGTATTGCATCCAATCGCAGTGGCAAAAATCTGCTCCCAGGAAATCGGTTTAGGCCCGACAGCGGTCATTGCCGCATTGCTCCACGATGTGGTCGAGGACACCAACATAACGCTCGAAGACATCAAGGTGAAATTCGGCGAACGGATCGCTGAGATCGTCGACGGCCTCACCAAACTGGACAGCGCCTACAACAACGAAAGTCCTCAGGCCGAGAATTTCAAAAAGGTCCTCAGTACGCTGGTTGAAGATGTGCGGGTCGTGCTGATCAAAATGGCCGACCGGCTCCACAATATGCGGACGCTGGGTTCAATGCCGAGGCACAAGCAGTTGAAGATCGCCGCCGAGACCAATTTTATTTACGCTCCGCTGGCCCATCGGCTAGGGTTATACGCGTTCCGGACCGAGTACCTCGATCTTTGCATGAAGATCACCGATCCGGAGCATTACAAGGAAGTGGCCCAAAAGCTGGCCGAGACCAAGCGAGCCAGGGAGTCCTATATCGAGGAGTTCATCAGCCCGCTGAAAAAGCGGCTGGATGAACTGCAGATCAGGTACCGGATCATGGGGAGGCCGAAATCGATCTACTCTATCTGGAACAAACTCAAGAACAAGGGCGTCGCCTTTGAGGAGATCTACGATTTGTTTGCGGTGCGGATCATCCTGGACGTGCCGCGCAATCAGGAAAAACAAAGTTGCTGGATCGTTTATTCTATTGTAACGGACGTCCATATCCCTATCCCCGAGCGCCTGAAAGACTGGGTGACCACCCCAAAGAGCAACGGCTATGAATCGCTGCATACCACGGTGATCGGTCCGGGCGGGCGGTATGTGGAAGTACAGATCCGGACCGAGCGCATGGACGAAATTGCCGAACGGGGTTTTGCCGCCCACTGGAAATACAAGGGTATCAACGGCCAACCCGACGTATACGAACGGTGGCTGGATACCGTACGCGAGATCCTGGAAGATCCCAACAGCGATGCAGTTGAATTCCTGGGTGATTTCCGGACCAACAACCTGTTCCACGAGGAAGTCTACGTTTTTACGCCCAAAGGCGATATGAAGGTCCTGCCGCTTGGCGCTTCCGCCCTGGATTTCGCGTTCAGCATCCATACCGATGTCGGGTATCACTGCACTTCCATCCGGGTCAACAACAAGCTTCAGCCCATGGGCTACAAGCTCAAGAACGGCGACCAGATACAGGTGCTGACCAGTAAAAACCAGCGGCCGAGCGAAGACTGGCTGAAAATGGTCTTCACCGGTAAGGCAAAAGCCAAGATCCGCTCCTCCCTGAAGGAAGAACGCCGCCAGAAAGGCGAATTTGCCCGCGAATCCATTGAAAGGAAACTCAAGAACCTCAAGGTCAACGAGATCGACGAAGCCGTTGAGCGCCTGGTCAGATATTATGAATACACCTCTCATGTGGACTTCTTCTATGCCCTTGCGGTCGATGAGCTCCATATTCAGGACGTATTCAAACCCTTCAAGGAAGAAGGCGGCCGGTTGATAGAAAAGCCACTGGTCATTGAGCCCAAGCCGGTGATCGAGGAAGGGTTGCCCGAATTGAAGCGCAGGTCGGAAAAGAAGCCCCTGGTAAAAGCCCGGTTGATGATCAACGGCGAACCCGGAGACGCCTATGATTTCACCTTTGCCAACTGCTGCAACCCCGTACAGGGCGACGAAGTATTTGCTTACCTGACCTCCAATGCGGGCCTGAAAATACACCGGACCAATTGCCCGAACGCCGCCAACCTGATGTCCAATTACGGTTACCGGGTCATGAAGGCCGAATGGGCGTCCACGACCAATATCACCTTTGTAGCCGATCTGCTGATCACCGGTGTCGATGCCGGAAGGGGGGTAATCGAGAGCCTGTCGCATGAAATTTCTTCCCTGTTGCAACTCAATATCCGTTCCTTCAACATCCATGCTACGGAAGAAGGCGGTTTTGAAGCCAGGATCAGCTTATTAGTCGCCAATACCGACCAACTTTACCTGGCCATCAAGGCCCTGAAGAAACTGGAACACGTTTCAACCGTCACCCGTGTGGAATAGCGCGGTTTTGTTTATTTTTGTTTATCTTTGCTTATTATTTGTTGCCAGTCCGCAAGATCATGAACGATACCACCATAAAAGAAGTCAAAAATATTTTTTCCGCTCATCTGGAAAAGAACAGCCTCCGGAAAACGCCTGAACGGTACGCCATCCTGGAAGAGATCTATAAAAGAACCGACCACTTTGACGCCGAGGCCCTTTACATCCATATGAAGACCCAGAACTACAGGGTCAGCCGGGCGACTGTCTACAACACGCTTGACCTCCTGGTCAATTGCGACCTGGTCAAAAAACACCAGTTTGGCAAAAACCTGGCCCAGTACGAAAAATCCTACGGCTACAAACAACACGACCACCTGATCTGCGTCGACTGCGGTAAGGTCCTGGAATTCTGCGACCCCCGCATCCAGCAGATCAAGAACATGATGGGCGACCTTCTTCATTTCAATATCACCCATCACGCCCTCAACCTTTACGGCCAATGCAACGGCGCCTGCCCTAAAACCGCGGAGAAAGCGGAGGAAAAAGGATCTCCGGCGGTTAACGGTTAAGAGTTGGCAGTCTTCAGTTGGCAGTTGGCAGTCTTCAGTTGGCAGTCTTCAGTTGG
>CALMYQ010000194.1 GCA_937873655.1 uncultured Lewinella sp. | reverse complement strand
CAGTTCGTCAGTTGGCAGTTGGCAGTTGGCAGTTCGTCAGTTGGCAGTTGGCAGTTGGCAGTTCGTCAGTTGGCAGTTGGCAGTCTGCCCTCACGACGGACGCCCAACAATGAAACAATGAACCAATGAAGCAATGAACCATAAATCAGGTTTTGTAAATATTATCGGCCGGCCGAATGTCGGCAAATCGACCCTGATGAACGCCCTGGTGGGTGAAAGGATGTCGATTATCACGGCCAAACCCCAGACGACGCGGCATCGCATTATCGGCATTCTCAGTGCCGACGATTACCAGATCGTCTTTTCGGATACGCCGGGCATCGTCAAGGACCCGTCCTACAAAATGCACGAAAGCATGAACCGCTTTGTGGAAGGTACGTTCGAAGACGCCGATATCATGATCCTGGTGACAGAAGTAAAGGAAAAATACGCCCCTGACGATAAGACCCTTCAGCATATGGCTTCGCTGGATGTTCCGCGTTTTCTGGTGATCAACAAGATCGATCAGGCCGGGGAGGAAACCATCCTGCCCCTGATCGCGGAATGGACCCAAAAGTTGAAATTCGATGAAGTTATTCCCATCTCGGCGCTCCAGAAAACCAATACTGAAAAATTGCTGCAGCTGATCCTCCAATACCTGCCCGAAGGCCCTGCCTATTACCCCAAAGACCAGCTGACCGACCGGGCGGAGCGGTTTTTTACCACGGAGATCATCCGGGAAAAGATCCTGGAACAATACGAACAGGAGATCCCGTATTCCGTGGAAGTGGTTATTGAAGAATTCAAGGAAACGACAACCACAAAGGGCGAGCCCCTGGCGCGCATCATGGCCGTGATCTATGTCATGCGCCGCACCCAGAAGGCGATCATCATCGGTAAACAGGGTGTCGCCATCAAACACCTGGGGATCGAAGCCCGGAAAGCGCTGGAAACCTTCCTGGAAACCAAAGTGCACCTGGAACTTTTTGTGAAAGTGGCTGACAACTGGCGCGACGACGAAAGGGCACTGCTGCGATTCGGCTATTGATGCTCCTTACCCGGCCGGCGCGATCTCAACCGCGTAGACCTGGCTTTCTCCATCAAAACTGGCTCTGAAAATCACCCATTTTCCATCCGGGCTGAAATGCACGTTGGGCTCCAGCGGGCGGTAGCCGTGGTATTGCATATTGACCAGCTTCGTGGATGCCAACTGGTCATTTTCAGGTTTGAACAGGTAGATCCAGCGTCCGTCAGGCGCATGGGCCACCTGGGTGGAATCACCGCCGTCGCCGGCAAACAGGGTTTGGTCGGGCGAGATGTTGAAATGGATCGACCATTCGTTCCGATCCAGCCGGTAGCGGGTTTCTTCGCCTGTCTCCAGGTCGGCACCTGCGAGGTAGAAGGTCTCTCCGCGCGGTATCTGCAGGTCGAACCAGATCTTTTTGCCGTCCCTGCCGAAAAATTCGTGGCCGGCGATCTCCCGGTCTACGGTTCGCTCGTGCATCAGCCGGGTTTGGCCCGTCCGGATGTCGATCGTCCAGATCCGGTTGACCTTGTGCCAGGGACCTTCATGGCAGTACATCAGCAAATTGGGATCGGTGGGAGAGAACTGCACGTGGTTGAGCCAGGCCTTTTCGCTGTACAATTTTTTGAGTTCGCCGGTCTGCACGTTTACGGTGAAAAGGGTGTGCAGGATCCTGGCGTCGTAGATCCGTTCAAAATAACTGCTCTTGTCCGGGTAGGCCGCATAGATCTTTTGTTTTTCAGGGCTCGCCCAGGAACCCGCCAGCAAGGTCTCGTCGGCATTCAATGTGGTTATGGTTGATTGGAAATCTTCCGGAAAAACATACACCAGCCGCGTTTGGCCGTTATCTATCCCGGTGGCAAATACGCTGTCCTTGACCTGGTAGAACGCTTCCCGGCTCTTTGGGGCTATGATCTCCCCGCTGATGCGTTCCTGCCGGTCAGTCAGTTGGTCGATTTCCAGGGTTTTGAGGTTGATCGCAAATAGATTCATAAAGGAATCCACCCGGCCGTAAAATACCATCTTGTCGCCTTCGTCTCCGGTTTGTTGCACAAAAGGGTTATTGTGGAAATAAAAGCTGCGGTTATCGCCTTCCCGCCTGGACAGTCTGATCAGCTTATGCCGGGTATCTTTGTCGATCCATTCTTCCGGCATCGGGTGTTGGGATCCGGTTTCCAGCACCGGCGTTTCGGGTTCGGCCTGGCCGCCGGCATCCCTTGCAGGTGACGAACAGCCCGTCAAAAAGCCGGCTGTCAGGGTCAGTAGGACAATAGCTTTAAACATGTGTCAAAGATTTTTTAAGATCGGGATGATCCATGGTTCTCATAATCCTTTCCCATAGTTCATCGATCCAGCTGAGGTGCTCGGGTTTCATGAGGCACGCTCTCAGGCAGGTGATGTATTCGGTGTTGACGATGGGGCCGTCCGGCGACGGCGGCAATTTGGAAGTGGGGTACTGGAACAGGGAAAGGTACAATTGGTTGGCTTCGGCGAGTTTGAAAAATGACCTGGCCGATTCGCTGATGGTGCGGGTATCCGGGCCTTTGAGTGTCCAGACAACGATGTCCAGTTCAGGCGACATAATGGTGATCCACCTGTCATCGGATCGCAGGCGGGCGTATAATTCCAGGGCTGCCTTCCGGCAATCTGCCAGGATGCCGGCAAATTCGCCGCCCGGAACCGGCGGCAGCATCCGCATGGTGGCCCAAAGCCCGACGGCCGAAGCGCCTGCCCGGGAGCATTCCAGGCTGATCTCCCCGAGGTGGATCTCATCGGAAGAATAATAGGTATAGGGCGAATCGTGCAGGTACCATTTGGCCGCCTCCCGGTCCCGAAACAGGACGCAACCGCAACCGTACGGCTGTAGCCCGTGTTTGTGGGGGTCGATCACGATGCTGTCCACCTGTTCAAGTAACCCGAATTGTTCGGCCGTATCCCCGTTCAGGTTGCCGGCAAGGATGTAATATCCGCCGTATGCCCCGTCGGCATGGATGCGGAACCCGTATTTTTGCTGAAGGTCCAGCAGGTCCTTGAGCGGGTCAACGGTGCCGAGGCCGGTCGTACCCATCGTAGCCACTACGGTACCGACAGGGATCTCCTTCAGGGTGCGTTCCAGGTCGGCGGTATCCATTTTGCCGTTGGGCAGGGCTTTTATTTTTTTGAATTTGAGCTTCAATACCTCCGAAATGCGTTCGTGGGTGTAATGCGCCAGTTCGGACCCGACGATCCACATATCGGGGTGTTCTTTTCCCGCTACCCAGAGCGCTTCCAGGTTGGCCATGGTGCCGCCGCCGGTGAGGTGGCCCAGGTGGGTTTCCCAGCCGAACATGCGGGCGATGCCGGCTACAGCTTCCTTCTCCATAGGGGAACTGGCCTTGCCGCCGTCGAAAGCGTGGTTGTTGGGATTGAGCCACATGGCGAGCATATACGCTGCTCTGGCAACCGGATGCGGCGGTTTTTGCATCTGCCCGGCATACAAGGGATGAAAATAGGGGTAGTTGCCCCGCAGGCTTACAGCAACCTCACCCAGGATCTCTTCCAGTTTGCGGTAGTCGGATTCGCTGGGCGGCGCCAGGCCGGGAAGGTCAAATCCGGCTTCCAGCTCAGGCAGGATTTTCTGCAACAGGGCCAATGTGCGTTGTTCGAGCAGCATAGGTATCTGGTCGGTTTTTCGGTTTAATGGAGACAGACAACCCGGGAAACAGGTTCAATGGAGAGCAATATAGAGAAAAAACAGCCTTTTACCTGATTTCTCCATCTTTCTTATTTTTGCCGTCAAAAACAATGGACCAACTCCGCCAACTGATCGAATCCGCCTGGGATAACCGGGAGCACATGAAATCCGAACCCGCACAAAATGCTGTAAGGGAGGTCATCGCATTGCTGGACAAAGGCGCCCTCCGGGTAGCGGAACAGGATCAAGACGGCGCCTGGGTCGTCAACGACTGGGTCAAAAAGGCGGTGGTCCTTTATTTTCCGATGCAGCAAATGGAGACCATTGAGGTCGGCCCGTTCGAATTCCACGACAAGATCCCGCTCAAAAGAAATTACGCCGACCTGGGTGTCCGGGTGGTTCCGCACGCCATTGCGCGTTACGGCTCCTTCCTGGAAAAAGGCGTGATCATGATGCCCAGTTATGTCAATATCGGCGCCTGGGTAGGCAGCGGCACCATGGTGGACACCTGGGCGACGGTAGGCTCCTGCGCGCAGATCGGCCGGAATGTTCACCTCAGCGGCGGCGTCGGCATCGGCGGCGTATTGGAGCCCCTGCAGGCCGCACCCACCATCATTGAGGATGATTGTTTCATCGGTTCCCGCTGCATCGTCGTGGAAGGCGTCCGCGTTGAAAAAGAAGCCGTGCTCGGCGCCAATGTCGTCCTGACCCAGAGCACCCATATCATTGATGTGACCGGCCCGGAACCGGTTGTCCACAAAGGGCGCGTACCCGCCCGCTCGGTAGTCGTACCCGGCGCTTATGCCAAGCAATTTCCTGCCGGCGAGTACCAGGTCTCCTGTGCCCTGATCATCGGCCAGCGCAAGGCCAGCACCGACAAGAAAGTGTCGCTGAACAACGCCCTGCGGGATTATGATGTGGCGGTGTAGAATGTAGGCTGCCCGCCGTCGCTCTTGGGAGCTATGGCGGACGGAGAATGCTGCCACGCTGAGGCGTGGTGGATGCTGGTGGCTGGATACTGGATGCTGGTGGCTGGATACTGCCCCACTGACAACTGACCACTGACCACTGCCAACTGCCAACTGCCAACTGCCAACTGACCACTGACCACTGCCAACTGACAACTGACAACTTCTCAAACCTGCTCCATCTCATTCAGCTTATCCAGCTCCAATACCGTTACCCCTTCCAGCGAGTGGTACATGGGTTTGAATTTGCGATCCCAGACCACTTCCTTGCAGGTGTAGGAATAATTGGCATGGACATCCTGGGCGAAGGTATCGTCGTAGCCCTGTATCAGGATGAGGATCTCGGCCTTATCCCGGAGCAGGTCGCTCTCGCGGAGCCCTTTCAACGGGCTGGTGTTGGAAATGGGGTGGACGAGGGTCCAGTTCAGGGGCAGCATGAATACCTGGGTTCGTTCAAGCTCAAGGGCGGCGTATTTCCGGACGCCTTTGTCGAACCAGGTTACGATCACCCGGGCGCTCAGGTTGATGATTTTGTTGTTTCGGGGATTGACGACCCTGAATTGCAGGCTTTGCATCTGTTCGCCGGTTTCCGGGTGGGTATAGGGCGCGATGACGGCGTTCTGGCTGAACCGGAGCTGGGCCCTGGGGCGTGCGAACCGCGCGAAAAAAAGCCCGGTGGCCAGTGCGAAGGCCATGAGGCCGACCAGGGCGTCCATGGCGGAAATGATATTGCCCCAGATGCCATGCGGACTGATGCTGCCGTAGCCGACCGTGGTAAAGGTCTGGATGCTGAAAAAGAAGGCATGCGTGAACCGGTCAAGCACTCCCGAGTCGGAGCCCAGGCCGATCAGGGATTCGGGGCCGGCCAGCACATACAGGCCGGCAAAGAAGGCGTTGACACAGAAATAGATCAGGAAAATGACCCCGAAAAAACGGCCCCACGACATCTCGACAAGGGCCAGGTAGGGGGCAAACGGCCGTTTTCCCCGCCGGATGACGTTCAGGGAGCCGTCCCGGTTGATCAATCTTTCGCCGCCTGCTGCTATCTTTGTGCCGAAGCCCAGGTCTTCATTCAGGCCGTTGGGTTTGCGCCGGCCTTTTCTCAAGGGTTGGGTAAATTCGGATAATCGCATAAATTGCTGGTATGAAACCGTTAAATATACACCCGGATATCCGGCATGCCCATACGTTGCCCGCTGCGTTTTACCGCGATCCGGCCTACGCGGAAGCCGTTAAGGAAAAGATCTTCGCAAAAAGCTGGCATTACGCCCTTGACCTTGTGGAAATTGCAGCCCCGGGCCAGGCTATTCCGTTTACACTTCTGGAAAACATCCTGGACGAGCCTTTGGTTGCCTGCCGCGGCAAAGACGGAGCGTTGAGGGTGATGTCCAACGTATGCACACACCGGGGAAATATCGTGGTGGAAAAGCCCGGGACTTACCGCATGCTGACCTGCCGCTACCACGGTCGTTGTTTCCGGCTCGACGGTACCTGCAAGAGCATGCCGGCCTTTGAGCAAGTCGACGGATTCCCGGGAACCGAAGATCACCTGCCGGCAGTACCCGCCGAATCCTGGATGGGCATGCTGTTCACCGGGCTGGCCCCGATTGCAGATCTGGAAGGAATGACCCGCCCCATCCGGGAGCGCCTGGCCTGGCTGCCTTTGTCGGAAATGACCTTCGACCCGGCGTCTTCCCGCAACTATACCGTCAACGCCAACTGGGCCTTGTATTGCGACAATTACCTGGAAGGGCTGCACATTCCGTTCGTACACCCGGCGCTCAACCAGGCCATCGATTTTGCGCAATATGAATACGAAGTCTACCCTTACTGCAATCTCCAGATCGGCATTGCCGGCGAAAACGAACCCTGCTTCCCGATCCCTGCCGGTCATCCCGACAGCGGGCGGCGGATTTACGCCTATTATTACTGGCTCTTTCCCAACCTGATGTTCAATTTTTACCCCTGGGGGCTGTCGTTGAATGTTGTGGAACCCAAGGGAAAGGACAAGACCCTGGTTCGTTTCCGCACTTACCGCTTCCCGGATGCCCTGGAGGCGAAATCGCTCGGCGGACTGAACCAGACGGAAATGGAGGATGAAGAAGTGGTTTTGAGCGTTCAGCGGGGCGTGCGAAGCCGGTTGTACAAGCGCGGCAGGTTTTCGCCGTCGATGGAACAGGGCGTTCATCATTTCCACCGGTTGATCGCAGATTTTCTGAACGCATAAAAAAACCGGCTTTGGAGCGTTCCAAAGCCGGTCATAAATCTTCCTATTTATCAGCAGCTCAGCTGCGAAAAATTAATTCAGTTTGAAGCTTCCCGAACCTGCAAGGTGGCCTTTGTTGTAGATTTCCACCTCGTAGTTGCCTTTCTGGAAGGACTGGCCCGGAGACCACAGCGTACAAATATTGGTTACGTCGCGGTTATATTCGATCTCTTTGGCTTGCGTATAGGCCACCTGATCGCCCGTAGCATTGCTGGTGAATACGCCGGAGCCGAGTTCATCCAGTGCAAGGGTCTCACCCATCGGATTGATGATGCGGACCAGGAAGGTTTCGGGACCTTCTTCGGCGATATCGTTTTTGGTGGTATTGAAGCAGATCTGGATCTGATCGATGTTGTCGGCGCTGTTGCGTTTTACGGCTTTGCCTGATTTTTTCATTTTCAACGGCTTCACTTCCAGGCCGCTCACCTTGATGACGGAAGCTTGATTAACCTTGGCGGACAAGCGGGTGCGGTCGGCTTCGATAGCTTCTTTTTCGCTGACCAGAACGGCTTGCTTGGAGGTCAACTCGTCATTCATCATGCGCTGGTTATCCAGGTTGGTACCCAGCGAGTCGTTGGCCTGGCTAAGGGTTGCGTTGCGGGCGGTGAGTTCGCCGTTTTCTTCGCGCAGTTGATTGATCTCGGCCAGATATTGATCGATCTGGGTTTTGAGGTTCTCAATCTCCTTGCGCGCCTTGTTCAGGCTGCCTTTATTGGCCAGAAGGCCTTCGATTTTTTCCTTTTGTGCGGCCAGTTCTTCCTTTTGCTGATCAATAAGGGCGTTCAATTCCGTATTGCTGCCCCTCATTTCTTCCAGCTCGGTCATGGCGGCGTAGTATTGCTTCTCCAGATCGAGTTTCAGTTGTTCGGATTCGTCATATTGTGCGGACAACTGATCGATCATTTTGCCTCTTTTGTTGTAGTTGACCAGCATGACGGTCAGTACGCCTAAAAGGGCAACGATTACAACAGCTGCAATAGCGGTCAGGCGTTGCTGATTGTTGTTTGGTTTCGGATTGGGACTACTTGGATTTGTCATATCGTTTTAGATAAATTGGTTTACAAAATCTGAGACATTGTGCCAATTGGTGAATAAACGGCGATTGAAAAAAGAAAATTGTATATTGTTCGCAAATATTTTATTTGTCTTTTTTCACGATTTTTTCCCTGAAACCTGCAAAACCAGTCACCCATGATAGATCATATTGATATCGGCAAAGTGCTTTTTCTGGATATTGAAACGGTCTCAGGCAAATCCTCCTTTGAGGAACTATCGCCGGCCTTACAATCACTTTGGACGACAAAAGCAAAACAGGTAACGCGTTCGGTTGATGAAATGTCACCTGAAGAAATTTCCGCAAGCTACAAGGATAGGGCGGCAATCTATGCCGAATTCGGCAAAATCATCTGTATATCAGTGGGTTTTGTGCAACGGGATAAGGAAGGAAATACGTTGAAACTCCGCTTAAAATCTTTTTCGGGCGACGATGAATTCGCGGTTTTGGAGGAATTCGCCCAACTCCTGAACCATTATTACAAGAACCTCACCGAGATCTATCTCTGCGGCCACAACATCCGGGAATTCGATATTCCGTATATCTGCCGGCGGATGGTGGTCAACGGAATGAAGTTGCCCCTGGCGGTGAACCTGGCCGGCAAAAAACCGTGGGAGGTCAAACACCTCCTGGATACGATGGAACTCTGGAAGTTCGGCGACAATAAGGCCTATACGTCCCTCAACCTGCTGTCGGCCATTCTTGATTTCCCTACGCCCAAAGACGATATGGACGGCAGCCAGGTGGGCCGGGTGTACTGGGAAGAAAAGGACCTGGACCGGATCTCATTCTATTGCGAAAAGGATGTGCTGGCTACGGTGCAGCTTTTTTTGCGGTACCAGCGCAAGGACATTCTCAGGGACGAGCAGATCAGCCACGTCCGTGATGACGGAAGGGCGGCATAAGCTGTCATCAGCCGAAGGATGCGGTCAAACCGTATAGGCCGCCCGTTCCCAGGAGCAGATCGATGCCGGAAAGAACAGGATGAATTTTGAACCGGTCCCAGGCGTTGAATCGATCCGGATATGGCCGCCGTGCCGCTCGATGATCTTCTTGCAGGTAGCCAGCCCGATCCCGCTGCCTTCGAAGCGCTCCTTGCCGTGGAGGCGCGTAAACATGCCGAATATCTTATCGTGGAATTCCGGATCGATGCCGATGCCGTTGTCGCTGACGGTAACCTCGGTGCCGGCGGAGAGTTTTTTGGCGGTTATCCGGATCACCGGGGCGGCTTCTCCATGGAATTTGATGCCGTTGCCGATCAGGTTCTGGAACAATTGCTCCATTTGGGTCGGCACAGCCATCAGGTTCAGATCGTTCACTTCCCATTTCACAGAGGCGTCGCTGTCACCGATCCGGTTGGAAAGGTTGTGCACCACCGTATTCAGGGTTTTATCGAGGGAGATCTTTTCTGCCTGAGCTTGTTCGTATTGCAGGGATGCGTAGTTGACCAGGTCTTCCAGTAGTCGCTGCATCCGTTTCGGGGCTTCAAGGATATACGTGAAAAAGGTCTTGTCATCCTCTTCCACCAGATTCTTGTATTTCCGGTTGATCAGGCCGGCGTAGCTGGTTATGGTGCGCAGGGGCTCCTTAAGGTCGTGGCTGGCGACCGAAGCAAACTGCTTGAGCTCCAGGTTGGCCTCTTCCAGGGCCTGGTTGGAAGCTTCCAGCGCCTGATTCTGCTCCTGGATCAGTTCGTTGCGATTGGCCAGCAAAGCATTGGAGCGGCGCAACAGGCGGATGAAGTAGGCCAAAAGCGCAAGGATTACGGCCAATCCAATGGAAACGATCATGAAGATTTTGAACTTGAGCTGGGCTTCGGCTTTATCCCGGTTGGCCAGCAGGGCGATCTTCTCATTTTCCGCAGCTTCCTCCTCAATTTGCCTTTGGACTTTCATCAGCTCCAGGTGCCGGCGATTTTCGTCGTTGAACAGGGAGTCCTGAATATGGGAATACCTCGACAGATACGTTGCGGCCAGGTTGTCTTTGTTTTGGTTCAGGTGGATCAGCGCCAGTTCTTTGATCACTTCAGCTTCCCGGCGCGCAAAACCTTCCTTCAGTGAAAGGGAAAGGCCTTCCTCCAGCCATTTGATGGCCGCTGTTGGGTTCTGTTCTTCCGACTCAAGTTTACCCAGGCTCAGCAATACGCCGATTTTGGCGTGGGAGTCGCCTTTGTTTTCCTGCTCATAGGCGTTGAAAAAATCAAGCGATGAAAGCAGGCTGGCCCGTGCAAGGCCGCGTTGATTGAGCTTGAGGGCAATGGTGCCTATATTGTGATAGATATAAGGCAGTGTAAAATCATTGGTTTTGAGCGCGATCTCAAGCGCCTGATTATTGTAGGTGTTGGCTAGCTCCGGTTGCTCCAGTTTTTCATATACGCTGCCCAGTGCGGCCAGGTACATGGCTTGCCGGCGGTCATCCGGCTTGAACCGGCCGACTTCCATGGATTTGTTGTAAGCGTCCAGTGCGCGTTGGTATTCGCCCTGGTGGTAGTAGATCCGGCCCATTTGATAATTGGCCATCGCCTGCCCAACGGAATCTTTTATGCTTCGGGAGAATTTTTCGGCATCGAGGTAGTAGTCAAATGCGCGATCGGACATTCCCCATTCAAAATAGATCGAGGCGATGCCGTCGAAAATCCTGGAACGATCGTCATTTGGGAGGACCCGGTCCGAAAATTTGAGCAGCGGCAGGAAACAGGTCAGCGCCTCTTTATACCGGCTGTTGGAGTCGTGGTAACGCCCCATCCGGTAAAGGCCCTTGAAAATCCAGAAGGAGTCTTTGGCCGCTTCGGCCTTGCTGATGGAAGCGTTCAGGTATTCGAGCCCTTCCCGTTCCCGGTTTTCTTTGAGGCAGGCAATGGCCTGTTGGTAGAGTTTCTCACAATCCGTACAGGCGGACGTACCCGCCCGGGCTTCGGCACTGCGCCCTTCTGTCACGGCCAGTAAACAGAAAACCGTAAGAACTACCTGGATGAAAGTGTTTAATTTGTTCATGGGTCGTACAGATAAAGATCTATCAATTTCGACTGTGTTGGGTGCTGACTAAACGCTAAAACGGCAACTGCCATCGCTGACTCAGCAGGATGGCAGTTGCGCTTGTTGGTTGACTAACGCCAGTTCTTGCGCCCAGCTATCCCGCCCGAA
Source organism: uncultured Lewinella sp. (assembly GCA_937873655.1). Taxonomy (GTDB): domain Bacteria; phylum Bacteroidota; class Bacteroidia; order Chitinophagales; family Saprospiraceae; genus JACJYC01. The sequence goes on along the minus strand of CALMYQ010000194.1, from coordinate 68,737 downwards.
TTCAATTTCTTGCTGTCCGGGGCATGGTTAGTGGTCAGTAAGGAGGCGTTGAAGGCGGATGGCTATTCGTCGTCGTCCGGCGGCCATTGCCAGGGCGGCGGATCCCCACCTCCCTTAATTACAACCAACTCCCTGCCATCCAGAACCACGTCCGGATTCAGGCCTTTGAATTGCTCCAAAGTCTTCATACTTAAATCGGTTTAAATTGAGAGAATAAAAAAAACATATACCAAAAAGCCGGTATATCACTTGAAGTGCTTCATTTGTGGGAAGCCTCTGCCTGTCTTGAACCGCAGACGACTAAGCAAAGGAAATGTGATGGATGTTTTGTAACGGGGTAAAATTAATAATAATCCACGGAAGATCCAAAAAAATGTTACAATAACTTGATAGGAATCGGCTAAATACTTCTGTTTTGTGAGAAAAAAAATAAAAAAGGGGGAACCCTAGAGTTCCCCCTCAAAAAAACACCTAAAACCCATATTCATATCATGAAAACCTTCATCTTGTTGGTCAAAGTTCCTGGCTCCTCAATTTTCCCGGCGCCGCTCTTTTGCTTTGCCTTTCTCTTCAGTTGACGCCTTTTTGACGGAGGTTATGAAGTCAAGTCACTTATATAACAACAATTTTCACCTTGAAGGTTGTATGGATATGGGTATTATTGTTATAAATAGTTCAAAATCAGTTAATTAGATTGTAGTTAAGGTCTTGTTAAGACTAAATTTGCCGCAAATTTAATTCCAATCGGCCAATTGCAGCTGCAAAATCTTTTCTTTTTCTTCCCGAATGATATGGACTTCCACCTGATCGCCCGGATTGTACTTCTCCAAAGCCAGGATAAAATCGCCTTCGGATTTTATTTCGTCCTTGTTGATGCCGACGATGACATCGCCCAACAGGATCCGGCCGTAACGGTCGCGGTAGGTAGGCTTCATGCCCGCCCGTTCGGCAGGCCCGCCTTGCGTTACCTCCACGATCACAGCGCCTTCAACCCCCCAACGCCTGGCAATGTTCTGGTCGAGCAGCTCAACGCCCATTGACGGCCGCCGGATTTGCTTGTATTTGATCAGCTCGGGCACTACCCACCTCACAACGTCCACAGGAATGGAAAAACCGATCCCCGCCGAAGCGCCGGAAGGGCTGTAGATGGCCGTATTTACCCCGATCAGCATCCCGGAGGAATTCAACAGCGGCCCCCCGGAATTGCCGGGGTTGATGGCGGCGTCCGTCTGGATGGCATCGCGGATGGGGGTGCCGGCCCGCGACTGGATTTCCCTGCCCAGCGCGCTTACAATGCCGGTTGTCAGGGTCTGGTCGAGCCCGAACGGGTTGCCGATGGCATACACCGACTGCCCGACCCGCAGGTTGCCGGACTGCCCGACCGGGATCGGGATGAGGCTTTCTTTCGGGGCTTCAATGCGCAACACCGCCAGGTCCTTCTCCGGGGCATACCCCACCAGGGTCGCGTCCCAGATGGTTTGGTCGGCCAGCGTTACCTGCGCTTTGTCCGCATTCTCGATTACGTGGTAATTGGTGACGATATGACCTTCCTTATCCCATACAAACCCGGAACCCGTACCCTTGGGGATCTCCATGATGTTCCGGGTCCAGAAATCCCGGGTGATCGAAGTTGTGGTAATGAAGCATACGGAAGGCGCCGCCCGTTCGAAAAGCCGGATATTGTGCATCTCCTCGTCGGTCAGGCCTTCGTCGATGTCATCCGTAATGTTGACCAGCCTGGATTGGCCGGATTGGATGGTATCCGCTTCCACACCGGGGGAGGAGGCGTTATCGGCGTTTTTCCAGGCAACACCCGCAAAGAAGCCGGCGCCTGCCAGGATTACGGCCAGTAACAGCCGGGTTGTCAGTTTGCTCATTTGCTTATTTTAGGTTTTGCGTTGTTTCTTCTTGGCGGCAGGAAACAGGATATTGTTCAGGATCAGCCGGTAGCCCGGTGAATTGGGGTGCAGGTTCAGGTCCGTTTCAGGCTCATTGACGAAGTGCCGGTAATCCTCCGGATCGTGGCCGCCGTAGAAGGTCCAGAACCCCTGGCCGTACGTGCCGTGGATATAACGGGCTTCCTGCGCGGGTTTGGTCTCGCCCAGGATCAGGGCGTCCGACTTGATATACTGCTTCCTGAAGGCGGTGGTCTGCCCCATAAAGCCTTTCACGGTTCGGGTATGGCATTGGGTCAGCATGGTGGGGACAGGGTCCCACTTGGCCGAAAAATCGAACAGGGTGAAATAATCCTGCTCCGGTGGAATGCCGCGGGCGTCGGTATTGTCGATGGTGGAAAACTCGTAGATCAGCGGGTCGCGGATGAGCTGGAAGTCCTTGAAGGCAAAGGTCTTGCTGAAGTCCAGTTTTTCCTGGGCCTGCGGGTCGGAAGGGTCGCCGTCGTACATCTGGGCGCAGATATCAACCCCATCCGCAGCCAGGGCGATGTCATACGAGTCGGTGGCCGAACACATGGCGAACATGAACCCGCCGCCGGCAACGTATTCCTTGATCCGCTTGACAACGGCCAGTTTGAGCTGGCTAACCTTTTCAAATCCCAGGCTGTGGGCCAGCGTTTCCTGAAACCGGACGTGTTCGCGGTACCAGGGCTGGTTGTGGTACGATCGGTAAAACCGGCCGTACTGCCCGGTAAAATCCTCGTGGTGGAGGTGGATCCAGTCGTATTTTGGCAACTGGTCGTTCATCACCTCGGAATCGTAAATGGTTTCATACGGAATTTCCGCATAGGTCAGCACCAGCGTGACCGCATCGTCCCAGGGCTGTATCTTGTCGCCTTTCTGGAAGTTGAAATCGGGCGTATAAACGGCGATCTTGGGGGCAACCTCCAGTTTGAGGGCATCCATGTTCACTTCTGGGTTGCTGATATCGCTCAGTATCTTATTGAACTGGGCGTCGGGGATGACCTCGAAACTGACGCCGCGCGTGAGGCATTCGCGCTCGAAAATGCGATTGTGCTGGAAGGCGAAACTGCCGCCCCTGTAATTCAGCAACCACCAGGCTTCCTGTCCGTTGTTCAGCACCCAGTAGGCGATTCCGTACGCCTTAAGGTGGTTGCGCTGCGATTCGGCATCCATCGGGATCAGGATATACGCCGCCCGGACCGGACCCAAAGCCGCCAGGAAAAACAGAGCAGAAATCAGGAACTGCTTCATGATCGTTCTTATTTTTTTAAAAGACGCTAAATTAAATAAACAGGCTGCATGCCCGCGGGGTTGTCCAACAAAAACGAAAATAATCCGATTTAGTTGCCCCCCTGCGACCTGCTGTGCGACTTTAGAACCGAACAACTTTTTGCCGCCCCGCAGGCACCCCGTCCCTCAGCAATACAGCAATAAACATGCCGGAAGGCGCATCGTCCGGCAGGACCACTTCTGTGGGCTTGCCCGGTTCGGCTGCGGCGTTGGCAATGGCCTTACCTGTGATGTCCAGCACCTCAACCGTCCAGGTCCCGTCGGACAAAGGCGCGTCAAACCGGATTTCAAACCGGTCCCTGAACGGGTTCGGGGCAGCAGTAAAATAGAAACCTGCTTCGGGTTCGGGGCCGCTGTCCACCAGGTCGGAGGGCATCAGAGTGCTCAACAACAGGATATAGGCAGCCTGGTAATAGATAGCGGGCTCTGTGATTTCCCATGAATTTTCGGGCCAGCCTGTATTCCAGTCCTTGTAGGATTTCTGGATCGGTTGTCCGCCGGGCGGGACAATATCGGGCAGTGTGAAATCCTTGTTCGGGCCGCCCGTCAAATACCCGGGCGGCGGGCCTTTCGGCGATGTCAGGGCATTGTCCCAGGCCGTATTGTCGCCAAACCAGGTATGGTAGATCTCGTTGGCGCAGTGGTCGCCGCCGTAGGCGTACATATTGGTGAGCATGCACAGGCCCAGGGCGTTAACCCCGTGGAAGTAATGCAGATACTGCTCGGCCACCAATTGATAGGACTCCTTTTTATTGGGATTGATCCCGTAGTGAATGTAGTCCATATTGATGGTGCCGCAATTGGCCCGTACCTGATTGCTGCCCCAATGGTAGGCCCAATCATCCATATAGGAGCGGTAAAGGTCTTCCTGATTATTGAATTGATTAATGGAAAAACCGGCATCATTGAGGTTGCCTTTCTGCAGCCGGATATTGCTGACAATGGCCGGGTTGATCCCGGACATCTGGCTGAAGTCCAAAAGCGCTTCCGAACTCACCATGCGGTAAGGCCCCCACCAATTATCGAGATACGGGCGGATGGTGTTGTACCGACCTTCGGCAAAATCCCTGAATTCGTCGAGCCCCGTGATGCCGTACAGGTATACGGCGGCCGTAAAGGCGCTTTCGATCTGTTCCACTTCGGTTCTGTCGGCGTAACCCGATTTGATTTCGCCGTCGTCGCATTCGGTTTCCAGAAAGGTGAAATTCACGGTAGATACCTTGGCCCTTTCCCAGGCGATGCGGGCGCGCAGGATCAATTCGTCGGCATAGTCATTCAAAGCGGGAATGCCGGCATACCTGAAAACGTACCCGGCTTTGGCAAACATGGCGCAACCGGCCAGCGTAGCGCTGGTGCATTCCGGCAGGTAGTACCTCGGGCGGGTATCGGCGCTCGGTGGGGATACGTCTTCAAAATTATCCACGCCGAGCTTGAGCAACAGGCCGCCCGTACCCGTTGCATCCTGCATGCGCATGAGCCAGTCGAGCTCCCACATCACTTCATCCAGCAGGTCGGGGATGCCGTTGCCGCTTTCCGGTATGCCGAAAAAATCGGTAAAGAGGTTGGGGTTCCGGCTGTAGGCGGTCAGCAGCTGGAACACGGCGCTCTCCGCAAAAGTGGTGTATTTGTTCACATCGCCGGCATCCATCCAGCCGCCGTGCAGGTCGCGGGCGGTTTCGGGGTTGGCTTTATCCCACCGGCTGCGCGCGCCCCGGTCCTGATTGGGGCCCTCAAATGCGGCGCCGTCAGCCCATTTGGCGTCGACGTACGGCGGTTGCTTGGCCATGCCGATGCGCTGGTAAAAGAACATGCGTACCGCCTGGCGGAGCACGTCGCGGTAAACGTCGTCGGCAATCCGGAAGGGATAGGACGCTACCTGGTTGGCGGGGTCATAAATGTAATATTCACCCGGTTCGGTGACCCCTGAAAAATCGAACCACCAACCCCGGTCGCCCGATTGGTCATGGATAGCGCCGTTTTTCCAGGCCGTCGGCGAATCGCTGAAAACGGTTTGCCCGTTGCTGGCCAGGCGCACCTGCAGCACCGGGCCGGGGGTATAGGATTCGGCGGCATTGAACCCCACCTGAGGATCGGCAATAACGGCAACCTTGTTGAATCCGGGCTGGTACCCGAATTGATCCACGCGGATCAGTCCGGTTATCGTCGTTTGGGCCATGAGCAGGGAGAAAGGGAAGAAAAGAGCGGCGAAAAGAGCAGTTGTACGGTTAAAGGATTTCATGATTCTGAATTTTGGGTGGCGCTTTCTCAATAAATTACTGCAAAAATAAGGGTAAATGACCGTTAACAGGGGGGGAATCGGCCTAAATGTCTGCTGGCCAATGATTTCAAAATTCATAAAGATTTCCGGAATCTTTGCCGCCAACTCCCTATCTTGCGCGCCTTTAGCATCCGAAATGCAACTTCCCGGCGAGTCGCGCGTTTTTGGAAGATGAAGGAATCGTTATGGAGCAAATTTCTTTTCAGTACCCGGCCTGGTGGTTGATCCTGTGTCTGGCGTTGGGCGCCGGTGGTGCTGCCTTGTTGTACTTCCGGGATCAGACCTTCCAGGAACAGCCGACCTGGGTCAGGTGGCTTATGGCCGCGGTACGTACGATCGTTATTGCCCTGATCGCCGCCCTGCTCCTCTCACCCCTCATCAAAAGCCTGAATACCGAGGTCAAGAAACCCATCGTGCTGGTAGCGCAGGACAATTCGGAGTCCATCGCCGCCGGAATGACCGATGAACAACGCGAGCAGTACAAGCTCGCCATGGAGCAGCTCCAGGACAAACTCGGCAACGATTATGAACTCAAAGCCTATTCTTTCGGGGATGAAGTCCGCGATGGCATCGATTTCTCCTATACCGACAAGGTTTCCAATATCTCCCAGTTCCTCAAGGAAGTCTATGACCTGTACAGCAACCAGAACCTGGGCGCTGTGATCCTGGCCAGCGACGGGATCTACAACGAAGGCAGCAATCCCGTTTATTCCGGCAACCAGCTGGGCATCCCCGTATTTACAGTTGCGCTGGGAGATACTACGCCGAAAAAAGACCTGGCCCTTCGCCGCGTCTTTCACAACAAGATCGCCTACCTCGGCGACAAATTCAGCGTGCAGGTGGATATTTCCGCCCTCAATTGCGCCGGCGCCAACAGCGTCCTAAGCGTGTATAAAGTAGACGGCGGCAGCGCCCGCAAACTGCAGGATATCCCCTTTGCCATAGGGACCAACGACTTTTTTACAACCCAGGAAATTGTCCTGGATGCCGACAAAGCCGGCGTGCAGCGATTTCGCGTTGCGGTCCAGTCGCTCAGCGGAGAAGCCACCACCCTCAACAATGCCAAGGAGATTTTCATCGATGTGCTGGACGCCCGCCAGAAGATCCTGATCCTGGCCAACGCCCCGCATCCCGACCTCTCAGCCCTGAAACAAGCCCTGACAACCAGCAAGAATTACCAGGTGGATATCCGGTATATCAACGGTTTTACCGGCAACCTGGCGGATTATGACGTTTTGATCCTGCACCAGTTGCCCGGCCTGAACAATGACGCTACGGGCATTCTCAACCAGATTCAGACGAAAAATATCCCGACCTTGTTCATTGTGGGGGCGCAAACCAACCTCTCCCTGCTCAACCGGGTACAACCCCTGGTGACCATCCAGGCGTCCGGCCCGGGCAATAATGAGGTTCAGGGGCTCGTAGCGCCCGATTTCAACCTGTTTACCGTCAGTGAGGATCTGCGCAAGATCATCAGCCGCTTTCCGCCGCTGGTTGCGCCGTTTGCCGATTTTGCCGCTTCCGGTACCGGGCAGCCCTTGCTCTTCCAACGGATCGGCCGTATCGATACCCGCTATCCGCTGATCGTGCTCGGATCCCCTAACAATACCCGCATGGGCGTTATCTGCGCGGAAGGCATCTGGAAATGGCGCCTGTATGATTTTCTGGATAACCAGAACCACGACCTGTCCAACGAGCTGATCGGAAAGATCATCCAGTATGTCGGTCTGAAAGAGGACAAGCGCCGGTTCCGGGTCAGCCTGCCCAAAAGCATTTTCAATGAGAACGAGCCCGTAATACTCGATGCCGAATTGTACAACGAGAATTACGAGCTGGTCAACGACCCGGATGCCACCATAACGATCCGGGATGAAGAAGGCAAGGAATACAACTCTACCTTCAATAAGGCCGGCAACGCCTATACCCTCAGCGCGGGGATCCTGCCCGTCGGGAACTATACCTTCCAGGCATTTGCCAACAGCAGCGGGCAGCAGCTCACGTTCAGCGGCCAGTTCAGCGTCCAACCCATCCAACTCGAACTCTTCGAAACCACCGCCGACCACGGCATGCTGCGCCTGCTCAGCGAGCAATTCGACGGCAAAATGGTTTATCCCGACCAGATCGGCGCCCTGCCCGACCTGATCAGCAGCAAAAATTCGGTCAAAGAGGTCATTTACTCCTCCACCAAAACACGTGCCGCCATCAACCTTAAATGGCTCTTTTTCCTGCTCCTTTTCCTGCTTACGGTAGAGTGGTTCCTGCGGCGGTATTTGGGGGCTTATTAGAGGGTGAGAGGGGTGAGAGAGTGAGAGAGTGAGAGAGTGAGAGAGTGAGAGGGTGAGAGAAATGAGAGGGTGCGCTAAGTGTCTGGTCGGAAGAGTCTGGCCGTTTTGAAACGCCTGCCGTTTACCACGCGGTCAGGGGTGAGCCGTCCGGGGGCGCCCCGGGTCATGGCGACAACCGGGGACCAGATCGTTCAACATGGCGGACTGACCGAAAAGGAGAAAGCCGGGAGGGATTACCAGGTCAGGTCTTCTTCTTCCCCTTCGGGGCTTCGCTCCATGTCCTCGTCGTACTCGTCATTTTCAGCATGACGGCGGTCAAATTCCTCATAATCGTACTCCGGCATCAACTCGGTCTTGATGTAGTTGATGGTCTCCTCCAGGCTGGCCAGGAAGCGGTTGAAATCCTCTTTATAGAGAAATATTTTGTGGCGTTCGTATCCGTCCCTGCCGAATTTCTTGGTGCTTTCCGTCAGGGTAAGGTAGAAGTCCTCTCCTTTTGTGCGCCGCACATCGAAGAAATACGTCCTTCTCTTTCCCGCTTTTACTTTCTTGGAAAACACACTCTCCAGCCGCTTTGAATTCCTCTCGTTCTCCACAATCTTCTTTTTGGTTTGAAAATGATTTTAAACGCCCGACCAACTAGTTGAAAATCAGGTTTTCTACGATTTCAATAATGGACAGCGGCGATTCAAAAATTGGACATAGCCGTACAAAAGTAAATATTTGGGCTATATTTCAAAAAAAAGCAGAAAAAAAGAATGGAAATTACCGGGCCTGTTATCCGGGCTCTTCGACCGTCTGTTTTTCAAAAAGCTCAAAATAGTAACCTTTCCGGGCAATCAATTCGTCATGGGTGCCGGATTCCACGATCTTGCCGTCATCCAGGATGATGATCTTGTCGAATTGCAGCAGGGAATAAATGCGGTGGGTGATGATGATGGCGGTTTTATCGGCCAACGCCTCGGTGAAGTAGCCCAGGATCTGTTTTTCCGTTGTGGTATCGACGGCAGAAAGGCAGTCGTCCAGGATGACGATGTCGGGCCGCTTGATCAGGGCCCTGGCAATGGAGACGCGTTGTTTCTGCCCGCCGGAGAGGGTCACGCCCCGCTCTCCGACCATGGTGTCAAATCCGTTGGGCAATCCGGCGATATCGTCGTAGACAGCGGCGTAACGCGCAAAATTCTCGATTTCTTCCCGCTCCGCCCCCGTCCGTCCGAAGGCGATATTGTTGGCGATGGTATCGGAGAATAAAAACACATCCTGCGGAACATAGCCGATCCGGCGGCGCAGGTTGTCCAGGTCCTGCTCCCTGATGTCGACCCCGTCGATGCGAATGGCGCCGGACGTGACATCATACAACCGGACGAGCAGTTCGGCCACCGAAGATTTTCCGCTTCCGGTGCGCCCTATGATCGCCATTTTCTGACCGGGCTTCAGGTCGAAGCTCAGGTGGTCGACGGCCTTGATGCCGGTATCCGGATAAACGAAGGTCACCTCATCGAATTGAATATGGCCTTCAAGGGCATGGTCGTTCTCCGCGGAATTGGCGATTTCAGGAACGGTTTCCAGGAATTCGTTGATCCGCTTTTGCGAAGCGGCCGCCTGTTGGATAATGGAGGCGATCCAGCCGATTGCGGTAACCGGCCAGGTGAGCATGTTGACATAAATGACGAATTCAGCGATATTCCCGGCGGTAACGGACCCCCTCACCGCCTGAATGCCGCCGACATACACGGTGATGACCGTACTCACGCCGATCAGCAAAAGCATCAGGGGAAAGAAAAAGGAATCCACCTTGACCAGCTCCATGGCCTTGGCTTTGTAATAATCGCTTTCGTCGGCGAAGTATTTGACCATCGGCCGCTCCTGAACATAAGACTTGACCACGCGTATGCCGCTGTATACTTCCTGCGCCGTACTGTTCAATACCGCCAGCTGCCGCTGTATCCGTTCGCTGCGCTTGTTGATCAGGTGGCTGACGTAATAGATGGAAATGGACAAAATGGGCAGCGGCGAAAGGCAGAACAAGGTCAGCGTTGGGTTGACCGAGATCATGGCGTAAATGACCAGGATGAACAGCGATATCAGGTTGATCCCGTAGAGTACGGCCGGGCCCAGGTACATGCGCACTTTCGAAACGTCTTCGCTGATCCGGGACATCAGATCGCCGGTCTTGTTGCGCTTGTAAAAAGCCTGCGTCAGGCGCTGATAATGGGCAAAAAGCGCTTTACGCATATCGTACTCCACCAGCCTCGACATCACGATGATGGTCTGCCGCATGAAGTACATGAATATCCCCATCACGAGGGCCAGGATCAGGACCAGTATGCCGAAGAACAGGAGGGTTTCGCCCAACAGGCCGTAAAAATCCTTTTGGAGCTCGAAACCGCCGAACATATGGTACATGCTGATGTTGTCCACAACAAGATCCAGGGCCTCGCGGATCATTTGCGGTTGAAGGACCCTGAAATAGTTGGAAAGGGATACAAAAATGAACCCCCAGATCAGGTGCCAGCGATACTTGTAGAAATATTTGTTCAGTACGGCGAGTTCCTTCACCAATCGCAGTTTTATAATCAAGAAAACCTGCAAGGTAGCAATTGGTTGAGGAATTGCCGCAGAATTATTGGAATTTTGGATATTTGAAGCCGATCAAAAAACAGCAACCATGTCCATCAAAAAAATGTTGATCCTGATATCCGCCCTCGGGCTGTTGCTCTTTTCCTGCAGGCCCGCCGACCCCCTGCAACGGCTCAAGGCCGATGTGGAAACAGAATTTGCCCGGTCGCCGGGCACGTTCGCCCTGGCTTTTCTCGACCTCCAGGATTCGTCGAGGCAATTGCTGATCAATGATACCCTTCGGTTCCACGCCGCCAGCACTATGAAAACCCCCGTGATGATCGAGCTTTTCAGGCAAGTGGCCGGCAACCGGTTCCGGATGACCGATTCAGTGCCCGTGATCAATGCATTTTACAGCATCGTCGACAGCAGCGTGTACAGCATGGGGATCGGCGAGGATTCGGAAGAAGAACTCTATGGGCGGATCGGCCGGAATGCAACCCTGTTCGACCTGACAACCGCCATGATCACCTACAGCTCCAACCTGGCCACCAATATCCTCATCGGATACGTCGGAGCCGAAAATGTGACCAGTACCATGCGGCAATTGGGCGCTCCGTATATCGAAGTGCTGCGCGGGGTGGAGGACCAAAAGGCCTACGACCTCGGCCTGAGCAATACCACCACCGCTTATGACCTGATGCGGATATTCGAAAGGATCGGTCGCGAAAAAGCCGTCAACCCGGAGGCCAGCCGCACCATGATTACCATTCTTGAAGGCCAGAAATTCAATGAGATCATCCCCGCCAAATTACCGCCCGGGGTGCGGGTCGCGCACAAAACCGGCTGGATCACCGGCGTAAGCCATGACTCAGCCCTGGTCATGCTGCCCGACGGCCGCCGGTATGTCCTCGTACTGCTGTCCAAAGACTGGGAAGATAACGACCTCGCCACCGATATCATGAGCAACGTATCGCGGCTGGTTTACGACTATTTCACCGGAACCTAACTGCCCACTGACAACTGCCAACTGACAACAGACAACTGACAACTGCCCACTGTCAAGACCCCTTCCCCGCCCGCTCAAACTCGAGGCTGGCCAGAATGAACGGTCCCAGTCCCTTGGGGTCGTCCGGCCTGACAGGTTCGCCGATATAGTATTCGAAAGAACCGTCCCGGTAAGGTTCGGCGCCCAACCCGGCCACTGCGCAGTTCTTGGTGAGGTGCAATTCACCGTCGTCGGCTACCTCGATCAGGTTGTTGAGGATGCCGTCGTATCCTTTTTGTGCGATCGGGCGGTACGATTCCGGAAGGTAACCTTTGTTGACACCCTTGATCATGGCGTAGGTGAACATGCAGGACGCCGACGCTTCCAGATAATTGCCTTCCCGGCTGACCTGATCGACGATCTGGTACCAGAGGCCCGTCTTGTCGTCCTGATATTTGGCTACGGCTTCAAGGGTCCGGTTGAGGATGTCGATCAATTCCTGGCGTTTGGGGTGGTCGGCAGGCAGGAAATCGAGCACATCCACCAGCGCCATGGCGTACCAGCCGATCGCTCTGCCCCAGAAATTGGGGGAGCAACCGGTTTGGGGGTCGGCCCACCGCTGCACGCGGCTTTCATCCCAACCGTGGTAAAGCAACCCGGTCTTGGGGTCCCGGGCGTGTTTTTCCATCAGGGTAAATTGCAGGACGACATCGTCGAAGAGCTTGGGTTGGTTGTTGCGCAAAGCAAACTCGGCATAGAACGGTTCGCCCATGTAAAGGCCGTCGAGCCACATCTGCCAGGGGTAACGCAACTTGTGCCAGAACCCGCCGTCCGTGGTCCGCGGCTGCCAGTCGATCTGCCGCTTCAGGGTTTGGGTAGCGATCTTGTAGTTCTCTTTCCCGGTTTTTTCATAAAGCTTGAACAGGATCCGCCCGGGGTTGATGTGGTCGATGTTGAATTGATCGAGGTCATAATCCACGATCCCGCCGTCAGGCAGGATCATCGTATCTGCGTACGACTTGGCGTAATCAAAGTAGATCTGTTTATTTGTTTGCTCCCAGGTGTCCATGATCGCTGTCATGATCAGCCCATGGGTGTAATTCCAGGAGGGTTGTTTGCTGTAATCGTTTTTCCAGGCAATCGGGGCTCTTTTCATCACGGAAAGTGCCATCCGTTCTGACCAGGGCAATTCCCTGGCGATGTTGACGGTTTGGGCCCTGACGACTTCGTCGATGGAGGGCGGTGGGTCCTGTTTGCACCCTGTTGTTGTGATGGAACAGGTTGCCAGAAACAGGAGGGAACAGCTTATCCACAAATACCCGAAAGGTTTTCTTGTTGGTTGGTTTGATCGTAGTAGCATCGCTTGTTTTGATTTAAATTTTGCCCGCAGGCCGGCTCGTATGAATAGTTCAACAAATAGCGCCTGAATTTTAATAAACTGCCGGGGTCCGGATGTATGGTTAATTGATCTCAACCGAAACCGGCTGACCCAGTTCAAGCGCGGTATCATCCAGGTATTGCCGGAAGGCCTCTTCCGTTCTGATACCGCCGGGCTCCTGCTCCCAGGCTGCCAGGAAATAATAGGTCAGCTGGTTCTGATCCGGCCGCAGGACCACGACGTGGCTATTTTTATCCTCGGTCACCTGGATCAGGTCTGACTGCCTGTAGAGGATGGCCATGCCGAGGCCGTCTTCCGCCAGGCTTTGATTGCCGAAAGTAGCAAAATATCCCCAGGGACGGGATCCGTCATCCTTCAATACCGCAGCATTATCCAGTTTGACCAGGCCCGTACACAAATTGGGCAGCGGAGCGCTCAGCGTAAGGTCGTTCCGGGTCATGCGGCTGCCTGCGCCGATGGTCAGTTCCGACGTCAGGTCCACTTTTTGGTCGCCGGCCTTCCAACCGGCATACCGGGTCCGCACCATCGATTCCACGACGCCGTTTACGGGAATGGCGCAGAAAAGCGAATCGGTGGTCTCTACCCGCAGCGCGGCGTCCCCCAGCCAGATACCCGGCGTGCCGATGCCGAGTGAAGGGCCTACCTTGAGGATGTCCATACCCCATTCGCCGGGCTCGTGGTAGGAGTCAAAACCGTCGAGCCCGACCCTTTGGAGCACCATGTCCTCCGTTTTCTTTCCGAAAATATCGGTTGCATTCCGCCAGTCCAGATAAAAGCGGTACCCTACCTTGTCGGACTCCCAGCCTGGGCCCTCATACCGGATAAAGAATGAGTGGTCGGTATGTTCGGGCGGCACCCGCAGCGATTGCACATTCTGGAAATCACCGCCTATATATTTGCGATCTTCCCATTTGCCGCCGGTTTTGTGCGACAGTTCGGCCTGGGTCCTCTTCTTGAATTCTGGCAGGCTTTCACCTTCCCCCAACGGGACAAAGGAAACGGTCTTTTCTTCATTCGGCGCCAGATCGGCGAGGAAGGCAATCTCATCCGGCGCACCGTCCGCATCGAGGTCGTTCAATTGGAAGGGGAGGTCTGCCCCGGACGTCAACCGGAAACCCTGCCCGTCGAACCCGGGGTGTTTGGCGGCAATCCGGCTGATGTCCACCTTCAGCAAAACATCCTTTCGCGCAAAATCGGCCGGATTCTTTACAGTGAGGCTGATGGCATCAGTTGAAGTTGCTGAATTCGAACCCTGATTGCAGGCGCCCAGAAGGCCCAGGGCGAGGATAAATAGATAAGGAATTTTTTTCATCATTTCGTTCGAGGAATGGAAGTAGCTTTAAATCTTTGCAATTATCTTCAATTTGGAGGCGATTATCTGCGCATTTTTTATCAAATGTTATTCAAAAAATAACCGCATCCCGGCAGCGGGCGGATATTTAAAAGATGCAACCCCCGTCCGATGCATTTAGGACAGGCGAATACTCAAAATCCGGAAAATTTTAAAAATAACATACGGCCTCACAGAATCCCGCGGTGTCTGAAAATCAGCAACAGGATGCAAATGGCCGCTATGGATGCCGCTACGCCCATCTGCAACCAATACCCCTGCACATGCCGGATGCTGCTTTCGACAAAATAGGGGTTCGGCAGATTGGGAGAGCCCTTTCCCAGGCGGATTTCCCAGTTGTCCTGCTGGCTGTTGTCCAGGTTGGGCAGGAGCAGGCTCAGTGCGAAAATGGAATCTATCGGCGGAAGTTCGTAGGTGAAACTGTCCACCGCTGCGCCGGAAAGGGAATACAGCGTGACGGTTTCGCGGCGTTTGTTGAGGCCGAAACCAAGCCCGCTGCATACCTGATAGGCTTCGGGATACTCATTGAGAAAGGCCACTGAATCCTGACATACGACGAGGTAGTCGTTGGCCCCGATCGTGACCGGCGGGAAAATATATTCGTGGCGTTTGTCCGACAGCATCCACCCGTCCAGGTTGACGGTCTGATCGGTCCTGTTGTACAATTCCAGCCAATCGCCGGCCTTTTTGTTGTTCGGTCCGATCTCGTTGATCACGATCTTATCCAGCAGGGGGTCCAGGAACGGCTCAAAAACAGCTTCCAGGCTGTACTGCTCCTTGTCCAGGTCGAGCCATAACTCACGGGCGTCGCGGCTTTCGGCTATTCCTTCCCAGTGGCTGAACCGGTAACCGTAATCGGGTACGGCCCGCAGGCGAATGGGGAAATGGGCGAAATAGATCCCGGAGAACGGCTTTTTGCTTCCGACATCCACCGTTTCATTGATCATGATATGGCCGCCTTTCCCGGCAACGGCGTTCACCCGGCGTTGCGGACCGGTATCGAACTTGGCCATCAGGTGCATGCGCATATATTCCGGGCGCCGGTTGGCGAATTCGCGCAAAAGCGCTACCTGGCCTTCCCATTCCTTGGTTTCCAGTTGCCACCGTTTGAGGTGCCGGGGCATTTCAGGCAGCAGGTTATCGTAAAACTTGTCGATCCGCTTGTTCACCCTTTCAGGCGAAAAGGAATCGTTCAGGTGGTCTGCGAAGCGGTTGACGAAGGCTTCCTCGAACGCCGGATTCTCCAGCAATTTCCGCAGGATGAAGGTACTCCAGGGCGGGTTCGGCCATCTGGGGCCGTTGGCTTCGGTATGGAAAGCCAGGCTGTTGTTCCGCCAGGCCTGGCTTTCGTGCAACCCGAAGCCCCAGTCGGTATCGTAAAGGATCCAGCGCCAGCGCCCGTCGGCGGTTTGGGGACGCCAGAACTTGATGTTGCCGCCGGCGTCCTGATTGTCGAAATAAATTTCCGCGATCTGGAAATTCATGAAATTGTCGACATCCATTTGGGTATGAATGAAACCGTAATTGGCCGGTTCGGCCAGGTTGTGGGTTTCCATGAACTTCAGCATCCGCCGGTAATGCAAAGTACTGCCCCGTTTTCGGGTCATGTAATGTTCGATCAGGTCGATGCTGTCCTTATCGACGTCCGAATGGTCTTCAATAAAGAAACGGTTGACCTTTTCCCGCATATTGTAAATGCCCCAGTACCGGCCGTTGATGTACACATGGGCCGGCTGATAAGCCTGCGTTTCTATATCCCAGTCCTCCGTCAGGCTGGTCATGAGCGCATCCCGGAAATGGGTTTTGCCGAAATCGCTGCCGCTGTTGCGCAATACGAGGAATTTGACATCCTTCGGTCCTTTTTTTCCGAATAACGGGTAGTCGAATTTGTTCTGGCCGTATTGGCGCCGGGCCATGAGGGCAATGGATTTCTGCGGAAACAACCGGCTCATCCCCCCGAACAGGCGGAAGCCGGTCATGCAATTGAACACATGCTGGCCGTCGGGCTGAAAGATCTCCACGTTGACCGGGAATTCCGTCCGCGACCAGAAATTGGCGCCCGGTTTTGACCAGAGGGTGTCAACCGCTCTGCCGCCTTGCATGAAAACGCCCCTGGTGGGATCAAAGAGCAGGGCAGGTGTGACCCCGATGGAAATAATGGGAAATGTGCTCTCGGGCTCGTCAATGAAATAGGTATGGCCGATTGCGCGGCTTTTTCCGGAACCGGAAACGGCTATGGCGCGCAAAACAGTCGTATGGGTGATCCGGATGGGATCGCCTTGGTACACCTGGGAGCGTGCAGACGGCGTCGTGCCATCCAGGGTGTAGTAGATGCGGCCTTCAGGCGCCGCGAGCTCCACTGAAATGCCGTGCAGATAAAACCCGCCCTGCGGGCTGAATTGCAAATCCAGCGGTTCGGAGGCTGCGGTCGGTTCCGGCGACTGGGCGTGAATGGCGGAAACTGCCGGAAAAATCAGCCCCAGCAGCGCCAAAAGTAATACAGTAGGTTTTCTCAAATTCGTTTTCACCCTTAATTCAAGCGGTTAAATTAAGTATTTTTTTGAAATTCGTTGATTTGTAAGGGTGTTCTCAGCCTGAAGGCAACCTTCAGGGCGTAATGATTATTTGACGACACTGATGGAGATAAGTCATCAGGAAGATGATGTAAATCGCCGATTTTACAGGATTCCGATTGAAAATCGCTTTAAGTATTCTATCTTGCCCATTCCGTATAACCGGAAAGACAAACGACTTGTTCTATGTTAAGCGGTTTGAATCGTTGGCTGCTCAAAGCTCTGGGTTGGCAAATGGAAATAGGAGAATGGCCCTTTCCGCCCAAATACATCGTCATTGTGGTACCGCATACCTCCAATTGGGATTTCCCGCTTGGCTTGATGGTGCGCAGTGCGCTGGATGTTGATATAAAATACGTCGGCAAGGAAAGTTTGTTTCGCGGACCACTGGGAAGAATTTTCCGGTGGCTCGGCGGATACCCTGTAGATCGCAGCAAAAACACCAATTTCGTGGATTTGGTGGCCGACATTTTCAACCGGCACGAAACATTTGCCATTGCCATTGCCCCTGAAGGCACCAGAAGCAAGGTTGACAAGCTCAAAACGGGATTCTATTATATCGCCCGGGCCGCCGGAGTGCCCATCATCATGTGCCGTTTCGATTGGTCCAGAAAGAAGGTCGCTTTTTCAAAGCCTTTTTATACAACCGATGATGCCGATGCCGACTTTGAGGCCATATACGATTTTTTCCGTGGCGCCATCGGTAAAATTCCTGAAAATAGCTTTTTGTTGGAAACATGACGAATAAGGCGGATTCCTGCCGGCCTGTTAAACCACCTGCCTTACCTGAGTGTCTAAGCATCAACCTCCTTTGAGGTTTGATAGCAACACTATTTCATTATGCCAAAAACCTGATTTATGCATCTCCGATTGCTTTACACGCTTTTTGTTGCCGGGCTTGCCGCTATTTTATGGGCCGGTTCTTCCGGAGGCCCGGGCGCCGTCCAGGGTGAAGACCGGACCGGATCGCCCCTAAGCGGTGGCCTGACCTGCCAGCTTTGCCACAACGGCGGCCAGTTTTCTCCCACCATCCAGGCTCAGGTCCTCGATGATACCCTGCCGGTGACCGCCTATCAACCGGGGAAGACCTATACCTTCAAGGTCGTTGTCACGCCCACTACCGGCACCCCTGCCGCCTACGGTTACCAGGCGGTTGCGCTGATCGGAGAAGACAATGCCAACGGCGGCGCCTTCGGAGAAGCCCCGCAAGGGCAGCACGTGGTTACCCTCAGCAACCGTCAATACGCCGAACACAGCATGCCGAACGATACCAATGTGTTTGTCATTCCCTGGACGGCGCCTGAACAGGGTTCGGGCCCCGTGCGGTTCTACGCTTCCGGCAACGCGGTCAACCTGAACAACAGCTCGGGCGGAGACGGCGCCGTTAGGCTCAACCCGCCCCTGACCCTGCAGGAAGATCCCGTCAGCTCGGTTTCCGCCCCCGCTTTCGCTGAAACTTCCATCTTCCCCAATCCGGCAGCTGATTTTATCCGGTTTAAATCAGATCAGGGATCCGCCGGGATCAATAACATCAGGATCACCGACCTGAACGGGAAAAACTGGTTGGAGCAGAGATCCCTGACGGGGTCCTCGCACAGCATGCCCGAAGTGGACATCCGGCATTTGCCTGCCGGCATTTACCTGGTTGAATTTGCGGTGGGCAACCGCTCCATTACCCGGAAATTGGTGAAGATCTGAGGACCCCAGTATCGGAATTCAGGTCTCTGCATAAAAGGATAACCGGATGACGCTGTTCTGTTTCCAGCCGCCTTCCAACTGGTAGGCGCCGAACCTGCGGTAAGCCGCCACGCCGAATCCAAAGTGGACGATGTTGAAGTAATTGATCCGGATCAGATTGTCCAGGATGATGCCGGATTCCCAGAAACCTTTTTCCAGGGTTTTGAACTTGATGCGCTCATACCGTTCGGGATGCCCGAGTACACCGATAGCAAACCGCTGCTCTACAGCTAAAACAGGTTGCAGCCACGACGTTCTGAACAGCAATTTGCCGAAGTTGTGCCGCAATGCCGATACGAATAACCGGTCCGACAGGAATTCCTGGTAAGCCATGGTCTGGAATTCGTGGTTGGCCCGGATGCCGGCAATCCCGACGCCTGTGCTGCTGTACAGCCTTTGATACGGGGGATTGCCGGTTACCGCCCCGCCTTCGAACCGGTAACTGGTCTCGCCCAGCCACCTGATCCGGAATTTGTGCCCGACACCCGCCCAGACCTGATCGAATTCAAGGCCGGCTGCCGTTCCGTTTTGCCAACCCCGCCGCCAACTGAAGAACAGCCCCGGATATTTTCCATCGCCTTCACTCACCCGGACGCCGAAAAAACGGGTGTACAGTTCTCCCGGCGTATACCGCAGGTGGACCGACACTTCGGTCAGGTCGAACGAACCGGCCGTTTCCTGCGAGCCGTTGAAGCGGTACATATATAATGGTTGCACTTGCCCGGAACGAACCTCCGCCACAGCGTCCAGCGACCGGACTACCTGACCTTCCAACCGGGCGGCCCATCCTTTCCAACGGTCCATGCGGCGGGCAAAGGTCCGGCGGTTAAGGAAACCCGGCTCCGGAAAACCGGGCATGACAGCGGGCTCCTCAAGGTCGTCGGTATAGCTTACGGTGAAGGCCCGGTCCCGGTCGGGGTCGATCCGGCAGATGCCTTCCAACCCGTATTTCCAGCGTTTGTCCTTGAATCCGTAAGCGGCATATCCCCCGAAGGCCACAGCCCGCAGCAGGCGCTCGCTGGTATAAATGCCGGCGCCCAGGCGCAATCCCTCATATTCGCTGAACCCGATCCCCCGGCGGAAATCCAGGTCAATAGGGCCCATGGGAAGCCTGCCCGTGGAAAGCAACCCGATTCGGTTCATCCATCGGTCCAGATGGTGAACATCGCCGAAACTGTCCACTACCGCATATGTTCGAAGTTCTTTGTCCGAAAGTGGAACAGCCCTTAACCGGAGCCACAGCGAATCGGGCTGCCGGAAGGCGTTATCGGAAAAGGAATATTTTTCGGCGGTTCGGAAATCCTTCCTTTCAAAAACGGGCTCCAGGTTCAGGCTGTCGATATAGCTTCGCCCGTAGGCCGACATGCCGATGCCGGGCATGGGGTATTTGGGCAGGGCGAATTCAAAGTGCAGCTGACTTGGAAACCAGGTTTCTCCGCCGGCGAGCTGGTATTGCTGTTCGATGCTGAAGGTCAGGTTGCCGGTCGTATCGGCGGGGCCCGCAATCAGGTTGCTGATGCCGTATCGGTGGGAATGGATGTACAAAACACCCTTCAAACCGTCGAAGTTTTTGCCCTTCCGCGGGTGGAAACTGATGACGAAGAGGGTGTCGGCTCCGCGGTAAAGGGTATCATCCAGGGAAAAAAAGTATTTGGCCTCGCTGCCCGGACTGATGGGGTTGAGATAGGATTTTTCAAAAACGCGGACTTCTGCCTGATAGAAGGAAAATGGCTGTACATCCGCAGCCAGCGGCGCCAGCGGCAGGGATTTGAAACCGGAGGCCTTGCTGTACAGGATTTGTTCGGTCAATTGCCCGGGGCTGCGGAATTTCCGGTTTGTAACGCTTTCCAGAATAAAAAAATCATGGTCCGCCGAACTCCGCACAAACCGGTCGATCTGTTTGACCTGGCCGGTATCCATTTTGGCCAGGATCGCCGAATCCGGTTGAATCCGGTAAACCTGTTTGTTGTAGGTCCGGCACTGATAGGCGGCCAGCGCTTTCTCGGGGTCATTGTATTTCCGGTGGCTGACCGCTTCCCGGATGATCCGGTCGGCCGGGTTTTCTCCGGCAATGACTTCTACCGCAGTCAGTGCGTTATCCGCCGGCTGCAGGACCACCCGGAGCTGAGGCGGCGGCGGTTGGCTCCGGTCGAATACCATGCGCAAAGGCTCATAGCCGACGTAGCTGAAATCGAGTTGGACCACTTTTTCGGTGGTGATGACGAACCGCCCGTCCAGATCGGCCGTCACGCCCAGGTGCGGATCCCCGTTGATCAGGATATTGACGAAGGGGAGGGTAGCGCCGGCCGGATTTTCGATTACGCCGGTGATTTGTCCCGCAGCCGTGCAGGTGAATAGGGAAAGCGGAAAAAACAGGATGGGAAAAAGTCGCTTGAACCAGGTCATTCAATTGTGCTTCAGTCAGAGAATCGGGTTATTGGCCGTCATGGTTTGCTGTTGAAGGAAACGCAACCGGACCGGCTTTGATTATGCGGATTACAACAATTAAGAACGGACCGGATCGCCCATTGTGAGGTGCTGAGAAAAAATTGGCACGCTTTTGGTTTACTATAAAACATCCAAACAAATTTTCAATATTATTTCAAAATCCATTTACCTATGAGCACTATTATCAGAATTTCAACTGTAGTTTCATTGATCGTGCTGAGCGCTTTCGGCCTGATGGCCCAGACCCAGAAAACGGAAGAAGTTTATTGCGCCTACAACGGCTTCGAAATGGTCAACCTGGAAATCCCGTTGACCGAAGTGTTCCAGGGCGGCCCCGGTAAAGACGGCATCCCCTCGCTGGAGATCCCGCGGTTTGCCAACGGCGAAAAAGTCGACTTCATCACGGACGATGAAATGGTGATCGGCGTAACCATGAACGGCGTTACCAAAGCCTACCCGGTCAGGATCATGAATTACCACGAAGTCATCAATGATATGTTCGGCGACGAGCAGGTAGCGGTGACGTTCAGCCCGCTGACCGCCAGCGCAGCAGCTTTCTCCTCAGGCGTCGACGGCGAAACGCGCACCTTCAGCGTGTCAGGGCTCCTGTACAACAACAACCTGCTTTTCTACGACTGGGAAACGGAATCCCTCTGGTCGCAGATGATGGGACAGGCGGTATCCGGTTCTTCTTCCGGTAAGTCGCTGACCCAGGTGCCGGCTCAGGTTTGTACCTGGGGCGCATGGCGGGCAAAACACCCGGAAACGAGAGTGCTGTCGCCGCGTACCGGCTATAAGCGGCAATATGATATGGATCCGTACGCCATGTTCGGCCCGGAATCCCGCCGGCTGATGTTCCCGATCAATTTCAGGGATAAGAAGCTGCCGCTCAAAGAGCAGGTCCTCGGTGTCAATATCAACGGCCAGACCCGCGCCTATCCGCTGGCTCTGCTGGCCAGCAACGGTTCCGAACCGGTGATCGACGAAGTGAACGGCCAAACCGTATTCATTACCTATGACAACGTAGCCAAAACCGCCTGGGCAGCCAACGAAGCAGGTGACATCCTGCCCACTTTCACCACCTACTGGTTTGCCTGGTCCGCGTTTCACCCTGAGACGGACATATACGGCGTTATGCCCGAAAAGTATAACCTCGCTATGCAGTTCCTGACAGGCGGAAGATAAATTGTTTTCATGAGAATTATGATGGTTGAAGACTCCGGGAGCATGTCCCGGGGTCTTTTTTTTTGAAAAAAGGGATTCCGTTGCGCAATAATTCTTTGCCGGGGCGTGTTTTCAGAATATTATTAACAGAGTTGTCCGAAATTCAAATTTGAATAGAAATTCTACCCGAACATTCACTGCAAAAATTTACCGGGAGCTAATTCCCGACCGTGCATTGTTGTGATAGTGAAACAGATTTTTAACACGCTTCAATTGACAGCTCATGAAATGCCCAAAGCCAATCCTTCTATTGCTCTTTTGTATTACTTCCAGCGGTTTTACACAGACCCAGGTACGGTTTGTAAACGCCGATGACGCCGATTTTTACGAGTGGTTCCATTCCCGTTCACAAATCGCAGAACTGTATGCTCCCGGGACCAACCTGATCGTTTTTGCCGATGAGGCGCCCGTCTTTTCTTCCGCAACCGCGTCTTCCGAAACCGTTGCCCGGTTGACCCTCGGCGCGGTCGTCCGCAACGAATCCGACTACCGGGATCAATTGTTTATTCCGCAGGCCGAAGTCAACGGCTACCTGGACAACTGGTACGAGGTATCCGGCAGAGACGACGCCGGCAAAACCTTCCGCGGATACATCTGGGGCGGCTATCTGGCCAAAGGCTGGCGCAATGCCTCCCTGACCGGCGCGCAAAGGGATGATCTGATCCTCCTGGGGGTTTCCCAGAAAAAAAGAACTTCCTTCACCGACATCAGTGCTGAGGTCCGCGTACTCCAGGGGCGCCAGCTGATCGCCAAAACGCTGATCCCCGGATTATGCGTATTTGAGGAATGCCAGTCTACACCCCTGTTGCGGGCCATCCCCGGACCGGTACCCGGGCAGCTCATGATCGAAGCCAGCACCATGACGGTAGGGTGCCTCTCCGGAACGGAAAGGGCCTTCCTCTATTGGGACGGGGCCAAACTCCAGTGCGCGTATCACGCCGAATATACCGTCAACCGCCAATACGTCAACAAGGCCTTCCAGGTTCGGAACGGCGGAACGGCCATGGTTTGCCGGTACAACGGGATCGACCGGAACTTTGAGCCGGTCTGGGATTGCAAACCCGCGTCAAAGCCCGCAACAACGGCTAAAGCGGCCGTGGCAGCCGCCAAGCCCAAAGCCTGAAGGTTGAAGTTTGCAGATCCGCCGTATTTTGGCGGCTAAACCAAAGATGATGAAAGCCGTCCTGATCCGTGAACCCGGCCCAGCAGAAAACCTGCATATCGGCAATTTTCCCGATCCGGAACCCGGAGAGCAGGAGATCCTGATCCGGGTAGCTGCAACTGCCCTAAACCGGGCCGATATCCTGCAAAGACAGGGAAAATATCCGCCCCCGCCCGGCGAAAGTCCGGTGCTTGGCCTGGAAGTCGCAGGAACAGTCGTCAAAACCGGCCCCGGAGTCTCCCTTTGGCAGCCAGGCGATCTGGTATGCGGCCTCCTGGGTGGCGGCGGATACGCTGAATTTGCGGTTTTGCATGAGAAAATGGCTCTGCCGGTACCGGAAAATCTTTCTCTGGAATCTGCTGCCGCCGTACCAGAGGTGTTCCTGACCGCTTATCAGGCGCTCCACTGGATTGCCGGCCTCCAACGGGGTGAAACGGTGCTGATTCATGCCGGCGCGAGCGGTGTCGGTACCGCTGCAATCCAGTTGTGCCGGGCATCTGGCGCAAAGGCTATCGTGACGGCTTCGCCCGAAAAACACCCGACTTGCCTTCAATTGGGCGCGTCCCGGGCAATCGACTATAAATCGGAGCATTTCAGGGACGCCGCCCTGGAATTTACAGACGGGAACGGCGTCAATGCTATCCTGGATTTTATCGGCTCACCCTATTTTAATGACAACCTTGAGAGTCTCGCGCATGACGGACGTCTGGTCGTCCTCGCCGCTATGGGTGGGATAAAAGCAAAAGATGTCAACCTCGGGCTCATTCTCCGAAATCGCCTGCAAATTACCGGGACGACATTGCGTGCCCGAACGACCGACTACAAAATACGCCTTACCGCAGCATTCCGAAAACAATATTGGCCGCTTTTTGAAAACGGAAGCCTGCACCCGGTCATCGATTCCGTTTACGATTGGAATGACGTGGTCATGGCCCATACCCATATGGAAAACAACCGCAATCAGGGGAAAATCGTTCTGAAAATTCTTCATTGATGCCTAAAATCAAGATATTTACCGCGCAAGATTTATGACTGCCCGCAGGGCCGATATGCTTAAGTACCTATGAAAAGATTCATTTACCTCCTTTTTTTCCTTTCCTTCCGCTTGTTTGCGCAATCGCCCCTGGAGAAACAACTTTCCGGCGATGCATCCTACTTATACGACCTCTACCTTCACCTGCATCAACATCCGGAACTGTCTTTTTACGAGACGGAAACCGCAAAGCGGATGGCTGCCGAACTGAAGAACGCGGGATTTGCGGTGACTGAAAAAGTCGGGGGCAACGGCGTAGTCGGTGTATTGTCCAACGGCAACGGCCCGGTCGTGCTCGTCCGGACGGATATCGACGCGCTGCCGGTGAAGGAAGAAACCGGAAAACCCTATGCCAGTACGGTACAAGCCACCGATGAGAGCGGCGCGACGGTAGACGTGATGCACGCCTGCGGCCACGACGTACACATGACCTCCTGGGTGGGCGCCGCCCGGGCGCTGGCCAAAATGAAGGATCAGTGGAAAGGCACCGTGGTGTTCATCGGTCAGCCCGCCGAAGAGCGGAACGGCGGCGCCAAAGCCATGCTCGATGACGGGCTGTACACCCGCTTCCCGAAGCCCGATTACGGCATAGCCTTACACGTCAGCCCGGTCATTGAAGCCGGAAAAGTGGGCGTCCGGCCGGAATACGCGTTTGCTTTTGTGGATTTTATGGATATTACGGTCCACGGGTTCGGCGGCCACGGCGCTTATCCGCATACCACCATCGACCCTGTATTGCTGGCAGCCCGCATTATCGTCGACCTGCAAACCATTGTGAGCCGGGAAATTTCGCCATTGCAGCCGGCCGTGGTGACCGTCGGCTCCATACACGGCGGTACCAAGGGCAACATCATTCCCAATGAGGTCAAACTGGAACTGACCATGCGGTCCTATTCGGATGACGTCCGCAATGCCATTATTGAGAAGATCAAGCGGATTTGCGCCGGCGTCGCCATGTCGGCGGGATTGCCGGAGGACCAATACCCGGAATGTAAATTGAAAAATGAATACTGTCCGTCCGTCTACAACGAACCCGCATTGACCGAAAGGCTGGCCGGCATTTTCCGCAAAACCCTGGGACAGGATAAGGTCGTCCTGGCTGATCCCGTCATGGCCGGCGAAGATTTCAGCTATTACGGCCGCACCGACGACAAGATCCCGACCTGCCAATTCTGGCTCGGCGTCGTTGAAAAAGAAAAAATTGAAGCTGCCGCCAAAGGCGAATTGACGCTGCCATCCCTGCACTCTTCCCTTTTTGCTCCGGATCCAAAACCCAGCATCCGGACCGGCGTGGTCTCCCTGACCGCCGCCGTGATGGACCTGTTGAGGAAGTGAGGATTTGCCGCCTTCTTCACGCTGATGGCGTGATCAGGGCCTGCGGAGGTTGATTTGCCCGGGCAAATTAACGGCTTTAAAACTTTTGTTTCTTTTGTGATTTAAAAAGGACTGAGCGGTTTTTTGAAACGATTCCGCTTGAAATGGTTGCGTAAAATTGACTGATTGCAAATATCGCACGTCTTAAGGAGAGAGCCACTTTTTTGAACAGTTTCAGGACACCAAATCCCAAACCAAACCTACTTCACCAAAATCCCTTTCTTATCAAACGGGCTCAGCCCAACGCCTTTGACCTTGGCTTCGGCCTCCACCCGGAATTCGGAATGCGCGCCGCGGACCCACCTGGCCAGTTTGGCGACGCCGCCGAACACAAAATTCTGGTTGCCGAATTCATCCATATCGGATTCCACGACCTCAAACGGAAGTTGAAAATCAATTTCAACCGGTTCGTTGGCCGGTATGTCCAGTGTTTTCTGTATGGTCAGGCTGCCCAGTTCATACTCGTCGATCAGTTTTTCCTTGCCGCGGCCGCGGGTATATCGCTCGATCAGTTTGACCTCTATGCCGGTTACGGTCTGCGGATTCAGCGATTGAAACCGGATTTTGCCGGGAATGACGCCTGCATACCGGTAAATTCCCTCCGGTAAAACCAACTCCAGCTTGACGCCCTCAATTCCCAGCCATTTTTTAACTTTCCCAATCATAGTTGAATCAATACGGTTGTTGCACCTACCAAAAATAAGGATTTCCCGGATCATATGCCCGGAAATCTGACCAATCTCTCCCCTGATACGACCAACAGTGCCCGGCGTATCAATTCCTCAATTCCTCACTTCCTCAATTCCTCAATTCCTCAATTCCTCAATTCCTCACTTCCTCCCCCTCACAGCTGCCCCAACTGCTCCAGCAACCACTGCCGCTCCGCCAGCGGGTTGGCGGCGAGGATCTCCTGCCGCAGTTTTTCCTTTTGTTCGGCGCTGTAGGGGTTTACCCGGACGAGCTTGCGCGTATATTTCACGAGGTTGCTGTAGATGTTCTTGTGGTAGCCGATCACCTTTTTGCGCTGGATAAAGGTCCGAACGCTTTCCAGCAGGGAGTCCAGCGAATCCAGTTCCTCTTGCTCGTAAAGCATTTTGACCAGCATGGATTTGGCGTTGAGATTGAGGAGGATGTCATCGTATTCCACCTGAGCCAGCAGGCGCATGGCCGATTTGTAATCCTTTTTTTCGAACAGGAGCTTGGACCGGCAGAAGTGGCTCAGGTTTTCCCGCTGATCGGCCGGCAGCCATTTCTTGTAGCCGGCGATGAAGCGATCCGCCCAGTTGAACTCCTTGACCAGCAGCGCCGCCGCTACGGCGTTGAAGTAGGTCTTTTGGGTGACCTGGTTGTTTTCCAGCAGAATTTTACTTTCCAGGCCCTGTTTATACCACTCGAAGGTCTCGCGTTTGTAGGCTTCGTCGGCGGCATTGATCTTTTTGATGCAGTAATTGATCCCCATCAGGTAGATCTCCCGGAGTTCGGACGGCGGAAATACCCTGATCGAACTCTGTACCAGTGACCGAAGCTGTTCGAAATACCGGCGGTCGTCCTGTTGTTCGGTAATGGCCTTCAGGATATAATAATACACGCCGATGGCCGGCTCTTTGATCAGGTCTTTGTTTTCGATGAACTCCAGAATATCCTCCAGGAAGCTGATCTCGTAGTTGGCCTTGTACAGGGCCTGGTGGAATATCATCCGGCAGCTCAGCTTCAGCTTTTCGATGATGAAGGTTTTGTCGAGGGCATCGGCTACTGCCTGAAGGTTCAGCTTGGCGGCGGGTTGCCTGTCGGCCATGAAGTTATATTTTTCCTGCTCGATCAGGTATTCGTTGCGGAAAAAAC
The DNA here is from genome assembly GCA_937873655.1 of uncultured Lewinella sp. Taxonomy (GTDB): domain Bacteria; phylum Bacteroidota; class Bacteroidia; order Chitinophagales; family Saprospiraceae; genus JACJYC01. The sequence goes on along the minus strand of CALMYQ010000194.1, from coordinate 41,275 downwards.
TGTCGGTTCGCTGGCCGGTGGTTTCCCTGGATTCCTCCAGGCCGGAGAGCGTTCGTTGAAAAACCTTGTCCAGGTTGCGTTGCCGGAAAGAAATGGCCAGTGCGATCTTGTTCCGGATTTCGTCGGCCGTCAATTCCTCAAAAACCAGGAATTTTTCAACGGCTTTCTGCAAAAAGTGGATAGTTTGTCTTATTTTAGCATCATCATAGGGCGCCGACCGGCCGAATACTTTGGGAAAAACCCGTTCTTTGTATAGGAATTTGGCCTCGGCAAGATGGTTGCCTGACGTGAGGTATTCGAACAAAGCAACTACATCCTCGCGTTGATTATGAATCGGAGAATGCAGCCATTTTTTTAAAATTTTAAGCTCTTTAGCATCGAGTACCCGTAAAATAGCGATCAACTGACTTTTTTCCACCTGAAATTCGTAGTTTATTTTCAACAAATAGCGACCTATCATCCAGCTTTCAAAGCCTTTATTTTCAACTATTTACTTTCATAGTCTCATCAAATTTCAAAACAAAAATACACGTTTTATTTCAACAAACGTTATTTTTTGTCTTTGTATTTTGAATGAGATCGCAACACTTTTGTAATGTCAAACGAAGACAACGACCTAAATCAATCGCCAATGACGCAAGGTAAGGCCTCTCAAATAAAAACCCGTTCAGGTCTTTGCATGGCTTGGATGATCGTTTTTTGGGGCTGGGCGATAGGGTTGCAAGCGCAGGGTTGGGAGGTTTCCTTCGGTGGAAACAACGAAGACCTGGGGCAGAAAGTAATCCAGACGGTTGATGAAGGTTATGCAATTCTGGCGCTGTCAGAATCTTACGGCGACGATAACGACCTTGATATATATGTCATCCGGACTGATGTGGATGGCAAACTCATCTGGGCAAACGTGTTCGATGAGGGTATCAGGGAAGGAGGATTTGACTTATTGGAAATGCCCAACGGCGACCTGGTAATTGCAGGTTATATCGAGCCGGATATTTTCCAGCCGGAGCATGTTTATCTGCTGAAGATCGACAAGCGCGGCCGCAAGTTGTGGAGCAAGACCTACGAAACATCCGTCAAAGCAAGGGGCACAGGCCTCGTGCAAACGAATGACGGCGGTTTCCTGATCGTAGGACAAACACTCAACCCGCTCAACAACAAGGACGATATCCTGGCCATCAAGACGGACGGCAACGGCGAAGAATTGTGGCGAGAAACTTACGGTACAACCAAGGAAGACAGAGCAGCCGGCGTAATCGCTACAACAGACGGATTCATCTTTGCCGCCAACATCAAGACCGAGACCGGTCAGAACGACATCGCCTTGTACAAGATCAATACCGATGGCGGTCTGATCTGGACAAAAGTCTACGATTCCGGGCTCGATGAACAGGCGCTGGAACTGATTCCGACCAAGGACGGAAACATGGTGCTCACAGGTTACCATGATAATTTCCGGGAAGGCCTGGTCGCCAAAGCAACCCTTCAGGGCGATACCCTTTGGTGGAAGACCATTGATCCAACTCCCGGTGATGACTTCTTTGAAAGTATCATCGAATTGGACAACGGCGATCTGGTAGCGGTAGGTTTAACCTTGCCGAATCCACAAAACACCAATATCCTGCTGGCCAAGATGGATTTCAAAGGGAATCCGATCTGGGTGAGGAGCTTGGGGGCCGAAGACAAAACGGATATCGGAGTAGATCTTGCCCCGACCGTTGACGGAGGTTTTGTCATTACGGGCAATAATGCAAAAGGGTTGCTCATTCCTATCAATGACATTACCCTGCTGAAGGTCGACGAATTGGGGAACTACAACTCCAACAAGATTTCCGGCAAGGTTTATCGCTCCGATGACGGATGCAACCCGTACAACCCCAATACCGACCAGCTCCTTCCGAGATGGACCGTGAAGGCGGTTAGCGATGATCGCACTTACTACGGTGTGACCAATGAGCTGGGCGAATACGAAATGCTGGTGGATACCGGGCTTTATACGGTAACCCTTCAAAAGGAAAGTGACAACTGGGATCTTTGCAATCCCATTGCGATAACAGTTGACTTTAATGAGTTCTATGACACGACGGTTTATGATTTTCCGGTAAAAGTACTTTACGACTGCCCACTGCTGACAGTGGATGTCTCAACACCCGGACTGGTTTATTGTAGCGATGCCACCTATACGGTGAAATACTACAACGACGGCCCGGGCGCGGCAACCGACGCCAAAGTAGTGCTGAAACTGGATGAGGAGCTCAGCTTCCTCAGCGCCAGCCTGCCCTACACGGTCCAGGGAGACTCCGTGATCGTGAATATCGGCGATGTCGCTTCAACCAAAAGCGGGCAGTTCACTTTCAAAGCTGCTGTTGCCTGCAACGATGTTATTGTTGCGCAAGCCGCCTGGGTTAACTCAACTATTTACCCCAACGCTTCTTGTATCCCCCCCGATCCAAATTGGGACATGTCAAGCATCCAGGTCAGCGGCGTATGTGAAAACGACTCCTTGAAGTTCAAGGTCAAGAATATCGGAACCGCCCCAACCACCAAAGCGCTTAATTATGTGGTGGTCGAAGACGTGATCGTCTTCAGGGAAGGTACCATCGATATCAACCTCGAACCGCAGGAAGCCGTAGAGTTGGAAGCTTTCGAACCCAATAGCGATGGTTCAACCTACCGACTCATCGCAGAACAGTCGGAAGGCCATCCCGGCGCCAACTTCCCGACCATCGCGATCGAGGGTTGTACGCAGGTCGGCCAATCCAACTACGTTACCGGAAAAGTTACGCAGTTTCCTGAAAACGATTCTGACCCCTACGTCTCTATAGACGTACAAGAAATTAAAGTGCAAGACGGTGAGTCAACCTTTATGAGAGGTCATCCCAAAGGCTATAACGATCACGTGATCGTTCCGAACACTGACATTGAATACACCATCGTCTTTGCCAATACTGTAGAAAACGACACCATTGACAGAGTAGTGATCAGGGACACCTTACCGCTTTATCTTGACCCGGCGAGTGTCATTATTGGCGCCGCCAGTCATCCCTATGATTTTGAAATTAACCAAAAAGGTGTCCTGAAGATCACCTTCGATCAAATCCAACTTCAAGCAGGCGGCAGCGCAGAGGAGGCTTCATCCCGCGGGTTTGTAACATTCAGAATTTCCCAAAAACCGAACAACCCGGTCGGGACAATTATTAACAACAGCGCTGCCGTCTATTTTGACTACTACCCTCCGGTGAAAACCAACACCATCAGCCATGAAGTTGGCTGCGAAGATTTCCTCGAAGGAGGATGCATTCTTCTGGTTGGAGTGAACGGAGGTCCGGATATCCCCAAAGGGGTAACAATAAAAGTGGCGCCGAATCCGTTTATAGAATCGGCAACCGTTGAGATTGAAGGGATTATGATAGACGAGCTTGATTGGCTCGTGTATGACAGCATGGGCCGAAAAGTGCGGTCTGAGCGCCACAAAGGAAACAGGTTTCAATTTTATCGGCAAAACTTGCCGGCCGGTTTTTATACCTTTCAAGCGACATCACATGGTCAGCTTGTCGCGGCTGGAAAAATGATTGTCCGATAATCATAATCCCATAAACAATCGGTTCCTTGCCCTGCTAATTTGCAGGGGCAGGGAACCCCCAAAGTGAAGGTTTTTACTCTATATAAACCAAAAAATTAGGTCGTCTTATTTTTTTCATGAGATTATGATTTGTTATTAGCAAGGCCGCGTCCACCAGACGCGGCTTTTTTTGTGCCCGGCCTTTTCTTTATAGATAAATATAGATTTAATAGCTAATAATTTCTGCTTTTTTTGGAAATGAAATCCTATTTTTGTCTAAAATTTATTATATGATCTATGAAAGAGCAATTCTTGCTTTGATAGAAGAACATCTGACAGACAAACGAATTTCCATTATTACAGGAGCCCGGCAAGTAGGAAAAACCTCGATTTTGAGACTATTGTACCAAAAGCTCAAATCAGAAGATCAACAAGTATTTTACCTATCCTTTGAAGATATCACCATCTTAGCCAGTATCAATCATCATCCCGATAGAATATTTGATCACCTTAGATTGATTCCCAAACCGATTTTGGAAGGGCTCGCTCAAGAAAGAATTTATTTACTGATCGATGAAGTTCAATATGCGAAAGACCCAACTCAGGTGCTTAAATTTCTTTACGATAAGTATGAAACAAACCTGAAAATAGTCGCTACTGGAAGCAGTGCGTTTTACATTGACCGCAAGTTCAAGGACTCATTGGCAGGTAGAAAGCGCATCTTTCATCTGTTTCCGTTATCTTTTAAGGAGTTCCTGATTTTTAAAAAAGTTGAGGACCTGGCCGTCGAATTGGATGTCCTAAGAGAACGAAAAGATTATTTCTCACCTAAATGGAATGACCTTAAGGTTTTATTATATGAATATCTTGAGTTCGGAGGGTACCCTGCAGTTGTCCTCGAAAGTGATTTGATGGGTAAAAAGCTGCAATTGGAAGAGTTGAAAAATGCATATATTAAACGTGATATGCTCGAATCAGGAGTTGAGAAGGGTGAAAAATTTTATCTCATGATACAACTGTTGGCGGATCAGTCCGGAGGGATGTTGAATAAGCATGAATTGGCCAACACCCTTAAACTGGATGCTAAAACGGTAGACTATTACATTTATGTTCTGGAAAAATGTTTCCATGTCTTTCTATTAAAACCCTTTTTCAGAAATTTTCGCAAAGAATTAACAAAAATGCCAAAGGTTTATTTCAATGATCTTGGGCTTCGGAATGCATTTGTGAACCGTTACGGGGATGTTTCTAATCGTAGTGACCGCGGGCAGTTACTTGAAAATTTCATCTATTGTCATCTGATCCGTAAATATTCAATTGAACAGATCAGGTTTTGGCGAACTTCGGAAAACTATGAAGTTGATTTTATTGTAGAAGAAAGCTTTGGAAAAGGTTTTGCCCTGGAAATCAAATGGAATAATCAAAAGCCGCATAAAAAAGGGTTTCAGAAATTCATTGAAGCTTATCCTGAGTTTCCGATATACCAATCCGGTATTGAAGATTTCTTCAAATTCGTTTAGGGAAGTTAACGTTTGACCAATCCCTTAGCAGATGCCGAATACATCACCTGAGGCCCAAAGACAGAAGGCCGCTCAGCCAGTTTGCCAACCGCTTCTTAACCCGCCGAAATCATCAGATCAACTAATCGGTTAGGGCGCCTTTATTTCACCTGGATGGTTCTTTCGTAGAACGCCGGCGGGGTGATTTGGTTTTCCGAAGGCGGCGCGTCGAACGCCCGGTCCAGGTTATTCCCGGCGAGGTCCTCCAGGTCGGCGCTGAAGCGGAGGGAGTACGTGCCGGGTTGCCAGGGTGATTCCGGGTAAAACAGCCAGGTTCGTTCTTCTGGCCCGGCTTCAACCCGGCCTTCTGCCAAATGCCCGTTCTGATCATAGACTGCAATTCCGTCGAGCAACATGGCGTAATCCATCGCATAGCCGAAGCGGATCTTCAGGGGCGTCGTTGTATGCGCCTTAGGCAGATTCAGGGACCAGTCTCCGGGCAGGGGCTTGTCGGTATCCTTTTTGCCTGTTTTAAATTCCCTGACCATATCCTCACCCAATGTGCGCCCATCCGCCGCTTGCCAGTCCTTGCTGATGACCAGCCGGTACTTTTTGTCGGGTAACAGAGGCGGGCCCTTCTCGAGATTCGGAATGAGGAGGCTTTTGATCCGTCCGGGGTCAAACCAGACCGTAAGGCGCCGCTGATCCGGGTCCCAGAGTTCCTGCCCGAGATCCAGAAATGGTGCTTCCACCGGAAGTCCGTTTTCCTCTTCCAACCGGATATGGTCCATAGCCTGGCCGTAGCGCATGGGCCGGCTGAACACAATATAGAATTTAAGCTGGTTGGCGGGCCATTGTCCGGCGGTAGGGTATATCTGTTCGACAACCGGGGTTTCCGGTGTCGTTAGAACAGGAACGCTTACCTCAAATCCGGATTCGGGCAGCGGAGAAGAGAGCCGTATATGATAAACCTTGCCCTGGACCAATGGAAAGGAAGGGATGTAAAATACGGATTGCCCGGACACCTGGTATTTCCCCAGCATGGGCAGGTCTCCATCGCTTTCCGGCGCCCGGTAATACACCCGGAATGCCGCTTTCCATTCGATGTCTTTTGCCGTTATGACCGTGTCAAAACCTGTCAGCAGAATAGAACCGAAGTGCGGGTCCTCCGGATCCCCGACGAGCCGGATCTGGATCTGATCGGATTGGCTGAGGGCGGGTAATGGGAGGAGGAGCAAGAATGCGAGTGACCGGATACGTATTTTCATGGGTTTATTTTATGACCACTAAGGGCACTAAGGGGTTATAGCCTTTGAAACTTAGTGCCCGGAGTGTTCTTAGCGGTTCAATCAGAACGGTCAGCAAATAGCCTTACAAATTCCGCGTCGGATACGACCTCAGGGCCAGTGTCCCGTTCGGCATGCGTGACAGCAGCAGTACGTTTGCCTCGTTGAGGTTATCGATCTGCGTGACCCCCACTATCGACAGGACATCGTGGTGAACCCCGACCGTATATTCATCGTCCTTCAACGGTTCGGTCAGCGGGGTTTTCTGTTTGAGGATATCCTCCGGCTTCACCCGGATGACGGCCTTGGACATATTGGACATCAGGATGCCGTCATGCCCTTCGCTGTTGCGGTATTTGATGATATCAATGGGCATATTGCCGAACCCGAACTCGCCGAGCGTGGTGCTTTTCACGTGTTTGCCGTTCTTCAGCTCATTTACCGGGATGGTCACGAACGGTGTACAGGTATAAGTCGCGATGACCACTTTCTCTCCATTCAATTCATACGGCAACAAGGTGCGGATAGGCGCTTCCGTTTCCGATTTGCCGTGTGCGACATGCCAGACTTCTATGGTCGAATAAGAAGCTTCCCGTTTGCCGAAAGGAAAATCAATGATGCGGAGAACGGAGGCGAATTCTTCGTTTGACAAACCGGCTACATATAGCTGACCATTGTCATAAGCGATGTCGGTGACGGCTTCGGTGCGATTATCGCTTTTTCGCCAGTTTTCGGTACCTTCCTTAACCACTCTGGGTACTTCCGTGACGGAATGGCTGATGTTGTTGAGATCGACCTGGGTGATCTCGCCGGCCGGGTTGATGCGCAGCAGGACAGTGGCGTATCCGAGGTCATTGGGCATTTTCCAGTAGCCGAGTTGGTTGGCGTCGGCGCGCGAAACGGCCAGGTAAATGTTTTGGGAAAGCGGGTTGACGGCCATATCGTGGATCACAACGCCTTTGGGGTCGGCGCCCATCAGCGCGGCGAGCTTGCCTTCCACATCATTCATGTTGAAAGCCTCTTTGGAGTCGTTCCTGGTGCGGTCGCCCATGTCAAGTGCGATGATCTTTCCCGCTTTGGAGTCGCCGAGGAACAGGATGCCTTCCGGGCCGAACGACATCACGGAAATGGATTGGACGCCGGCGTCGCCGTAAACGAAGTCTTTGGTCAGGTCTTCATAGCTGCCGGCATAGGCCTGTATGCAGAACAGAGCGGCCAGCGCCACAAACAATTGGGTGTTCTTAAATCTCATGGTCTGTATTTTTTGGATTGCTAAAGTTATTTAAAACCAAGGAGTTGTACAAATCGATTGGTCACATTTTGACGCCGTTCGTCACATTCCGGGCAATCCTTATCTTTAGGGGACAAAACGATTCCGATGAAGACCGCTTTAAACTTCATACTGTGCCTGGCCTTTAGTTGGTCAGCTTACGGGCAATCTGCGGATTGGCTGCTCACCAAAGGGCGTTATCCGGCCCGGGTTGAAAAATCCGAAGACGGCAGGTCGGTTACCCTGACCAATGGGTTGATCGCGAGGCGATTCCTGCTGTCGCCTGACTGTGCCACGACAGCCTTTGACAACCTGATGACCGGCGAGTCCCTGATCCGGGGCGTCAAACCGGAAGCGGAAGTGGTGATCAACGGTGATACGATCCAGGTAGGCGGATTGACCGGCCAGCCGAATTACGCCTTTTTCCGTCCGGAATGGGAGCGTGACCTGACGGCCCTGCCCGGCTCCATGACGCTGCATGATTTTGACTATTCAAATGACATTCCCGCGATCGAATGGAAAAGCCCGAGACACCATGCACCGGATGCCGCTTGGCCGCCGAAGGGCGTTCACCTGCAATTCAGGTACGCCCGTGAAAGCAAGGTTGAGATGGTTGTGCATTATATCCTGTACGACGATATTCCGGTCATGGCCAAATGGCTGACCATTAAAAATCTGCAAACCGCTCCGATCCGGATCGACGGGTTTGTCAGCGAACAACTGGCGGCAATCGAATACGCTTCCTGGGTAGAGGGGAAGGGCGTGCCGTACCCGACGCCGCACCTGCATGTGGAGACGGATTACGCATTCAACGGCATGGCCGCAGGGCCCGCCAACCGATGGGCGGTGCATTGGGAGCCCGACCCGGATTACAGCTCACAAGTCCATTACGAGCGGAAAACGCCCTGTCTGCTGAAGGTATACCCCGAGATCGGACCGGGTATTGACCTGGAAGAAGGAGCCGAACTGACCACCTTCACTACTTATATAATGGCCTACGACAGCTATGACCGCGAGCGGATGGGGCTGGCGCAGCGCCGCCTGTACCGCACAATTGCACCCTGGACAACCGAAAACCCGCTGATGATGCACGTGCGGTACGCCGACTGGGAGACCGTCAAAAATGCGATCGACCAATGCGCGGAGGTCGGTTTTGAAATGGTGATCCTTACCTTCGGCAGCGGCTTCAATATCGAGGATGAACGCCCCGAATACCTGGCGGAGATGAAAAAATATGCGGATTACGCGCGCTCCAAAGGCGTGGAGATCGGCGGATATTCCCTGCTGGCTTCCCGAAAGATCGGCGACGGCCAGGATGTGGCGCTTCCGGAAGGCATGACCCCGACATTCGGCAACTCGCCCTGCCTGCAAAGCGCGTGGGGCCGGGATTATTTCCGCAAGCTGTATCAGTTTTATGAAAAAACGGGCTTCAACCTCCTGGAGCATGACGGCAGTTACCCCGGCGATCCTTGCCTTTCCACAAGCCATCCCGGTCACAAAGGCTGGGCGGATTCCCGCTGGCGGCAATACGAGATGATCCGGGATTTTTACCGGTGGTGCCGGAAGGAGGGCGTTTACCTCAATGTGCCGGATTATTACTACCTGGCCGGCGCCAACAAGTGCGCAATGGGGTACCGGGAGGTCAACTGGTCATTGCCGCGCGACCAGCAGGTGATCCACACCCGACAGAATATCTTTGACGGTACCTGGGAAAAAGCGCCTTCCATGGGTTGGATGTTTGTGCCGTTGACGGAATACCAGGGCGGCGGCGCAGCGGCCACCATCGAGCCGCTGTCGGAACACCTGGATCACTACCGGCAGATGCTGTTTTGCAACCTGAGCGGCGGTGTGCAGGCCTGCTACCGGGGCCCCAGGTTATACGATACGGACGCCACCCGCAAAATGGTTGAGGAACAGGTAAGCTGGTTTAAAGCCCATCGGGAAGTGCTGGAAGGGGATATCCTTCACCTGCGCCGCCCCGACGGCCGGGACATCGATTACTGGCTGAATGTGAACCCCGGCGGGAAGGAAAAGGGCCTGTTGGCGGTGTTCAACCCGCTGCCGACGCCGGTCAGAAAACGGATCAGGGTGCCGCTGTACTATACGGGATTGACGGATGCGGCAAGCGTTACCGGAGCCGATGGAAAAACGAAAACCTATCAACTGGACCGGGAATATCATATTGAACTGGAGGTGGAAGTGGCGGGGAATGGATTTGGATGGTGGGTGGTGGAGTGAGAGGTGGTGAGAGAGGGCGTGAGAGGGTGATGCATTGGCTTCGCTCGGCACAGGGAGCCCGACTTCGCCCGAGGCTTCGTCGGATGGGAAGGGGGTGAGGGTGAGAGAGAGGGAGATTATTTGCATCATTAAAAGAAAAGTAAGATGAAAAAAATATGCCTTGTTCTGATTTCAGCATTTCTTGTTTTTTCCTGTACTGAGAGCAAAAGGACCTTTGAGCTGACCCATGGGGTGCATATTTCAGGTGTGACGATCCTGGCGGGTGAGAACGGCGATTTTAGTCCGTTCAACGGGCACGTGGTCACGGAAGGTGAAAAGATACTCTATGTCGGGGAAGCAGAACCGAAGATCCGGGGGAAATACCGGAAAATTGAAGGAAAGGGTAAGTATTTGATTCCGGGCCTGATCGACAGCCACGTGCATATCACGGAAGTTCAGGGGATGGCCTATCAGCAATTGGAAAACAACCCTGATTTGGTTGCCGGCTTCAAGACTCAAATGCCCAGGAGTTATCTGTATTTTGGATTTACCACGTTGATCAACCTCGGCGGGATAACCCAGGACCTGATCGGCTTCATTCATGATCAACCTTTGAAACCGGACCTTTACCATACCGGCTGGTCGGGGGCGTCGGTCGCTAATGGGTACCCTATGAATTTTGCACCGGAGTCGATCCGTTTTGAAATCACACCCAATTTCATTTACCTGGAAAGCGAAGCGGAAAATATCCCGGATCAATATGACCCTGCGGACCATACTCCTGAAGCCGTAGTAAAACGCATCAGGGAATCGGGGGCCATTGCCGTTAAAGCCTATTATGAAACCGGGTTCCACGGCATGGCCGACCTGCCGGTCCCGACAAAAGAGATTCTGGTGAATCTCCAGGAAGAAGCCCATAAGAACGGGTTGGTGCTCACGGTCCATGGGAATTCTCTGGAATCGCATGCTATATTGAGCGAGGTGGGCGTGGATATAATTGCCCATGGCTTATGGAACTGGGGAGACTATAAGGCTGTACCGAATGACTCCTTACCGGAAGCGATAAAAGACGTATTGGACCAGCAGATCCGGAAACAGATCGGTTATACCCCGACCTTGACCGTACTGGAGGGGGAAAGGGTATTGGCCGACCGGGCGTTCCTGGATGATCCCCGGCTCAGGAAGGTTGTCCCCGCCGATATGATAGCCTGGTATAAAACGGATGAAGGTCAGTGGTTTGCAAAGGAGCTTTTTGAAGGGTATTCACCAGAGGAAGTCAATGAGATCTATGGCAGAATTCAGGCGCATGGGGATCGCGCATTAAAGTACTTGTCGGACAACGGCGGCCTGATTCTGTTCGGAACGGATACCCCTTCCGCGCCTACCTATGGGAACCCGCCCGGCTTGAACGGTTATGCGGAGATCAGGATGATGCACGAGGCCGGGGTCCCGCTCGATAAAATCCTGGCGTCTGCTACGATTAATAATGCGGCTGCCTTCCATCTGGATTCCCATATCGGCTCAATAGCGGTTGGAAAACGGGCCAATATGTTACTTTTGACAAAGAACCCCCTGGAGGAAGTGGAGGCTTATGATGATATTGAGAAAATCATCCTGGGCGGAGAAGTGGTTGAAAGGGATGAATTGTCTGTCCGGGAATAAATATTCGCTGCGGTATTCCTTTTGGTTTTTTGGGAGGGTCAGGCTGATGGCGGGCATGGTTGAATCGCTGAAATAGTTGTCTTCATAGGTGAAAACATAATGACGGTGAGCTGACTCCGTTAACAAGCCTGCTTTGACGCCATTCCGGTAAATCTCCAATGTTCGCATCCAGTTCAAAAATTCTTTTTGACGGTTAGGGTCAATTCCATTCCCAACACTTCTGCCAATTTGTTGATGATTTCCAAAGTCGGATTGCCCTGCCCGCGTTCCAGTTTATAGAGCGTATTGACGCTCACCCCGGCCAGTTCGGCGAGGTGGGGCTGGGTTATTTTTAACTCCCTCCGCCTGGTTTTTATGATTTCGCCAATGTGATTAACCATTATCACAGTGTGATTTTGAAGATATTTTTCAATTCAATTCAATACATCAACCTGCTCCAGCAACCACTCCCGCTCGGTCAGGGTTTCCTCCCTTTCCACCTGCTGCCGGAGTTTCTCCAATGCGTCTTTGTCATAGGGGTTGACCGTCAATAACTTTTTGGCATACCGGATGATCGCCAGGTAGTTGTTGCGGTGGTATCCCAGGATGCGTTTGCGGCCGAGGAATACCTTCATGGCGTCGAGGTGGGAGTGCAGCAGGTCGAACGCGCTGTTTTCGTAGTAAATCTTCATTTGTAGGGTTTTGGCTGCCAGGTTGAACAGGAGATCCTGGTATTCAGTCTTTTGCAGCAGGTTCAGCGCCTGGTCGAATTGACGGCGGCGGTAGGCCAGTTGGGCGAGGGAAAAGCTGTACATGCTTTCGCGGTATTCCGACGGGAGCTGATCGCGGTATTGGTGGATGAAGGTCTCGGCCCAATCCAGCGCGTCGGTCTTGATGGCCATGGCGGCTATGTTCCGGTAGGTAAAACGCGAGAGTTCGCCCTTTTCTGTGAGGATGCCCTTTTCCAGTCCGAACTGGTAGAGCGCCAGCCCTTCGTGGGCAAAGGCCCGTTCGCCTTCATTCAACCGGCGAATGCAGTAATTGATGGCGATGAGCAGCAAATCCCGGGATTCTTCACCCGGGAGGACGCCTAAATGGGTGCGCAACAGGTCCTTGAATCGATCGAAACAACCCGCTTTACCGGGGTTCTCCAGGCTTTCCAATGCGTGGAAATAGAGGCTCACAGCCGGAAACCGCAACAGGTCGTTTTTCCGGATATACTTGAGTACCGCCGGTAAAATACCGGGATCATAATCTTTCCTGTAAACCTGTTGCCGGGAGAGCGCCAGGCAGGCGTACCGGAGTTTGGCGATGAAATAGGCCAGATCCAGATGGCGGTGGATCTCCTCCAGGTTCAGGTCGCGGACCCGCAGCTGCCCTGAATTAAGCAGGTGTTGCTGTTCTTCCCGGATGAAATGGAGTTGGTGATAGGCCTGGTCGCGATAGGCCCCGGCTTCCAACTGATCGGACAGCAACCGGGCTGCAGAGGCAAAATGGGCCGGGAGGTTCCGCTTCCGGTAAGCCGTCATGACGCCGGCCTGGACACCCAGGTCATCGGCCTGCCACGCGTTCAGTGCGAGGAATTGTTCGGCCAGTTTCAGCAAACGACTCATCATCAGGCGCATTTGGGTATCTTCGTAGGGTTGCCGGGGAAACAATTGATCAAAGATTTGAGGTTTTTCCGGCACGGGGCGCTGAGCTGACAGCAAAGGCAGCAACAATCCGAGCAAGTCGACGAGTTCGTCCTGCCGGTTGAAATACGGCGAGCGGACGAACCGGTCGAATTCGCGGAGTTCGGCGCGGCTGAAGGTTTCGAGGAGCTGCAGGAGGCGGCTGTTTTTCATGATTTTCCTGTGCCCTTGTTTGCACCGACCTTTTTTAGGTCGTAAATTTTATAAGCAGGTTATGAAAATAATTTCAAAATTAGTACATTTTATTTTATAAATTATTGTTTGACAATGTTTTAATAAATTTAATCAGATATTTTTTTGTACATTTTATTAAAAATGTTATTGTTTTCTAACGCCAATAGGAAGATTTTTGTAAGGTCAAAAAGCGCAGACATGAAAGCAAATTATCCCATGGTATTCCGGATCCTGTTATTGATAAGCCTGGCGACTGCGGCCTTCGGGCAGGGCTGGGTGAGAAATTACCCTGACGATTTCGGCGGCACCGTCGGCATCGACGCCAAGCCCACCGCCGACGGCGGGTTCATCCTGCTCAGTGAGGTGGATTATCCTACCGGCGCTATCCGGCGCTATATCCGGCTGACCAAGACTGATGCTCAGGGCAACAAGGAATGGGAAAAGGTCTACAATGAGGGCGAGATCCAGGATGTGCAGGCGGCGGATGTCTGGCCGGTAGATGGCGGGTATGCGGTAGGCTACAGCCGGGACGGGGCATTGTCCTTCATGCTGACCGATCTGTACGGCGATACGGTCCTGACCCGGCAATACCCTGAGGCTATTACCAGCAATTGTTTCGCCATGAACCCGACACCCGACGGCGGATTTGTCATGGGCGGCATTTACACCCCGGATTTTTCACCGTCCAGCGCGACCATCCTGAAGCTGGACGCTACAGGCAACCTGCAGTGGTGGAAAGCTATTCCGGGCAGCGGGGCTATCCACAGCCCGTACAACGGCGAATGGGACCTGAAGCCGACTTCCGACGGCGGCTATATTGTAACCGGAACCATAAATGCTGAATTGATCTGGACCAAACTTGATGCCAATGCCGACCTGGTCTGGTCGAAAAACCTGCAGATCTCCACCGCAACCCACGGGTATTCCATTATCGAAACGACGGCCGGCGGCTACCTGATCGGGGCTGCGGCCGACGGATTTGCGGGGCCCGGCCCGGTTTTGGTCCGTACGGATGCCGACGGTGAAGTGCTCTGGCAGCAGATCCTTCAACCCGGCACCGGCCTGGTTTCCGACCTGATCGAGACAGCCGGCGGGGACTATATCGCAGTCGGCTCACTGGGGGCGTTTTACAGCAGCATCGGGAATCCGATCATCGCCAAATACCGGGATGACGGTGAATTGATCTGGGCCTCCGGGCTTCCTGATATCACTTCGCATCCATGGTCATTCGCCGGGGTCTATCCGGACGGCAACGCCGGCTTTATCCTGGCCGGGGCGGAAGGATACGAAGCCATTATGGCCCGCATCGACGGTAATGGGCGGTACAGCCCGCATTTGCTGCAGGGCAGCGTAGCGCTCGATGATGACTGCATCATCGACGACCAGAGTACCGCGCTTTCGGGGTGGGTTATTGAAATTGAAAATGACGAAGAGACCCTATACGCTACGACCAACGATCTGGGTTATTATGAAGTCGGACTGGACACCGGCCAATACCAGGTAACGGCCGTTTTACCATCGCCGTACTACGGTTTTGGCCCTTGTCCGGGCAGCGTACCGGTAACGCTTTCTACGGTAAATGACTCGACCACCGTGGATTTTCCCGTTTCAGTTTTTCAGGAATGCCCTTATTTGTCGGTTGATATTTCGACCAGTATCCTTCGGCGCTGTTTCCCCTCAATCTATTCGGTGCATTATTCCAATCAGGGGACCGTTCCTTCGGAAAATACGGAGGTCCGGGTGGTGCTCGATCCCTTCCTGACCCTCCAGAGCGCGAGTTTGCCCTACCAGACTTCGGGTGATACCCTGATCTTTGAACTGGGAGCGCTTGGGGTCAATCAAGGCGGATTTTTTACCATTACGGTGCTGGTTGGGTGCGACAATGTCAGCATCGGTCAGACGCATTGCACTTCAGCAACGATCAGCGCTTCCAACCTGTGCCCCCCTACCGGAAATGATACGCCGTCCGTGTCGGTGACCGGCGAATGCGACGGCGAAAACGTGACCTTTCAACTAAAGAACAACGGCCCGGGCCTGATCCAGGATGCTCAGTTTATTGTCATAGAAGACGATGTCATGCTGGCGCCGACGATGTACAACCTGGCTGAAGGACAGGAAAAGGATTATCTTTTTGCCGCTAACGGTTCTACCTGGCGATTGGAAACACCGCTTTTTCCCAATGCTTTCGACGGGCAATTCGTCAGCGCGGTCCTGGAAGGCTGCGGCACCAACGACGCCGGAACATTCAGCACGGGGTTCGTCAATCAGTTTTCCGTTGACGGGAATTCCGAATCCTCGGATACCGACTGCAGCCAGAACGTGGGTTCCTACGATCCCAATGATAAAACGGCTTTCCCGGAAGGCTATAAGTCCGACAACGAAATTTACCCCAATCTCCCGATCGAGTACCTGATCCGGTTCCAGAACACGGGCACGGATACGGCATTCCGGATTGTGGTGATCGATACCCTATCCAAATTCCTCGACCCGGCGACCATCCAACCCGGAGCGTCCAGCCATCCCTACCGGTTCGAGCTGTACGGCCCCGGTATCGCCAGGTTCACCTTTGATCCGATCGCCTTGCCGGACAGTACGGCAAATGAGCCGGCTTCACACGGGTTTATCAAGTTCACCATTGGGCAGCGCGCCGGCCTGCCCGTCGGCGCCCGCATCGAAAACCAGGCCGGTATTTACTTCGACTACAATGCGCCGGTATTGACCAATACGACTTTCCATACGGTAGGAGATTACCTGAATGGTCCGAATAGCGCGCCGGAGCCGCCGTCGAAAATGATCGCACTCCAACTGGCGCCCAATCCCGTTTCCCGAACGGCCGGGCTTACTATCCATGGCGCCGATATCGAATCCGGCGAGCTGGTTCTATATGATGGGTTCGGTAAAATGGTAACGGTGCAGCCGGTCCGTTCCAATCGAGCTGAGCTCAACGTCAGGCGCCTTCCTCCAGGGCTGTATTACTTCCGGGTGCGCTCCGGCGGCAAGTGGATCGGGGCTGGTAAAGTGGCGGTTCAATAAAGTTAAAATGTAAAAACAGGTAATGCAAAATGTAAAAGTGGCCGTCCGTTGCTTTTACATTTTGCATTTTAACTTTTGCATTTATCCTCACAAAACCCCTATCTTGTCCCAGTCCAATCTATTCAAACCATGGAATTCGGGAAATTGCCCGATATTTCCGGGGTAGATTTCAGCCTGCCTCCGGAACCGGAAGCCAATCGTACCGTGCTGGCCAGGGTGAGCCCTGACCCCGGTCCGCCTGTTTTCTATGTCGGCTGCACGGGGTGGTCGATGCCGCAATGGGTCGGCAAGGTATACCCGCCGAAAACAAAATCCACTGCATACCTGTACCATTACAGCCGGCAGTTCAATACCATTGAGCTGAATACGACGCATTACCGGATCCCGGACTTTGATACTGTTCAAAAATGGAAATCTGAATCTGCGCAGGATTTTCGATTTTGCCCAAAGGTGCCGCAGACCATCAGCCACAGCAACGACCTGGGGCTGGGTGGGCCGCTGATCCCGCAGTTTTGCGATTCGGTAGCCGGTTTGGAAGAAAAAATGGGGTGCTGCTTTTTGCAGTTGCCGCCCTATTTCGGCCCCGACCGGATCAAAATCCTGGAAAATTTCCTGAAAGCCTGGCCTGCGGAAATCCCGCTGGCGGTGGAAATGCGCCAGGAAAACTGGTTTAAACCCGGTGAAGGACAAGATGCGTTATGGGACCTGCTTGAAGACAACGGTGTCGCGGCAGTCATTACGGATGCAGCCGGGCGGCGGGATGTGGCGCATATGCGGCTGACCGCGCCGAGGACCATGGTTCGCTTTGTGGGCAACAACCTGCACCCGACCGATTACCGGCGAATAGACCAATGGGCGGAGCGAACCGCCCGGTGGTTTGAAGAGGGGCTGGAGGAAATTTTTTTCTTTACCCACGAGCCGGACAATATTCTGGCGCCGGATTTAGCCGTTTATTTGTGTGACCAATTGCAACCCGTCCGCGGCCTGACCTGGAGAGGACCCCAGATGATCCAATCCGAAGGCAGCGGCCAAATGAGTTTGTTTTAGTTATGAGCTCCTCAATTACACAGTCGCTTGTGCCTTTCGTCCCCCGCGATATCAGCTGGCTTTCCTTCAATTACCGTGTATTGCAGGAAGCCAAGGACCCTTCCGTACCCCTGTTCGAACGGCTGAAATTCCTGGCCATTTACAGCAATAACCTGGACGAGTTTTTCCGCGTGCGCATGTCCAATCATCGGTACATCATGCGCATCAGCAAGAAGACCAAACGCGAACTGGATATTGCGCCCAAGAAAACGGTCCTGGAAATCCAGCGGATCGTGAACAAGCACCAGGAGGAGTTCAGCCAGATCTTCGAACAACTGGTCCTGGAATTGCGGCAACACAAGGTGTTCATGCTCCGGCGCCTGGACCTGAACGACGAGCAGCTTGAGTTCGTTGAGGCCTATTTCCGGGATCACATGTTGCCGTTCGTGCAGCCGGTTTTGCTGGTGAAAAACAAAGTGCGCCCGTTCCTCAACAATGCGGCGCTCTACCTGGCCATCCAGATGAAGTCGAAGGATGCCTCGAATGCGCCGGATGAATACGGCCTGGTCAAGATCCCGTCGGACCACCTCCCGCGGTTCATCCAGTTGCCGTCCTCTTCCGACCGGCATGACCTGATCATTCTGGACGATATTGTCCGGCACTCGGTTTCCTGGATGTTTCCGGGGTACAAGATCATCGATACCTTTTCGATCAAGTTGTCGCGGGACGCCGAATTGTACATCGACGATGAGTTTTCAGGGGATTTGATCCAGAAGATCAAGACCAGCCTTGCCAAGCGCCAGGTCGGCCCGCCGTCGCGGTTTGTATACGACCGCCAGATGCCGCCCGAACTGCTGAATTACCTCATGGAGGTGTTCGAACTGGAGCGTTACGATATTTTGCGGGAAGGCCGTTACCACAACAACTTCGACTTTTTCAAATTTCCCGATTTCGGGATGCACCAGTTGAAGAATACGCCCTTGCCGCCGATCCCTTACGAGCCGCTGGAGGGAGCTCCCGACCTGTTCAAGGCCATTCGTGAACGGGACCACCTGATCCATGTGCCGTACCACAGTTATGACGCCGTGCTCCGACTGTTTGAGGTGGCCGCCCGGGACCCCAAGGTGACCCATATCAAGATCGTACAATACCGGGTAGCCCGCAGATCGAAGATCATGCAATCGCTGATCGATGCGGTCAAACAGGGTAAACAGGTGTCGGTCTTTATCGAAGTCAAGGCCCGTTTTGACGAGGAAGCCAATCTGGAATGGGGTGAGCAGTTGGAAAAGGCGGGCGTAAGGGTGCATTACAGCTTCCCCGGGCTGAAAGTGCATGCCAAACTGGCCCTGATCCGGCGGGTGGAACGCCGCAAGGAGCAGATGTTCACTTATCTGTCTACGGGGAACTTCCACGAGGAGACGGCCAAGGTTTACGGCGATTTCGGCCTGTTTACCGCCGATCCGCGCCTGGTCAATGAGGCCGCCAGGGTATTTTCCTTCCTGGAAACGGTGCAAAGCCCGGCGCACCCGTTTGAACACCTGCTGGTCGGGCAGTTCAACCTCAGATCCGGGCTCGAAGAATTGATCGATTTTGAGATCGCGGAGGCCATGGCCGGCAGGAAAGCGAAGATCATCCTTAAACTCAACAGTTTTCAGGACGAGAACATGATCGCCAAGTTATACCAGGCCAGCAAAGCGGGCGTAGAGATCCACCTGATCATCAGGGGGATTTGCTGCCTGGCGCCGGGTATCAAGGGGTTGAGCGAGCATATCCATGCCATCAGTATTGTCGACCGCTACCTGGAGCACGCCAGGGTCTTTATATTCCACCACGGGGGCGAAGATCTCATCTATCTTTCTTCGGCCGACTGGATGGTGCGCAACCTGACTTACCGGGTGGAAACGGCATTCCCGGTCTACGATCCCTCGATCAAAAAGGAGATCCAGGATATCATCGACCTCCAACTGCGCGATAACGTAAAGGCCCGCATCCTGGATAAAGGGCTGACCAACAAGTACTACCGCAACGGCTCTGATATGGCCATCCGCTCACAACTTGAAACGTATTATTATGTAAAAAGGAAAGCGGAATCGTACAGGCCGTCGAAAAAATCTGGAGCCTGATCCAAGAAATTGGTTTCCCGCAATGAACAGGGATAGTTTTGCATCCGATTCATCAATTTCTAACTATATGAAACGGATAAACAGCCTTTTCTCCCTGGTCGCGATTGCGGGCGTTTTGTTTTTGTCGGCTTGCCAGCAACCGCTGCCCGACGACGCACTTGCCAACGTTCCCGAAGGGGTATCTTTCGTTACCGCGATCAATATTCCCCGGTTGATGGAAAAAGCGGAATTCGAAAAGGTCCGCCAAATGGGCTTCTACCAGAAAATAACAGAACAAGCAGCCGAAAAGAACCCCGCATTTGCTGAAGTGCTGAAAGATCCCGCTTCAGCCGGCGTAGATTTGCAGAAGAACGCCTACGTGGCTATGGTCCTGTCGGCTGACACGGTAAACGAAGGAAAGACGGTAGCCTTTCTTTTTTCGATAGCGGACAAGGCTAAATTCGAACAGGCGGTCAACGATATCAGAATCAAAGCGCTCCAGACCGGTAATGAACCTGAAACTGCCCTGGTTTGGAATGAAAAAACCGGCATATTCGTCAATGGTGATCATGCCCAGGCTACGGCAGACGCCTGGTTGAATTCGCCGCCGAACCAGACGGTCGCCCGAAATAAGAGCCTCCGCAAAACCCTGGCCCGGGAATACGATATAGCCAATTGGGTGACTTCTGACGCCCTGACTTCCATTTATCCCAGCCTGGCAGAGGGCCTGAAGAAATATACCCCGAAGGATTTTGAAGGTAATCACATCGGTTCGTACCTGTATTTTGAAGATGACCGGGTGCGGGGCGAAGCTTATGTCGACCTGAAAAAGAACCTGGCCAACGACCTGAATACCTTTTTCCGGGATCGGGTCAAAACCGATTTTACCCAACTGATGCCTGCAGAAGACCAATCTTTCCTGCTGACGGCAGCGCTCGATCTGCACGGCATCCACCAGGTCTTGCTGGAGCGCTATATCCAGGGGGCCGCGCAGCAGTCCCTGAAAGAATTCGGCCTGTCGACGGAGGATATCGCTTACGCTTTCGGCGGTGATGTGGCCTTGTCGCTTTACCCGGGCCGCGATACCCTTTTCAATGTACCGACCCCATTGCTAGCAGGCAATATCAAGGACCAGGCCCGCCTCAACAAGCTGATCGACAAAGCTGTTGAAAAAGGCGTGCTGGAGAAGAAATCCGATAACCGGTACCTGTGGGTCCGGCCTGAAAAGAAAAACCGGGAAGATTCGGTCATTGTAACGCGGGAAGACCGGGGCGAGATCCTGATCAAGGATAATATCGTGTACCTGGCGCCGAACGGAGAGCTGCTGGATCGCATTGCTGCCGGCGGTTTTGCCACACAAGGCGCTGTGGCTGACCGGATTAAGGGGTTGCAAGCGGAAAACATCCTGTCGGCCTATTTCCAACCGCCCTTGTTCATGAACCAGAACCGGGAATCCATCCCATTTGAAGGTTTTCAGGTGACCGCCAGGAGAAACTACCTGGAAGGGTTTGCAGAATTGCCCAAAGCACCCGGCAACAGCCTGTTCCAGCTGTTTCAGGAGTTGGAAAAGAAATACCAGGAGGATAAGGCCAGGGAGGAAGCGGAGGCGGTTCCGGAGATGTAGGGAAGAAGAGGGCGTGAGAGGGGTGAGAGGGTGAGAGGGTGAGAGAGTGAGAGAGTGAGAGGGTGAGAGAGTTGGTGAATGCATCTGCATTCACCAACTCTTTGCATTTTCGGTGAGGGATGGCTTTTTATGGGGAAAGGAGATGCCGGGCATCAATAGGATTAAAAAAAATTACCCGGCAAATTTGCATAAGTGTAATAAATGATGTTATCTTTGCAACGCCAAAAACGGAAGCAGTTAATGAACTGCTTTTTTTGACTAAATGCGGATGTAGCTCAGCTGGTAGAGCGCAACCTTGCCAAGGTTGAGGTCGCGGGTTCGAATCTCGTCATCCGCTCAGAGAAAAGCCTTCATGATTGAAGGCTTTTTTTATTTTAGCCTGTGCCGATTGATCTTTTTTTGTAAATTGGCAGGGTGTTAATTGCTGTACTATTTTTGCCCGGATGGTGGAATAGGTAGACACGCAGGACTTAAAATCCTGTGGCCATTGCGGCCGTGCGGGTTCGATTCCCGCTCCGGGTACCTATTTAAAGAATGACAGTTGGCAGTGGTCAGCCCGCCTGCCGGCGGTCAGGTTGTCAGTATTTCAATGCGGCTTTTGCTCCATGTTTAACCTTAAAATTCAAGGGTTAACCCTTCTGTTGTCCAGTCTTTTTTCAACTTTCCTGCCGGGGCAGGCGCAAGCCGGTCTGGTGATCGAGGTATCCAATATCCGTTCGGCGGAAGGTAACATCCTGGTGGCGGTTTTTGATTCCCGCGAAACTTTCCTGGGAGATAAAACGGTGAAAGGGCTCATCGTTCCGGTAAAGCAAAAGGGGAAGATGTCGATCACCGTACCCGACTTGCCGTATGGAACCTATGCAATCAGCATTTTTCACGATGTGAACAGCAACAACCGGCTGGATACGAACTTTCTGGGCATACCCAAAGAGCGTTACGGGTTTTCCAACAATGCACGCGGCACATTCGGGCCGCCCTCCTTTGAAAAGGCCAGTTTCAAATTCTCCTCTCCGGATAAGGTCGTCGATATCAAATTGAATTGAGGGCTTGCCGCAGCCCGTTGTACGCCGTCTCCAGGTTACCTTGAGCTGTTTTCGACAGACCGCGTTTTAATCCCCAGAAAGCGCCTGAAATTCCCAGCGTGAAAGCTTTTGGGGACCTACCGTACAATTCCCGGCACAGGTACAAAACCGATCCTGGGTTCAACATATGGGTGGTGAATTCAAATGCTGCGGCAGGCAGGCAAGGCGCCAGAACATAGCCTTCTTCGGCCGGTTCTTTGGAGGCGTCGATGAAAACAACCGCATCAAACCCGGCGATCAATCCGGCGTCTTCCACCTGCAACTGGTAGCGGTATGCCGTTTCAGCTGTGAATGGATTCTCCTGTTCCAACTTTTCCAGTAAGGCCCAGCCCAGCCCGTCGTCGCCGCGGAGGTCGTTGCCGATGGCGATTAGGAGGGGCCCGCCTTTGCTTGAAGCTATGGCGGAAAGGATGCTGGTTTTGTCCGATTCAGTCGACGGGCGATTTGAATTTTTCATCGATCAGATTGTCGTTTACGTCATACAATTCGATTTGGAGCGGCATCTGGCCCAGGGCGTGGGTTGCGCAACTCAGGCAGGGGTCGAAAGCGCGGATGGCCACTTCCACCTGGTTGAGCATGGGTTCCGTGATCTCGGGCTTGTTGCTCAGTTCATGATGTGCGACCCACCTGACGGCCCGGTTCATCGCTTCGTTGTTGTGCGTAGTGGAAACAATGAGGTTGCACCGGGTGATCATGCCTTTTTCGTCCACGCGGTAATGGTGGATCAGGGTGCCGCGCGGGGCTTCGATAATGCCGATCCCTTCTGGCCGGCGGATGCCTTCGCGGAGGAGGTCGTTACCCAGTATGGTATCGTCGGTGAGCAGGTCTTTCATCATCTCGGCGCAATGCAGCATCTCGATCAGCCTGGCCCAGTGGGTGTGCATGGTAGCGTTGTTGGGCAATCCCCCGGTTTGAGCCCGGAAAATTTGCCGTTCCTTTTCAGCCAGCGGGGTGGAGATGCGGTCGCATACGTTCAGGCGGGCCAGCGGGCCTACCCGGTTCCAGCCCTTCTCCCGGCCCAGATGGCGCAGGTAGGGGAATTTCATATAGGACCACCTTTCCACTCCTTCGGCAAAGTATTTCAGGTAGTCGTCATTCGGAACGTCCTTCAGCGTAGGATGGCCTTGCCCGTCAATGGCGCGCAGCAGGCCGTCGTACAATTCCAGGTCCCCGGATTCGCTTACCAGTCCGAGGTGGCCCGAAGGGAAAGCGGCGAACGCGTCCAGCCAACCCGCGTGTTGCCGGTGGTAATCCTTGATGAATCCGACCATTTCCCTGGACCATCCGATCATGGTGTCGACGGAAGGAGTATCGTTGTCCGTCAGGAAATAATCGCGCTCTTCCGGGAAAAAGGTCTTGTGGACGCCGCCGGGTACGGCTGCGATGCCGTGTATCTTTTTCCCGGCAACGGCTTTGATCACCTCCTGTCCGAATTTTCGCATCAGGATGCCTTTGCGGGCGAGTTCCTTGTATTCCTGGGCCACTGTGACCACGTTCCGCTTTTCTTTTGGGGAATCCAGTCCGAACAGCAGGTCAGGCGACGCGAGGTAGAAGAAGTGGAGTGCGTGCGACTGAAAAACCTGGCCGTAATGCAGCAACCGCCGGAGTTTGGCAGCCGTCGGCGACAGATCCCCGGGGTCCAGGCCTACGATCTGATCGATGGCCTTGGCGGCGGCCAGGTGGTGACTGACCGGGCAGATGCCGCAAAGCCTTTGCACCAGCATCGGCGCCTCCCAGTAGGGGTGCCCCTGGATGAAGCGTTCGAACCCACGGAATTCCACAATATGGAAAAAGGCATCCCGCACCTTGCCGGCGTCATCCAGGTGGATGGTGACCTTGCCGTGGCCTTCAACGCGCGTAACAGGATCTATGCTGATTTTCATGGCTCAATCATTAGGTTCAACGATCAGTCGTACTTGAATTCCGAATACAATACCGAATATTGCTCATTCCACAGCAGGTTGCGGACCGCTTTCCAGATATGCGTAGCCGTAGGCGGACAACCGGGTATGAAATAGTCGATCTTTACAATATCGCTGCAGGCATAAACCTTATCCAGGATCTTGGGCAGGTCTTCGTGATACGGAACTGTGAATTCGCCTTCTTCCGAGCTCATGGAATTGAGGTAGGCTTCCTCCAGGCACTCTTCCAGCGGGATCATATTCCGCATGGCCGGCAGGCCGCCCCAGATGGAACATTCGCCGACCGCCACCAGCAACTTGCATTTTTTGCGGAATTCGCGGAGGACTTCCACATTCTCGGAGCTGCAGCAACCGCCTTCGATCAGCCCGACATCGCAAATTTTGGTGAACTCCTTGATGTCGTTGAGCGGTGATTTGTTGAAATCCACCAGCTCGATCAGATCCAGGAAACCCAGGTCGATATCCAGCATCGACATATGGCAGCCGAAGCAGCCCGCCAGTGAAATGGTGGCGATTGTCTTTCTTTCCAATTCACCGGCAGGTTGGGCTTCCTTTTCCTCGGGTTGCCCGGGGGCGGCGATTTTTGAAGATTCCATATCGAACCGGCGATCGCCGAACGGGCGGGCCAGGCTCTTGCCCTTTACCAGGATGGCCCCGGTTGGGCAAAGGTGCATGGCTGCTACGGCCTGTTCTTCGGACAGCACCGCTTCGGCATCGTAATCGATCCCGACAACCGTTTCATTGCCTCTGTTGCAGAAGGAAAAAACCCGTCGTCCGTCGGTGGTCAGCACTTCTTCCACGCAACGGCGGCACTTCACGCACCGGTTGTGCTCGATGACCATGCGTTTGGGGTTGAAGTCGATGAGCCGGTCCTTGAACAGGTGGGGAAACCGCAGCTTGGACATGCCCATTTCGTAGCCCATGTGTTGCAGGTCGCAGTCGCCGCTTTTTTCGCAAGCCGGGCAAAAATGGTTGCCTTCTGCGAAGATCATTTCCACCAGCGCCTTGCGGGTATCCGTCAGGTCGGGGGTGTTGACCTCCACTTCGAGGCCTTCCCGTGTTTTTTCCATACATGCCGGCCCGAAATGCCCGTTGATCCGGCAGGTGCAAACCCGGCAGGTACCCAACGGCGGCTCGATATGCGGATAAAAACAGAGTGATGGGATGAATATGCCGTTTTCGGCGGCGACGGTCACGAGGTTCCGCCCGGGTTCCGTGGGGATTTCCCGGCCGTCGATTTTTATGGTGATGGTTTTTGCCATGGTTTGTTTTTTTACGGGGCGAATTGATCGTAGGCGGTTTCAGCCTGTTCCAGGTCGAAATTTTTGTTCAGGCCGTCGCCTTTGTTTCCGGCTTTTGCGGCAAAATATGCTGGAAATTGTTCCAGGGCTGCGATCAGGGTATTGGGAGCGGTTCGGCCGAGGCCGCAACGGCTGGTCTTTTTCATGATATTGCCCCAGGCGATCAATTCTTTGAAATCATCTTCGTAGGCCAGGCCTTTTTCGATCTTCTCCAGTTTTCGCTGGAGGATGAAGTTGCCGGCCCGGCAGGGGGTGCATACCCCGCAGGATTCGTGTTTGAAAAAGTCATTAAAGTTAGTGAGGATCCGGAGGATGTCCCGGTCGGCATTGAAGACCATGACCGCGCCGCCGCAGGAAAGGTCTGAAGGTGCGATCAACCGGTCTCTTTGCGCTGCGGGAACGCAGATCCCCGACGGCCCTGAGATCTGGACGAAATGCGGGTCATCGGCCTGGCAGAGGTCCAATAGCTTTCCGAGCGGCATGCCCCATTCCACCTCATAAATGCCCGGCAGGCGGCAATCGCCGGAGACGCTCAGTACTTTGGTGCCGGGCGCATCCGGGGCGCCGGTTTGCAGGATCTTTTCCGCCCCCAATTCGAGCGCTCTGGCGGCGGCGCAAAAAGTTTCGACGTTATTGACCACGGTCGGGCAATCCAGAAATCCCTTTTCTGTCGGATAGAACCATTTGGTCCTGGGTTCACCTCGTTTGCCTTCAAGGGAGTTGAGCAGGGCGGTTTCTTCGCCGCAGACATAGGCGCCGGCGCCCAGTTGAATGCGGACATCGAATTGGAACCCTTTGATCCCGGCGATATCCTCACCCAGGTAGCCGAGATTGCGGAACTGCTGGATGGTCTTATCCAGCTTAGGTTTGAGCCAGGTATATTCCGCTCTCAGGTAGATGATGCCCTGTTGCGCTCCGACGGCATAACCGGCCGCGATCATGCCTTCGATCATCAGTCCGGGAGCTGTTTTCATCAGGACCCTATCCTTGAAGGTACCGGGCTCGCCTTCGTCGGCATTGCAAACGATGTATTTTACCGGGTTGGTTTGCCGGGCGCAGGACTCCCATTTCAGCCCTGTCGGGAAAAAAGCGCCCCCTCTGCCGGTGAGCCGGACCTGCCTGATGAGGTCGATCACCTGGCCGGGCGAATACGCCGGCAGCTTAACAACGGCGCTCCCTGGGTGGTAGGGCCGGAAAAAAATGGCCTTGTCCCCATCAGGAACATACCGGATATGGTCCGGGATCTCGTCGGCCAGGCTTTCCGCCGGTACGCCGTTTTTTACCTGAGCGATGATGCCTTTTACCTTCAGGGAATTGAGGTTGGTAAACGGTTGGAAATTGATCAGCGCCGCCGGTTCCTGATCGCTCAGGCCGATACAGGCCGTGGGGTACAAGCCGAACAGCCCGCTCGGGTCCGTTCCGTTCCATACTGCGCCTGTTGCCGATTCGAAAGCGGCTTTTACCCGTTCGAACCCCTTGAATTCCGAGACGATGCTGTTGTTGAGATAAATGGTAAACCTGCCTGCAGGCCGCCTGTGGAAAAAGTGGTAGAAGGAGATGACCCCTTCAATTTCGATTTCGGAAATGCCCAGCGCTGCCGCACAGGCTTCCACGTCTTCATCCCGGATGTAACCGCGGGCATTCTGACAGGCCCAAAGTTGATCCAGGAGTTGCGTTCCTGAAGCCGGGGCCGGAATGGTTGAAGTAGGCATGAGGTTAGAAATTACCCTTGCAAATTACGGCCGGAGGGTTGTCCGGTGAGGGACAAAAATCAATTTGGCACATGACGATTGTCATGCCCGGCGGTCAGGCAGCCCCCTACCTTTAGGCCTTGCTTGGTTTCACCAATCCGAATGCAACCATGTTTAAACAACAGTCTGATCTTACCGGCCCTCCCGATTTGCAGGGTCACGAAAAAGGCACAGGCGCCTTGCGCACCCAGCGCCCCGTATATAAGGATTTTCTTCCGCCCTGCAACAGCGCCTGCCCCGCCGGGGAAAATATCCAGGCCTGGTTGTCATTGGCCCAGAGCGGGCAGTACGAGGCCGCCTGGCAGTCGCTGGTGGAAAACAACCCAATGCCCGCCATACATGGGCGGGTATGTTATCATCCCTGCGAGGAGGGGTGCAACCGGACGCATATCGATACAACGGTAAGCATCCATGCCGTCGAACGTTACCTCGGCGACCGCGCCATTGAGGAGGGCTGGAAAGTCAGGTTTACTCCGCCCAGGATCAAGGGCAAGCGGGTGCTTGTCGTCGGGGCAGGCCCCAGCGGGCTTTCCGCGGCTTACCACCTGACCCGTCTGGGGCACGAGGTGGAGATCCGGGAAGCCGGCCCTGTAGCGGGCGGCATGATGCATTTCGGCATTCCGCCCTACCGGCTCCCGAGGAACATCCTGGATGCCGAGATCAGGCGGATCGAGGATATGGGCGTAAAGATCGTCCTCAACCACAAAGTGACGGATGTGCTGGCAGAAAAGGTTGCCGGTAATTTCGATGCCGTCTTCATAGCTGTCGGCGCTCATCTTTCCAAAAAAATAGAAATACCGGGCAGGGATGCCGGTCAGATCCTGGATGCGCTGACCTTTTTGAAAAACGTAGAAACCGGCGATGCGCCGAAACTGGGCCGCAAGGTGGCGGTTTACGGCGGCGGCAATACCGCCATGGACGCCGCCCGGGTTGCCCGCAGGCTGGGTTACGAACCCTTCATTATCTATCGCCGCGACCGGGAGCATATGCCCGCCCATGATTTCGAAGCCGACGAAGCCCTTTCGGAAGGCGTAAAGATCAACTGGCTGCGTACCATCAAAACGATCGAAGGCACGGCTGTTCAGGTGGAGGTCATGCGCATCAACGATAAAGGCAGGCCGGAGCCGACAGGGGAATTCGAAACCCTCGAAGCCGACGCCCTCATCCTGGCCCTTGGTCAGGATACCGACACCCACTTCCTGCAACTGGTCCCGGGCATTGAATTCGACAACGACGGTACGGTAAAAGTCGGTCCCGACATGATGACCGGTTACCCCGGCATCTTCGCAGGCGGTGACATGGTGCCCAGTGAGCGAACTGTAACGATAGCCGTCGGTCACGGCAAAAAAGCCGCCCGGTTCATCGACGGATTTTTGAAAAGCGTGCCCTATCAACCGGCTGCCAAACACCCCGTCGTCGGCTTCGAAAGGCTCCACATCTGGTATAAAACCTTTGCACCTAAAAAGGAGCAAGCGGAGCTTGAAAAAAACGAACGCGTACAGGATTTCAAGGAAGTGGTTGCCGGCCTGACCGAAAAAGAAGCCAGGTACGAGGCCTTGCGCTGTCTTTCGTGCGGCAATTGCTTCGAATGCGACGGCTGCTTCGGCGCTTGTCCGGAGGACGCGATCATCAAACTCGGTCCCGGAAACAGGTACCAATATAATTATACGCTTTGCACGGGGTGCGCGGTGTGTTATGAACAATGCCCGTGCCATGCAATCGAGATGGTTGCTGAAAAAGTAGATTGATTCGATTGGTTCGATTGGTTCGAATGGTTCGATTGATTCGATTGATTCGATTGGTTCGATTGATTCGATTGATTCGATTGGTTCGATTGATTCGATTGGTTCGATTGGTTCGATTGGTTCGATTGATTCGATTGGTTGCCTTTCAGTTCCTCGATTTTTCAATTCCTCAGTTCCTCAATAAATGATTGGTTCGATTGATGCAAAAAATAAAAAAGAGATAAAATGGCTGATAACAGCGATCGCAAATACGCTACCCTCGACGGCAACGAGGCGGCTGCTTACGTAGCATACCGGGTCAATGAGGTTTGCGCGATCTACCCGATCACCCCTTCATCGCCGATGGCAGAACATGCCGATGAATGGTCGGCTAAATCGCTGGTCAATATCTGGGGAAACATCCCGGAAGTGGTGGAAATGCAGAGTGAGGGCGGTGCGGCCGGCGCGGTTCACGGCGCCCTTCAGACCGGGGCGCTGACCACGACCTTTACGGCTTCCCAGGGGCTGATGCTGATGCTGCCGAACATGTACAAGATCGCGGGCGAATTGACGTCCGCTGTCTTCCATGTGGCGGCCAGGTCGCTTGCGGCCCAGGGGTTATCCATCTTCGGCGACCACAGCGACGTTATGGCGGCCCGCAGTACGGGTTTTGCCATGCTGGCGTCGGCCTCGGTGCAGGAAGCGCATGATATGGCCCTGATCGCCCAGGCTGCAACCCTGCGGTCGAGGGTGCCTTTTATTCATTTTTTCGACGGATTCCGGACTTCCCACGAAGTCAGCAAGATCGAACTGTTGCCTGAAAAAACGATCCGGGCCATGATCGACGATGAGTTGGTGTTTGCGCACCGGAAACGCGGCCTGAGTCCGGACAATCCCTTTATCCGGGGAACCGCCCAGAATCCGGACGTCTACTTTCAGGGGCGGGAAACCGTCAATCCGTTTTATCTCAAAACACCCGAAATCGTTGAAAAAGCGATGGCGGAGTTCGCCGCGCTGACCGGCCGGGCGTATCAATTATGCGAATACTACGGCGCTCCCGATGCCGAGCGGGTCCTGATCCTGATGGGGTCGGGGGGAGAGACGGCGATCGAAACGGTGCAATTCCTGGCTGATAAAGGCGAAAAGGTCGGCGCCGTTCAGGTGCGTTTGTACCGGCCTTTCCCGGCGGAGCAGTTATTGGCCGTATTGCCTTCAACCGTCCGGAAGGTGGCTGTACTGGACCGGACCAAGGAACCGGGCGCCCCGGGCGAACCCCTTTACCTGGACGTGGTTGTGGCCATGGCCGAATCGGGCCGGGAATCCCAACCCAAGGTGGTGGGAGGCCGCTACGGACTCTCCTCCAAGGAGTTTACGCCGGGCATGGTAAAAGGCATTCTGGACGAACTCGGAAAAGATGCGCCGAAAAACCACTTCACGGTCGGCATCAACGATGACCTGAGTCATACCAGCCTTGATTACGACCCGGCATTTGCCATTCCGGATGAAACGATGCGGGAGGCCTTGTTCTTCGGCCTGGGGGCCGACGGGACGGTGGGCGCCAACAAGAACAGCATCAAGATCATCGGCGAAAGCACGGACCTGCATGCCCAGGGTTATTTTGTTTACGATTCGAAAAAATCGGGCGCCAGCACGGTTTCCCACCTGCGTTTCGGCAAGCGGCCGATCCGGCGCCCTTACCTGATAAGAGAAGCGGATTTTCTGGCCTGCCATAAATTCAACTTCGTGGAAAAAATGGAAATGCTGCCTTCTCTCCGGGACGGCGGCGTATTCCTGCTCAATGCGCCCTATTCAACGGATGAAATATGGGATCAGCTGCCGATGACTATCCAGGAGCAGATCCTGGGGAAAGCCTTGAAGTTTTACATCATTGACGCATCGAAAGTGGCGCGCGACACCGGAATGGGGCAGCGCATCAATACGATTATGCAGACCTGTTTCTTTGCCCTTTCCGGTGTCCTGCCCAGGGATGAAGCTATTGAAAAGATCAAAAAGGCCATTGAAAAGACCTATTTCAAAAAAGGTCCGGCGGTTATCCAACAAAACTTCAAGGCGGTAGACGAAACCCTCAGCCACTTGTACGAGGTAACCCCACCGGATAAGACCACCAATACCCGGGGTATGGCCGAGCCGGTACCCGCTGAAGCGCCGGTATTTGTCCAGGAGGTCACGGCTGCCATGATGAGGGGGCACGGGGACGACTTGCCGGTGAGCGCCCTCCCGGAAGACGGCACTTACCCGAGCGGTACCACGCGTTGGGAAAAGCGCAACATTGCCGATATGGTGCCCTTCTGGGAACCCGATCTTTGCATCCAGTGCGGCAATTGCAGTTTTGTATGCCCGCATAGCGTGATCCGCGCAAAATACTACCACGAGAATTATCTGGAAGAAGCGCCGGAAGGATTTGCTTCCGCGCCGATCAACGCCCGGGGGTTCCCGGAAACGCGGTACACTTTGCAGGTGTATCTGGAAGACTGCACGGGATGCACCCTGTGCGAAACGGCTTGTCCGGCAATCAGCCCTGTCGACCGAAAGACCAAGGCCATCCACCTGGCGCCCAAGCCGGTCGAGATTGACCGCGACCGGGAGAATATCCGGTTCTTTGAATCCCTGCCCTGGAATGACCGGGCCAAGATCGACTTCTCGCTGGTGCGCGGAGCGCAGTTTCTGGAGCCGCTGTTCGAATTCTCGGGCGCTTGTGCGGGTTGCGGCGAAACGCCCTACGTAAAACTGCTGTCCCAATTGTTCGGCGACCGGCTGATCGTGGCCAACGCTACCGGATGTTCCTCCATTTACGGCGGCAACCTGCCCACTACGCCCTGGACCAAAAACAAGGAAGGCAGAGGACCGGCCTGGTCCAACTCTCTGTTTGAAGACAACGCAGAATTCGGATTGGGCATGCGGGTAAGCGTAGACAAGCACACCCAAATCGCAAGAAAATTGCTTGAAGACCTGTCGGGGGCTTTGGATGAGGGGTTTGTGCGTGAAATACTGGATGCCCCCCAGGTTTTTGAAACCGATATAGTGGATCAGCGGTACCGGGTAGCGACGTTGAAAACGAAGCTGCTGACGATGGATTCGCCGCAAGCCAGGAACCTGTTGTCGGTTGCGGACCACCTCGTTAAAAGGAGCGTCTGGCTGGTCGGCGGCGACGGATGGGCCTACGATATCGGATCCAGCGGGCTGGATCATGCGCTGGCGAGCGGCAAGAACGTCAATGTGCTGGTGCTCGATACGGAGGTGTACTCCAACACCGGCGGGCAGATGTCGAAAGCTACCCCGACGGCGGCAACCGCCAAGTTTGCGGCAGCCGGCAAGCGCGTAGGCAAGAAGGACCTGGCCATGCAGGCGATTTCCTACGGCAACGTGTACGTTGCCCAGATCGCGATGGGGGCCAATCCGCAGCAAACCCTGCTCGCAATGCGGGAGGCGGAAGCCTATCCGGGGCCGTCGCTGATCCTGGCGTACAGCCACTGCATCGCCCACGGCATCAATATGGAAAAGGGGCTCGATCAGCAAAACCTGGCCGTAGCGTCGGGTTACTGGCCGCTGATCCGCTACAATCCGGCGTTGCGTCAGGCGGGGAAAAATCCGTTCGTGCTCGATTCGCCGCGGCCGACGATACAGCTGAAGGATTACGCCTACAACGAACTGCGCTATCGCATCCTGACGCGGACCAACCCGGAGGAAGCCGAACGTCTGATGGACCTCGCCCAGGAAATTGCCGACCTGCGCTGGAAATCCTACGAGGAGATGGCGACCTGGAAAGCGGAGGCGTTCGCTCCGGTCGGATAGTAAACGGCTGAATCAAATAAGGATCATATTCATAAAAAATACCGATAGAAATGGATCTCCGTACAACCTATATGGGTTTGGAACTTGGATCTCCGATTGTGGTCAGTGCAAGTTCGTTATCCGAAGAAGTGGACAATATTGCCAGGATGGAGGATGCGGGTGCGGGCGCCGTCGTGCTGTTCTCGCTGTTTGAAGAACAGATCCGGCAGGAGGCGGCGTGGAACGACGCCATTGCGGAAGCGACCAGCGACATGTTCCCGGAAGCGTTGAATTACTTTCCGGAGATGGAAGAATACCATGTCGGTCCGGGAGCCTACCTGGAAATCATCCGGCAGGCCAAGGAGCGGGTTGATATACCCGTGATCGCCAGCCTCAACGGGATAACGGATGAGGGGTGGATCGATTACGCCAAACAGATGGAACAGGCCGGCGCCGACGGCATTGAGATCAATGTGTTTTACATCCCTGCGGATTTCCGGTTGACGGGTGAGGAGGTCGAACAGAAATATATGGATATCGTTCGCCGGGTCAGGAGCGGCATTTCCATTCCTGTGGCGGTGAAGCTGAATCCGTATTTTTCAGCTATGGGCTCCGTGGCCAGGCGACTGGAGCAGGCCGGCGCTGACGCGCTGGTGTTGTTCAACCGGTTCTACCAGCCTGATTTTGACATTGACCAGCTCAAGGTCGTTCCAAGCCTTGAATTCAGTTCGCCCGTCGAAATACGCCTGCCGCTGTTGTGGATCTCCCTGCTGCACGGCAACACCAGGGCCTCTCTGGCGGCTACAACGGGGGTGCACGGCCCCACGGAAGTGGTCAAATACCTGCTGGCAGGCGCCGACGTCACGATGACGGCCTCCGCCCTGTACAGGCACGGCATCGGGTATCTGGCCGAGATGACCCGGGGATTGACCGGTTGGATGGAACGCATGCACTTCTCTTCGGTCGGGCAATTCAAAGGATTGCTCAGCCAGAAACTCATCGCCGATCCGACGGCTTTTGAGCGGGCCAATTACATCAGGATCCTGGAAGGCGTCCGGGCGCCGTTTCGTTGACTTTTATCACTTTGCCGGTTGAAGAACATCACCGGGAGTGCTGCGTGATGGGCCTAACTTTACCGTGATTTTAATCTTTTACCCAAAATCACACGTAAAATGGGCAATATCAAGTACGTCTATACCTTCGGTGACAAGACCGCGGAAGGCGATGCCAAAATGAAGAGCCTCCTTGGCGGCAAAGGCGCCAACCTGGCGGAGATGAATCATATCGGGCTGCCCGTCCCTCCGGGATTTACCATCACGACCGAAGCCTGCAACAGCTATTTCAAAACCGGCAAGGCTGAAGTGTTGAGCATCCTCCGCGATCAGGTCAAGGAAGGCATTCGCTGGGTGGAACAAGTAACCGGAAAACAATTCGGCGACCCTGCCGATCCGCTGCTGCTTTCTGTCCGTTCGGGCGCCAGGGCTTCCATGCCCGGCATGATGGATACGGTGTTGAACCTGGGTATGAACGACGCTGCCGTAGAAGGGTTCGCCCGCAAAACCGGCAATCCCCGCGCTGCCTGGGACTCTTACCGCCGGTTCATCCAGATGTACGGAGACGTTGTCATGGGCCTCAAACCTGAATCAAAAGAAGATACCGATCCCTTTGAAAAGATCCTGGACAATGTGAAGGAAGAGGTCGGCGTACACGACGACACCGAACTGTCGCAGGCCAATCTGCAGGAACTCTGCACCCGCTTTAGGGCTAAAATCAAGGAACG
The DNA here is from genome assembly GCA_937873655.1 of uncultured Lewinella sp. Lineage (GTDB taxonomy): Bacteria > Bacteroidota > Bacteroidia > Chitinophagales > Saprospiraceae > JACJYC01. The sequence goes on along the minus strand of CALMYQ010000194.1, from coordinate 6,801 downwards.
CACCGGCGTGGAATTTCCGCAGGATCCCTGGGATCAGTTGTGGAATGCCATCACTGCCGTATTTGACAGCTGGATGAACGCACGCGCCATCACCTACCGGGCGCTGAACAATATCCCCGCTTCCTGGGGTACCGCCGTTAACGTGCAAGCCATGGTATTCGGCAATATGGGCGATCACTCCGCCACCGGGGTGGCCTTTACCCGCGACCCGGCAACCGGCGAAAACCGCTTCACCGGCGAGTACCTGATCAATGCGCAGGGCGAGGACGTGGTAGCGGGCATCCGCACACCGCAACAAATTACCCTGGAAGGTTCGCACAGATGGGCCAAACTGGCCGGCATCCCCGAAGCGACCAGGCATTTGCAATACCCTTCGCTGGAAGAATCCATGCCGGTACTGTACCGGGAGCTTCACGACTATCAACATCGGCTTGAAGAGCATTACAGCGATATGCAGGACCTGGAATTTACCATCCAGGAAGGCCGTTTGTGGATCCTGCAAACCCGGAACGGAAAACGGACAGGGCAGGCCATGGTGCGCATCGCCATGGAAATGCTCACTGAAAATGTGATCGACGAAAAAGAAGCCTTGTTGCGCATCCAGCCGGAAAAACTGGACGAATTGCTCCACCCGATCTTCGACCCGGAAGCTGTCAGCAATGCGGTTGAAATCACACGGGGCTTGCCAGCATCGCCTGGCGCCGCTTCCGGACAGATCGTGTTCTTCGCTGAAGATACGGTCGAATGGGCTGCCAAAGGCCATAAGGTCATTCTGGTCCGGATGGAAACCTCACCGGAAGATATCCAGGGGATGGACAACGCCAAAGGTATCCTTACCAGCCGTGGAGGCATGACCTCCCACGCAGCCGTTGTAGCCCGCGGCATGGGCAAATGCTGCGTCGCCGGCGCCAACGCTCTTCATATCGACTATCAGGCCAGGACAATGACCGTGAACGGCAAGGTATACCATGAAGGCGACTGGATCAGCCTCAACGGCGCTACCGGCCAGATCTTTGAAGGCAAGATCCCGACCAAGGAAATTGCGCTGACCGGCTACTTTGCCCAGTTGATGGAACTCTCCGACGCTAATGCAAGGCTTACGGTCCGCACCAACGCCGACACCCCGGAAGAAGCGCAGATCGCCCGCGATTTCGGCGCTACCGGTATCGGTTTGTGCCGGACGGAGCACATGTTCTTCCAGGACGACCGGATCAAAGCCGTACGGGAAATGATCCTCGCCGACGACGAAGCCGGCCGGAAAACAGCTCTTGCCAAATTGCTGCCCTACCAACGCAAAGACTTTGAAGGCATCTTTGAAGCCATGGACAGCCTGCCGGTGACCATCCGCCTGCTCGACCCGCCGTTGCACGAATTCCTTCCGGCCGACAAGAAGAGCATCAAGCTGATGGCCGAAGAACTGGGCCTGACCTATGAAGAAGTCGTTGAAAAGATCTCCGACCTGAAAGAGGCCAACCCGATGCTCGGTCACCGCGGATGCCGGCTGGCAAACACTTACCCCGAAATTTCAGCCATGCAGGTACGCGCCATCCTGGAGGCGGCCCTCAATATGAAGGCCAAAGGGATCGACGTGAAACCCGAAGTGATGATCCCGCTGACCAGTGTGGGCAACGAGCTCAAAATGCAGGCCGAATGGGTCAGAAAGACCGCAGAAGAGGTGTTTGCCGAAAGAAAAGACCGCATTCCGTTCCATATCGGTACCATGATCGAAGTGCCGCGCGCTGCCCTGGTAGCTGAAAAACTCGCCAAATGCGCAGACTTCTTTTCCTTCGGTACCAACGACCTCACGCAGATGACCTTCGGTTATTCCAGGGACGACGTGAGCAAGTTCCTGCCCATTTACCTGGAAAAAGGCATCCTCAAAGAGGACCCCTTCAGCTCGATCGACCAACACGGTGTAGGCCAGTTGGTACAAATGGGCGTCAGGAAGGGCAAGGAGACCAAACCCGATCTGATGACCGGTGTTTGCGGCGAACACGGGGGCGACCCTGCTTCCATTGAATTCTTCCACGCCAGCGGGCTGGACTATGTGAGCTGCTCGCCGTTCCGCGTGCCGGTAGCCAGGCTGGTTGCCGCCCAGGCTGCCGTGAAGGACAAACTCCACATTGCGGAAGTGGTGTTGGATGAGGTGGATATGTGCTAGATGCTGGATGCTGGATGCTGGACGCATGATGATGCGTCGCTGCTGCCAACTCCCTACTGCAGCTTCCCGGCTGTCAGATCATCACCCAATTCGGGGATGCCGGGGTGGAAGGTGTCAAGGGCGTCATAGACGATTTCGTGGATCCGTTCGCGGACCTTGTTCTGGAAGATTTTCCGGTTGTTGCGGTCGGGATAGACCCGGTTGGAGAGGAAGACGAAGACCAGATTTTGATCCGGGTCGATCCAGATGCAGCCGCCGGTGAAGCCGGTATGACCGTAGGTATGTTCCGAAGCGCTTTCGGCGCGGGCGGACTTACTTTCCGGTTCGGCGGTATCGAAACACAGGCCGCGTTGGTTGCCGTATTTCGGGGTGGTGAACGCCTTGATGGTTTCCGGATCGATGAAATGAATGCCGGCATAATGACCGCCGTTCAGCAGCATCTGGCCGATTACAGCAAGATCTTCAGAGGTTGAGAACAAACCCGCGTGACCGCCGACCCCTCCCATGAGGGCGGCGGTTTCGTCGTGTACATACCCCTGCACCACCTGGCGGCGCCATTTGTCGTCTTTTTCCGTAGGGGCGATCTGTTCTTTTGGAAAGCGCCTGAGCGGGTTGAAAAGCGTATGCCGCAGGCCAAGTTCCCGGTAAATATGCTGATCGAGCCACCCGGAAAGAGACTGTCCGAAGCGCCGTTCGAGCACCTGTTGCAGCAGGATCATGTTGACGTCGCTGTACAGGTATTTCTTGCGCTTGCGGGGTGTCAGGTCGTTGGTCTTTTCCCAGACCTGGTCCCAGAATTTCGAACTGAAATAAAAACTGTCGGCAACCTGGATGTTGTACATATCCGACTTACCGGTACAAAAAAAGCTGTCGCAGGCTGCATTGGCGGCGCCCCGGTAAAGCAGGATCGGGGTGACCGGCATATTGGGTTGGAGGCCCGTCTGATGGGTCATCAGTTTTTTCAGGGTCAGGTTCTTTAGCTGGGAGCCTTTGGGCAGGTCGAGGTGCAGGCTCAGGCGGTCGTTCAGTTCGATGAGGTCGTTGTCGTAAGCCTCCATCGCCATGAGTGAAGTGGCCGCTACTTTTGTGATGGACGCCACATCAAACAGGTCATCCATGGTGGTTTCGGGCGATTTCTTGTCGTATTCCAACTGACCGAAGGCTTTGGAATAGACTACGATGCCGTCCTTGATCACCGTGATCTGGCTGCCGGGCATTGCGCCGTCGGAAATGGCGGTCTGCGCGATCGCATCAATGCCGATCAGTTTATGCGGCGCCATGCCCACTTCTTCGGGCAATCCGAATTTGAGCCGGTATTCGGGCAATCCCTCTCCGCAACCGGCCGAAAACCAGGCGTTGATATCCGAAGGGAGCCGGCCGGTAAAGCTGACCCCGCCGAAAAGGCCCTGCGCCGCCAGGGTAGCGCTTTCCGGACTGAACTCGGGGGCATAAACCAGGGTAAACGCCGTGTCGACCGGCGCCGCTCCTCCCGGATCGCCGAAATAGACCAGCACCAGATCATTTGTCCGGTTTAGTTCTTTCAATTGCTGTACGAAAACGGAATCCCTGACCGGGTCTATTTTTTCAGCGAGCGCGATCACAAAGGTTTGCCCCGGCTGCCCCGCTTTCGGCAGGATCGGCAAGGGATCTCCTGAGCCTGATTTGAGCCAGCTGGCGGCCGCATCGGCATAGTGATTGAAGGCGATAAAGAACTGTTGGGCCGGCGATTCGCTGACCTGAATAACCCGGAATTGCCGGCGATAAAGGTCGGAGAAGGGGAGCAACCCTTCCCGGTTGTTCACCAGCGTAAGGGAACGCTCATTCGCTTTCCAATTGACCCAGCGCCAGCGGTCGTCGATGAGGTTGGTCTTGATGGCAGGCGTGTAAACCGCAACCGAATCCTCTTCCGCTTCAGGATTTTCGGGCGCATTATCGTAGGTCATGGATGCGAGCTGGGGCGCCGGGGTCTCAGCGGTCTGCATGGACTGGAGCCTGGGCGCTTTCCGGGCCAGCCATTCCTTGACCAGCAACAACCGGCCGCACATCGCTTCCAGGTTGGACGAAGGAAGCGAACCATCCTTATAAATATTCTTCAAACCGGAATAGATCAGTTCAGGATCGGCTTTGGTCCAGAACATATCGGCTCCGGCTTCCAGGGCCGGGAACAGGTCGCCCGGTTTTTCGACTTCCACCAGGATGAGTCCGGAAAACCCGATCCGGTCTTTCAGCAGGCGCTTGATCTTTTTGGGTTCGTAGCGATCCAGCCACGCTCTCGGGATCCGCCAGCCGACGAGTCCGTTCTTTTGCCAGGTCGCGAAGGTTTTAGCGATGCCTGCTTGCGTATAAATGGAATCTGCGGTGATCTGAAAAGCGCGCTCCGGCAGTCCTTCTCCGATATATAAGCGGGAATAGACCGAATCCCTGAGTACTTCCGGCAGCAGGCTGTAATCCACAAAGCGGCATTGGATGCCCAGTTGGTCGGCTTGTTTTTCCCCCAGTTCCGAGAGCTTTTGCCACAGGGTGTCGTTCATAGCTGCCAGGGAACCCAGAACAGAAGGCGCGGGGGCTTCTCCTCCATCCTGGAATTGCCGGTTGATGATCCAGGGTTCTTCGGTCCCTTCGATCGGCGGCAGAAACGGGTCGACCAGGGCGTTTTGCCGGTAATGGATATAATTTTCAACGGGGAAGCCCGAAAGGGTTATGGCGCCGAAACCGGCATAACCAGGCGAACCGGCCGGATCAAAATCCAAATGGTGCCAGATCAGCTGGCGCATGCGGGAATCGGGAGGCAGCAACCTGAGCAGGGAATCTACCCATGGGGTGGGATCGGCAAATACAATCCTGTCAACCCTCGGTGGCGCCGAAGGCTGCCTGCACAGCACCCACAAAAGGGCAAATGCAAGGAGTACCAGGCTGATCGGCCGTTTTCTCACAGTTGCAGCATTTAATCATTAAGAACCCAGGTTCAATACCACACCGGAATGTAAAGAGAGGCAGGTTTTGCCCTAAACATACGGACTTTGGCTTAAATTGTTCCACCTGCAGGTTCCTTTTTAACAGAATGTCTTATTTTAAACGAATGCATCCTTAAAAAGATAGTTAAAAAAAATTTAAAAATGCTGTAACCTTCCGGATAAGGGCAGGTTTACCTTTTTGAACGCCAAATAATGAACGTTGGATCCTTTATCAGATAACCAGTTGATGAAACAAGTGCAGGCGGGAAGCGCCGACCATCTGGGGTTGCTCTTCGAACGCTACCACCGCATCCTGTACCGGTTCTTCAACAACTATTGCGGTGATCGATGGATCAGCGAAGACCTTGTTCAGAACGTCTTTTACCGGATTCTGAAATACAGGCATAATTTCAGGGGAGAAGGCGAGTTCAAATCCTGGATGTTTTTTATTGCCCGGAACGTCGGGCACGACTGGCGGAAAAAGAACCCAGCCACCGAAGGGCAGCCCATTGAAACGCTGGAACATTTGTTGCCGGGTCAGGACCCCGGGCAGGAGCAGGAAATCACCCGACAAGAAGATTTGATGCAATTGAAAAAAGCCCTGCAAAGCCTTCCGCCGGAACAACGCGAGCTGATCGAACTCAGCAAATTGCAAGGCCTGCGCTACAGCCGGATCGGCGATCTGCTGGGCTGCACCGAAGGCAATGTCAAAGTCAGGGTCTTCAGGGCCATGAAAGCCCTGAAGGCTGCCTTTGACGAATTGGAAAAACAATCGTAACGCCATGAACCAAACCAGAAAGAACGAATTGCTGGAAAAGTACCACGCAGGCCGGTTGACCGAAGCCGAAAACCTGGAGCTGGAGCAATGCATCGAAGCCGGTCTGATCGAACTGGATGAACTGGAGGACATCCGGCAGCTGGACTGCCAACTGTCGGGCCTCGCGGAAGAACTCAGCAGCCTTCGCATGCGGACCCGCTTCAAGGAAGAACTGACCGACCCGATCGACCCGCAACCCGCAAAAACCGGTCACAGATTCCAACTGCCGCAATGGCTCAGGCTGCCGGCAGTTCGTTGGGCCTTTGCTGCGATATTGCCCGTATTGGGGTGGACTTTAGCCTGGTGGCAATTCAACCACAAGCCGTCCGCGGAATCAGGCCAACTGGCAGCTGTGCAGACCGAACTCGAAAATATCCGGACCATGATGATGATGACCCTCCTGCAGCAGGAATCGTCCAGCGAGCGGTTGAAGGCCGTCCATCTCGTCCGGGAAATCAACCTGGAATCGGCGAACCGCAAAATAACTGAAGCGCTTTTCTCCACCCTCAACAACGACCCCAACCCGAACGTGCGCCTGGCGTGCATCGACGAATTGTCCAAATATCTGGATGCCCCTGAAGTCCGCGAAGGATTGGTCCGGGCGATCCAGCACCAGGACTCGCCGCTGGTCATGCTTTCGCTGGCCGACGTCATGATCGCCATCCGCGACAAACAGGCGGTGGACTCTTTCAAAAAGGCTTTTGACAATGCCGAGACCCCGCCTGAGGTGCGGAACGATATTTTGGTGCGGTTGTCGCAGGCTATTTGATTTAGTGGTAAGTCGTAAGTCGTAAGTGGTAAGTCGTAAGTGGTAAGTCGTAAGTGGTAAGTCGTAAGTGGTAAGTCGTAAGTGGTAAGTCGTAAGTGGT
>CALMYQ010000193.1 GCA_937873655.1 uncultured Lewinella sp. | reverse complement strand
CGGCGGAATCCGTGAACAACGGCTCCTCGGACGCTTGCGGGGTTCAGTCGGCAGTCCTCAGTCAGCAGTCTTTCAGTTGCGGGGATGTGGGGGCCAATACAGTGACCCTGACCGTAACGGATGTCAACGGCAATGCTTCGACCTGCACGGCGACCGTGACCGTTGAAGATAACGTTGCGCCGACCGCACTTTGCCAAAATGTAACCGTACAATTGGATGCGTCAGGCAACGGCTCTACAACGGCTTCAGCGGTCGATAACGGCTCAGGAGATGCCTGTTCAACAGCGCCGGTTGGTCTCAGCCTCAGCCGGACGGATTTTGATTGCAGCGACGCAGGCGGAAATACCGTCACGCTGACCGTCACGGATGAGAACAACAATGCTTCGACCTGCACGGCTACCGTTACCGTAGAGGATAACGTTGCGCCGACCGCACTTTGCCAGAATGTGACCGTCCAACTGGATGCGGCAGGCAACGGCTCCACCACGGCAGCGGCGGTGAACAACGGCTCCTCGGACGCGTGCGGGGTTCAGTCGGCAGTCCTCAGTGGGCAGTCTTTCAGTTGCGGCGATGTGGGGGCAAACACCGTTACCCTGACCGTAACGGATGTCAACGGCAATGCTTCAACCTGCACGGCGACCGTGACCGTTGAAGATAACGTTGCGCCGGCGGCACTTTGTCAAAATGTAACCGTCCAGTTGAATGGTGGCGGCACAGGTTCTACCACGGCGGAATCCGTGAACAACGGCTCCTCGGACGCTTGCGGGGTTCAGTCGGCAGTTCTCAGTCAGCAGTCTTTCAGTTGCGGCGATGTGGGGGCAAACACCGTTACCCTGACCGTAACGGATGTCAACGGCAATGCTTCAACCTGCACGGCGACCGTGACCGTTGAAGATAACGTTGCGCCGGCGGCACTTTGTCAAAACGTGACCGTCCAGCTGGATGCCAACGGCAACGGTTCCACGACTACGGAAGCTGTGGACAACAGCTCTAACGATGCCTGCGGGGTTCAGTCGGCAGTCCTCAGTCAGCAGTCCTTCAGTTGCGGAGACGTCGGCGCCAATACGGTGACCCTGACCGTAACGGATATCAACGGCAATGCTTCAACCTGCACGGCGACCGTGACCGTTGAAGATAACGTTGCGCCGGCGGCACTTTGTCAAAATGTAACCGTCCAGTTGAATGGTGGCGGCACAGGTTCTACCACGGCGGAATCCGTGAACAACGGCTCCTCGGACGCTTGCGGGGTTCAGTCGGCAGTTCTCAGTCAGCAGTCTTTCAGTTGTGCCGACCTGGGCGCCAATACCGTAACCTTGACCGTAACGGATGTGAATGACAATGCTTCGACCTGTACAGCTACGGTGACCGTAGAAGACAACATCGACCCGGAAATTGAATGTACGGACATCACGGTTGATTTTAACGGCGAAGATGCGATCACCCTCAATCCGTCGGAAATGGCCGAGGCCACCGATAATTGCGCGGTAACAGGTTTGGAGGCTGGTGTTCTGGGGATAGATTGCGGACAGATTGGCGAAACCATCCCGGTTACGGTTACGGCTACCGACCCGGGCGGCCATTCGGCTGCGTGTTCGTCCAACGTTACTATAACGGGCCTGCCCTGCGGTTGGATGTCGATGCCCGATGGGATCGGCTGCACCAACGGCAACAACGGGGAATATGATCCGGATGCGGAAACCTTTACGCTGATGGCGAGCGGTTGCTACACGCCGAGCGCCACCGCCGACGAAAGCGGATACATCAAGTATGCACTTTGCGGCGACGGTTCCATCACCGCCCATATTGCAGGATTGACGTTGCCGGGTTATGCGGGCATTGTCATGCGGGAATCGGATGCCCCCGGGGCCAAAAAAGTGGCCATGGCCTACCAAGGTGTCAATGCGCTGGCCCGCTATGTGCGCTATACCGACAACGGACCGGCTTATCCCTCCTATATCAATACGCCGGGTTCCCGGTGGCTGAGGATTGTCCGGACCGGCAATACCTTCAGGGGATATCACTCCGTCAACGGGATCACCTGGACCTACGCCTTCGCCGTCACCGTACCGATGAACAATTGCATTCAGATCGGCTTGATCGGATGGGGAACCAACGCGAACAGCGCGGTCACCGCGACCTTCGACCATGTTGTTGTTGACCCGCCTTTCGGGGAAGTTGTACCCAGGCAGACCGGCGAAAACAGCCTTCCGGAAACCTTTACAAAGCAATTCCCAACGGCTGAAATCTGGCCAAACCCGACAGGCGGTCCGGCTACCCTTTACCTGGGCGACAACCTGAATACCGAAATAAATGTGGAGATCCGCGACGAATTCGGACGACTGATCCGGAACCTGATTGTCGACCAGGAACAAGGGCCGGCTGTTGATCTCGATCTGAGCGGGCAGTCGCCGGGGATTTATTTCATCAGGGTGGCCGGCCGGGACGGCAGGATGACCACGCTGAGGCTTGTCGTGGCACGGCCTTGATGCGAACCTGAAGCGGCGTTGCCAAAACAAAAAGAAGCCCGGAAAGCAAGCGTTTTCCGGGCTTCCTTTTTCTGCCTTCGGCCTGTTGATATTGTATTTTATGCTGCTTACCAACCACCGCTGAATAGGGGTCCCCTACCCTTTTTGTCATCTTAAGACCGGAATGCATGGATGCATACCCGACAATCAATCCTTCACGTCATCAAATCTGTTAGAAATGAAAAGAAATCCGATTTTGCCATTCCTGATCATCAGTTTCCTCGCAGCAAACACCGCCTTTGTTAACGTTACGCCCGGCGAGCTGACCAAATCCTATTCCGAAGAATACGATATCACCCCCGACGGCACAACCACCATCAGCAACCGCCACGGAAAAACCGAGATCAAAACCTGGAGCCAGAACAAGGTCAAAATCGATGTGACCATAACGGTTGAGGGCAAGAACAAGGAAGTCACCCAACGGATGCTGGACGCCATCAACGTTGATTTCGACCATTCCGGCAGCAAAGTTTCCGCTGAAACCAGAATTGACAATATGCGCAACTGGAACAACGGCAACAATACAAAGATGGAGATCAATTATATCGTCTACCTGCCGGCCACCAACCACCTGCGCGTACGTCACAGCCACGGCCGCGTTTCGGTAGATGACATGCAAACCGGCGTTGAAATCGACATGCGTCATGCCGACCTCAAAGCGGGCAATTTCGACGGGGACTCCAAGATCGACATGGCCCATGGCCGCGGGTCGATCGGCAATACAGGCAACCTGAAGCTCGATCTCGCCCATTCGGAGCTGCATGCCGGCCAGGTCGGCAGCTCAGACATCAATATAGCCCACTCCACTTTTGAGGCGAGCGATGCGGGAAACATCACCAGCTCCTCAGCCCATAGCCATCTCTTGCTGGGAAACATAGGCGGCTTCACTTCCAACAACAGCAGCCACGACCAGATCAGCATCCTGGCAGCCAAATCAGTCAGGGTAAATTGCCAGCACTCCAGCGTGCGGATCAAGGAAGGCGCTGACAAGGTTGAGGCCAGAATGCACCACGGCAGTTTCCAGTCAGGTCTTTCCAGCGAATTTTCTGAAGTCGACATCCAGGGCGAACATACCGACTTCGAATTCAGGATCTCCGGTAATCCGAAGTTCAAAATGGAAGCCACTTCCGAACATGGCGGCATTAACGTCCCCGACGGCATGAATGTCAACTACCGCGTGGAAGACGGCGCCCGGAAAACCATTAAAGGCTATTTCGGCGCCGATACCGATGAGGCGATGTTCAAAGCCTCTTTGCACCACGGCAACCTGAGAGTCGCATTGCATTGATCTTTCAACGCAAAAAAGCATCCCGGACCCTGAACGTATCAAGGTCCGGGATTAACAAATAGATTATTCCCCCAATTTCATCGATTTGCCACAACCAGCCGGAACAAAACAGCTTCCTCCCCCGGGCGTTTCACCCGGACTAAGTAAACACCCGGCGCCTGCCCGCTCAAATCCAGTTCCGTGACGGATTCCGCTGCCGCATCCGCGCGTTTGCGGATCACCTGCCTGCCCAGGTCATCCAGGACCTCAATTTCATTTTCTCCGCTTCCCGCAAGTTTCAGCATCGCAATGCCCGAGGTGGGGTTGGGCCAAAGCTCAGCTGCTGATTCCAGTGCGGTAGAAACCGGCTGAACGGAATTCCCGGGGGCGCCTTTCTGCATCCCGCCGCCGTATGGCGGATCGATGACCACGTGGTCGAAGGTCGCGGTGACCGCGCTGTTCGCGTTCGTTCCCCAGGCGATGAGGCCGACCTGGATGCAATTGTTCATCGGCACGGTGACCGCGAAGGCGTAGGTCCAGGCAACGCCGTTGACCGAATAGTAGCCCCGGAAGATGTTGCCGGTCCGGACGATGCGCAGCCACCTGGCGCCGAATGCATTGATGTACGACGGGAAAGCACCCCCGTTATCCGTGTACCGGACATACCGCGCGATCGCACTGCCCCCCTGGTAGGCCATGGCTACCTTTTTGGCGCCCGGCGCATCCGATTCCCGCATAACGATTCCCGCGTATCCGGGCAGGGTCAAACCGGCAATATGGGTGGTGATGGTTCCGTTACCGCAGAGCTGGTATTTGATGTAGCCGCTTTCGTCAGAGGTCGCACCTGGCGTATAACAACCGCTTGATAGTAAAGTAAAGGTTTCGGCGTCAGGGTCAAAATTCCCTTTATTGCCGTTGGTGCAACCGATCCCGTCGGGCATCGACATCCAGCCGCAAGGCAGGCCCTCCACAGTCACATGCGAAGTGCAGGAAGCCGTATTGCCGCCGGCGTCCTGTGCGGTCACGGTTACCGGCACGATCTCACCCAACCCATCGCAGGAAATGGCAGGCAGCCCGGCTTCAAACCCGGTTACAGCGCAGTTGTCGGTCGCAGTCGCCATGCCTTCAGGGTCCAGTCCGATGGAGCCCTCGCCATTGAAGGTGACAGTAATATCCGAGCAATCCACTTCCGGGCCCAGGCTATCTTCAACGGTCACGGTGGCTGAGCAGGTCGAAGTATTGTTATTCACATCCGTAACCGTCAGCGTGACGGTATTGCTCCCGATATCCCCGCAACTGAAAGACTGCCCACTGAGAACTGCCGACTGAATCCCACAGGCATCATTGACCCCGTTATCTACGTCGGCTGCCGTGATGGAACCGGCCCCGTTTTCATCCAGTTGA
>CALMYQ010000192.1 GCA_937873655.1 uncultured Lewinella sp. | reverse complement strand
TTGGTTCCTTTTTTGGGGCAATGCCAAAAAAGGGACAAAGACCATAAGCAACGATCAGAAAATCAAAACCTTATCAATCCAAAAATCAAACACAACCAATGATTTTGACCAATGCCAGTAAAAAAATCCGTAAGGCTCATTCGGCTATTACAGTTTTTCCCTGATCACCTCAAAATCGAGCTCGCTGATCCGGTGCAACAGATTCGGGATATACCGGCCGTTCTTATCCAGAAAAACGTGGCTGGACTTTAGCACTTTCACTTTTAATTTTCGCATTTTACACCTTCCCTACCCTTTCCCATACAACACAAACGCCCCCCATTGCCGGGGGTCGGCCGTCTCTTTGTTTCCGATCATCCTGCGCTTGGCGGCTTGGAGGGCACTTCCTGCGTCCTTGCCCGTCAGCAATTCCTGGTAAAAGGCCTGCATGAGCGCCGAAGTGGATTTATCATAAACCTTCCAAAGAGAGGAGATCACATTTCCGGCGCCCGAAGTCAGGAAAGCCCTCGGCAGCGCCAGCACGCCTTCGCCCGGCGCAAAATCGCCTTTGCCGCTTTCGCAACTGCTGAGCACGACCAGGCTGTGCTTCACGGGCCGGCCGTATATTTCGGCAGCGTACCAGATATCGCCTTCTCCGTCCTGGTAAAAAGCCAGCCCCGACAGATCGGGCCGGCCCGGTACTGCAAAACTGTGCGTGGCCAAATGCAGTATGCCGTCGGCATTGGATTCGGCGTTCTTTTTCGTGGCTTGTTCCGAGATCCAGGCTTTGGCCACACCGCCTTTTTCCGCAAACAAGCCGGCAATGCCCTCCACCTCATCCTTCGAAGCGGCCAAGGGGGTGAATCTTTTCCCGTCCGGGCTGATATCCCGCAAAACGGCGGCCGACTGATAGGCTGTATCGAAAACAGGCCGGCTGGCCTCAGCGATCCCGGTTTCCTCATCAAAGACCGGTGCGAATCCGGCGAAGGTGACCGACGGATCCCATTTGGGCATTTTCCCGCTCCGCACCCAGACAGTGGCCGAGTACTGGTACCCGACCGCGTATTTCGACACCAGGTAATCCAGCTTGTCGTACCTGATTTTTGAGGATTTATACTGCGGGATCAGCGATTCAAACGGCATCGCTCCCAGCGGACCGTCCGGGATCACAATCAGCTTCTTCCTGTCCTTCAGCTGATCCTCCGCCGGTTGCACAAGGCGGCTGTACAAATGCTGGCTGTAATACGCGAATTTGTCCGGGTCGATCTTCCGGATAGCCGTCAGGTACCCTTTTACGGCGTCTTCCAGGTCGGATAATTTCGACGCGGGATCCAGTTTGGAATAACCGCCGGGAGCCGTCGCAGCGGTTGTTCCGTAAGCCAGTTTCAGCCATTTCACGCCTTTTTTAGGGCCGGCCGGCATACCTTCCAGGTCGAAGGTATACAACGAAGCTTCCTTGTCCGTAACTGCGAATATCGCGTAATGGGCGCTTCCGGTAAAATAGGCCAGCACGATGGATTCACCGTCCAGGCTGTCCTGCAGCTCCCTGATGCCGACCGGTTTTCCGGTAAACAGCGCGTAGGCTCCGGAGGAGCGCGCTTCTATGGTGGAAAGCATATAATCTTCGCGCACTGCCGCCACCTCCTTCCTGATCGACAAATCGAGCGGGTTCAACGCCAAAGCGGCTTCCAGCTCCCGGAGGCGAACCCTTTGCGCATTGCCGGCTTTTGAGCTTCCGCCCGGCAAAGGCTGATTTGCCCGGAAAAGCACGGCCTTGCTGCGTTCAGCGAGGTCAAAAGCCCGCTCCACCCAGGTTGCGCCGTCGCCGGATTGAAACAGTTTTGCAGCGGCCAGAATGCCTGGTTCAGCCAGATCCGGGCACGACCGGAGCCTGTTCAGTCTGGAGCGGTCATCCCCCAGGAAAACCAATTCCTGAAGGAGGAGATTGACAGCCATATCGCTGTCTTCCAACGCTTGTCGCCATTGCGGAGCCTCCGCTTTCTCATCCTCCAGGCGAAGGGCGGCCCGGAAACCGAGGACTTCCGCCAACATCGGCCGGTCAAGGGCTAATTCCGGATGTTCCGGCATTTGGTCAAACCCGAGGCCCTGATCAGCCGGACAAAGGCTGCGCAGAGCGGTTATGACGCCGGAGACGGCCTTGTCCCGGTTGCCGAGTTCGGCTTCCAGCCTGGCCAGGTTGAGCTCGGTCCGGGCGGTCTCCCGGTTGAAAGGGCCGAAAGCCGTCTGGAATTCCGCCAGTGCATTTTCGTAGTACTTGCGGGCCCTCGCCGGTTCGTCCAGTTTGCAGGCTTCCCCCAGCGCATTGTACACCTGCCCCAGCAGATCCCTTCTTTGCCGGGTATCGGCCAATAGCTGACGGGCGAGATCAAGGGTATCGATGGCTTCCTGGAGGCGCCCCCTTTCCAGGCAAAAACGGCCCATGTTGTAGTAGGCGGCGGGCAGGTCGTCATCGTACAGTGCGGACATGGTGGCAATGGACTGCCGGTAGAAGTGTTCGGCTTCCTCGTTCCGGTTTATGCCCTGAAAGGCAGCGGCGATGTATCCGTCGATCCGGGCGAAAATCGAACCGTCTTCAATGGGCAGCCCTTTGGCTTTGAACAATTGATCGAGCGCCCTTTCGTAATCGCCCTTGTAGAGGAAAATCGCACCGAAACGCATATAGTTCTCGGCCAGGTCGTCCGCATGCAGTTTCTTTTTCAGATCAAGGGATTGCTCATTGGCTTCCCAGGCGCCGTCCGTATCGCCCAGCTGAAGGAGGTTGTAACTCAGCAGAAACCAGGCTTTGGACAGGTCGTAATAGCGTTTGGGGTTGTCTTCGATGTATTGCCGGAGCTGGGAATTAGAGGCAGAAAACCGGCTTTCGGCGCTCAGTGTTTCCGCCGATTTGATACCCATAACGGGCTGTGAAAGAGAATTTTGAATAAAAATAAAAACCAAGGCAATTGGCAAAAGGATCGATCGGTTCATATGCTATCTGACTAGGAATTTTCCGACGTAAAGCAGGTCGTCGTCCGTTTCCAGCTTCCAGTAATACAACCCGGGGGTCGATGGGGCTTTGCGGTTCAGGATCCGACCTGCAGCTTTATCGCGGGAAAGGACTTCATCCCGATTGTTCAGGATAACGATCTCCAGGCCGGATTCCGCGCCTTCCCATTCAAATTTAATCTCTTCGCCCGGCTTGAAGGTGTTTCCGGCAGCCGGTGTTTTGATGCGTACATTGTCGCTGCGGGTCATCTCGCCCAATACGTTTTCCAGGTGCGCATTGGGCTCAAACGCCAGTGCAAGTGCTGATGATTGATCGGCTTCACCCGGGTTTTCCGGCTGTTCGGCGGAGGGTTTATCTTTCGGTTTTTGTGCGATGTTTTTTTGTCGGTCGGCCGGCGGGAAAGGCGCATCGCGCTGCAGGCCGGTGGAATCCGCCTGCTGTTCCCTGCGTTCATCTGCCAATGCGGGCCCTTCTCCCCGCCGCTCCCAGGGGCGTGTCGCAAAAAGGACAAGTCCGATAACGGCTGCCGCGGCAGCCCAGGGCGTCCATCGAACCCGGCGCAAACGCGTAACGGTCGTGTGAGGCCTGCCCACGGCTTCCGCGCGGCCGATCTCGCTGACCAGCGCGTACAGGTCCACAGCTTGTCGATGACAATCCAGGCAGGATTGAATATGGGCTGGAACAGCGGGCTCCAGACGGTCAAGGGAATCCTCCCTGAGCGCTTCAACGTACACGGACAATCCTTCGTCCGTAAGGTGGCCATCGGTGGTGAATAACGGCATTTTCTTCTTTTAACCCGTCGAATAATAAATTCCTCCCGCGTACCCATCCGAAATAATCCGGACAAAGGTACCAATTCCATTCTATACGGTTTTGGGAAACCGGAACGGAGTTTTTCAGGGTGGGTTTAACAAAAAAGGGCGGAATCCATTTTAGGCGGGTTTGGGGAAACAGGCAGGTGGTTTTCCGGGGAGTGATAAAAAAAAAAGCCCACAACCCGCCATTAAAACGGAGATCCGCCCAAAGGCCGGCCGGCGCCCGAAACCGTCGTTTTCACCTTCATAGGCTGGTCGTAATACTGCACTGAAGCGGCGGGCCGCACACACCGGCACGAAAACGCGTTCCCCGGGGAGCCGCCCGTCCTGCGCTGAACCGTTTCGCGGCCGCTTTCCAGGCTGTAATAAACCGGGCGATCGCTGACCAGCCGCGCAGCCCAGAAGTAACCCTGGGTATTGATGCCGGTAAAATCCTGCCCGAAGACGCCGCCGCCGAGCCTGGCCGAAAAAGCCCCATTGCCGTTCATCATCAAGAACTGGAAGCCTCGCTTGCGGTCGCCGACCAA
Organism: uncultured Lewinella sp.; assembly: GCA_937873655.1. Classification (GTDB taxonomy): domain Bacteria; phylum Bacteroidota; class Bacteroidia; order Chitinophagales; family Saprospiraceae; genus JACJYC01. The sequence continues at coordinate 43,652 of CALMYQ010000192.1, read as the reverse complement.
TTCGCCGGTCTCCATATCGTGGTACCCGCCGGCTGTAACGAGCAGGTCCTTCCAATCGCGATCGGACGGCAAACGCCAGCCTTCCGGGCAGGCGCTCCCGGCTTCGTACAGGGTGTAAAGACGCCCGTATTGCTCGCCGTAACCGCTGCTGTTGTAATAGAACGAACCGGAGGTTTCGAACCGGAGGTTTTCGGCAAACCACTCCATCCCGTTCAGGGTGAAAGTGGCATACGTCTGCCCGTCGCGCGGATCGGTGAAGGCGTCGGACTGGCCGAAAAGGAAGGTAAATACGGAAAGGAACAAAAAGGCGATGGTTGCAATTCCTTGCTTCATGATGGGTAGTTTTATGGTTAATCCTGGTTTTTAGCGGTTTGTTACCCCGGGCAGGGGTTGAGTATAGCTATATTTATGTTTCAATGAAAAATGCATGAAGATAGTTCCGCAAAGGCAGCATTTCGATTGGGAACTTGTCTGATTAAACGGACCGCCGCTTTCATGACGCAAGATCTTGCCTCACCGAAACTGCACACTACTTCATTGGTCCATTGGTTCACGGTTTCATTGCTTCATTGGTGTACGCCCGTTGTATAGCCGAGGGTTGCAAACTGAAGACTGGCAAACTGCACACTATTCCACTGCTTCACTGTTTCATTGTTCGGCATCCGCCATTGTTTCGACTTCGCCCTGTTTCGGGACTGCAAACTGAAGACTGGCGAACTGCACACTATTCCACTGCTTCATTGGTTGATGTCCGTTGTGAAGTCAGAACTTCGCCTTACCCCCCAACTGACCACTGACAACTGACCACTGACCACTGACAACTGACCACTGACAACTTACGACTTACGACTTACAACTGACAACTTATGACTTACGACTCCCGGCAGGCATAAGATCTTGCATCGCTACCGGTACTCCTGGCCAAGAATATCCCAGCAGGTCACGAAAAGGGCGGCAATGATTGGGCCGAGCACAAATCCCGGAAGGCCGAACCAGGCCAATCCGCCGAGCGTGGAAAGCAGGACGAGGTAGTCCGGCATTTTGGTATCGTTACCTACCAGACTGGGCCGCAGGAAATTGTCGATCAGTCCGATGATCAGGGCGCCTACCGCTACGATGACCACCGCTTTGCCGATCTCACCCTGAAGGAAGAATATGACAGCCGCAGGCCCCCAGACCAACCCGCTGCCGATCGGGAGCAGAGACAGGATGGTCATGACCATGCCCCATAGCGGCGCCCCCGGAATGCCGACCGCCCAGAACAAAAGTCCGCCGATCGTCCCCTGGGTAAGCGCCACGATCAGGCTGCCTTTTACAGTAGCGCGGGCCACGCTGGAAAACCGGTTGATCAGTTTCCATTCGTTCTCATCCCCCAGCGGAATGGCGCGGACCGCCTGCCGTAGCAGTTTCCGACCGTCGCGCAGGAAATAGAAAAGGATGTACAACATCATGAAAAACTGGACGATGAAGCCGAAAATATTCTGGGTGAGGCTCAGTGCGCTGCCCGCTACCGAGCCGGTAATCTGGGAAGCGGCATTGCCCAGCGAGCTGCGGACCTGATCCATATCCAGCCCGGTCCGTTCGATCATCCGTTCGATGGAGGGCGTCTGATCCTGGATATAATCCACCACGCTCTGCGGGTTCAATTCCCCCGATTGCACCAGGTCGTAGACGTAAAGCGTTTCATTGAGTATGGCCACCCCGATCATAACCACGGGCGTCACCACCAGTAGAAGGATGATCAGCAGGGTAATGCCGGCCGCCGCATTCTTGCGACCTCTCAGCGCCACCCCGATCCTTTTGTACAGGTTGTGAAAAAGAATAGCCAGCACAACTGCCCAGAAGCAGGCCATCAGAAAATCCTTGATCAGCCCGAAGAAAGTCAGCGTAACCCCGATTACCAGGATCAGCAAGAATAGATGAGGGGTGTTCTTTTTCATGTTCAAGCGGATGGAAAACCCAAATGTACGCAAAACTTCGACTCCGCCCTGTTGCCCGGCTGATAACTGATGACTGTTTCTCTGTTTCACAGTTGGCGCCCGTTGCAAGGCTGAAACCATGCCCTACCCCAACCTGCGACTTAACTTCGGCCGCCGGACAACAAAGTCTTCGCCCTGCAGCTGACCAGGTCCGCAACGCTCACTTACCAGACTCACCACTTACAACTCACGACTTACAACTTACAACTCACGACTTACAACTCACGACTTACAACTTACAACTTACGACTTACAACTTACAACTTACAACTCACGACTTACAACTTACAACTTACGACTTACAACTTACAACTAATAATAACCAAAACACCCACCCCAGCTTTCAAGGCCGAGGTGGGTTATGGCAAATCCCTAACGATTTTGAATCGTTATGCAGGAACTAGAGCTGATTTAACCGTCTTAATGATCCGGCCGGCTACTTTGTAGGGGTCGGCAGCAGAATTAGGACGGCGGTCTTCCAGGTAGCCCTTCCAGCCTTTTTCCACCGTAGCGATGGGGATGCGGATAGAAGCGCCGCGGTCGGAAACACCGTAGCTGAACTTATCAATGGATTGCGTTTCGTGCTTGCCGGTCAACCGCAGGTGGTTGTCAGCGCCGTAAACGTCAATATGTTCTTTGATCACCGGACGGAAGGCTTCCAGGATGACTTCATATACATCCTTGCTGCCGGCCGTACGCAGCGTTTCGTTGGAGAAGTTGGCGTGCATGCCGGAGCCGTTCCAGTCACCCTGGACAGGCTTGCAATGCCAGTTGATGCCCACATCGTATTTTTCAGCGGTGCGTTCCAGCAGGTAGCGGGCAACCCAGACCTGGTCGCCGGCAGCCTTGGCGCCTTTGGCAAAGATCTGGAACTCCCATTGGCCGGTAGCCACTTCCGCGTTGATGCCCTCAACATTGATACCTGCTTCCAGGCAAAGGTCAAGGTGTTCTTCAACGATATCCCTGCCGTATGCCTTGCCGGCGCCTACCGAACAATAGTAAGGGCCTTGAGGGCCGGGGTAACCGTTTTCCGGGAATCCGTAAGGTTTGTTGATGGCCAGATCCCAGAGAAAGTATTCCTGTTCGAAACCGAACCAGAAATCGTTATCATCGTCATCTATGGTAGCACGTCCGTTGGAAGGATGGGGCGTACCGTCGGCATTGAGTACTTCGCACATGACCAGATAAGCGCTTTTGCGGCCCGGGTCCGGGAAAATAGCAACCGGCTTGAGCAGACAGTCTGATGAATTACCGGGCGCCTGTTCCGTAGAGCTGCCGTCGAACGACCACATCGGACAATCTTCCAAATCACCGCTGAAGTCCTTTTCGATCCTGGTTTTGCTGCGAAGGCTTTGCGTGGGTTTGTAGCCGTCCAGCCAAATGTACTCTAGTTTGAATTTTGCCATGATTACAAAAATTTTATGTGTTTGTTTAATGTTTTTGACTAACCTGTTTTCCCGGTCCGTCAGAAACTGTAAACTACAGCCGTCAGGAAGCCGGCGCTGCTTTTGGTCGGTTTGCCGTCCTTGTCGAGGAAGTATCCCTCTTCGTTGGCCTGGTCAATCCGGAATTCAGGGATGATCGTCAGGCTGCCGAGCATGATATTTCCGGACAAGGTCAATGCGAGGACATTCCCGTCGGTCAGGCCGGTGATGATGCCGTCCTTGTCGCTCATGTATTCACCCCGGAAGCCCAGCGCGAAGCCGTCAGAAACCGCATATTTTGCGTACAATGCCGTTCCGAACCAGGAAGCGTCTTCCCCTTCAGCCGGATGAAAATCCCGCATGGAGGAGTTGAGCCCGAGTGAAAATGCGTCAGTCACAGCCAGCGTTGCGGTCAGGTCAACCTGATGGCTGAACACTTCCGGCGTGAAGGGCGTCTCTTCCTGATGGCGGCCGCCGAGGTAGTTCAGGAAAGCGCTCAGCTTTTCGCCCGTATAAGACAACTGTGCGCCGATATGCTTGCCTTTTACTACATCGACCTTGGTATCCGTATCGTTGAAGACACCCAGCATCAGGCCGAACTTGTCCGCCAGGGCGATATCCGCTTTCAGGCCGGTGTGGTAGAACGGCCCGTTGCTGAACAGGTAGCTGGTGCTGTAATTGACGTTACCCGGCGCGTCGATGAGCTCGTATCCCACAAAAGTGGAAAAGTTACCCAACGTGAACTTCAGTTTGTCGCTCGGCGAATAGGTTACAAACAGCTGCTTGATCAGGGACAGCGAAGTAATGCCGCCTTCGTCGGTCAGGTAACCGTTTGCCGCCTCTGCACGCGGGCCGAACGCCAGGTCAGCTGTAAACCCAACCTTGCCTTCCTTGGTGAAGATCAGGTTGGCCATGCCCAACGTAAAGGAATTATGGCTTCCTGTAAAGCTCGTCGGGAACGGCATATGGTTGAAGCTGTAGAGGTAATAAGCGTCGACTGCCCCGGAGAGCGAATAAGGACTTTCTTTTTCCTCTTCTTCCCCTGCCGGTTCGGTTGCCGGGGTTGTAGCCGCCGGTTCAACACTGCTACCGGTACTCGCCATAGCCATACCATCCTGGGCCTTTGCCCCGGATACGCAAAACAGCAGCCCCAGGCTGCAAAGCAGCAATGCACGTAAATCTTTCATCATTGTCCAGTTTTTAAGGTTTGCGAAAAAATCGCGGAAAACGGTAAACCGGACATTGCTCCCGGAAGGCCACTTTTGGCTCAAACTGCTTGAATAATTATTCCGGAAGACGTACCTTTGCCTTAAGCTAGATGAGAAGGCGTTTACCGTTTTCTCGCCTCCCCGGTGTGTTGCCGCACACCGGGTTTTTATTTTGAATCAATACGTTCTGCCTAGTTAAAAAACGACCTCTTCTGCCGATTCGGCGTAAGCGTTCATTTCGTGCTCGCCGACATCCAGCCCTTTGAGCTCTTCCTCTTCGGATACGCGGATACCCATCGTCACTTTCAGGATATACATCAGGCCGAAGGCAAAAATGAAGGTGAAGATCCCGATTGACATGGTACCGTAGAACTGCACCCACAACTGGTGGAGGCTCGCCATGTTGCCGAAGATGCCTACCGCAAGGGTCCCCCAGATGCCGCAGGCAAGGTGTACGGAAGTAGCGCCGACAGGGTCGTCAATCTTGACCCGGTCAAAGAACTGGACCGCGAACGGGATGATGGCGCCGGCGATCAAACCGATCAGTACCGCATCGCCCGGCCCCATCTGGTCAGCGCCGGCCGTGATGCCGACAAGACCGCCCAGGATGCCGTTGAGGACCATCGAAAGGTCATGGTTCTTGAACAAGGCGTAAGAGGTGAAGAAGGCGCCTACCGCACCGGCCGCAGCGGCCAGAGAGGTTGTGACAAATACCAGGGAAACCGCCATCGGGTCAGCGCTCAGTACCGATCCGCCGTTGAATCCGTACCAGCCGAACCAAAGCAGGAATACCCCGATAGCCGCCAGGGGCATGCTATGGCCCGGGATAGCCCTCGGTTTGCCGTCAGCGCCGTATTTGCCCCTGCGGGCGCCCAAAAGAAGCACGGAAGCCAATGCAGCCCAACCGCCGACGGCGTGTACCAGCGTAGAACCGGCGAAGTCATAGAAACCGGCTTCGTTCAACCAGCCGCCGCCCCATTTCCACATGCCGGTGATCGGATAGGAAATAGCCACGAATATGGTAGCGAAAATGAGAAATGAATTCAATTTGATGCGTTCAGCTACGGCCCCCGATACGATCGTGGTAGCAGTGGCGGCGAACATGGCCTGGAAGATGAAGTCCGTCCAATAGGTGTAATGCCCGTCCGCATACGCGATTGCACCGGCGTCTCCTTCCGGGAGGCTGAGCATGAAGCCTGAGAAGCCGAAGAATTTTCCGGCGAAATCCCCACCCGGGTACATCAGGTTGAACCCGATGATGAAATAGGTCAACAGCCCTATGGCAACGATCATGGTGTTCTTGAAAAGAATATTCACCACGTTCTTTTTCTGAACCAATCCGGATTCCAGGGTCGCAAACCCGAGGTGCATGATAAACACCAGCGCGGCTGCAATTAACATCCAGATATTGTTTGCTGTAAATAGCGCTTGATCCATGGTAATTTAATTGTTTCGGTTAAACCAAAATATAGTATCCTGCAACACCGACAGAACGGTGCGGAAATTGTGCTTAATCTGGATAGTATTGGTGGTAAGGGCTTGAAGAGAGGAGCCGGCATTGCGAGGCCGGGCGCGGTAACGCTGCTCAGATGGCAGCTTTTCCGGTTTCAGAGGTCCGGATTCGGACTACCTGGTCGATGTCGTATACAATAATTTTGCCGTCGCCGACTTCGCCGGTGCGGCCCGCTGAAACAATCGTGTCGATGATCGGGTCAACCTTATCTTCACCGCAGATAATGTCCAACCTCAGGCGTGCAATATAATCAGCATCATATACGCTACCCCGGTATACCAGTTTTTCTCCTTTCTGCAAGCCAAATCCTTTGACCTCCGTCAAGGTGAAAAAGTTCACGCCGATTTCCGCCAAGGCATCCCTGATCCGGTCGAAACGCGAAAGGCGTACTATAGCTTCGATCTTTTTCATGTTTATTTATTATTTTTGTTGTTTGTTCCAACTTCAATCGTGACCACAGGCCGGTAGCCTGCTTGATTGCCCCAATCGCAATGTTATGCAAATGTAACCTCAGCCTTACCATCAGCCTAACCGAATATTACCGGACTATTGGATGCCAAAAACATCAAAATTTTACACAACAATTTGAAAATCAATATATTATATTCGACCTAGTTGACATGCCTACCAATTCTAAGGATCCGCTGTTCAGGTTAATTAAATCGCTTTCAAAGGCCGAAAAGCGACACTTCAGGCTTTATGCCAACCGGACCATGAGCAGCCAGGAACGCAAATTCCTGCAACTTTTCGACGCGCTGGACAAACTGCCCGATTACGATGACGAAGTTTTGGTGGACAAACTCCCCGGTATCAACAAATCCAATCTGCCTCACCTCAAAAGGCACCTTTTCAAACAGTTGCTCACCAGCCTGAGGCTGATCAACGTCCAGAACAATATCGAACTCCAGGTCCGCGAACAGCTCGACTTCGCCCATATCCTCTACAACAAAGGGCTCTATATGGAAAGCCTCCGGATACTGGAACGCATCAAAGAGACGGCTGAAGGCCACCACCAGGATATCCTGCACCTGGAAATACTGGAATTCCAGAAATTCATTGAAGCCCGCCACATCACGCGATCCCGCCAGGTTAACCGGAAAATGGACCAGCTGCTGGTAGATTCTACCAACCGGAGCGAAGTCACGCTCGCCACCAGCGAACTGAGCAACCTCAATATCCAGATCCAGGGACATTATATCGACCAGGGGCACGCCAAAACCCCCGAAGAAAAAAAGATCGTGGAAACGCTCTGGCAGGAAATGCAACCCCTCCCCCGCCGCATCCCATCAGTAGGCACTTTCTTCGAAAAGATCAACAGGTTCCAGTCCCACATGTGGTACAACTATATCATGCTCAACTTCGGAGCGGCCGGAGAAAATGCGGCAGAATGGGTCGGCCTTTTCCGGCTCAACCCCCAGATGAAGGAAAAAGACCCCGATCTCTACATGCGCGGACTCTACTATATGCTCGTTTTTCAGTACCTGCTGAATGATTACCGGTTCTATACCCACTACCTGAAGGAATTCCAGGATTTTATCCATACCATGGAAGAGAGTTTTTCGCCGGTCAGCCAGTATATCTCCTTTCAGTACTTTTCACTGGCCCTGCTGAACGAATTCTTCCTCTCAAGATCTTTTGAACGCGGGTACGAAGAGTCAAAAAAGATACGGGAAGCCCTCCAGAAGCACGACGGGCTCATCGACGAACATCGCCAGATGCTCTTCTACTATAAATTCGCCTACCTGTCATTCGCCACAGGCCGTTTTGACGAAGCCCTCGATTTGCTGAACAGCATCCTGGACAACCGCTCCTTCCTCCGGGAAGACCTCCACTATAACGCTCACCTGCTCGAACTCCTCTGCCGCTACCAACTCGGCCAATTTGCCCTGCTCGATTACCGGATTACAGCCCTGCAACGGCTCCTGACCAAAGGCCGGGATGTCAGCCAGACCCAAAAACGGGCCCTTACCCTGCTCCGCCAACTGGCCTCCAAACCGCCGGCCGAGCGGACCCAGGTACTGGAAAAGGGGCTCTCAGACCTCAAAGCCCTCCAACACGACCCCTATGAGTACAAAACCCTGAAATACCTCGACCTCCTGGCCTGGATCAAATCCCAACTGCAGCAAACCACCGTCGCAGGCCTTTATCCCAAAGGCGAACCCCCTCCAAGGGTAAAAGAAGAATCCCTTTTGCAGGCCAAATGAAGAACTATTCCGTGTTATTGACTGTTATCCGGATAAACCCGGCTCACCGGGCAGCAGCCTTTTTTAAACCGCAGTATCTGTTTTTTTGTTACCTTGGAGCTTGATCAAACCAGATCTTATGTTCACGCAAAACGTCAATGCCGGAACCTTGCAGGAAATGGTGACCAATGAAGGCGCCAAATTGCTGCATTTGACCTTCCAGCAACCCGTAATGCTCATCTTCCTGCGGCATTTCGGCTGTACTTTTTGCCGTGAAGCCCTCGACGATATTTCCCGCAAACGCGATGAAATCGAAAATATGGGCACCAAACTGGTCTTGGTCCACATGACCGACTTCACAACCGCAGAACATTATTTCAACCGGTTCAATATCCGTGACGCCGTACATATCAGCGACCCTACTTGCCGGTTTTACACGGCGTTCGGACTGACCAAAGGGACCACGACCCAATTGTTCGGCCTTCAAACCTGGATCAAGGGATTCAATTCCAGCGTCCTCAAAGGCAGAGGCGTCGGCCTGCCGGTCGGCGACGGTTTCCAGATGCCCGGCGTTTTCGTTCTGCAGGATGGCGAAGTCAAGGAAGAATTCATTCACAAAGTGGTTTCCGACAGGCCTGACTACGTCGGCCTCGTCAAGAATTGCTGCGAACTGACTCCTTAATACGTTACTTTTTATGACAGGATGGCGTTTTTCAGAATTTATTCCGGACAAGAACAGCGGTTCTCCCTTCGAGAAATTGCTCAAGATCTTCCAGGAGTTGCTGCTGCATACTTCCGGAAATGTCGAAGAAGCCCTTTCCTGGCTCACCCAACTGGATAAGGAATACGAACTGACGACCGACGATTACGGCATCGCCGATTTCATCCAGGATCTGATAGACCAGGGCTATATCCTCCAACGCGACGGTCAGGGCGCAGGCGGCGGCATGGCGCCTTCCTCCAAAATGGAGATCGCCCTCCGGAAAAAAGCCCTCGATGACGTCTTCGGACAGATCAAGAAGACAAAACGCGGCAACCACAGCACCCGGTACGGCGGCCGCGGCGATGAATTTACCGCCGACCTCCGCCCCTTCGAATTCGGGGACCAGCTCGACAACCTCGCGATGTCGGAATCCCTCAAAAATGCCCAGATCAACCACGGCATTGATGACTTCCAGATCAGCCAGGATGACCTGGAGGTCTACGAAACCTATTACCAGAGCCAGACGAGCACCGTCCTGATGATCGATATCTCCCACTCGATGATCCTCTATGGCGAAGACCGGATCACCCCGGCCAAAAAAGTAGCCATGGCCCTGGCCGAATACATCACCCGGCAGTTCCCCAAAGATACCCTCGACGTGATCGTCTTCGGCGACGACGCCTGGCCCATCGAGATCAAAGACCTCCCCTACCTGGAAGTCGGCCCCTACCATACCAATACGGTCGCAGGCCTCGAGCTGTCCATGAATATCCTCAGAAGACGGAGAAATCCCAACAAGCAGATCTTCATGATCACCGACGGGAAGCCCACCTGCATCAAAAAAGGTAAAAAGTATTATAAGAATCCTTACGGGCTGGACCGGACCATCGTCAACCGGACCCTGAGCCTGGCCATGCAATGCCGGAAACTGCAGATCCCGGTCACCACCTTCATGATCGCCAAAGATCCCTGGCTGGTGAACTTCGTAGACGCCTTCACCCGCGCCAACAACGGCAAAGCCTTTTATTCAGGCCTCCAGGGCCTGGGCAGCCTCATCTTCGCCGACTACAAGAACAACAAGGTCAAAAGGAAGTGAAAAATTCTGACTTATTGCAATAAATTTCAATAAGAATAAAATTCTGTTTCTGAATGAATTGCCGATTTTTAAACCGAAAATCCGTCAAATGAAAGCAAAATTCGGTCGCATTTTTTGCAGGAACTTCACAATTATTTCATTTATTCCGTTAATTTTTAGTTAAAGTTCAAAAAAAATCGCCCCGCCATTTGGTCTTTTCAGAAAGTTGCGCCTATCTTTGGGCCATCGCAAATCCGGCTTTAGTCCGGAATTCTTCATCAAATCAACAGTTTATAGAGTATAACTTCTACACTAAATAATTTCATTCGATCCCATAACTAAAAATTATTTAGTCATGCAAGTTATGCTGCTTAATGATCAGATCAATGATCAACAACTGATTGCTCGTTATTTGGAAGGAGACGAGCGCGCTTTCGAAGAACTGTTGAATCGCCATCAGCACAAGATTTATACCTCCATTTACCTGTTCGTCAAAGAACAGAGTCTTGCCGAGGATATCTTCCAGGAAGTTTTCATCAAGATCATCGATACCCTGCGCAAGGGTAAATATAACCACGAAGGCAAGTTCCTCCAATGGGCCATGCGCATTGCCTACAACATGTGCGTGGATTATTTCCGCCGCAACAAGCGCCGACCGCAGGTTTCGCCGACCGAGACGTTCGACATCTTCGACGTCCTCCACGTCAGCGACGATAACGCCGAACAGCGCATTATCCGCAGCCAGACGCACGACAAGATCCGCCACCTGGTGGATATGCTCCCGCCCGAACAACGCGAGGTGGTCATTCTGCGTCACTATGCCGATATGAGCTTCAAGGAAATTGCCAAGTTGACCCGCGTCAGCATCAATACCGCCCTCGGCCGTATGCGCTACGCCCTGATCAACATCAGGAAAATGGTTGAAGAGAAAGAGGTTACCTTGCAGTAGTTGCAAGTCGTAAGTTGTAAGTCGTAAGCTGGTTTAAAGCCCCTTACGACTTACGACTAATGGCTTACAACTAAATTACCCACCCGTTTCCTTACGGAGCTCCTGCATCAGGGTTTCCCAGTAGCGCTTCTGATCCTCCAGCTCGTCCGCATCGCAATAATCGACGATTTCCAGGATGGTTTCATTGGTGACCGGTGATTCCGAGATCCGGAATTCCAGGAATTCATCGTCGCTTTCCGCGCTTTCCCACTGAAAGCGGACACGCTCTTCCTCAATGTCGTCAATCAGTTCTGCTGCTTCCGTACTGCTGCCCCAGGAGAACAGGTAGGTGTTTCCCCGAATGTCCACACCGTCGCAAAACCACCGGATCAGACAGGCCGGTGTGGTAATGAACGTATATAGTATGGTCGGAGAGGCCCGAAAGAGAAATTCTAAGGTAACTTGTTTTCTTTCCATAAGGAACCTATGCTTTGTCGACAAATGGCCAAAAAAAGCCGAAACAATTATGTATCAGTTCCTTGCGCCAATGCCCCACAATTAAGAGCAAAAATTTGATTTATCCAAACAAAGCACTTTTTTTTCAAAAAAAATCATTTTTTTCTTTGATTATCAATCAGTTCTATAAAACCACCCAAATTTTTTTCTGAACTTTCCACTTGACAAGAGCGTTGTTTTGATGTAACTTTGTGCCCTGAACCAGCTTTAACACAATTTCATGAGTCGAAATCACTATGCAAGAAGTGCATTTTCGTATACGCGCCAATCCCATCGCCAAAGAAGATTTTCCATCCTATCCCGTATTTCATTAGAACTTTTTGAATCCATTTGAACTTTATATTAAAAAGTGTTGCCTAGATGAGACAGCTTAAGATCACGAAGTCTATTACCAACCGTGAGAGCCAGTCCCTGGAAAAATATTTGCAGGAAATCGGCAAGGTTGACTTGCTGACACCGGAAGAAGAGGTGGAGTTGGCTAAAAGGATCAAACAGGGGGACCAGGTCGCCCTGGAAAAATTGACCAAAGCCAACCTCCGGTTTGTTGTATCCGTCGCCAAACAGTACCAGAACCAAGGTTTATCCCTCAGCGACCTGATCAATGAAGGAAACCTGGGCTTGATCAAAGCCGCTCAGCGGTTTGACGAAACGCGCGGTTTCAAATTCATCTCCTACGCAGTTTGGTGGATTCGCCAGTCGATCCTGCAGGCCCTGGCCGAACAAAGCCGGATCGTCCGCCTCCCGCTGAACAAGGTCGGCTCCCTCAATAAGATCAACAAAGCATTCTCCGAACTCGAACAGGAATACGAACGCGAGCCTTCTCCCGAAGAATTGGCCGAGTTACTGGAAATTCCCGCCGAAGAGGTGGAAACCACCCTCGGCGTAGCCGCCCGTCACGTATCCATGGACGCGCCCTTCGTCGAAGGCGAAGATAACTCCCTGCTCGATGTGCTGGAAAACGCCGGCACCCCCGGTACCGACGCCGCGCTCGAATACCTCGAATCGCTGCGCCGTGAAATCGAACGGTCGCTGGCTACCCTGACCGATCGCCAATGTGATGTGATCAAACTCTATTTCGGCATCGGCATCGAACACCCCATGTCCCTCGAAGACATCGGCGATAAGTTCGGCCTCACCCGGGAAAGGGTCCGCCAGATCAAGGATAAAGCCATTAACAAGCTTCGCTCCGCCAACCGGAGCAAATTGCTGAAGCATTATCTTGGCTCATAGCAAGTTGTAAGTCTGTTAGTCGTAAGTCGTAAGTCATTGTTCTCACAATCTACTTATGACTTACGACTTATGACTTACGACTAACAGACTTATGACTTACGACTTACAACTTACGACTTACAACTTACAACTTACAACTACTAAAACCAAACCCTGCACCCCTCCGAGCAATTGACACAGATATCAATCTGGTCTCTTCCTTTCATCAACCGGTTTCTGAAATCCCGATAGGCGGCGCCGGTCCACACCTCATCAAAGGGTTGTTCGCGCAGGTCGCCCAACGGGTGCTTGACATCCTTGTCAAAGCAGCAGGGCGCCACCTTTCCGTCCCACGTCACCACGCAGGCGTGCCATAATTTCCAGCAATGATTATTGAGGACATGCTTGACCTCGTAGGTGCCGTCGTCCTGTTTCCGGTAGCGGGCATAGCGCTCGTCGGTCGGCATGAGATCGTGCCCATGCCGGTAGTCGTATAATTGAGCTGTTTTCAGGCGCACTTCGTCTGCACCCAGTTCGCGGGCCATTTCGAACAGCTCCGGGATCTGGTGTTCATTCGGGCGAACCACCAGGAACTGGACCATGATATGCGGCGTCCCCGATTTGAGGTCCCGTTTCCACTTTACCAGGTTCCGGATGCCTTGCAGCACTTTTTCCAGATCTCCGCCCACCCGGTATTGTTCGTAAACTTCCTGAGTGGTCCCGTCGACGGAAATGATGATGCGATCCAGGCCGGACTCGACCGTTCGGCGGGCGTTCCGGTCATCGAGGAAATGCCCGTTGGTCGAGGTAATGGTATACAGGTTCTTCTGACGGGCGTAGCGAACCATTTCCAGAAATTCGGGATTGATATAGGGTTCGCCCTGAAAGTAGAAGATCAGCCAGATGAGGTGGCTGTGGAGCTGGTCAACCGTCCGGCGAAAAAAATCGGATTTGAGGTTACCGGTTGGGCGGGTAAAAGCCCGAAGACCGCTGGGGCATTCCGGACACCGCAGGTTGCAGGCCGTTGTCGGCTCGAAACTCAGGGTCATGGGTTTGCCCCACTGGATGGCCTTACCCGTCCAACGGGTCAGGTAATAAGAACTCAAAACCCGGGTCGCATTCCACAGCCTTCGCAGGGTCATTTTCCTCAAAAAATTGAGGCTGTCGGCAAGGCTGATTCCGGAATGTCCCAAGGAGCGTGTTATTCGACTTCAAATGAGATTTTGACATTCACGCGGAACGATTCCACTTTCCCGTCTTTCACGGTTACGCTTTGGCTCTGAACATGGGCCGACCGGATATTCTTTACACTGTCTGCCGCGCGGGCAACGGCTCTTCGGGTAGCGTCTTCCCAGCTTTGGGAGGAATCGGCGAGGATTTCAATAACTTTCAATACTGCCATCTTGGTTAGGATTACAAATGAAAAAAAAGGTTATCGGCCTCAATATATCCATCTTTTGCCAATTGGCCAAACGCTCCGGGGTCAATCCCGCTTGAAATACAAGGCCGCCGATTCGTCTATTTTCAGGATTTTGACCTCCGTCCGCCGGTTGAATTCGTGCTCCTCTTCGGTACACGGGACGTCATTCAGGCACTTGTTGCGGGGAAAAGCTTCGCCGTAACCAACCGCCTTGATACGGTTCGGATCGACCCCCCGCTGGACAATAAACTGCTTGGCGGATTCCGCCCGCTTGAGCGAAAGCTGAAGATTGTATTCCTCGGTTCCCCGGGTATCGGTATGGGCGATCAGCTCGATCTCCATGCTCGGGTACTGGTTCATCAGGCGGGCAAGCGCTTCGAGGTCGCGGGCCTCCCCCTTCCGGATCGCCGATTTGTTGAAGTCGTAGTAAATGTTCTGAAGGACGATGACCGTCCCTTCCGTGATGGGCTCGCGCTGGGCCATTTCGGACAGCGGAGACAGTTTCAGTTCCACATCCTGGGAGCGGCTCCCGCGGATCTTGACCGTTGAGATCTGGGTTTCCTGTTTGTTGTAGCCGTTCTTTTCCGCATGCACTGTGAAGTCGCACCCCAGTTCCAGGCAAGCTACGAAATTGCCGTTCAGGTTGGTCCGGATCACCTCCGCAGCTCCGGTACATTGGTTGGTGATCCGGATCAGCGCGTTGGGAACGGGTAAATTGTTGTTCGAGGATAATATTTTTCCGTTGAGGGCCATGCAATTGGTAGGATCCAGCAGGATTTCCAGCGGACGGGGCGGGGCTTCCGGGTCGACCTGATAGATCACCTCCTTTGTGTTGTATTCGGGTTTGGAAACCAGCACCAGGTAGGATTTGCCGGCTTCCACCTGTATGATCGCTTCGCCGTTGCGGTTGGTAACCGCCTTCGGATCGCCGAGGTCGTCGACTTTTTTGCGGACCAGCTTGAAATTGAGCTCGGTTTGATCGGTGGCATCCGGCGAGAGTTCGACATCGTAAAGCGTTTCATTGTCGATAAGGCCGTCGGAAGCCCTTTCAAAAACCCGGATATCCGCACCCGGCACCCGCTTGCTGGCCTGGGCATCGTAAACAGTGACCATGGCCGGATACAATTCCGGCAGGTCCATGCCTTTGATCCCGTCGCGGGCTTCAAAGAAATAGATATCGTCCTTGCCTGCGCCGCCTTCCCGGTTGGAGGAAAAGTACCCTTGTTTTCCGTCTTCGGTCAGCACCAGCCCAAAGTCGTCGTTCACGCTGTTGAAAGGCTCGCCCAGGTTGAGGGCTTTCCCCCATTTCCTGCCCGAAATGTCGATGAGGTACAGATCCAGCCCCCCGAAGCCGTCGGCGCGATCGGAAGCGAAAAACAGCAGTCCGCTTTCGTGGAGGTAGGGAAAGACCTCGTTTTTATCCGTATTGATCTCCGATCCCAGGTTGATGGGTTTTGACCAGGTTTCTCCCGTTTTTTCAACGAAATATAAATCCATGCCGCCGTATCCGCCGGGTTTGTTGGAAGCAAAAAACAGTTTTTTGCCGTCGGCGGAAAGCGCCGGATGCAGGCAGGAATAGTCATCGCTGTTGAAGGGAAGCTCCCTTACGTTTTCCCAGTCGTAAATGCCGCGGCGGGCTTCAAAGATCTTCAACCCGGTCTGGCCGTGGGCGTTCTTTTTGGCTACCCCGTTCATGATGTTGTTCCGGGTGAAGTAGATCCGGTCGCCGTTTCTGCTGAACGTGACGGGGCCTTCATTCAACTCGGTATTGATCTGCAGGCTGTAATTATCCCGTTTTTGCGGCATGCCGTTCGGGTCGAGCTCTGAATAGAACAGTTCGAGATAGGTCTCCCCTGACTTGGGATCGACCGGGCCGCTCTTATGCTGACTGACAAAAACCAATACATCTTCGTAAAGGGCCGGCGAGAATTCCCTTGCCGGCGTATTGATACCGCTCGCGTTGCGCAGGGTGATATCCCGCCGGCCGTCCTCGCGCTGGTACAACATATCAAAGTTCCGCTTTTGGGCGCTCAGGCTCATGCCCAGGCACAATAGCGCAGATGAGATGAGAAGGGTCTTGTCCGTCATAATCCGAGTTTTAATGGGGTGCCTTAAAAGAAGCGGGGAGAGATCACCTCACCCTCCTGCGAACGCCCGCCGACATTGATGCGGAGAACGCCCTCAAAGGTACCGCTGTTGTATTTCCGCAACTCCGACAAGGTGGCGTCGTATGCCAGGCCGAAAAACAGGCTTTCCGTGATCTGGAAACCCGCCAGGCCGGAAAGAGATTCGCCGATCCCGCTTCGTTTCGATCCGCCCAGGCGATAACTTGCGCCGACGGTAAACTGGTCATTCCAGATAAAATTCAGGTTGGCGTCCGCGTCGAACGGGGCGCCTTTGACATATTTAAGCAGGACCTGCGGTTGGAATTTTGCCTTTTCACCGGCATTGAAAATAATGCCGCCCATGGCATAAACGTGCTGCACCTCCCTGGAAATGATGCTTTGATCGTCGGACAGGTCGATGTTGTTGGTCAGCAGGCGCGGCGCGGAAATGCCGATATAGAACAGGTTGTCGCTGTAATAAAGGCCGACTCCGAAGTTGGGCACATACTTGCTTTGGAAGTCAGAAGGGATAGCGCCGTCGATGGTCACCGGTTGGGTCGCTTTAGCCTCGTTGAAATTGGCCCGCAGGAAGCGTACCGACCCTTCCAGCCCGATGGCCAATGCGCCGCGGCCGGTCCGGATCCGGTAGGCGTAGACCGCTTCAGCCGTATAGCGTTCGAAAAAACCGATGGTCTGCCGGGAAACGCTGCCGCCGATCCCCACTTTGCGGTTGAATAAAGGCATGTTGAACGAGATCAACTGGCTTTGCGGGGCGCCGTCGATCTTGACCCATTGCAGGCGCGTCAGCAGGGAAATGACAGCGCCGTCCTGGCTGCCGGCGTACCCCGGATTGAGCATCAGTTTGTTGTACATAAACTGGGTGTACTGCTCTTCCTGCTGGGCATGAAGGCCTGCTGCGAGTAAACAGAAAACGAAGAATATATAGATCTTTTGCATGTTAATCGCTGTTTTCGGGTTTTGAAAAAAAGGACGCCCGGCCCGCCAGGCGTCCGGTTTTTATCGTTGGATGACTACGAATCCCGTTTGAGCGGGTTCTCCGTTTCCGGGTTCGATGATATAGAAATAGGTATCCGCCGGAAGATCTTCTCCGTTGAAGGTGCCGTCCCAGTTGTTCTTATACGCGCCGTTGGACCGGAACACTTCATCCCCCCACCGGTTGAAGATCAGGACCTGATTCTTAGGATAGGCGGCCGGATCTAGCAGGGCGGGAATGACGAACAGGTCATTCACCCCGTCGCCGTTGGGCGTAATGATATTGGGTACATCCAGTTTGGCGTCGGCGCCGATCTGGAAGGTAGCGGTGGCCAGCGCCGTAGTACATCCTTCGCTGGCTACTTCATAAACCACCTGGTCGGTGCCGACTACGTTAAACCCGGGCGTATAGGTGAACTGGCCGTTGGCGCCGCCTGAAATTTCGCCTTTCTGGGGGCCGCTGACAATCCGGACCGTCGAGCCGGGCGGAACCTGGTCATTGGCCAGCAGGTTGACCTGGGCCGCTTGCTGGAATTCCACATTGAAGACGTCCGTTTGGAGCATCGGCGGATGTTTGTAAACCACCACGACCGTATCCCTGGAGCCGTCACCGCAGATCCCGTCGTCGACGCTCCAGACAAAGAGGTTGTTCCCGGGTTGCAGGTTCCCGACCATGGTATTGCGTTTGGCGGGGTCGGCTATCGTTACGCCCTGCGTGAGGGCCTGCCACCTGCCGACGCTGCCCAATGTCGGTTCCGCAGCATTCAGGGTTGCCGTCGGGGCATCGGTGCATGCGATGATATCGCTGCCCGCATTCGGGTTCGGATCCGAGATGGTGACGAAGACATAATCCGACGTTGTCCCGCATTCGCTGGCAATTGTCCAGGTAAAGGTATACAGGTTGCCGGGTTTGAGCCCCTCCAGCAAGCTGCTGGGGTCGCCCGGTTTGTTGATCACTACGCCGAGGACCACCTGGGCAGGCGGTTGCGACCAGGAACCGTTGGCGGTCGGCCCCATTGCAGGAGTGGCGCTCAGGTTGATCACCTCACCTGCGCAAGCCAGGATATCATCACCGGCAAGGGCTTGTTCACCTCTGGTAACCAGCACGTTTACCTCATCGTAGGCATAATTGGCGCAGGCTCCGTTGGAAAGGGTCCACCGGAAAGTGTAGGTGCTGTCGATCATGGTTAGCCCCTGGACCGGCGTACCGCCCATATCCGGGTTGGCGATCGATGCTCCTGCGGGGCCGCCGACCTGGGTCCACATGCCGGTGCCGATAGACGGTGCGGCGGCAGAAAGGTCGATCTGGTCAAAACAGGTGGAGGTATCCATACCGGCATATGGTGCGTTCATCGGTATGGTATTCAGCGTGACATTCACAGGAGCCGAGGGCTCGGACGAACAGCCGTTCAGGCTGGCAACGACGTAGAACGGATAGGTCCCGTTGTTGATGCCTGAAAAATTGGTCATGGGGAATACGAGATCGGGCGTGGCGGCTCCAAGCGGCGAACCGCCCGGATTGTTCCGGTACCAGGTGTACTTGGCGTTGTTGGTGGCGCTCAGGGTATCGACCGACAGGAACAGCACCGCATTGTCATCGCTGATGCACAGTGCGGATGCGGCAGCGGCCAACGGCTTGGCCGGCCGGGGTTTCACCTGCACTTCCACGTAGGCCGTATCGGATTTGCAGCCGTTTACGGTAGCCACGACATGGTAGGTGCCGAATTCCGCCACCTGAAGGTTGGAATTCCGGCTGGGTGTCTGCAGCGCCGAACTGAACGAGTTGGGCCCGCCCCAGGCAAAGGTAGCGCCCTGGGATGAGGTTGCTTCCAGTTCGATCAGTTCACCCCGGCAAACCGGGCTGTTGCTGACCGCGGCCACTGTAGGAATGGGGTTGACCTGGATATTGACCTTGGTAGATTGGGCGGATGCACAGCCATCCACTACGACGTATACCGAATACCCGCCGGTATCGCTCAGGCCGGCGTTGGGGATGGTGTACTCCCTGGTGGTCGTCATCACCGGGCTTCCGCCCGGGGTTCTTACCCAATAATATTCCACATTGGCCCCCTGGCTGCTGTAATCATTGGTCCGCAGAACGATCGGCTCACCGATGCAGAAGGAAGTTTTCCCTTGCGGATGGAAGGGCTCGACCGGTGTATTGGGCCTGTTTTTCAAACTGAGCGTATACGTTGTAATCCTCGAACAGCCCTGGGCCGTACGTACTTCGAGAATATAGTTGCCGCTGGCCGCTGCTGTTGCATTGGGCAGGGTGAGTGTCGACTGGTTGGAAAGCACATCGCTGCCTTTTCGCCAGGTATAGGTATAACTGCCGTTGTCCGCCGGGAGCACGGTCGCCGCCAGGTGGATGCTGGTCAGGCCGTCGAGGCAGGCCGGCGCATCATCACTGATGTTGACGCTGGTAATCCCCGGCAATACATCGACATTGACCGAAGCGGTATCAACGCAACCGGCCTGAGAGGTCACCTTGAGCATGAAGATGCCGTCGTTGGCCAGGCCGGCCGAAGGAATTACGGGGTTCTGGGTGTTGATGGGTTGAATGCCGGGGCCGGTCCATCGGTAGGAAACGTTGCCCACATTCGACGAACCCAGCAATTGAAGGGTCCCCCCGATGCAAACCGATTCGGGTACGGCGGCGGCATCGGCCACAGGCGTCGGGTTGACGGTGACGTTAACCGGCGAGGAAAGGTTGGACTCGCAACCGTTCTGCATCACCGACAACTGCCAGGTACCGGTATTAGCGGTCGAAGCGTTCGTAATCGAATAGGAGGGCGTAGCCGTTGTGACCGGATTGCCGCCCTGTTTGGTCCAGTGATAGGCGCTTTGTCCTGTTGCCGGCGTAGTCAGCATCAGGGTTGATCCCGAACAAATCGGGCTGTTGCTCAGCAACAAGGGCGTTGAAGGCTTGGGTTTAACGTTCACCAGTACGGAATCCCGCGCAGAGAAACAACCGTTGCTCCGGTTGATCCGCAGGTAATAATATCCCGCTTTGGCAGCCGTTACCGGCCCTAATACGGGGAATTGCTGGCTGGAACTGAACCCATCGGGGCCGGCCCATTCGTAGGTCAGGTCCTGGCCGGTAACCGGGGTGCCCAGTGTGACGGTCTCGCCGGCGCATATCGTGGTATCTTTGAAAGCAACCTGTGCGACGGGTTTCATCACCCTGTTCACCGAAACCGGAAGGGACGGCGGAGAAGTGCAGCCGTCGCCGGATACGGTCAGGTAGTAATTGGCCGCTCCCGCCGGATGCGGCCCGGGCAAGGTTATGGCAGGCCCGGCCGTCGACCCCAGCAGGGTACCGTTCGGCGACATTCCCTGATACCAGTGGAACATCAGGTTATTGGCGTTGGGAATGTTCCCCATGAAATTCAGCACAATGGCCTCATCTGTACAGACCACCGGCGCTGTCGACAGAACCGGTTGAATGGCGAGGTCGTTGATCTCGACAAAAACCGACCCTTGCGCTGTGCAGGAGTTGTTGTAAATGCCGGTGATTTCGACGATGTAGAAATCCTCATAGCTGGGATTGATATTGGGAATGATCGGGTTCTGCTGGGTAGAGAAAACCGCTCCCGGGTTGCTGGCCCGCCTCCACTTATACGTGTAGGCAGCAGGGCCCGGTGCGGGCGGGTTGGCAAACAGGAACAGGGTATCGCCGCCGCACAAGCCCGAGTTGGCTGCCGGGGTTGGCCCTTGCAAGGTCAAAGCCAGGGTCGTATTGCAGGTGCTGGAGTTGCCGGAACCGTCCGTGACCGTCAGGGTAAGCGAAACGGGCGTACCCGCGTTGCTGCAGGTAAAGGTGTTCGGCGTCAGGAACATATTGGCGATCGAACAGTTATCGGTACTGTTGTTGTTGACATCAGAAACATCGATAATTTCCACCTGCAGGCCCGAAGGGTTGATGGGCAGCCCGCCCAGGGGTTTACATTTCGCAATCGGCGCAATGGTATCCTGAACGGTAACAGTAAAGGAACAGGTATCGATATTGCCCGCGACGTCGTTCATCACATAGGAGACTGCTGTCGCACCCTGATTGAAGGTGATTTTCGGCCGGATATCCGGCGCCGTGGTATTGGTCATGGGGACGGTCGTTGCCCCCGTTGCAAAATAAGCGGGCATAGCCTGACTGAAGGACAGGGTGGCAAACACATAGCTCAAACTGTCCGGCTGTCCGTCGGCGGTAACAGCTCCGGGATTGCAGGGGTTGATCCCGTCGCCGGGCACGCCCGGAGGAACGGGGACCGCCATGGGTTCAAACCTGAAATTGACCAACCCGTCGGCCGCCCAGGCATTAAAGGTGCCTGCCGGAATATTCAGGGATACTTGCCCTGGCGTTCCGCAGTCGGCAGCGCCGGGCGGGGTAGTCCCCACCAGGCTGTTATCATCGCCGTAGATCATGGCCTGCCCCTGATTGCCGGTGAAATCTCCCAGCAAATCCAGGGTCAACGTAACCGGGTCGTAGGCATTGGCTGCCAGGCCGCTGAAGGAAATGACCTTCGGTTCGGCAATATAACTCGTCAGGTTCGGATCATAAGCGAAAGTAAGCCATGCTTCCGTGGTGTCTTCCGTCGCGATCACGCTTTCCGTGTTAAAAGCGGCGCAATTATCGGTCATCCCCGCAGGAATCGGCAGGGTATAGGTCGCAGTGCACGAATCCGCAGCCACATACAGCGTGACATCAGAAGGACAGTTGATGACCGGCGGCTCCTGATCCGTGACGGTAACCTGATAGGAACAACTGTCGATGTTTCCGCCGCAATCCATGGCAAAATAGGTCACGGTATGGGTTCCCTGGTCCATTTGAACGGAAACGGGCCCGATCGGGTCAACGGTTGTCCGGACGCCGGCATCAACCCGGTATTGGTATACCACACCGTTGAGGTTTTTAGCCTCAAACGCCAGATCGATGGTCACGGATCCTGCCGGGTTGCAAATCGCATTGATGGCAAACTTGCCGTCCTGCCCCGCGGGAATATTGGGCTCCAGGGTAAAGGAGATTATCCCGTCGAGGGCCAGCTGGTTGATGCTCACGGCAGGTATCGTGAATGAGGTCATCGATTGACCGCATTGGGTGGGGGTATGGTTGGACGTCCCCAGCAACGTGCCGTTCTCATCATACAGGTTGAAAAATTCGGTCGGTTCTTCCGCATCGGCGTTGGTCAGGGTCAGGGTCAGCATCGCATCACCTGCCGCATTGACCGGCAGCGGGTGCCCTACTGCGAGGTTGATCTGGATCGGATCAACGGGGGTGGTGCCTTCCGCACCGGGCGCCGCCTGGCTGGTGATCGGGGCTGTTCCGCTGAGCAGGATCGGCGTTGTTGAAAAAGCGCAATTCTCTTCGATGACCGGCGGTTTCAATTCGACGGTAGCAGTACATTCGCCCGGGTCCGTAGGGGCTGTAAAATCAGGAGAGCAAAGCCGGATGGAGGGTGCTATATTGTCGACAACCGTAAACCTGGCGGTAGTCGTATCCGCGTTGCCCGATTCGTCCATGACAATGAACGCAACGGACTGGGACAGCAGCTCGCCGTTCGGCGCCGGACAGGCATTCATCTGCAGGGTCGGCGGGTCGGTAGTGCCGGCGTTGAAGGCCTGCCAGACAAGATCCAGGGTATCGCTGCAATTGTCCATCGCCTGGGCGCCTCCGCGGGCGTTCACCCAATCTGAAAAGGATTGATTGATATCAGCCTGGGTATCGCAGGGCAGGGTCAGGTTTTGCGGTGCGACGACAAAAACCGGTGCGGTCTGGTCGGTAATGGTGATCACCTGATCCAGTTCGGTGAAATTCCCGCAGGCGTCGGTCAGCCGCCAGGTCCGTTTGACGATCTGCTCGTTGGGGTTGCCGCCGGGCATGATCAGATCGACAAAGGTGGTGTCCGGGTTGGGGTCGCATGTATCAGCCACGTTCAGCGGGCGACCTGTGATATTCAGGTCATTGGCTTCATCGCAGTCGACGGTGATATCGGCCGGAACCGTGAACGTGGGCGCCATGTCGTCGACCACCGTTATGATCTGGATCTTGCCCGTCACGTTGCTGCACTTGTCCCTGGCGCTCCAGATCCTGCTGATCGTCTTTTCGAACGGGCAATTGCCCGGGGTTTCATTATCCGTATAGAATACCTGAATGGAATCGACCGGGACGCAGTTATCCGTCAGGCCGGAAATATTGCCGGTAATGTTCAGGTCCTCCGGATTCTCGTTGCAACCGATCGTTATGTCCATCGGGACGATAAAATCAGGCGCATTATCATCCACCAGATGGATCTGCTGAACCCCGGTGGTCATATTGCCGCACATGTCGGTGGCAGTCCAGGTACGGGTAATGGTATATTCGTATTGCTGGCAGGAGCCGTCCATCAGCTGGTTGGAGACTTCCGAAAAATCAACTGCGACGTTGGGCGAGCAATTGTCCATGACCGTGACTACCGCCGTATCCGGGATCATTTCGCCGCAGGTAAGGGTCGTATCGGCCGGGACGCCTTCCAGAACCGGCGGCACGGTATCGATCGTGGTATAGGTGGCCACCCAGTCGGTAGCGAATCCACAGTTGTCGGTGACCGTAAACGTCACGTTCAAGGTTTCGCAGGTCCGGGTAAAAAAGTCCGGCGCATTATCCGTGATATCATCAATGCCCGAACAATCGGAACTAAGGGTATAACTGGCTACTCCCAGCCGGACCGAGTTGATCCAGATGTCATAGCGCAGCGGATTGCTGGGTGCGCCGAGTTGGCTCAACTCGCAGGAAACCGTATCGGCCACGGGTTCCAGGTCGATGACCGGCGGAGCGGCGTCCGCCAGTACGGTAATGGTTTGGGAAACCGAAGCGGACATGCCGTCCGCGTCCGTCGCCGTCCAGGTCCTGGTGATCATCCCGCCGGCGCAGGGGTTCAAGGATGCCGGGTCGGGCGAGTCAACCGGGGAGATTTGCTTGGGGAAAGAGGGGTCATTGTCATCGGTAGCGGTCAGATTCACCGGAGGCGGGACGTCGGCAAGACAGCTGACGGTCACATCCATGGGTGTCGGGTCGGTGAATACAGGCGGATCGGCCTGACGGCCCGGGTTGCGGGCTCCATCGTAGTAGATGTTGCTGCCAAAAGCTCCATGAAAAAGGGTCATCGCCACCGGTAGAATAACGGCAACAAACGCCTTAGCCCTGGAGAAGCGTACTTGTTTTCTCATGCTGGATAAAAATTTGACAAGGGATTATGAGATTATGGTAGATGATTTGTTTAAAAACCTCTGACGCCTTTGTCCGGCGGATCAATTACCATTTGTCGGAAATGTTCGGGGAGCATTTGACAGGAGGAGATACCTCCCTTTAAGAGAAGTACAATGCAGTTCATGGGATAATCGGTTTTTGTAGATGTAAATCAGACGGTAAAAATATCAAATTCTTTGGAAATCAAGCGGAATTTTAATGTCATTCCTCTTCCAAAGCCGATTCTTCCCTTTCCTTGAGTTTTTTATCGTCTACGTTTTTGTCCAGAAACTCGTTGAGGCTTTCGATATTCAGGCTGGAGATAATTTCCCCAAACTCGTTGATCTTCAATTCAAATCCTTCGAGATCCCGATGAACTTCCGGTTTTTCCTTTTTCTTTTTGCTCATATTATGCCTGTTTGATCAAAGTGGTCCAACGCGAATTGCCACCTTTCCTGTACGGTTGCGCTGCCCAGGACCTCCATCATTTCAAAAACGCCGGGGCCTTTCATGGTACCGGCCAGGGCCAGCCTGAACAGCGGCAGGATTTCACCGAATTTCACCCCGGAGCTTTCTACCCAGGCCTCCACCAATGCCTTGATGCTGTCAGCTTTCCATTCGCTTTGGCCGGCAAGGCGTTTACCCAGGTCCTCCAGCGCCGGCTTGCGCCCGGGATTCCATTTTTTGGCGATTGAAGCGGTATCGAAATGGCGAACCGGGCCGAAGAAATAAGCCGCTTCGGCGCCGAAATCGGTCAACAGGGTCACCCGCTCGCGCATCAGGCCGCAAACCGCCTGCAGGTAGCTTTCATCGGGCTGGAATCCCTGTTCGGCGAGGAACGGGCGCGCCAAAGCCGCCAATTCGGCCGGACTGCTATTGAGCAGGTACTGCTGGTTGAACCATTTGGCCTTTTCGATATCGAACCGGGCGCCGGCCTTGCCTACCTTATCGAGCGAGAAGGCGGCAATGAGCTCTTCTCTGGAAAAAAGCTCCTGCTCGGTACCCGGATTCCAGCTCAGCAGGGCCAGGAAGTTCACCAGGGCGCGGGGGTCGAAACCGGCCTCGCGAAACCCGGTAAAGGAATCTTCCGCCGTTTCTCCCTTCCAGGAAATCGGAAAGACGGGAATGCCCAGCCGGACGCCGTCGCGCTTGCTGAGTTTGCCTTTGCCGTCAGGTTTCAGGATCAGGGGCAGGTGGGCGAAAACCGGCATGGTATCTTCCCAGCCAAAAGCCTGGTAAAGCAGTACATGATGGGCCGTACTCGGCAACCATTCCTCGCCTCGGATCACGTGGGTGATCTTCATCAGGTGGTCGTCCACTACATTGGCGAGGTGATAGGTAGGCATGCCGTCGGCTTTGAGCATGACCTTGTCGTCCAGTTCTTCGGTTTGAAAGTGGACATCCCCCCGGATCTCATCCCGGATATGGACCGTCCGGCCGACGGGGACCTTCAGGCGGATCACATAGGCGGCCCCGGAGTCGATCCATTTGCGGGTTTCCGCTTCAGAAAGGGTCAGGCTGTTGCGCATCGTTTCGCGGGAAACGGCGTCGTATTTCCAGGCGTGGTTGCCGGCTGTCTTTGCTTTTTCCCTTTCCGCTTCAAGTTCTTCCGGGGTATCGAAAGCATAATAGGCCTCTCCTTTGGCGATGAGGTCCTCGGCGTATTCCCGGTAAATGTCCATCCGTTCGGATTGGCGATAGGGGCCGTAGTCGCCGCCGAAACCGGGCCCTTCGTCAGGGGTGAGGCCGCACCACTTCAGGGATTCAATGATATAAGCTTCGGCTCCCGGCACGTAGCGGTTCTGATCGGTATCTTCGATGCGCAGGATGAAAACGCCGTTGTGGCGCCTGGCGAGCAGGTAGTTGCAGATAGCGGTCCGAATACCGCCGATATGAAGCGCCCCGGTCGGGCTGGGAGCGAATCTGACTCTCATTCTCCGGATTTTACAAATTATCGGAATTTCCAGAATTTTCTGAAATAAATGACCGGAAGAGCAGCGAAAACGGACTTCGTTTCGTTCCTAAAATAAGCTCTTTTGCCGGATAAGCGGCAAAGGTAGACAATTTTGTGCAAGCCGCTGAGTGGTAAATCAATTCCAAAAACGTCTCTAAAAAACCAAATACTATGTACTGGGTAAAAACCCCTCACTTCATCCAAAGCCTTTTCCCTCATTTCACCTGGCGGATCCCCACTCAGGAAAAGGAGTTGTACCTGACCTTTGACGACGGGCCGATCCCGGAAGTCACGCCCTGGGTACTCGAACAGCTGGAGGCTTACCAGGCCAAAGCCACTTTTTTCTGTGTCGGCGACAATATCCGCAAGCATCCCGAAGTCTTTCAACAGGTGTTAAAGGCCGGTCACAGCGTCGGCAACCACACGTTCAACCACCTCAACGGCTGGTCGGCCGACAATCTGGTTTACCTGCGCAATATCCGGAAATGCGCCACACAGGTGCGCAATCCGCTGTTCAGGCCGCCTTACGGGAAGATGAAGCCCAAGCAGGCCCAATTCCTTCAGCGCCATTACCGGATCGTGATGTGGGATATCCTCAGCGGCGACTTCGACCCCGACGTCACCCCGGAGCAATGCCTGGCCAATGTGATCAATAACGCCGGCCCCGGATCCATAATCGTGTTCCACGACAGCCTGAAAGCCGAATCCAAACTAACGTACGTCCTGCCGAAAGTGCTGGAACATTTTTCGGCCGAAGGGTACTCCTTCCAGGCCCTCAAGGCTCAAAGCGAGCCGAAAAGCACCGGTTTGCTGAAAATTGCCTGAATTCCTTCCTTTACCGCATACTGGAATGCCGCGATCGGCCGTTTAATTGTCGCAACGGATTGGCCGAAGCCAATTATTTCCGGAGATCCTATGAACATACCCGTACACGGCATACCTTTGCGGTTTTGCCGGTTGTCAGGCGTAACAAATCAACTAGCGTGAGCAAAAAATTGGTTCTTCTTTCCGGTTTCCTGTTATGGACTTGCATTTCGACCCTCTCGGCACAAAAGGGTTGGGAAGTGGGTCCGTGGGCCGGCGTATCCTACTATTTCGGCGACTTGAACAGCAACTATGACCTGAGCAAGCCCAACTTCGCAGGCGGTTTTCTGGCCCGTTATAATTTCAACAAGCGCATTTGCCTGAAATTTTCGGCCGGCCTGGGTGAAATCCAGGGAGACGATGCCGATTCGGACAACGTCTTCGAGCGTGCCCGAAACCTGAACTTCAGGTCCATCCTCGTCGACGGTACCGCCCAGTTGGAATTCAACTTCTTACCATACGTTCACGGCTCCAAGGAAGAGTTCTTCACCCCCTATTTGTTCGGCGGACTCAGCGTTTTCCATTTCAACCCCAAAACCGACTACAACGGGACCACTTATGAATTGCGGGGCCTGGGTACCGAAGGGCAGTTCAAAGGGGAAGAATACTATACCACCCAAGCCGCCCTCGCCTTCGGCATCGGCATGAAAGTGGACCTGAGCTACGAGTGGAGCCTCAATTTCGAGCTCAGCGCCCGCCGCCTCTACACCGATTATCTCGACGACGTCAGCACCGTATATCCGGACAAGACGGACCTGCTCAAACTCCGCGGGCAAACCGCCGTTGACCTTTCCGACCGCTCCATCGCCATCCCGGGCGTAACGGACGGCCCCATCGGTCAGGCCGGCCGCCAGCGCGGCGACGCCAGCAACAATGACGCTTATTTGTTCCTGAGCGCGGCTATTGTGTATTACTTCGGGGACCTGCGGTGCCCGCCGAAGTAGGCGCCTGCCACTCCTCCCCTCTTCGAAAAACCGTACCCCGAAAAATAGCCACCATTTTAGCTTCCTGATTCATCACCCGGACCCGGTAATGCCCCAACCGGCCCGACAGATTTTCCTCCTCAGCGATGGCCGTCAGCACGTCGCCCTTCCTGACCGGCAGGAGGTGAGATATCCCCGTTTCGATGGATACGGCGTGGCGTCCCTGAGAATTGGAGGCGAATGCCAGCGCACTGTCCGCCAGTGAAAAGGTGATGCCGCCATGCGCTATGCCGAACCCGTTGAGCATATCGCCGCGGATCTCCATGCTGAGCACGCATCGGCCTGCGGTCGTTTCCAGCCGTTTGATCCCCAACCATTGGCTGAAGGTGTCGCCGCTGTACATCTTGTTTACAATCTCTTCGGGAGTCATGGGTGGATTTTCCATTATTAAATAGTTGTAAGTCGTAAGTGATTAGTCGTAAGTCGGGGTTATGGCGATTTTTCGGCTATATGGCGGGCGATTAGCTATGAAATAGTTGTCAGTTGTCAGTTGTCAGTTGGCAGTTGGCAGTTGGCAGTTGGCAGTTGGCAGTCCCCGCCGTAGCTTCAGCGGAGGAGGGGGTCAGTTGGGGCAAGGCGACATTTCGGCGCTGTAACGGACGCCCAACCAGGAAACCATAAAACCACCCCCTATTTTACCCCATTTAATCCAAACGGCCAAACGCTTTTGCAGGACAGCCAAAAATTTCCTAAATTGAGACGGATTTCGCCTTTGCCGCTAAAAATTTCGATCGGGCAGGCAGCGTTTACCATTCGCCGGGGTGTCTTTACCTGCAAGAACATCCACCGAAGTCAGCCGAAAGCAGGTATAAACAGTGCTAAAAGTGACGGAACTTGAACTTATTCAAGGCTGTCTCCAGGAAGATTCCAGGTGCCAGCAAGAACTCTTCCGGTGTTACGCCGGCAAGATGATGGCCGTCTGTTTGCGCTATGCCCGCCACCGGCTGGAAGCGGAGGATATTCTGCAGGACGCTTTTTTAAAAGTGTTCAAACATCTGGATAAATTTGAATTTAAAGGTTCATTCGAGGGTTGGATCCGCCGGATTGTCGTGAATACAGCGCTGAAACATTTTAACAAAAAAGCCTTTGTCAACGAGCAATTCGGAGCGGAACTCTACCCCGACATACCTGTTGAGCCCGACGCCTATGACCATTTGCGGGAAGAAGAGCTGATGGAAATGGTGGCCTCCCTGCCGGATGGTTACCGGGTGGTTTTCAACCTTTATGCTCTGGAAGGTTATAACCACAAGGAAATCGCCGAGTTACTCGGCATCCAGGAAAGCACTTCCAGGTCCCAATTGGTCAAAGCGCGGAAAATGCTCCAGGTAAAACTCTCAGCTACTCAAAAAATTGCGGTATGAGCGATACCAAGCACCCCATCGACGATTTATTCGCCCGCAATCTTGCCGGCTACGAGGTGGAGCCTCCGCTTCACCTGTGGGCCAATATTGCGCGCGAACAAAAACGCCGCCGCAAACCCCTGATCTGGTACTGGCTGAGCGCGGGAGCTGCCGTAATGGCCGGGCTCATGGCCCTGATCTTCTTCGCGCAGACCTCCGGACCGGTTGAGTTGAACGCTTTTGCCGTTCCGGTTGAAATGGCTCAACCTGCGGCCAAACACGAAACTACGGCGGCGGTTGAAATGCCGGTCCCGGCAGAACACGCCGTACCGGTTGCACCATCCGTTTCCGCACCGACCGCCGCGCCCCTACCCGTTCGTACCGTTTCTGATGCCGGCCGGCCGGCCATTGCGCCGCTTTCAAGCAACCCTGCCGCCATTACCCTCAAAGCCGTTGAGTCCGCCACAGAAACGCAGGAAACGGAAACCACAATCGTTTCTGCCCGTTTGCCGGTTAGTGAGGAGCTCCCTGCCCCGGAGGCCAAATTGCTGACTTATTCTTCACCGGCGCCTGAATTTGTTCAACCTGAAATCCCGGCCGGTCCGGTTCAGCGCTGCGCCAGGTTCAAAAGCGGAAAACCCATCTGGTTCACCGAATTCACGCTGGCGCCGACCATCGCCTTCCGCGAGCTTAGTCCGGTTGATCCGGAGTTCGCCAGCTACGCCAGGGGCCGGGAAGAAACCGAATCATCCCTCTTTTCCTTCTCCGCTGCGGGGCGGATCTCGCTGGTGTTCCCGTGGGGGCTGTCCCTGCGTTCCGGCGTCCAGTACACGCAAATCAACGAAAGATTCAATTACCTGAGCACCAACGAACAACAGACCATTATCACGGACATTTTCGGCCCCAACGGCCAGATCATCCGCACCGATACGACCTATATCAACTCCGCCCACCAGTACACGACCAGGAACCAGTATCACCTGGTGGATATTCCTGTTTTGGTGGGTTATGAATTCCATACCGACAACCTCACCCTGGCTATCAGCGGCGGCCCCAGCTTTAATATGCGGTTGGGTAAAAAAGGAGAATTCCTCTCGCCTGTGGACCAGGAGCCCATCAACTTCAACGAAAACCAGCCGAACGGATATCGCGCCTTCAAGGACAAGGTCGGAATCGGCTGGCAAGGCAGCCTTGGCCTTTACTACGAGATGAACAGCCGTTTGGATCTGCTGTTTGAGCCTTATTTCAGGCTGTACCCCAAGTCGTTCACACTCGATGAATATCCGGTCAGGCAGCGCTATTTCATGGCCGGGTTGGGGGTAGGCCTGCGGTTTACGCTCTGAACGCGCCTATTCTTCCTCCTCCTCATTGAAGATCCTTTCGAATACCTGAAAGCGAAACGGAAAATCGTTTTTCTCATCGGCGGGATGCGGCTCATCGGCAATCTGCCGCCACTGCGTCCAGTCCGGCTCGGGAAAAAACACTTCGCCTTCTACTACGGCCTCCACACGGGTGAGGTAGAGTTTATCCCAATAAGGAAGGCTCTGCCGGTAAATTTCTCCGCCGCCGATGATAAAGGCTTCGGTTTCACCGGCGTCCAGGGCCATTGTCAGGGCTTCTTCCACCGAACGGGCCACCAGACAGCCGGAAACGGCGTAGAAAGGATCGCGGGTGAT
Organism: uncultured Lewinella sp.; assembly: GCA_937873655.1. Taxonomy (GTDB): domain Bacteria; phylum Bacteroidota; class Bacteroidia; order Chitinophagales; family Saprospiraceae; genus JACJYC01. The sequence goes on along the minus strand of CALMYQ010000192.1, from coordinate 12,360 downwards.
GATCACGTTGGTGCGCCTGGGGAGCGGCCTGCCGATGGATTCAAAGCTGCGCCTGCCCATGATGACAAAATGATCCAGAGTGGTCCTTTTGAAATATTTCAGGTCTTCCGACAGGTACCAGGGAATTTGATTGTGGCGGCCGATGGCGTTATTCTCGGCAGCGGCTACAATGGCGGAAACGATCATCAGCGATTGACGGTTGGTGGTAAGATCTCATTAGCGGCAGGTTTGCGCTCTTTGCTCTGGAATTGCGAAAGCAGCGCCCGTGTCGATTTGGCAAAGCGCAACATGGCCTTGTAGTCGCTTTCAGGTAGTCCGAGCGGGTTATCCTCCCCTTCAAACGGCGCAATGGGGATGGTGAGGAAGGTTTTGCCCCCCTCCGGGTCTTTGCGGATGTACCGCCACACCAGCGTGTAGGCGTGATCGCTGACCCAGGCGGACCGGCCGGTCGTCGGTTTGGAAAGCTCTACTTCGAAAATCATCCCGCCGTCCGTGTTTTCCTTGGTCTGGGCAGAAATGAAATTGCCGAGGGAATAGGCCACCAGAAATTCTTTTTTTTCGCCGTCCCTTTCGAGCGCATAAGTTTTGACCGGCTGAACGACGTGCGGGTGGGAGCCGATCACCATATCGGCGCCCCATTGAAACATTTTCAGGGCCAGGTCGCTTTGCTCGCTGACCTCCTTTCGCTGGTATTCGTTGCCCCAATGCATGACAACAATGATGAAATCGGGCTCCAGCTCGCGGGCTTCCTTCAGGTCTGCTTCAATTTGGGCCTCATCGATCTCATTAACGATCACCGGAGGCTTGGTGACCAATCCGTTGGTGCCGTAGGTATAATTGAGAAAGGCCAGTTTGAAAACGCCTTTATATACGATCAGCGGATAAAAGGCTTTTCTTTCCTCCTCGCTTTGGAAGGTGCCGGTATGCAGAAAAAAAAGTTTATCCAGGGCATCTATCGTGTGGATGACGCCGTCCTTACCCGAATCATTGGAGTGGTTATTCGCCGTCACCAGCAGGTCGAAACCGGCATAGCGGAGGGCAAGCGCCAGGTCGTCCGGGCTTCGAAACTGGGGATAGCCGGTATAGGGCGGTTTCCCCGGCAGGGTAACCTCCAGATTGGCGACGGCCAGGTCCGCCTGCAGCAGGAGCGGCTCCACGTATTCGAAACAAGGCGAGTAATCGTAAAAGGAATCCTTTTTGATCGTAGCGGATTCGATCTGGGAGTCGTGTCCCATGACATCCCCGACAAAAAGCAGTTTCAACCGGGCGGTATCCGCCCATTCCGCCGTTTGGCCGGCAGCCGAAGCGCAGGCCAGAAACAGGACAAACCAGCCGCAGATTTGATTCTTCACTGACATTAAAGGCGTATCGTCCCCTCAAAGGGGCATGACCGGTTAAATAATAATGCTGTTCTTAAGATCTCGGTTTCTTGTTCTGCGGAATGAGATTGGTTTCCATCATCCTCTTTTCCAGGTACTGGCGTTCAGGACTGATGGAACCGCGCAGGTATTTTTCGATCATCAGGCTGGCAATCGGCGCGGCATAGGTTCCGCCCCAGCTGCCGTTCTCGATGTAGACGGCAATGGCGATCTGGGGGTTCTCCCGCGGGGCAAATGCAAAAAAGATGGAGTGGTCCTCACCGTTGCCCTGGTTATTTTCGGCGGTTCCCGTTTTCCCGCAAATGGGAATATCAGGGATATAAGCGGTGCGGGCCGTGCCCGCCTTGACCACCCATTCCATACCTTCTATCACGGTTTCGAAATGAGCCGGGTCAATGCCGACGCTTTTCCTTTGCAGGTATTCGTTCGGGTAAGTCTTGAGGCCCTGATCGTCTTCGAGGTACCGCGCGAGGTGCGGGGTGTAATAATAGCCTCTGTTGGCAATGATAGCCGCCAGGTTAGCCATTTGGAGGTTGGTGAACAACAATTCGCCCTGGCCGATGCCCAATGACCGGATCCAGATCGATTTCCAGTATTTTTCCTTCGGAAATTTCTGGGTGGTGTAGTATTCGGGGGTCGGCACATTGCCGGCTTTTTCATTGGGGACATCCACGCCCAGCGGGCTTCCGAGGCCGAACCGGTAGAGGTACTCGTTGAATTTGGCCAGCCCTTTGCCTGCTTCGGTAATATCGTGGCCGTGGTCGATAATATCCCGGAACACGGAGACGAAGTAAGCGTTGCAGGAATGCTGAATAGCCGAAGTGACCGTAGTGCAGGTGGCGTGGTTGTGGCAGCCGGTCAGTTTCTGGCCGCCCAGATAATAGCCTCCTGTACAGCGCACGGTATGGTTATTGGTGATGATGCCTTCCTGAAGCGCGACCAACGCTACCACCGGTTTGAAGAGCGATCCCGGCGGGTATTGGGCCTGAAGCGCCCGGTTGTAGAGCGGCAACAGGCTGTCGGTCTCCAGCTCGGCGTAGGCTTTGGCCCGCCCCTGGTGAATGACCAGTTTGTTCGGATCGTAAAACGGAGAACTGATCATAGCCAGGATCTGCCCGGAATCGGGTTTGATGGCCACGATGCCGCCGATTTTATTTTGCATGAGGGCTTCGCCGTATTCCTGCAGGTCCAGATCGAGGGTCGTATGGAGGGCTTTCCCGGATACGGGCGCCATGTTCTCTTTTCCTTCCATGAAATCCCCGACTTCCCGGCCGAGGTTATCCTTGAGCACTTTGCGGATGCCTTTTTTACCGCGAAGGTCCTTTTCGTAATATTTTTCCAGGCCGCTGGCGCCGATATAGTCGCCCATGGTGTAAACGGAATCATTGACCTCCGCCCGGTTCACCTCGCGGATATACCCGAGCACATGGGGAGCGCTGCTGTGGGGATAGCCCCGGACGCTGCGAAGAACGGGCTCAAACCCCGGGAACATGTAGAGGCTTTCCTGAAGCCTTGAATACATTTCAGGCGATATCTTGCTCCAGAAAACAAAAGGAAGCCGTTTGGAGAACTTGCCGCTCTTCCAGTCCTTGGTCATGGCCCCGTCAAATTCTTTTTTGTTGATGCCCAGCAAGCCGCAGAGCGCGGAGGTATCCATTTTCGAGGTCTGGTTCAGGGTAACCATGAGGTCGTACATCGGGTTGTTGGTCACCAGCAATTTCCCGTTGCGGTCAAAAATGGAACCGCGCGAGGGGTAGATGACCTGGTTGTCGATGACGGCGGCTTCAGACCTGCTTTTATAATCCTTGGAGAACAATTGGAGATAGGCAGCCCGCCCTGCAAGTAACAGGCCTGCCAAAAAGAAAACGATTCTGATGTAGAACAAGCGATCACCCGGATTGAAGCCCATGGCGCAAGATTATTTTAAACGAACCACGTTTTTTATTACTCCTTAGGGTTAAAGGTAAGCATAATTGCCATAATCAGGGCCCAAGACCATAAAAATCCCCACGCCGCCCGCAGGAGAACCTGTCCTGTCTTGAGCACATTGAAGACTTCCATGGAATAATAGGCCAGTACATGTATGCCCATCAGCATGGCCGCGTATTTGGCGAACCATTGCAGGCCGAGCGAGCGGATGGTAGGTGTCTTATGCTCGTATCCGTCGCCGGGTTCGAACCTGCGCAGCACCCTTGGGCGCATGAACGCCGTCAACACGGCTGCACTGGCATGCACCCCCGGCGAGTCGTAGAACAGATCGACCAGTATGCCGATGCAAAAACCGGCCGCCAGCAAGGCATTCCTCGACGTAAATATGGGCAGGAGCAGGATGAACAGCGGATAGATCAGAAATTCGATGCGAATGAACCCTGTGCCGCCGTAATACATCCGTTTGACGATCAAGCCCTGGAGCAATACCAGGGCAACAAATCGGATAATATGTCTGATCCAGCTGTTATCCATGTTTTCAGTCCTTGGCGTTCAAACTATCCGGTGGTGTAAACAGGTTTTCGACCACGTAGACGTATTGGCTTCTGGCAATATCCTCGAACAATTTCACCCGGATGAACCGGGTTGATTCCCCTGCTATCGGTTTGAGGGAGTCCACTTTCCCGATCAGGATATCGGGCGGAAAGAGGTCGGTGTATCCCGAGGTTTCCACCGTATCGCCCAATTCCACCCTGACATGTTTGGGGATCGCCTTCAGCATGAGGTGATCCGTCTCGTCGCCGTCCCATACCAGCGAACCGTGAAATTTATTGGAACGCAACCTGGCATCAATCCTGGCCTGGCTGTGGAGGATGGTCATCACTTTGGAGAAATACCTGGACGTATCCACCACGATACCGACAATGCCGTGAGCGGAGATCACGCCCATATGGGGTTTGACCCCGTCTTTGCCGCCGATATCGATGGTAAAATTGTTATTGGAACCGATGATATTCTTGTTGATCACGCGGCCTGGGATCAGGTGATATCGCTGCGCCAGGGTATCGGGTGTGGGCGGGTCGGGCAAGGTTGCAGCGCTCAGTTGCAGGTTGATCAGTTTTGATTTCAATTCGGCGTTCTCGGCCTGGATCTGTTTCATTTTGTCTTGCTGGCCGATCATATTCTGAAAGAACTGGACCCCTTCCATCAGGGTACCGGTAACCAGCCCGGCGGAATGCCAAAAGGTCTGGCTCTTGCCCCGGTTGAACTCAACAATCAGGAACAAACAGACAAACTCCAGGAAAAAAAACAACACTGTGCTGCCTACACGAACCGATGACTTGGGTGCACGAGTCATAATTAAATTTACACACCGGGTTAAAGAGACAGTAGTTGTTGCTGCCGCCTTGAGGTTTTAGACGCTCTTTCTGTCGATCAGGAAAGAAAAGCGGTGCGTGTTTTTAAGCGCGATGCCGGTACCGCGTACCACTGCACGCAAAGGATCTTCGGCGATATGTACCGGAAGCTTGGTTTTCTGGCTGATCCGTTTGTCGAGGCCTCTAAGCAGGGCGCCGCCGCCGGTCAGGTACAATCCGGTTTTATAGATATCGGAAGCCAATTCCGGGGGTGTATTTTCGAGGGCCTTGAGAACAGCGTCCTCAATGCTGGCGATGGATTCGTAAAGCGCTTCCGCGATTTCGCCGTAATTGACGATGATCTGGCGCGGTATGCCGGTCATCAGGTCGCGGCCGTTAACCGGATAATCTTCCGGCGGGCTTTCCAGTTCGGTCAGTGCAGCGCCGACGTGGATCTTGATCTGCTCGGCCGTCCGTTCACCGATGAGCAGGTTGTGCTGCCGCTTCATGTGATCGACGATATCGGTTGTCAGCTCATCGCCGGCTACCCGGATCGACTGATCGCAAACGATGCCGGAGAGGGCAATAACCGCGATTTCCGTGGTACCGCCGCCGATATCGATGACCATATTGCCGACGGGTTCTTCTACATCCAGGCCGATACCGAGGGCGGCGGCCATGGGTTCGTAGATCAGGTAAGTTTCCTTGGAATCGACGTGGTCGGCGGAATCAAAAACGGCGCGCTTTTCCACTTCCGTGATGCCTGAAGGGATGCAGACCACCATTCTGAGGTTGGAGAAAAAGCGTTTCCGGTTACCGATCATATTGATCATGCCCTGGATCATGCTTTCCGCGGCATTGAAATCGGCGATAACGCCGTCTTTCAAAGGGCGGACGGTTTTGATATCCTCGTGGGTCTTTTCATGCATTTGCATGGCTTTTCTCCCCACGGCGATCGTCTGACCGGTTTTCCTGTTTATGGCGACAATTGACGGTTCATCAACAACTACTTTCCCGTCTTGTATGATGAGCGTGTTGGCTGTGCCAAGATCGATAGCCAATTCCTGTTTAAAAAAACCAAATAGCTTCATTCGGTGTATTTCTCACGGTTTAAATCTAGCGCACAATTTGGCGCAAAGCAAATCAAATTTTTCGTAAAACGGAAATATTTACACTTGCATTATACGGTATTTCAAGTATTTAGTTTGAATTTGACACAACTACTTCCCACTGGTTTTCGCGAGCCAGGTATTTTTGCGCCAACTTTGTGATCTCTGCCGGGGTGATCGTCCGGATCACCGCGGCCATCCGGTTCTGGAAATCCGCCGGCAAACCTTCCTGAATGAGCCCCCTGACGACTTCCGAAATATTGAACGGCCCGTCTACGGTAGTCAGCAGCTGGCCGATCAGGTAATTGCGCACCATGGTCAGTTCTTCTTCTTCTACGGGCTCTTCGCAAAGCCGGGCCATTTCCAGGTAAATTTCCTTCAGCGTAGCTGCGGCGTATCCATGGCCGACTTCCGTAGCGATGTAAAAGCACCCGCCGTGGAGCATATGCTCTGAAGTGGAATAAATATTATAGGTATATCCCTTGTCTTCCCGGATGTTCTGCATCAGGCGGGATCCGAAATATCCCCCCAGGATCGTGTTGAGGACGTAAAACCCGGGATAATCCGGATGTCGCCGGTTGAACAGCGGGCTGCCGACCCGGATGGCGGTCTGGAGTGTTCCGGGTACCACATATTTGTATTTCTTCGGAACGGCGGCGGGCGGCGGCGGGATGACTGCGCCGGGGTCCCCGCGGCGGCTCAGCCGGCCGAGGGTCCGGTTCAGCAGATCCAGGTACTGCCCGTCCACGCTGCCGCTGATGAAGATGGAGCAGCTGTCCGCGGTATAGCAGCGCTCGAAGTGATCGACCAGGTCGTTGCGGGTCAGCTCGCCGTACATGGCTACGGAACTGTTGTAGCCGTATGGGTGGCTTTCGCCGAAAAACGCTTCTGTGATCTGGCGATAGGCCACCGCATCAACTTTGGTCAACTCCTCCAGCAGCATTTTCTGGTTGCGCTGGATGAACTGGCGCAACTCCTCCTCCGGAAAAACGGGGTCTTCCAGCAGGTCTTCCATCAGCGGAAGCAGATGCGGCAGGTGACGCCCCAAAGAGAACAGCACCAGGTTGGAAGAATCGGGCTGAAAGGGAAAACTCAGGGACGCGCCGTAAAAATCAAGCATTTCAGCAATGACCGCCGAACTGTACCGCGAAGTGCCTTCCTTGAGCAGGGCCGCGGTGGTCCGGGCGGCAAGGGGTTTGCGCTCAGCCGTACGGCCGGCGTCAAAGACCATTTCCAGGCGAACGGCATCCTGGGCGACCATGTCGGTAACATATACCGGAATGCCGTTATCCAGCCGGACTACCCGGGGTTCGGGCAGGTCGATTTTGTCAATGGGGTGAATGATCGGCGCTTTGCTGCGATCCAACATGTGCTTGTTTGCGTTTTGACCCGCAAAGTTATGATTAATCCTTGCAACTTGCGCCGATAAAATAGCTGCCGGTTCCCGCAGTTATCCACAAGCTGTGGATTTTTTTTAAGCAAAAAACTTAAAGATTAAGCTAACTTTGCAAATTAATCCGAAATAAATACCCTTAACCGCTATGAAATTCAGCGTTTCTTCGGCCGAATTGCTCAAACAACTCCAAATTCTTTCCGGAGCGATCAACACGAACCCGGTATTGCCCATTCTGGAAGACTTTCTGTTCACCATCGGTAATAACAAACTCACCCTGGCCGCTTCCGACCTGGAAACCTCCATCATCACCGAAATGGATGTCATGGCGGATTCGGACGGGACGATCGCCGTACCCGCCAAGATCCTCCTGGAGACGCTCAAGGCCCTGCCCCAGCAACCTATCACTTTTTCGGTTAATGAAGACAATTACGGCATCGAGATCACGTCCGCCTACGGCAAATACAAACTGGCCGGTGAAAACGGCAGCGATTTCCCCCGCATTCCCACGCCGGATTCCGTCGATACGCTGACCATCCCCTGCCTGACCCTTTCCCAGGGCATCAACAAGACCCTTTTTGCCACGAGCAACGACGAGTTGAGGCCCGCCATGACCGGGGTTTACTTCCAGGTTGACATGAGCAAGCTGACCCTCGTAGCCACAGATGCGCACAAGCTGGTCAAATATACCTTTTCCAATGTCGCCAGCAATGTGTCCACCTCCTTCATCGTCCCTAAAAAAGCGCTGAACCTGCTGCGCAACGCCCTGCCTGGAAGCGGCGAGGTCAGCATAGCCTTCAATAAGGCCAACGCGTTCTTCGATTTCGAAAAGACCAAGGTCATCTGCCGCCTGATCGACGCCCGTTATCCGGACTATAACGCCGTTATTCCGGTGGATAATCCCAATACGCTCGTCGTTACTAAAAGCGATTTCCAGAGTTCGCTCAAGCGGATCTCGATCTATGCCAATAAAACGACCAACCAGGTCCTGTTGAACATCAACAACGGCAGCCTGACCATTTCTGCGCAGGATCTCGACTTTTCCAATGAAGCCACCGAGCAGATCACCTGTACGTTCGAAGGCGATCCGATGACCATCGGATTCAACGCCAAGTTTCTGGTCGAAATGCTCAACGTGTTGGAATCGGAAGAGGTCAAGCTCGAACTGGCCGGCCCCACGCGGGCAGGCATCCTGTTACCTGTCGAAGAAGTTGACCATGAAGAGATCCTGATGCTGGTGATGCCGGTGATGTTGAGCCATTGACGTTACAGTGGTCAGTTGTCAGTTGTCAGTTGTCAGTTGTCGGTGGTCAGTGGTCAGTGGTCGGTGGTCGGTAGCGACGAAAATTTCAGGCCGACATCACACGAGGACAAACATCCATGCGGTGGGCAATCATCCCCATCGACCCAATAAAGCCGGAATTATGCCATTACTATACAGAACACTACACACGTCTGTGGCCGCTTGCACCCTTATTTCCCTGCTCTTCCTCTTTGCGTGCAAACAAACAGCGCCCGAAGAGCAGGCCGACGACGATCCGCTGGCTCACCTGGATACGCCGGAGGATGTCGTCCGGCAATACCAATCCTTTATGGACAGCAGCAAATTTGACAAGGCCAAACTGCTGAGCACTCCTAAAGGCGCTGATCTGATGGACGCCCTGGCTTCAGCCTTTGCCGATGAACCCCTCGATTCCTCTATCCTCCACACGGTTTTCCTGGAACTGAATTGCACGGAGCGCGGCGATTCGGCTTTTTGCGCCTGCAAACTCAAAGATGAGTACGAAACCTACGACGCCAGGTTCACCCTGATCAAGCTGGACGGGCGCTGGCTGGTAGAACCCCCGGACGAAGAAGCGGACGAGTCGCTCGAATTTTCGGAAGAGTGGCTGGAGGGGGAATTCGAGCCCGGCAAGGTCAAAGACCAGAAGGACAACAAACAATGAAGCCTAAAAAAATAGGACTCTTTTTCGGTTCTTTCAACCCCGTCCATACAGGCCATATGATCATTGCCAATTTTATGGCGACCCAGACGGACCTTGATCAGGTCTGGATGGTGGTTTCCCCGCAAAATCCGTTGAAAAACAAAGCCGGCCTGGCCCGCGATTACGATCGCCTTCACCTCGTCCGGCTCGCCATCGGCAATAACCCCCTTCTTCGGGCATCGGATATCGAATTTCACCTGCCCAAACCTTCCTACACCGTCGATACCCTGATCTACCTGCGGGAAAAGTATCCCGACGACCATTTTGCGCTCATCATGGGGGGCGACAACCTGGCCACACTTGAAAAATGGAAAAACTTTGAAGTCCTCCTTCGGGACTATGAGATATACGTTTACAAGCGGCCGAGCTACGAAACGGACCTTTATTCGGACCACCCGAATGTCCGGTTTTTCGAGGCGCCGCTCATGCAGATCTCTTCCACCTATATCCGCGGTTGCATTGCCGAAGGCAAGCCCATCCAATACCTCGTCCCTGATCCGGTAGCCGAATACATCGGCGCCAGCGGGCTGTACCGTAAAAAGCAAGCCTGACGACCTGCGGTTATTAATCCGAATTTGCAGGACAATATTTTTCCGGGCCGCATGTTATTTTAGTGTTTAAAAACCAAGGACTTTATGTTTCGTTTCATACCTGTTGCCGCATGTTTCCTGATTTTTGCCCATCTCTCGGGGCAAAATGCCCTGCCGATCGGCCAGTGGCGTTCGCACCTGCCCTATTCCTACGGGCAATGGGTCACGCAGAACGGGTCGACCGTATTCTGGGGCACCCGCTGGTCGTTGGTGACCATGGACAAGGAAGAACGGTCCGTCCGGCGATTCACCACAACCGAAGGGCTGTCCGAAACGGGCATCCGCCTGCTGCGCTATCATCCGGGTTCCAATCTGCTGATCATTGCTTACGACAGCGGCCTGATCGATCTGTGGCAGGACGGGAAGGTGGTCGTGTCCATTCCCCAGTTCAAAAATTTTGTCAACCTGCCCGGTGAAAAATCGATCAATGACATTTTTCCGCTGGACGGCGGCCGGGCATTGCTGGCCACCAGCCTCGGTTTTTCCATTTTGAATGTTGAAACAGCCAAACTGGAGGCCACCACCTTTACCGGCGTGCCCGTCAATGCCGTGGCGCTGTGGCAGGGCGATTATTACATCGCGACCAGCGAGGGCATTTACCGGGTTGCATCCGATGAGGCTTTTGTGGAAGAATTCGGGCGGTGGCAGCGGCTTGACGCCGGAGAAGGCTTCCCGGAGGATTATGGGACGCACGCAATGGCCGTATATGACGGCAAATTATACCTGGATATAGACGACAGCCTCTTCCTGTATGACGGAACAAATGCCCCGCAATTGGTCTTTGCTCCGGAAAGCGGCTTGTACACCCGCTATATTTCCGCCGGTCCGACCCATTTGCTGGCGGGCTATGGTTGCAACGGCGGCTCTTGCGGCGGCCGGGGCAGAGCGTACTGGTTCGGACCTGACGGCAGTTCGGGCGAGCTCAGCGCGGGTTGTATCGGCGATCCTTACTACGGTGTGGAGGACGACAAGGGGCGCATCTGGTTCGGCGACAAATGGCGCACTTTCCGGATGCTGAACGGCGTAAACGACAGTTTCTGCAATATTACGGAGCTCAATTCGCCATTCTCTGAAAGCGTCTGGAGCCTCGCCGCGGGCAACGGCCAGGTATGGCTCGCTTCGGGCGCCCTCAACCAGACCCTGAGCCCGACCTTCAAAGTGGACGGCGTAGCCGTACTGAAAGACGGTAACTGGACCATCTACAACCGGGAAAATAACGAGACTATGCGGGGAGAGGACAAAAACACCCAAACCGGAAGGGACGACGACCTTTTTGACATGATCGCCGTGACCATCAACCCCGTCAACGGCAAGGTATACGCCGCTTCCTTCCTGGAGGGTATCGTCGAATTCGACGGCGACCAGCTCACCCTCTATAACGAAAAGAACTCCTCCCTGCAACAGGCGCTCAACGAGGAGAAAAGGACCAAGATCGGCGGCCTCGCGTTTGACCAGGACGGCAACCTGTGGGTCGCCAATCACTCCGCTGCATCCGGCAAATCCATCTCTGTTTTTACAGCTAACGGCAATTGGCTGAACTTCGGTCAGACCTGCAGTCAGACCGCATTGTTCCAGGTCGGCGTCGATAATAACAACTACAAGTGGTTCATCATCGGCAACGGACAGGCCGGGGTGATGGTTTTCGATTCGGGCATCCTGGAAGATCCTTCCGACGACCGCTGCCGGGTGTTCTCCTCCACCAACAGCAACCTGCCCACCAATACCACCAACTGCCTGGCCGTGGACCTCGACGGCGATGTATGGGTCGGCACGGACCAGGGCGTTACCATCTTCGAGTGCGGCGCCAGCGCGTTTGACGAAGCCTGTAAAGGCACCCGCCGGATTGTGGAAAGCGACCGCGACGGATTCGGCGCCTACCTGCTGGAAACGCAAAATGTCACGGCCATCGCCGTCGACGGAGCAAACCGGAAATGGGTCGGCACTTCCAACGGCGTTTTTCTGCTTTCGCCGGACGGCAAAACGGAGATCCACCACTTTACAAAGGACAATTCACCGCTGTTCGACAACGCGATTTACAGCATCGCCGCTGACCAGGAAAGCGGTGAGGTCTTCATCGGCACCGCCAAAGGGCTGATCTCATACCAGAGCGACGCCATAGAAGGCGGGCGGGTCAACAGGAAGGACGTGCTGGTGTTCCCGAATCCCGTACGGCCGGAATACGACGGTCCGATCGCCATCAAAGGATTGGCCCGGAACGCCAGCGTCAAGATCACGGATGTCAACGGCAGATTGGTCTACGAAACCGAAGCCCTCGGCGGACAAGCCGTTTGGGACGGCCGCGACTACAGGGGGAGAAAGGCGCAATCGGGCGTTTACCTGGTCTTTGCCGCCACCAACCCATCGGAAATCGGCTTCGGCAAAGCGGACGGCGCTGTGGCTAAGATTTTGATTATTAATTAATTGATTCGCCACGCTGCAGCGTGGTCGATTGGTTCGATTGGATGAACAATCGTCTGATATTTTAATAAGGCCGGCAACAATAATGAATCAGTTGTCAGTGGTCAGTGGTCAGTTGGCAGTTCTTCAGTCGGCAGTTCTTCAGTTGGCAGTTCTTCAGTTGGCAGTTCTTCAGTTGGCAGTTCTTCAGTTGGCAGTTCTT
>CALMYQ010000191.1 GCA_937873655.1 uncultured Lewinella sp. | reverse complement strand
GGGCGCCCCGGCGCCGGGGGGGGGGGGTGTTCAGGTGGTATGGGATGCGGTGGTGGTATTGGGGCGGCGGCCGGTCTACCCATAACGCTCTCCCGCCGAGAAATTCTGTACGGTCAGCATACCGTTCATGCCGCCGGCGGGCGCGCAGGTAGCCGGCGTTGCCGTTACGGTTGGGACAGCGGCGCCAGTCGTACCCAGAATGCAGTAATTATCCGCACCGGTACGCACAGAAACATAACGATGGACCAGGGCATAGGCGATCTCCCACACGACCTGCGAGCTGCCGTCGGTTGTGAACTCCGAGGTCGTCGGGAAGGTGAAATGTATGGGATTGGCCGGGTTGTTGACATTTGCGGCGGTGATGGGCATCGTCGTCTCATAGATCTTGACGCCGTTTCTCCAGACCGACATACCGACCTTTTCAAAGGCGATGGCGCCGCCGTCCCGGTACCCGGATTGCACGTAGTTGAATGCGAATCCGGTGAGCGAGCCGGCCTGACCGGGCAGGAACTTGTACAAAAACCACACGTTCCCGCTGGGGTTTTCGGCATTGTAAACCGTTGAGGTATGGTCGTACCCCGGCGCCCGGAAGTATTGGTTGCCGCCGTTTCTCCAGAAACCGGCCAGACATTGCAGGTTGCGGAAGTCGTTGGTATTGCCGAAGCCTTTTTCAAAGACCATGGCCTGGCCGCTGCCGTCGTTGTACTGCGGGCAATACTGGTTGCCACCCGTCATCAGGGGGACGGTTGCATCCCAGTAGCTGAACTGATTGACGGAAAGGCCGTTACACTGTTGGGCCGGCGTGTCGAAGTCCCACTTTGCCAACAATTTCTCGTCTGCCACGCAGGGCGTATTCTGGGCATTCAACCGGTTCGCCCATCCTCCAAAGAACGTTACAAACAAAAGCAGGATCAGGTACGAACCCCATGAGAAAGTCGTCTGCCTGAAGGGATAGTGTGTCAATACTGTTTTCATGATATGATTTGTCTATGAGATCTTTGAAAAATGAGCTGTTACTGCATGCGATAGGTGATGGTGAGGGTTTGCGCCCCCAGCGGGACCTGGTCCATGGTCCAGAGCTGTGAACCGGGGCTGTATTCACCCAAGCTCGGCGAGGCCGTTACCACCGACATCCCGACGGGTATATCCACTTTCACCTTTACGTTGAGGGCGGGGTCCGGGCCGTTATTGGTCAGGGTTACGGTATAGATCAGGTCTTCGCCGGCATTGGCCGAACCGGCCGAAGGATCGACCTGAAGGCTGAGGTCGGCAACGGAACAAACCTTGCGGTCGATTGAAACGACGTAATCCTCATAGGAGACCGCATCCAGGTAAGCCCGCACCGTATAAAAGGTCGTGAAATCAGGGTTAGGCAACCCGCTGACCACCGCAAAACCGCCCGGCAGGTTGGTCACTGCTGCAGCTGTGCTGAAATCCGGGCCGTAGTAGACCGTCCCCATGGAATAGCCGGCTTTGGTGATGGCGCCGGACTGGCCGGTCACCACGATACTGGTCAGGGGATTATCCGAAGGATTGGCGCAGGCGGCCTGATTGGCTGTTACGGTGACATTGATATTTTGCCTGCGGTAGTCGACTTCCTGCCCGGCGCCGTTTCCAGCCAGGTCCGTATCCGGATCATCGATATTGCCGTTGACGTCGGCATAAGTGTCGGCGGATTCCACGCCGTTGTCCAAACCGTTGTTTCCGACCACGTTCAACAGGCTCAAACCGGTCTCATCGCGGTCAAGGATGCCGTCGTTTTCCGAATCGTCATCCACAAAGTCAGCGCAAAGGTCACTATCTGTATCCTGAGGCGTAAGGCCCCCAAGATAAGCGCTGTTCACTCCCTGGTTGCTTGCGTAGGTAGCGGCATTATCCGCTGCAGGCGGCAGATAGGTCAGCGTAGGCTGGGCCTCCACGTTATCGGGAATGCCGTCGTTGTCTGAATCCAGGTCCAGGGAGTTGATCAGGCCGTCGCCGTCCGGGTCGGTGGAAGAGCTGGTCTGGAAGTATAATTCATAAACCCAGTGAAAGTCCTCCGCGTTACCGGAAACGCCCAGCAGGCGGTAGTATTTATAGGCCGTGGTATTGCTGCTCAGGTTAAAAACCTCCACAACGTTTCCTGTGGCGCCGCTGCCGTATTGTCCGGGCGTTCCGGCGCCGGTTCGGGTAAAGGATTGCAACACCGACCAGTTGCTGCCGTCATTGCTGACTTCTACGTTGACGACCGCACCGGTCTTAAAACAAAAGCCGCTGGTCAGGATCTCAAATCCTTCCATAACCGTCGGCTTGGGGAATTGCAGCCGGAGCAATTCATCGCCCGCTATATTTTGATCCACAAACCAGAAATTCTGGGCCGTGGTGTTGCCGTCCAGTAGTACCGCAGGGTTACCGGCCTGCGTACCGCCGGTAAATCCGGCAGTGATGGTGATGGCTTGTTTGTTGGCGGGTACGTTAAAATCGATGCCTGCATTCTCAACCGCGTCCAGAATGCCGTCGTTGTCGTCGTCCAGGTCATTAATGTCCTGTACGCCGTCCAGGTCGGTATCCAGACAGGTATTTTGCGCATTGGCGACGATCACATCCTGAATGCAGGGGACCGAAGCGTCGATCACATGAGCGGTGAGGTCGCCCGACCCGGACGAACCGGAAGAAACCGTAAATGAAGTTGTCACGCCGTATGTCCCTGTAGCCGGGGTAACGGAAAAGCCGCCATCGACGGTCACGCTGTAGGCGCCTGTACCCGGCGACGGGTTGAGATCGAAGGTCACCCGGTCGTCACTGAAATTTGTGGGGGTGCCATTGTCATTGCACCCGATATTGGAGAGGCCTGCGTTGAAATTGTCGTAGGAAAAGTAAGCCTCAGAAATACCGTGGCTGAATATGGTGCTTCCGCTTACCCCGCGGAGGCGGTAGTATTGGTATTTGGTGTCATTAGAGGGGAATGTGAAACGATAGACCGTATTGGTAGCTCCGTACAGGGAGGCTACGAAAAAGATGTCATTGGGGTAATTGAGCGTAGCGGTCAGGTCCACATAGTTTATATCGTCTTCACTCGCCTGGACCTTCATCGTGGTATTGTTGTTAAAAATAGCCTGGGTCGTTTCCAGTTCAAAGCCGTACAGTTTTACAGCTTCCGGGAAGGTAAACTTCATGATGTCCAGGTTCGCAACCACATTACTTTTGTAGGTATGTTTTGTATTGATATCCGAATCAAGCACATTATTGGGGTTGGAAGGCGAGGGGCTGTTCGAGACCGTGACCGAAGCCGTGATGGTGATCTTGCTGGCCGGCAGGTTCCAATCGGTTCCGCCGCATTCGCCGGCTGTGCAGGACCCCGGGTCGGTGATGTTTTCCGTTAACTGACACCCGGCGGTAAAGCCGGAAATGGTCAGGGAGAGGTCTCCGCCGCCCGCCGAGCCTGCGCCCAGGCTGAAGGAAGCCGGCACGCCGAACGTTCCGGTGCCGGGCGTCACGGTTGTACCGCTGACCGAAACGGTGTAGGTACCGGTACCGCCCGTTGGGTTCAGGTCAAATGTGACGTAGTCGTCCGCGCCGTCGAACAGGGTGCCGTTTGCATTGCAGGCGATATTGGAGATCCCGGATTGTTCGGTCGGTATGACGCCGAGGTATATTTCTGATACCCAGTTCCAGTCCGTTTGGCCTGTGAGCCCATAAAGCCGGTATTGGGTATAGGCTGTAGTATTGTTTGCGATGGGAAACTTATAGGAGTTTTCACCGGCGCCGTAAGCTGGGGCGGTTGTAGTGGTAGAAAAAGTCTGGGTGCCGGTCAGGTCGGTCCAGGCAGATCCGTTATTGCTGCCTTCGATCCGGTAGGTCACGCCGTTATCCAAGAAGAAACTTCCGGTCGTTTCGAACCCGATCAAAACAGCGGGTGACGGAAATACCATTTTTAAAACTTCCTGGCCGACTACATTGATGTTCCGTTGCCACCAGATCGCCTGCTGACTCCCCCCTACCCCATCGGTTGCCGCAGCAAATGAACCGCCGCCGATCGTCATGGTGGTCGACATGCTGATCATCTGCTTGTTCGTCACGATATTGTAGTCGGTGGCGGTACAGGCTTGCGCATGGGATTCCTGCACGGCGCCATACAATACCAGAAATAAAATGGCAAAATGACGAACAGCGCGCCTGGTGCGGCCGGTCGTCGGGCAGTTGCTTTTTGCGAGGGTTCGCTGGAAGGTTTTCATGAGATGGACAATTATGATTTGTTTTGATATGCTGATGCTGAACCCGGCATGCGGGTCAAATTCCGGTTGCTGTATCCGGTTTTATCCGAAACCGGACGTACGACGAGGGCCCTCCCGGGTAAAAAAAATCGACGGCCTAACGCCTGACGGGGTTCTCCCAACGGCCATACCCGCTCCGGCAGGGTTATTCCCAGGCCCAAAGCGGGTAGTTTTCATCACAGGAAGAAGGCATACTGCTGCGATGAGGCGTTCCAACAACACCGCATGCAGCCTTTTACCCAGGTTTAATTCGTATATCATGCGTTTACAATTGCTACTTACCTGGCCCGGCTTAAAGGCCGGTCCTCCGAATGGCCGCCTGGCCTGACAATCGCACCTCCGCAGTGTTCGAGCGGATCCCGCTCAGGGCTGTATCCGCGCTGCAATCCAGAAAATGGTGGAAGTACTGCCGGTAGCGAAACAGCGGATACCTGCCGGGCAGGAGTGCGATATTTTGCCTGAATCCCAGTTCCCGGGCTATCTCGGGCGGCATCCATGTCCTTTCATGGACGATCATCTCGAATTCGGAAAAGAATTGGATGCGCTGTTCCGGCGTAAAAGTCCGGCTGTCGAACACCAGTTGAATACAGCGGTAATTGACCGGGCCTATCCAGGTTTCCACGGCGTTGGCGCATTTGCAGAGCGTTTCAGTTCCGGCTGCGATGCGGCAAACGCCCGACCCCGTACATCCCTGCCGGGGGTGCCCCAGTACCATTCTGGCAGCCACCCAGGTCTCCTGTCGGGGTTCAAAAAAATCGCAGTAGATCGGTTCCGGGCTATCATACCTGCCCGCAACCTGCCTTTTGAAGTTGCCCATTTTTGTGTTGCTTGTATCCTTGGAATCGAATAGGTCATCAAAAATTACGGAGAAAAACACCCTTTTACCGGAGGGTAAATCAGGGGATCATCGTATCCTGAATGATCACTTTGGCGAAAAGAACGGTGTTTAAAGTTTGGGTAGTAAGGATCATCGTCTTAAGGTTTTCATGAGTTTCTCAAATCAACTATCGGGATCAAAATTAGATGGGTTGACCTGCAGACGACGGGACACTTAATAAGGGCGTGCAATAGAAAGATGGAGGTATCTTTTCAGAAGGGTTAATTTTTAATTAACTGTAAATCAGTTATTTAATGTTTTTTAACATCGGTTTTTTGCATGGCAATTCACAGCGATCCGCAGCCTTGCAAGGGCATGGCGCCGGATAAAAAAGGTGTACTAAACGGCCTTGGATCTTCCCGCACTCTCCTTTGGCGTACGGTAGATTTTCAGATGGAGGGTATCGAGGATCAGCGCCCACAGGGTTTCATAAGGGATGATCTCGATCTTGTGGAATTCGGTGGCCTCCTCGATTGAAAAGGCCCGGAGTTTTTCAAGGTAGGGCCGTGCGTGGCGGGCTACGGCTGTGCGGTGAAAACTCGCCTGTGGAATGGTGAGCAGGAGCTTGATAAAATAATACGATCGCAGGGTATGTTCCTTGAACAGGTATCGCGAGCAGTATTTTTCAATGGCCTCGATGCGGTCGATGGCCGTATTGTAGTTGCCGCGCAGGATATAAAAGAGAATCTGAATGGACAATACAGCGATATTCATGCCTTTTTTGTCCTTGGAAAAGATCGGCATATCGTTGAGGAAACGGTTGATCCGGAAGGCCGTGAAATGGCGATCCCCTTCTTCGGGGGCGATCTTTCCCAGTTCGATCAGAAAATGCAGGTAGGCGTGATAGAGGTTCCAGAGCTCCGCTACCGGCTCCGGCAGGGTTGAAAAGCGCTTATGGTCAACAGCTTTTCGGAAAACAGTGTAGGCCCGCTGGTAATTGCCGGTGTGCATGGCCAGCAAAAACAGGTATTCCAGGTTTTTGAACCAGTTGAATGAGCCGGCTTCCATCAT
Organism: uncultured Lewinella sp.; assembly: GCA_937873655.1. Classification (GTDB taxonomy): domain Bacteria; phylum Bacteroidota; class Bacteroidia; order Chitinophagales; family Saprospiraceae; genus JACJYC01. The sequence continues at coordinate 18,293 of CALMYQ010000191.1, read as the reverse complement.
TTTCTCACTCCGGACCGCTACATTCTCGCCTTGTTCATACAGACCCAGCTGGAGATAAGCCACCAATTGATGGTGCAAACAGATCTGGACCGGCGTATTGGCCTCAAACGGCTTGTCTTCAAAGAAACGGATGATCTCATCGCAAACGGGTACGGCGCCAGGATAATCATTGATGCAGGTATACTGGAAAAGCCGTACAAGGGAAGTGTAGAAATAAAGCTTATAGGTTGCGTTCTCTCCCAGGCTTGGCGCCAGTTCTTCGTAATACCGGCGGGCGGCGGATTGCAATTCGGCTTTGGTGGAGGCGTCTTTGACATAATAGAGGATCAGGTCCGAATAATATTCCTCGGCCTTGTTTTCCAGGTGGTCGATTTCCCGGTACCGGACATACAATTGCTGGTATTCTTCGTATTTCTTTTCGTCGCCGAGCTGAGCGCCGTAATGGAGCCGCAGGATCCTGCAAATGGAAAAGACCAGGTCGGTGAATTCATAATGCTCCGCGGCTTTCAGCAGGCGTTCCATCAGGTCTACACCGGCATGCCTGGCATTTTTGGCCATCAGCAGTTGGGCGGCGGCGAAGTCTTTTTGCAATTCGAAATAGGCCGTCTGGCGGTCGGTCGTTCCACCTTTGTATGCGTCGATAAAAAACAGGGTATTGATCAGCCTTTTTCTCAACTGTACTTTCAGGTTACGGTAGGCGCTTTTGGATTGCTGCCCCTTGAACAGGCGATCAAACGCATCCTCGTCCGAATCAACCTCCCCCTTGCTGATCGCCTGGTAAAGGCGGTTCACCCGGGAGCCGTTTTTGTCGGACAGGTCCAGCAGCTCGATCTTTTTAATCTTGTTCTGATTTACGATATAAATCAGTTCCTTCAGGTTTTCCATGTTGTCTGTTTTTCTGCGTATCGCATTCCAAAAGCCGTGATCCGGCGCATTTGCATACACTGATTAGCCGATCAACGCAATCGATTGATCGGGAATAAGCACGATAAACAGAATATTTTCCGGACACCGGAAAAACAATAAGAAAACATGACGTGATGTACCTGAAAGAAAGGGCCTGAAAAGAAGATGCGGCCCGGTGGTTGATGGTTCCTAAAACTCTTCCAAAAAGCTGACCCGGCAAAAATAAAAATTATCGCCCAATAATAAAAATAACTGTATCTATTTTGGATCTCGCGAAATAAAAAGGGTGAGGCAGCAGTGCGACCTGCCGCCCCACCCTTGATTTCGGGGGGATAGATGGCAATAATGCCGTTTTTATTACCGGCTCATCACCACCATCTTTTTCGTTGCCGTATGCTCGCCCGCCGTCACCGTATAATACAGCACGCCGGTAGCGTTGTTGAGTTCTCTTCTCGTCAGGGTCAGCTGGTTGTAACCCTTCGCGTAGTTGTCGCGGATCAGCCTGATGGCCTTGCCAGATACATCGTGGATCGTAATGGTTACTTCACTGTCCTCCGGCAACTGGAAGCCGATCACGGTCCGGTCACCGAACGGGTTGGGCTTGTTCTGGTACAACTCGAACGGCAGTTCTGTTGCCGGTCCGTTGTTGAACCGCAGGCCCAGGTCCATCAGTTCGTCCGACTTGTCGTAGGCTTCCGCCAGCGTGTACCGCGAACTGATCGCCAGTACATCGCTCAGGTCGGCGTCGGCCATGGCCTGCACTACAAGGGTGAACAGGACATCTGCCGGTCCTTCAGCTGAAGCAATGGGCGCCCGGTTCCAACTGAAGGTGATCATGCCCTCACCCGCAAAGCGCATGCCGAAGTTCTCAGCTTTGGCTACCCCGCCGACAAGGTCTTTCAGTTCGATCGCGGCCGGATCCAGTTTCAATGTCCCCTGGTATCCCTGGACCTTGGCAATGTCCGCAGCCGTAAAGGCGATCCGGTATTCATTGCCGGCCTTGAGGTGCATTTCGTCCACATCGAAGTAGAACATGCCCCTCAGGTTGCGCGGTTCAATATCCAGGGCGTTGGCCTGTACGCTGCCGTTCAGGTCGCCGATCTTCACGCCGATGAAATCCTGCCCGAACAACTGACCGCTCAGGTCATTGATGTTGATAATTTCCGGGAAGGTTTCAAACCACGGGTTGTTTGGTACCGGGAACAGGTAACTTCCGTCCACAAAGCGCCAGCTCGTGTTGTTGGCAAAACTGGTCGTGACATTCAGGATCAGTTTGCGCAACTGGATGGCGTCGAGCGTGGTGATCGTGCCGGAGTTGTTGATGTCGGCGGCGATCATCTTGTACGGGCTATCCAGCAACTGCACGCCCAGGATATGTTTGGCCATCAGGATCAGGTCGAAGGTAGATACCCCGTTGAGGTAGTTCTCGTCCAGTTCAGGCGTAACCGTGTAGTCGTATCCGGTCAACAGGCCGCTGAAGGCATACTGGCCGTTGGACAGGGTGGTCAGGGTCATGTTGGCCTGACCGCTGAGCTGTACTTGAACGCCTTCCACCGCCTGGTCCTCTTCGGTCGTGATCACGCCGGAGACCGAACCGTCGCCAGTCGGGCAGGTATCGTTATTGTTCTGAACCTGGATATAGGTCTGGCAATAATCGTGGTTGCCCGCGCCGTCCCATGCATGGATCTCGACGAGTACCGTACCCAGATCGTCGCAGGTCAGGGTAATGCTGGCCTGATCCTGGGCGGCGGCACCGCCGACCGGGTTGATCGAGTAGGTGATCGGCAGCGTACAGTCACTGATCGGGCTGGCGATCAGGTCGGTTGCCCAGACCGTCATCGCGCCGTTATCCAGTTCACCGTCGCCGTTCACATCCGTCGCCGGGATCACAGGCATCAGTTCCACCGCAAGGCCGTTGATGCAGACCGGAGTCGGCGCCTTGCAATCGACCACATCGAACGGAATCTCGACACCTGCCTGGTTTTCACAACCGTCGCGGACTGTGACCAGGAACTTGTGGTGGCCGATCGGATAGGTACCGCTGATGGTATAATCCGGATAGGTGCCTCCCAAAGCCGATGCAGTCACGTCACCGTCGATCACGCCGTCGCCGAAGGCATCAAGTCGTACGGTAATTTCGATACCGTTCGGTGAGCAGGTTTCCTCGACATTCAGCGACACCTCAACGGCGCCCGTGCAGGCCAGGTTATCGTAGCTGCAGTATTCACCGCTCCCGAAGGACAACACCGGATCGATGTTGTCGTACACCTTGATCACCTGGGTGTATTCCCAATGGCCGACGCTGGTCAGCTCGGCATTGATCGTGCTGTTGGCCCAGTGCCCGTTCGGTTTCGGCAAGCTCGTGCAACGGCTGGCGCCCACTGCCGGGTTGGCGTTGTTCTCCTGGTTGTCGCGGTCAAGATAGGTTACGCCGTTCGGCCGTACGATGAGCCATACATGTTCATCGCCCGGGTTATTGTCGCAATCCTCGTCGCGACCGATGACGATCGGATCGGCCTCGCCGTCCCATTCGCACCAGTTGATCACGCGGTAGGTCCGCAGGATCTTGTAGCACTCGTCGTCGTCAGCGGTATAGGTTTCGTCGTGTACGTTCACCGAGAGGATATCGCATCCGATCTCATTGGTCAGGATGGTATCCGGGTTCGGCTCGCCGCAGATCGCCTGTGCGTCTTTCGGGAAGCGGATCTCGTAGTTGTGTACTTCCGAAACCGTGATCAGCTGCTGACACAGGTTCGTTGAGTAGGTGCCGTTGGCGTCCTTGGCGCGGAACCGGCGAATGATGGTTCCGAAGCCGCAGTCATCCAGGCCGTTGGTTACGTTGACGGTTTCGGTCGTCACGTCCGGACAGTTATCCACACCGGTTGCCATACCGAAGAGCTCGTTCATCTGCGCTTCGTTCTGCAGATCGAGGTCGTAAGGCACATCCGTGCAGGTCAGCTGAACATCGTGCGGCGCTTCGCAGGCCGGAGCGATCTTGTCTTCCACCAGCGCCTCGAACCAGCAGATATTGCTGTTGTCGGAGATGGTGACGGTTTCGCCGTTGCAGAGCGTCACCTCGATCGTATTGCCCGGTATGCCGTCGCCGTTGCGGTCATCCCATACGCGCAGTTCGATGCGGACCATTGAATTGACATCGCAACAGGTGAAGCTTACCTTGTCGCCCCATGGCGAGAAGAAGTCCGCGACATCCTCACAGGTTTCCGGATCAACCGAGTATTGCCTGCGCACCTCGATGCGGATCGGACCGCAGTTGTCGTTGCTGCCCTCGTTCACATCCGCAGCGGATACTTCGGCATAGCCGTCGCCGCCCAGTGAGATATGGAGGTCGTCATTGCAAACCGCGATCGGGTTGATCCGGTCTTCCACCATAAAGGGCAGTTCCGCTACAGCCTGGTTGCCGCAACCATCAGTTACGAGGTAGCGATAGACGTAACAGCCGGTCGGAATGCCGGTTACCAGCCGGTTTTCACCGTCTTCGATCGTGGTGAGGACCTCACCGGAAGCGCTGTCGACAACCTGGATGATGATCTCAACCTCATCGCTGCACAGGTCGGTTACGGTCGGCAGCGGCGCTTCGAAGGCGGCCGTGCAGTCGAACGGACCAGTAGAGTAGGTGATCAGATCGTACTGGCCGTCCCAGTCGTTGTCTTCCTGCGGCACGATGACGGTCGGCGGCGTAAAGTCGCCCACTTTGATCAGCTGCGTGTAGGTGATCGACGTGCCCGGTTCGCACCAGTTGAGCAGCGTCCAGGTCCGGACAAACTTGTAGGAGTTGTCGCAGGTCACAATCTTGGTGCCGTCCGAGAAGGTGGCGCCGAGGTTGCAGTATACGCTGTTCGGACCCAGGTTCACCGGACCGGTCAGGGTGTACAGGAACGGATAACCGGTAACGGACGGGCTCGGATAGCCGTTGGCGGTCGTAGCGAAGCTTTCGTCGCATTCCAGCACCGTAGCGAACGGCGGCAGGATCACGTCGGCCAGGGTCGGTTTGCGGATGGTGATCTCCTGGACGCACTTGTTGAAGTTACCGAAGTTGTCGGTAGCTGTGAAGGTACGCAGGATGGTCGTTTTGCCGCAATCGCCCGTGCTCGGTACGAGGAAATCGCTGAACGTGACAGTCACGTCGTTATCGCAGTTATCGGTAGCGGTCGGCATGCCGAGGTAGCTGAGGCTGGCCGGATTGTTGAAGATCTCGTCCGCATCCTCGCAGAGCAGGTCGCGCATGAGCATGGCTGTCGTGGAGGCTACGCCTTCAATTGCCCCGTCGCCGTCGCTGTAGATGGCATAGGTATAGTCGCCCGTCTGGTTCGGCAGGCCGCTGGTCGTCATCAAGGTATAGGTCTTGCCAGGTACGAGCGGCAATGCAATGCGGAGGATCGGATCGAACGGATCGAAGAATCCGCCGGCGCCGGTCAGCACGTCGTCGCTCTTGGCAATGATATTCTGGCAAGGCTGCGCCGGGTTGTATTCACCCTGATAGAGGATGAGGAAGCCGTCGCCCCATTGCGTATTCAGGTCAAAGACATAGGTATCCGGTTGGGTAACCGTGAACGTGTACAGGTCGTAGTGGAACGTACCGGAAGCGTTTGCCAGGTTGGTCAGACAGCTGAAGTAAGCCTGATTCAAGGTAGGATCGCCCGCACTCAGGTTGCCGTTGATGTACTGCACGTCTTCGGCGATATTTGCCTTGGACACGTCATCCGGGCAGCTGATCTTCGGCGCCTTCTTGTCCTCTACCGTCAGGGTTCCCCAGCAGTTGTTGCCGCATTGCGGATCCACCAGTTGTACGAACAGGGTCTGACCTGTATAGTCGCCTGTGATCACGTTGCCGATATCCAAGCCGTTCGGGTTCAGGATATGAACCTCCAGCGAAGAGTAACACGGAATGTTGCCCTGGAGGATGAAGTCCGGCGTCACCACCGTTTCGCAGTTCTCACCCAAAGAGACGTTGGTAGCTCCGTTACAGTACAGGTTCTCGATGGAGACGATCTCCACTTCTACGGTAGCCGATTTGTCGGGGCATCCGTTGACGCCCGGAATCGTGTAGGTGTAGAAGTAGGAATCGACGTCGAGGGTACCCGGGATGAGCACGTTGGCCGGATCGCTGAGATCCACGCCCGAATCGGTTTCATCCGTCCAGTATCCGCCGGTATCCGGGTGACCTTTCAGGGCATCGAACAGATCGACGTAGACGCCGGCCTCGCTGCAGCCCAGGCAAACCTGGACCTTGTTCGGGAAGCCTGCGCTCTTGTAGCAGTCCACCTTGATATCGGCGATATCGTGGTCGTCTTCGTCGCCGCCGGCGTGTCCGTTGCCGTTGATGTCATCGTCGTTCACCAGCAGGTCGTTGTTGACGCTGTCCGGCGTGGAGTCGATATCCTGGCCCGGGTTGCCTTCTTCGTCCGTTGCCGCGCTGATCTCAGCGGTATTCCGGATCGGCAAGCCTTGTTCGACGTTCGGGTCCACGGTCAGTACAATGGTCACGATGGCCGATGCGCCCGGTTGCAGGCCGCCTGCCGGCAGTTCGCCGTCCGCTACCGACAGGGTCGTTTGCGGGTTGGCGCCGTTGAGGGTCCATGCCGGGTTCAGGTCCGGGTTAAACAGCAGCCCTGCGGGCAGGTAGTCGGTCACCCCGATGTTGTCAGCCGGGATCGTACCCTGGTTGAACACTTCGATGGTGAAGCTGACGTTCTGGCCGGGTTGTACGACACTCAACTGACCTGTCGTCAGGGTCTTGCGCAGCGCAAGGTCGAACTCTTCGATCTGGATCGTAGCCGGGTCGTGATCGTCTTCGTCGCCGCCGGCCTGGCCGTTGCCGCTGATGTCATCGTCACCGATCACCAGGTCGTTGTTGTCGCCGTCCAGCCAGGAGTCGATATCTTCCTGAACGATGCCGTTCTCATCCGTAGCGCTGCTGATCTCGGCTGCGTTGGTCAGCGACAGGGTATTGACCGGCAGCGGGTTGGAAATGATCAGGCTGATGTTCACGCTGACCGTTCCGCCTTCCGGCAGGCCGCCCGCCGGCAACTCGCCGTCTGCAACCGAAAGATTGGCTACGGCTTCTCCGTCCGCATTCAGCGACCAGCCCGGGTTGAGCGCGGCATCGAAGTTGAGATTTGCCGGAATATAATCCGTGATCTCAATATTATCGGCCGGGATCATACCCTGGTTGAACACCGTGATGGTGAAGGTCACCGTATCGCCGGCCTGGTAGGCCATCGGCTCGCCGGCTGCCGGGGTCTTGCGCAGGGCAAGGTCAAAGGCCAGTACGCGGATGGTAGCAATATCGTGGTCGTCCTCATCGCCGCCGTTCAGGCCGTTGGCGTCGATATCATTATCCGTCAGGTAGATATCGTCGTCCGGATCGTCATTCGGCGTCGAATCGTGGTCCACTTGCGGGGCGCCGTTCTCATCCGTGGCGCCGCTGATCTCTGCAATGTTCGTAATGGCCGTATTGGCCGGTATCGGCGCATCGAGCACCAGTACGATATCAATGGATACCGATTCACCCGGCGCCAGGCCGCCTGCCGGCAGATCCCCGTCTGCGATCGACAGGGTGGACTGTGCGTTGCCGTTGGCCGTAATGAAGATCCAATCCGGGTTCAGGTCCGCTTCGAAGTTCAATCCGGCAGGGATATAATCCGTCACCAGAATGTTGTCGGCTGCGATCAGACCCTGATTGGTCACTTCAATGGTGAAGATCACGGTATCGCCCGGCGCCACGTTGATGTCCTGTGCAACTTTGGTCAATGCCAGGTCGAACAGTTCGATGGACAGGGTTGCGATATCGTGGTCGTCCTCGTCCTCACCCATGTTGCCGTGACCGCTGACGTCGTTATCAACCAGGAAGACGTCGTTGTTGTCTTCATCCGGCGTCGAGTCGACGTCCACCTGCGGATCGCCGTTCTCGTCGGTTGCGCCGCTGATCTCGGCCGCATTGGTCAGCGTTGAGCCGGCTGTCAGCGGTGCGTCGATCACGAGGAGGATTTCCACTTCGGTGGATGCGCCCGGTTGCAGGCCGCCGTTGATATGCAGGGTGGTCTGGGCTTCGCCGTCGGCGTTCAGGCTCCAGGCCGGGTTCAGGCCGGCGTCAAAGTTCAGTCCGGCGCCGATATAATCCGTCACCAGAATGTTGTCGGCCGGGATCATACCCTGGTTGATCACCCGGATGGTAAAGCTGACCGTATCGCCCGGTTCGACCTGGAGGGTCTGGCCGTCGCTGACCAGTTTGATCAGCGCAAGGTCAAAGATCTCAACAGAGACGGTAGCCTGGTCGTGATCATCTTCATCCTGCCCCTGGGTTCCGTTGCCGCCGATCTCGTTGTCCTGGAAGTACGGATCGTTGTTGTCCTCGTCCGGTGTAGAGTCGATATCTTGCTGCGGATCGCCGAAGTTATCGGTTGCGCCGCTGATCTCGGCCCAGTTGACCAGTTCGGTAGCCGCCGTCAGGGGTGCATCAACAACCAGGTAGAAATCTACCGTAGTCGTTTCACCCGGTTCGAGGCCGCCGCCCGGCAGATCGCCTGCAGCAATCGTCAGCGTTGTTTGGGCTTCGCCGTCGGCATTCAACGCCCATGCTGGATTCAAGCCTGCGGAGAAGCTCATGCCGGCCGGGATGTAATCGGTCAGCAAGATGTTATCCGCTGCGATCGAACCCTGGTTGAAGACCGTGATGGTATAATGAACGGTATCGCCCGGCTCGACAGTCGCGCTCTGGTCATCGCCCAGCTCTTTCACCATAGCGAGGTCGAATACTTCCGTTACCAGGGTTGCCTGGTCGTGGTCGTCTTCGTCTTCTCCTTCGTTGCCGTTGCCGTCGATGTAGTTATCAATGGTGTAGGTATCATCATTTATCGCATCCGGCGTGGAGTCGTCGTCCACTTGCGGATCGCCGTTATCGTCGGTAAAGCCGCTGATCTCCGCCCAGTTGACGATCTCGACATTGGCCGGCAGCGGTGCATTGACCACCAGCACGATCGGGAAGGTGACGGACTGGCCCGGTTGCAGGCCGCCTTGCGGCAGGTCGCCTGCAGCTGCGGTCAGGGTAATCTCCACCTTATCCAGATCGGGCAGTGCGTAGGCCCAGTCGAAGTCGTTCAACTGATCGATGAACGATGTGGCTTCCGGCAGGTAATCCGTGACCAGGATATTATCGGCTGCAATTTCGCCCTGGTTGACCACCGTGATCGAGAAGGTAACCGTATCGCCCGGTTCTACCAGCATGCTCTGATCCGGGCCCAACGTCTTGTACAGGGCAAGGTCAAACCGTTCGGTGGTAATGGCAGCGATATCGTGGTCGTCATCGTCTTCGGCCGGGTTGTTGCCGTTGCCGCTGACCTCGTCGTCCTGGGTCAGGGTATCGTCATCCGGATTGGTGTCGTATTGCGAATCGATATCTTCCTGTTCGTCCAGGTTATCGTCGAAGGCCTGTGAAATCTCAGCGGAGTTCACGACCTGGGCGCCTGCGGGAAGCGGGCTGTCCAGGGTCAGGAAGAGGTCTACCACAACGGCGCCATTCGGTTGCAGGCCGCCCGCAGGCAGTTCGCCGCCGGCTACGCTGATCACCCGCTGTACCAGGCCTGCGGATACTTCTGCCCAGTCTTCGTTACCGGCAACACCGGCTTCGAAGGCCATACCGGCAGGTACGTAATCGGTCACCAGGATGCTGTCCGCAGCGATCATGCCCTGGTTGAGGACGGTGATCTGGTAGTGGATCGTATCTCCAGGCTCAACATTGGACGGCTGATCCGGCGCGAGCGACTTGATCAGGGCAAGGTCAAAGATCTCGGTGATCACGTCTGCATAGTCGTAATCGTCGTCGTCTTCACCCGGGTTCAGGCCGTTGCCGCCGATCTCGTTATCAACTGTTGTCGTATCGTCATCCGGATCGGAATCCAGGATCGAGTCATCGTCCACCTGCGGATCCCCGTTCTGGTCGTAAGCATCCGAGATCTCGGCATTGTTGCGGATCGTCAGACCGGCCGGCAGCGGATCGTTCAGCGTCAGGTAGATGTCAATTTCTACCGATCCGTTCGGTTGCAAGCCGCCCGCGGGCAGTTCGCCGCCCGCTACGCTGACTACGCGCTGTACCGTACCCGGCGTCGATTCTGCCCAGTCTTCGTTGCCGGCGATACCGCCTTCGAAGTACATATCGGCCGGTACATAGTCGCTCACCAGGATGCTGTCGGCAGGGATATTGCCCTGGTTCAGCAAGCGGATCACATAGTGCACCGTATCGCCCGGTTCGACGCCCAGCGGCTGGTCGTCGCCCAGCAATTTGATCAAGGCAAGGTCGTAATTCAGCGTCGTGACGGTGGCCACATCGTGGTCGTCATCGTCTTCGGCCGGATTGTTGCCGTTGCCTGATACGTCGTTGTCCGCGTTCAGCGTATCGTCATCCGGATTGGTGTCGTATTGCGAATCGACATCCTGTTGTTCATCCAGGTTATCGTCGAAGGCCCGGCTGATCTCTGCGTAGTTATTCACGTCCACACCGGCTGCCAGCGGGCTGTTCAGCGTCAGGTAAAGATCAACGATCACAGAGTCGCCCGGCACAAGTCCGCCGGCGGCCAGTTCGCCACCCGCTACGCTGATCACGCGCTGTACCGTACCCGGCGTCCATTCAGTCCAGTCTTCGTTGCCGGATACGCCGCCTTCGAAGGTCATATCGCCCGGCACATAATCGCTGACGGTAATGCTGTCGGCGGCGATCTGACCCTGGTTAAGGACCGTGATCTGGTAATGGACCGTATCCCCCGGCTGGACCAGTTCGGGCTGATCCGGCGCCAGGCGCTTGATCAACGCAAGGTCGAAGGCTTCGGTCGTCACGTCTGCATAGTCGTGGTCGTCTTCGTCTTCGCCGTCATTGCCGTTGCCGCTGACGTCGTTGTCATTGTTCACCACATCGTTATCCGGGTTGCTGTCCGGCGTGGAGTCGTCGTCCACCTGCGGATCGCCGTTGTCGTCGGTGGCCGTCAGGATCTCGGCGAAGTTGCGCACCTGCGTGCCTGCCGGCAGCGGTGAGTTCAGCGTCAGGTAGATGTCCACTTCGACCGACTCGCCGGGTTGCAGCGCTGCGGTCAGTTCGTCGCCTACGTTGATGGTACGCGTTACGATGCCGCCGCTCAGGCTCCAACCTTCGTCGTCGTTGCCGGTGATGCCGCCTTCGTACGTCATATCCGACGGTACATAGTCCTGTACCTCGATATTATCGGCTGCAATACCTCCCTGGTTGATCACCCGGATCACGTAGTGGATCGTGTCACCCGGTTCGACGTTTGCCGGCTGGCCGGTGGCCAGCAGCTTGATCAAGGCCAGGTCGAAACGCTTGGTTACTAAGGTAGCCTGGTCATGATCGTCTTCGTCTTCGCCCTGGTTGCCGTTGCCGTCGATATAATTATCGATGGTATAGACATCCTGGTTTTCCGTATCCGGCGTTGAGTCGTCGTCCACCTGCGGGTCGTGATTTTCGTCCGTAGCCCGGCTTATTTCCGCCCAGTTCACGATCTCGAGGTCAGCGGGCAGCGGCGCGTCGAGTACCAATACCAATGGGATGGTAATGGAAGCGCCCGGTTGCAGACCGCCTTGCGGCAATTCGCCGTTGAGGACCGTAAGCGTCACCCCTACCCGATCGGTTGCCGGAGGCAAAACATAATTCCAATCGATGGTATTCAGACCGGGTTCCAGAGAAGCGAATTCCGGCACATAATCCGTCAATTGGATATAATCCGCAGGAATATCGCCCTGGTTCACAATCGTAATGGCGTAGGTTACCGTATCCCCGGGTTGGACCAGCATATCCTGATCCGGTCCCAATTCCTTGTATAGTGCAAGGTCGAAACGCTGGGTCGTGATCGAAGCGATATCGTGGTCGTCTTCGTCTTCACCATTGTTGCCGTTGCCGCTGATGTCATTATCGTTGGTCAGTACGTCGTCATTCTTGTTATCCGGATTGGAGTCGATATCTTGCTGGCTGTCGCCGTTATCATCGGTAGCTGCGGAAATTTCAGCGAAGTTGTCCACCTCGACACCGGCTGCCAACGGGCTGTTCAACGTCAGGTAGATGCTGACTTCAGTTGAATCACCAGGCAACAAACCGCCAGTCTGCAGGTCGCCGTTGGCCACACTGATCGTCCGCTGGATAAGAGATCCTGTCTGCGACCAGCCTGCGTCATCGTTGCCGGTGATGCCGCCTTCGTAGGTCATCGCGCCGGGCAGGTAGTCCGTAACCAGGATATTGTCGGCCGCGATCATGCCCTGGTTGATCACCCGGATGGTATAGTGGATCGTATCACCAGGCCGTACATCTTCCGGCTGGTCGGTTGCCAGCAGCTTCATCAACGCAAGGTCGAAAGCTTCGGTCGTCACGTCCGCATAGTCGTGGTCGTCCTCGTCTTCGCCGTTATTGCCGTTGCCCGATACGTCGTTGTCGTTGTTGACTACGTCGTCATCCGGGTTGTTGTCCGGCGTCGAGTCGTCGTCCACCTGCGGGTCGCCGTTGTCGTCGGTGGCCGTCAGGAGCTCGGCGATGTTCCGCACCTGCGTGCCCGTCGGCAGCGGTGAGTTCAGCGTCAGGTAGATGTCCACCTCGACCGATTCGCCAGGTTGCAGCGCCGCGGTCAGTTCGTCGCCTACGTTGATAGTGCGCGTTACAATGCCGCCGCTCAGGCTCCAGCCCTCGTCGTCGTTGCCTGTGATGCCGCCTTCGTAGGTCATATCCGACGGTACATAATCCTGTACTGCGATGTTATCCGCTGCGATATCACCCTGGTTGATCACCCGGATCACGTAATGGATCGTGTCGCCGGGTTCGACGTTCGCCGGCTGGTCGGTGGCCAGCAGCTTGATCAGCGCAAGGTCGAATCGCTCGGTGGTCACGCTGGCCACGTCGTGGTCGTCGTCGTCCTCACCCGGGTTCAGACCGTTGCCCGATATTTCGTCGTCCTGCGTCAGGGTATCCGTATCGCCTTGCTCTTCGTATTGCGAGTCGACATCCTGCTGGGCGTCGCCGTTGTCGTCGGTAGCCGAGTAGATCTCACCGTAGTTGTCGATCTGCACCCCGGCTGCCAGCGGTGAATTCAGCGTCAGGTAGATGTCTACCTCCACTTCCTCGCCCGGCTCAAGGGCCGAGCCCAGTTCGTCGCCTACGTTGATCGTGCGCCGTACCACACCCGGTGATACCTCGCTCCAGCCTTCGTCGTCGTTGCCCGCGATGCCGCCTTCGTATACCATCGCGCCCGGTACGTTATCCTGTACCACGATATTGTCGGCTGCGATCATACCCTGGTTGATCACCCGGATCACGTAGTGGACCGTATCGCCAGGCTCGACTCCGCTCGCCTGCCCAGGTGCTAACACCTTGATCAGCGCAAGGTCAAAGGCTTCGGTCGTCACGTCTGCATAGTCGTGGTCGTCCTCGTCTTCGCCGTCATTGCCGTTGCCGCTGACGTCGTTGTCATTGTTCACCACATCGTTATCCGGGTTGTTGTCCGGCGTCGAGTCGTCGTCCACCTGCGGGTCGCCGTTGTCGTCGGTGGCCGTCAGGATCTCGGCGATGTTCCGCACCTGCGTGCCTGCCGGCAGCGGATCGTTCAGCGTCAGGTAGATGTCTACCTCCACCGATTCACCCGGTTGCAGGGCTGCGGTCAGCTCGTCGCCCACGTTGATCGTGCGCGTCACGATGCCGCCGCTCAGGCTCCAGCCTTCGTCGTCATTGCCTGTGATGCCGCCTTCGTACGTCATATCCGACGGTACATAATCCTGTACTGCGATGTTATCCGCTGCGATATCGCCCTGGTTGATCACCCGGATCACGTAATGGATCGTGTCGCCAGGCTCGACGTTCGCCGGCTGGTCGGTGGCCAGCAGCTTGATCAGCGCAAGGTCGAATCGCTCGGTGGTCACGCTGGCCACGTCGTGGTCGTCGTCGTCCTCACCCGGGTTCAGACCGTTGCCCGATATTTCGTCGTCCTGCGTCAGGGTATCCGTATCGCCTTGTTCTTCGTATTGCGAGTCGACGTCCTGCTGGGCGTCGCCGTTGTCGTCGGTAGCCGAGTAGATCTCTCCGTAGTTGTCGATCTGCACGCCCGCTGCCAGCGGTGCGTTCAGCGTCAGGTAGATGTCTACCTCCACTTCCTCGCCGGGCTCAAGGGCCGATCCCAGTTCGTCGCCTACGTTGATGGTGCGCCGCACCACGCCCGGCGATACCTCGCTCCAGCCTTCGTCGTCGTTGCCCGTTATGCCGCCTTCGTATACCATCGCGCCCGGTACGTTATCCTGTACCACGATGTTGTCGGCCGCGATCATGCCCTGGTTGATCACCCGGATCACGTAGTGGACCGTATCGCCAGGTTCGACTCCGCTCACCTGCCCAGGTGCTAACACCTTGATCAGCGCAAGGTCAAAGGCTTCCGTGAAGATGTCTTCGTAGTCGTGATCGTCCTCGTCCTCGCCGTCATTGCCGTTACCCGATACGTCGTTGTCGTTGTTCACCACATCGTCATCCGGGTTGCTGTTCGGCGTCGAGTCGTCGTCCACCTGCGGGTCGCCGTTGTCGTCGGTGGCCGTCAGGATCTCGGCGATGTTCCGCACCTGCGTGCCTGCCGGCAGCGGATCGTTCAGCGTCAGGTAGATGTCCACCTCGACCGACTCGCCGGGTTGCAGCGCTGCGGTCAGCTCGTCGCCCACGTTGATGGTGCGCGTTACGATGCCGCCGCTCAGGCTCCAGCCTTCGTCGTCGTTGCCGGTGATGCCGCCTTCATACGTCATATCCGACGGTACATAATCCTGTACCTCGATGTTATCCGCTGCGATATCGCCCTGGTTGATCACCCGGATCACGTAGTGGATCGTGTCGCCGGGCTCGACGTTCGCCGGCTGGTCGGTCGCCAGCAGCTTGATCAAGGCAAGGTCGAATCGCTCGGTGGTCACGCTGGCCACGTCGTGGTCGTCGTCGTCCTCACCCGGGTTCAGACCGTTGCCCGATATTTCGTCGTCCTGCGTCAGGGTATCCGTATCGCCTTGTTCTTCGTATTGCGAGTCGACGTCTTGTTGAGCGTCGCCGTTGTCGTCGGTAGCCGAGTAGATCTCACCGTAGTTGTCGATCTGTACGCCGGCCGGCAGCGGGCTGTTCAGCGTCAGGTAGATGTCTACTTCCACTTCCTGGCCCGGTTCAAGGGCCGCGCCCAGTTCGTCCCCTACATTGATCGTGCGCCGTACCACACCCGGTGATACCTCGCTCCAGCCTTCGTCGTCGTTGCCCGCGATGCCGCCTTCGTATACCATATCGCCCGGTACGTTATCCTGTACCACGATATTGTCGGCCGCGATCATGCCCTGGTTGATCACCCGGATCACGTAGTGTACCGTATCGCCAGGTTCGACGCTGGAAGGCTGATCGGCTGCCAGCAGCTTGATCAACGCAAGGTCGAAAGCTTCCGTAACAACTGATGCGACGTCATGGTCGTCGTCGTCCTCACCCGGGTTCAGGCCGTTACCGTTCACTTCGTTATCCTGGGTCAGGGTATCGTCATCCGGATTATCATCGAAAACAGAGTCGTTATCCGCCTGATCATCTCCGTTCTCATCGGTTGCATTACTGATCTCAGCGAAGTTGTCTACCTGTGTACCAGGCAGCAACGGGGAGTTGAGGGTCAGGTAAATATCGACCGAATAAGAATCGTTCGGTTGCAAGCCGCCGGCAGGCAGTTCGTCGCCGACCTGCAAGGTGCGTTTGATCAGGCTTCCGGTAAGGGACCAATCCGCATTGCCGGTAATCCCGCCTTCAAAGGTCATGTTGTTCGGCAGGTAATCGGTCACCTCAATATTATCAGCCGCAATAGCCCCCTGGTTGATCACGGTGATGGTGTAATGGATCGTATCACCCGGTTCAACGTTCATCGGTTGACCGGCTCCCAACTCCTTGATCAATGCCAGGTCAAACGGCAAGACCGTGATGAACTCAGCGTCGTGGTCGTCTTCATCTTCACCGTCATTACCGTTTCCGCTGACATCGTTATTATTCGTATAGGTATCGTTATTGACATTATCCGGTGTGGAATCGTAGTCATCCTGCGGATTGCCGTTCTCGTCATAACCTTCCGTGATCTCGGCATAGTTGGCTACCACGGTTCCTGCAGCAAGCGGGTTGTTTAAGGTCAGATACAAGCTGACCTCTACGGAGTCGCCAGGCATCAAACCGCCGGCGGGCAATTCTCCGCCCAATACGCTGATCCTGCGTTCGACGTTTGCGCCGTTCACGGTCCAGTCTTCATTACCGGAAACACCGGCTTCGAAGGACATATCCGACGGGATATAATCTGTCACCAGAATACTGTCGGCGGCGATCATGCCCTGGTTGATCACCCTGACCACATATTGGATCGTATCCCCAGGCCGTACATCGGCTGCCTGATCGCCGGCCAACAGTTTGATCAAAGCCAGGTCATAACCCTGGATAACGATCTCTGCAGGGTCGTGGTCATCTTCATCGCCACCCTGAAGGCCATTTCCGTTGATCTCATTGTCAACCAGGAAGGTATCGTTATCCGGATCGTTGTCCGGCGTGGAGTCGACGTCATCCTGCGGGTAATTGAACTCGTCCGTTGCACTGGAAATTTCGGCTGCGTTGATCAGACTCGTTCCTGGCGGCAGAAGCGGCGAATTCACTACCAGCGCCAGATCAATCGACATAGTTTCGCCGATACCCAGGCTATCGCCGTTCACGAAGTTGATAATCGTGGTGGAAACCGGTCCGGAGGCGGATCCGCTCCATCCATTCATGGCATTCACAGCGATCGTCGGATCAAACATCATATCGGCCGGCACGTAGTCGGTCACTGTAATGTTGTCCGCTGCCAGGTTACCCTGGTTGACCACCGTTATCGTGTAGTAGATCGTATCGCCGGGCTCAACGCTCATGCTTTGACCGTCGGCCAGCCGTTTGATCAGTGCAAGGTCGAAGCGGATGGGGACGAAGCCGAAGTCCACCGTCATATCGCCGTTGGTATCATAGGCATCGTCCTGGGTGCCCCCTTGTCCATCTTCATCGCTTTCTGTCGGTTCTGAACCGGCCATCAGCGTAATTAACGGTGACGTAACAGTTGTACCCTGTCCGCCGGCTTGGTCACCGTTGTCGTCAAAGTCTTCCTGATTGTCATTCGTATCCGTCGGCACAGAGGAAAGCGGGGAATCCGCCAGGCTCATACCGGCATTGAACTGATCGCCAGGAATTTCGAGATAGTAGTTTCCTTCAAACAAACCTCCGAAGAAGTAATCTCCATTGGAGTTTGTTGTCATACTGGCTATGAAATTGTCATTCTCGTCGTAGAGATTAATGAGAACACCGGGTATGCCCTGTTCGCCATTATCCTGGATCCCATTGTTGTTCTCATCCAGGAATACGGTCGAACCCAGGCTGACTGCAGGTGTAAAGCCGAAGTCGACCGTCTGGTCGCCGTAAGCGTCTTCTACCGGATTGTCGTCATCCTGGCCGTCACCCGAATTGCCGTCTTCATCCGTTGTCGGTTCGGAACCGGCGGTAAGGATAATGGTTGCCGAATAAGTCGGATCTCCCGCTGCGGTCTGAATACCTCCGTCCAGGTTGTCCACATTATCGGTTGTATTGGTCGGACCGCTGGACAGCTGATAAGCCGTCGGAGGCGTCGGAATACCGACAACGTAGGACCCCGGCAGCAGGTTTTCGAACTCATATAGCCCGTTGGCATCCGTGGTAGCGGTTGCAATGGCCGGGCCATCCGGATTACCGTCCATGTTGACATCCAGATACAACTCTACGGTAATTCCCTGGATTCCGGTATCACCCGGATCCTGGACACCGTTATTGTTCTGGTCGTAGAAGACGGTCGAGCCGATGGAACCGATGGGTACAAGGCCGAAATCTACGGTCATGTTACCCTGTTCTTCCGCCAGGTCATCTTGCGTACCGCCCTGTCCAGGTTCATCACCGGTTTCGCCGCCCGGAGAAAGGGTAATTACCGGAGAAGTAATGTCCGTACCCGGCCCGCCCGGTTGATCACCGTTGTCGTCGCCGTCAACGTCGTCATCCGTTGTTCCGGTGTACGCTGACGATTGCGGGCTACCGCCCGGAGGTGTAACGACTACGATATAGTCACCCGGAGGCAAATTACCGAAGAAGTAATCGCCGTTCCCATTTGTGACATCGGTGGTTACGACATCGTCAATAAACCCATCATTATCAATATCTGCATATAACGTAACCGTCACACCTGGCACACCTGTCTCGCCGAGGTCCTGCAAACCGTTATCATTGCCATCCAGGAACACCGTCGAGCCGATCGACTGGTTGGGCACAAAGCCGAAGTCTACCGTCATGTCGCCGTTGTCCT
>CALMYQ010000190.1 GCA_937873655.1 uncultured Lewinella sp. | reverse complement strand
CGGCCATGGCCTGCGAGGGCGTTTCGATCAGGAGCTAAAAAGCACAGGATGAAATAGGTATCAAATTGAACAGCCTAGGTTTAGTGGTCAGTGGTCAGTGGTCAGTTGGGATAGGGCGAAGTTTAGGCTTTACAACGGCTGCGCGGGCCGTCAGGTCCGCTATGTCGGTAGCATTCCGGTTGCATTTTTACATTTCCGGCCTGTAGGGCCGGTATGTGATGGCTCCTGCGATGCAACACCCGTCGGTCGGCCCACGGCGCAATCGGGAGTCCGTCAGGCAATGGGTGCGATATCGAACCCGGCTTCTTCCACGGCTTCCACAACGGCCTCCGGGGAAACGTTTCCCTGTACGGTGAGGATTTTTTCCGGGTTATCGATGTCGACTTCCCAATGTTGAATGCCGGGTACGTCATTGATAAATCCGGTAACTGAGCGGATGCAGCCGTTGCAGTTGATATTGGTTTTGAATTGCAGTTTGTTGTCCATGGCGGAGATATGATGATGGTATAACAGTTGAATGCAGAGATTGGTTGTCGGTTTGCATCCCCGGCTGGGCATCGGCGGTCAGCCGGAAATTACAAACGATTGGATGTTAAATCATTATTGGCGGCGGCAAATATATGGAAATTTCTTTGGCGCAATTCCTTGCGAAAGAACGAAACACTCCCTATCTTTGTGCCCGCATTCGACGAAACCTGGGTAAGGACAAATTCCGAAGGGAACTTTTACATTACCCAAATCGTTTGCAACTTTAACAATGGTCGGGTGGCCGAGTGGCTAGGCAGAGGTCTGCAAAACCTCGTACGGCGGTTCGAATCCGCTCCCGACCTCAAACCTTTCCCAACCCTCTTCGCGCAGCGAAGGGGGTTTTTTATTACCGGCAAGATGCTGAGCTCGCTCAAGCATCTTGCCGGTAATAAAAAACACAGGCGCAGCCTGGGTTGGGAAAGGTTTGAAGCGCCCCCCCACCGGAAAGGCGAAGCCCATCCGCTCCCGACAACAAGGCTTACCAATCCTCACCTCCCGCGGATCCTCGCGCCGGCTTGGCAATCCGGTAGAAAGGCGCAGCCTGGGTTGGGAAAGGTTTGAAGCGCCCCCCCCCGGAAAGGCGAAGCCCATCCGCTCCCGACAACAAGGCTTACCAATCCTCAACTCCCGCGGATCCTGCAATGACGCAATTCAACAGGGCCGTAGGTCAATATCCCTCCTCCCCTTGATTCGTAGCCTGCCTTGATTTTCCCATCCGCATGCCCGCCTTCAAATATAAAACCATCGATGAGCGGGGTTGCCGATGTTTCATTTTTCACCAACAGGATATTCCAGACGTTATCGGTTCGGCCGGTTTCAAAGTCACCCGGAATATCGTCCTGCTTGAGGTCGCCGGAAAGGATCGTGGGATGGGCATCAGGGTTTCTTTCAAAAAGGAGATGATTACAGAGCAGAAAATTCGACCTTTATGGTAACTACTTCCGCCAGGCATTAAAAAAAATCCCGGTCACTGATCGCTCAATGCCGGGATTTAAATTCCCCCGTATGGGTTTCCTACCGGTCGGTCAGGACCAGTTTTTGTATAATGGTTGTCCCCCTCGCATTTTTTACCCGGACCAGGTAGACCCCCGCAGGGCGCCCGCTCAGGTCCAGGTTGATGACCGGATCAAACAATGCATCCGGTTGTATGGTGAGCAGTTGTCTGCCGAATTCATCGAAAACCGCGACTTCCAGTTCCGCCTGGCCGGCCTCAGCGTCCGCCCAGGCGCCGGTCAGTTTCAGCATGACCGCACCTGAAGCCGGATTGGGCCAAAGTTCGGCTCCCGGCGCTGCTGAATCAGGCACGTCAATAACCTGCGGAATGACCGTCCCCCGCTGTACCGTTGCACCAAACGGCGGATCCATCACGACATGTTCAAAGGTCGCGGTGACCGCGCTGTTCGTGTTCGTTCCCCAGGCGATGAGGCCGACCTGGATGCAGTTGTCCATCGGCACGGTGACCGCGAAGGCGTAGGTCCAGGTGACGCCGTTGACGGAGTGGTACCCCCGGAAAACGTTCCCGGCCCGGACAATTCTCAACCACCTGGAACCCGGCGTGTTGATGTACGACGGGTAAGCCGCTCCATTTGTGGCGTAGCGCACGTATCGCGCAATCGCATTGACGCCCTGGTAGGCCATGGCCACTTTCTTCGCGCCCGGCGCAGCCGATTCCCGCATCACGATGCCGGCAAAGCCCGGCAGGGTCAACCCGGCGATATGAGCGGTAATGGACCCGTCGCCGCAGAGCCGGTAGTTGATATAACCGCTTTCGTCAGAAGTCGCACTCGGCGTATAACAACCGGTCGCCATCATGGTGAAGGTCCCGCTCTGTGCATCATAATCCACATCGTTGCCGTTGGTGCAGCCAATCCCGTCGGACATTGAGGTCCAACCGCAGGGCAGCCCCACAACCGTTACATTCGAGGTGCAGGAAGCCGTATTGCCGCTCGGATCCCGGACCGTGACGGTCACCGGCACGATCTCACCCAGATCGGCGCAGGAAATGGACGGCGGATCGGCCTCAAACCCGGTTACGGCGCAGTTGTCGCTCGCCGTGACCATGCTTTGCGGATCCAATGTCAAGGAAGCTTCGCCGGTAAAAGAAACCGTAACAGCCGAGCAATCCACTTCCGGGCTGATATGGTCTTCAACCGTAACATTTGCCGTGCAGGTCGAGGTATTTCCGTTGACGTCCGTGACGGTCAGGGTGACCGCAGCCGGCCCCGGGTCGGCGCAACTGAAAGCCTCCTGACTGAGGACGACAGACTGGACCCCGCAGGCGTCGTTGGAGCCGTTGTCCACTGCAGCGGCCGTGGTGGATGCTTCGCCGTTCTCGTCGAACTGGACGGTGACGTTCCGGCAAAGCGCCGTCGGGGCTACATGGTCTTCCACGCTAACGGTTGCCGTGCAGGTCGAAGCATTGTTATTCACATCCGTAACCGTCAGGGTCACCGTATTCGCCCCTACATCCGAACAACTGAAAGACTGCCCACTGAGGACTGCGGACTGGATCCCGCAAGCGTCGTTGGAGCCGTTGTCCACTGCAGCCGCCGTGGCGGAGCCGTCGCCGTTTTCATCCAGCTGTACGGTTACGTTCTGGCAGAGCGCGGCCGGCGCAACCGGATCGACAACGGATACTGTTGCCGAACAAGTCCCCTCGTTCCCGTTTATGTCCGTCGCTGTCAGGGTGACCGATACGCTGCCTACATTGTTGCAGTCAACCTTGGTCTGGTTCAGCTCAAGCGTCAGAATGCCGCAGGCATCCGATGAGCCGTTATCCACCTGTTGAGCCGTGACTTCTCCCTGGCCGTCCCCGTCGAGCAGCACCGTGATGTTGCGGCAAAGCGCAACCGGGTTGATGTCATCCTCTACGAAGACGGTTGCCGTGCAGGTCGAAGCATTGTTGTTGACATCCGTAACCGTCAGCGTGACGGCGTTTGCCCCAACATCCCCGCAACTGAAAGACTGCCCACTAAGGGCTGCGGACTGGATCCCGCAGGCGTCGCTGGAGCCGTTGTCCACCGCAGCGGCCGTAGTGGCAGCCTCGCCGTCCTCGTCGAGTTGTACCGTTACGTTTTGGCAAAGCGCTGTGGGCGCTACGTTGTCTTCAACCGTAACCGTTGCCTGGCAGGTCGAGACATTGTTATGGATATCCGTAACCGTCAGGGTCACCGTATTTGCTCCCACATCCGAGCAAGTGAAAGACTGCCGGCTGAGAACTGCCGACTGAACCCCGCAGGCATCGCTGGAGCCGTTGTCCACCGCTTCCGCTGTCGTGAAGCCGTTGCCGCTCGCATCCAATTGGACGGTGACATTCCGGCAAAGGGCCGCCGGCGCTGCGTTATCCTCAACCATGACGGTTGATGAGCAGGTCGAAACATTATTCTTAACATCCGTAACCGTGAGCGTGACGGTATTGGCCCCCACATCCCCGCAACCGAAGGACTGCCCACTGAGGACTGTGGACTGAATCCCGCAGGCATCGTTGGAGCCGTTGTCCACAGCTTCCACCGTGGTTGACCCGTTGCCGTCATCATCCAGTTGCACCGTCACATTCCGGCACAAAGCCGTCGGAGGAACGTTATCCTCTACCGTCACGATGGCGGAACAGGTCGAAACATTGCTGTTGTTATCCGTGACGGTCAGCGTAACGGCGTTTGCCCCGATATCAGCGCAACTGAAGGACTGCCGGCTGAGAACTGTAGACTGGATTCCGCAGGCGTCGGAGGAACCATTGTCCACGGCGGCAGCCGATGCAGTACCCGCGCCCGATGCATCGAGCTGGACGGTGACATCCTGACAATGGGCAGCCGGTGCGAAGTTATCCTCTACAGTCAACAAGAAGTTACAAATTGCTTCATTTCCGTTCACATCGGGCAAGGTCAGATTAGAAGGTGTAACGCCGACATTGCCGCAGGTAAATTGTGCAGGGAAATTAACATAAAACGTCCCCGCTACAGCGCAATTATCCGACCAGCTGACCAATACGCCTGCACTGGATGAATAACCGTCCTGGTACCCATCTTCGTCAAGCTGTACAGTCACGTCACGGCATTCAACAACCGGTGGAATTTTATCTTCCACGGTTACGACGGCCTGGCACGTCGAGGTATTGTTGCTGTTGTCGGTGACCGTGAGGGTAACTGAATTTGTACCTACATCTGCGCAATTAAAGCCCGTGCGGCTCAGACTAAGGGAAGCGATCCCGCAGTTGTCATTCGAGCCGTTGTCGATTGCGGCGGCGGTGGCGGATCCGTTTCCGCCGGCATCCAGCTGGACGGTTGCGTTCCGGCAAATCGCGGTCGGGGGCGCATTGTCTGCCGCAGGCGTGCCCGAACAATCCTCGTCAATGCCGTTGCACACGTCGTCAACTGCGTTCGGGTGAATATTCAGGTCATTGTCATTGCAGTCGCCGGTAGTGGCCGTCAGTTCACTTTGCGTTTTGTATCCGCTCGGGCGAAGGCATTGGGTGACGGCAGCAGCGCCCGTTGCGGCGTAGCCGTCATTGTCCGAATCTTTGTACCAGACCTGGCCGGGTTTTTCCAACGCGCTGTTATCATTACAATCCAAACTATTGGATACATATCCGGAGGGCGCGCTGCAGGCCTGCTGGGTGACAGCCGGGTCGCCGTAGCCGTCACTGTCCGCATCGCGGAAATAAGCCATTCCCACGCCTTCGTCAGTCATATTGTTACAATTATTGTCGATCCCATCGCAAATTTCGGGTGATCCGGGATTGATGGCGGCGTTATTATCATTGCAGTCGCCGCTGGTGGCCATCAGTTCACCTGACGTTTTGTACCCGCTTGGGCGGAGGCACTGCGTAATGGCCGCGGCGCCCGTTGCGCCGTATCCGTCGTTGTCCGAATCTTTGTACCAGACCTGACCGGGTTTTTCCAGCACACTGTTATCGTTGCAATCGGCATTATTGGATACGTATCCGGGAGGCGCACTGCAGGCCTGTTGGCTGACAGCCGGGTTACCATAACCGTCGTTGTCCGCATCGCGATAATAAGTACCGCCCACACCTTCGTCGGTCATATTGTTGCAGTTGTTATCCTGGCCGTCGCAAACCTCCGCAGCCCCGGGATGGATGGCGCCGTCATTGTCGTTACAGTCGCTGAATAACCCAACCAACTCGAAAGCCAATTTATACCCTTCCGGTCGGGCGCACTGCGTGATCGGACCGGAGAGCGCGTCGCCGTAGCCGTCGTTATCGGTATCCTTATACCAGATCTGGCCGGGCTTTTCAAGGGCATTGTTGTCATTGCAGTCATCGCAGTTGAGGTAGCCGTCAAGATCGGCATCCACGGCGCCCAGGGTAACCGTAAAATTCAGCGCCCCGTTATTGAAATGGAGCGTTGCGGAATAGACGCCGGGCGTTGAGGATGAAATCGTGGTTTCATCACAAGCCGTACAGCTGAAGTTCAATCCCGGCGAGCCGGTCCAGCTGAAGGTGCAGGGATCGGTCCCGCAAGAAATCCCGGATGGAAAAGTCGAAACCTGAAGGGTAGTCGAACAAAGCGGGATCGTAAACTGCGCCTGACTGTCCAGACTGCCCAATACAAGGAGCGCGGTAATCAGGAAAGCGGATAATCGTGTTCTGTTTGGGTTTTTGAACACCCCGGTGAATACCTTGGTAAACATTGGAGCCATAAAAGTGCATTTTTAATGGGTGATAAACTGGTCTGACGATGCGCTGCAAAGGTCGGCGCACAAAGGCTGAAGGCATTCTCATTATTGTTGCAAATGGGTGGAGTATTGTTGCATGGGAGGGAGAGGGTGAGGGCGAGAGCCCGCCTTCGCCCGAGGCTACGGCGGATAGGAGGTGAGAGGGGACCTCAACGGTCCGGGATGGATCTGGCCCTTAGCTCGCTCGGCGGGAAACCGTAGGCTTCACCAAACAGCCGGCTGAAGTATTTGGGGTCATTGAAGCCGGTCTGGAAAGCGGCTTCGGAAACATTCAGTTCGCCGGCAAGCAGGAGGAGCCGGGCTTTTTCCAGCCGGAACGCGTTGATGTGCTCGGTAGTGGAGCGGTTGGTCAGGGCAATCAGCTTGCGATGGACCTGGGTTCGGCTCATGGCCATTTCCCGGGCAAGGGCTTCCACGGAGAATCCTGAATTGGCATAGTTGGCTTCCAATACGGCCAGCAATTTTTGCATAAAACTGTTTTCGGGGATCAGATCAGCCTGATCGGGCTCATCTGTTTTTTGTTCCGGGTTGCCCGAAAAGTAGGCCTGGAGTTGTCGGCGGCGGGCGATGAGCTGTTCGATCCAAACCAATAATTCCTCTTCCCGGAACGGTTTGGCCAGGTAGGCGTCGGCGCCCCTGCGCAAGCCGGAAAGCCGGTCGGGCATTGATGCTTTTGCCGTCAGCAGGATGATGGGTATATGACTGGTACGCTCATCATGCTTCAAGGTTTCCACGACCTGAAAACCGTCTTTTTCCGGCATCATGACATCGCTGATGATGAGGTCAGGCACGATTTCCAGTGCTTTTTCGATGCCCGCTTTTCCGTTGTAAGCGAAGGTCAGCGCGTATTTTTCCCGGAGGCAGGATGCGAGGTATTCCAGGACATCGGGGTTGTCTTCGATGAGCAGCAGTTGGGGATGGGTTGGAGATTTGTTAATTTGTTGATTATTCTCTTCGGTCATGTACTTCGTGCTTGTTGATTCGCTGACCTGGGGCCCTTGCGCTTTGGGCGTTACGGCCGCCTGGAGTTTAGTTATTGATTCGATTCCTCGCCCCCCAGGCCCCCCCTTGTGATCCTGAATAGGCAATGTCACGGTAAAGGTCGATCCAATTCCGGGTTTGCTGTCAACCAGGATCTCTCCTCCCATGGCGGTTACCAGTTCGCGGGTCAGGGCCAGGCCGATCCCGGTCCCTCCGGTGGTGGCCTTTTCCAGGTTGTTGGCCTGATAGAAGCGGTCAAAAACGAAGGGCAGTTCTTCGGGCGGTATGCCGGCGCCGTTGTCGATGACGGCCAGTTTCAGCATGGGCGGATGCCGGTCGCATTCGCGGTTTACCCTAAGGATGATCTTACCGCCTGAAGGGGTGAATTTGATCGCGTTGGACAGCAGGTTGTACACGATTTGCAAAAGCCGTTCCGGATCGTAATCCATTTTGATCTCCGGCTCCCGGCTTTCTACGCGGACCATCAGGTTCCGGGCATTGGACAGGGAATGCAGGCTTTCCGCAATATAGTGCAAGTAGGGCAATACATTGCCCCACACGTAATTTATCTTGATCGATCCGGACTCCAGTTTGGACAAATCCAGCAGTTGGTTGATCAGGCGCAGGAGGTTTTCCCCGTTCCGGCTGATGAGATGAAGCGGACTATCCGGGCGGGGATCCTGCTGCTGCAATTTTTCAGCTACGCCGAGGATTACCGTTAACGGTGTCCTGAATTCGTGGGTAATATTGGTAAAAAAGCGATTCTTGAAGTCGTCCAGTTCGCGGAGTCGCAGGGTTTCCTGGGTTTGCAACCGTTGCCGGAGCTGATACCGGTAGAGCCGGAAGAGGAGAATGGCCGCTCCGGCAGCATACAGCAGGTAGGCCCACCAGGACCGCCACCAGGGCGGCCGGATGGCGAATTGAATGACGGCCGGATCCTGACTCCAGACGCCGTCGTTGTTGCTGCCCATGACCTTGAAGGTGTAGGTACCGGATTGCAGGTCGTTGAATTGAACCGAGTTCTGGTTTTTCAGCGGTGTCCAGTCCTGAATTTCACCATTGCTGAAAAACCGTTGGCGGATTAACTGGTACCGGTATTGATTCTGGGCGGGGTTGGAAAACTCCAGCGCTGAAAAACCGATCCCGATGAGGTTCTGCCGATAGGTGAGCGCTACGGGCATATCCCGGGGCATGGGGATTTTCTCGTTGTTGACGGTGAACCCTACGATTTGGGTATTGGGAATAAACCTGTTGAACCCGAGGCTGTCCGGGTGGAAAACAGTGAGGCCGTTGATGCCGCCGAAAACCAGTCTGCCGTCCTTCATTTTCAGGTAGCTGCCCTGGTTGAATTCGTTGCTTTGGAGCCCGTCGGCAGCCGTGAAGTTCCTGACTGAAAAATCATCAACATTCAACCGGCAGAGGCCTTTGTTGGTGCTCAACCAGATTTGCCGGTCGTTGTCCGGAAGAATGCCGTAAACCACATTGTCCGGGAGCCCCTGTTCGGTTTTAAAATGCCTGAACTGACCGGTTTGCTTATCCATCCGGTTCAACCCGCCTCCTTTGGTCCCTATCCATAGGAAGCGATCGGGGGCTGCGGGGTCGTCGGTAGCGCAGAGTATGTCGTTGCTCGACAGGGATTCCCGGTCGGCGGGATTGTTCTTAAAATATTCATACCGGAACCCGCCGTTTTCAGGGACCGCTTTGATCAACCCTTTGAAAGCAAAGATCCAGACCGTGCCCTGAGCATCTTCATATAAGCTGTGGTGATAAATAAAAAAATGGGGATAGGTCTGAGGGTGGCCGAAAGGAAGTAATCTGCTTTGCTCCGTTTTGGGGTCGAATTCCGCCAATCCTTTTTCCGTTACCGAGATCAGTTTCCCATTTTTGCCGGCCAGGAGCCCTGCGCCTTCCCAGTCAAACGTCCTTGCTGACCTCGTCCGGGCATCTACCCTGAAAAGCCTGCCGAACTGGTTATTTCCCCAGCAATTCCCGTCCCGGTCAAAGACCATTTGCGCGTTAATAGCCAGTATCCCCAGTTCATCCAACCAGGTATTGGATTCGATCTGCCCGACCCGGCCGGCCGGGTACATGTACGCCGGAAAGGCGGACGGCAGCAGGTTCCCTTCCGCATCTTCCACCAATCTGCGTTGGGAATTATTGGGATAGTAGCTGATAAATTTAGGCTTCGAGAGGTTGATTTTCACGACCCCGAAGCCGCTGGTTCCCAGCCAGGCGATCCCGGACCGGTCAAAATTAAAGGCTGAAAAATAAAAACCCTGCGCCTGAGCGAACGATTCCCGGCTGGTCCATCTGAATTCCGGTTCGCCGCCGGCCGCCAGTGTTTCCGGTCGCCATTTTTCCAGCGCGGCAGAATACAATACCCACAAAAAGCCGTTCGCATCGAATTTGCTGAGCTTTGAAAATTCGCAGGTAAACGGAATTTTCCGGCAAGTTCCGGAGTCTCCATTCCAAACCCAGATGCCGTCTTCAAAGCCGGCTTTTTTCATTTTTTCAAAATCAAAGAACGTTGAATACAGATGGAACAGGGTCTTGCTCATCGATTTCAGCCACACTTCGCCCGAATTTGACTCCTCAAATATCCGGACCGGGATGCCCTCCAAAGCGATCAGTTCTAACCGGAGATGGTCGGTATCCAGCCTGAAAAACCCCTGGAACGTACCGACCAGCAAGGCGTTGTTGCGCTTGTTGTAGCGGACGGACAGGAAACACGGGCGGGTTCCCCGGTATAGCGTGGAATTGCCCAATTCACTGACAAAGGGGTGCAATATGCCGTCGCCGGCGGTCAGGGCGGATTCGAAAGCACCCGGCGGAACCTCTATCCGAAGGAGGTTCCCCAGGTCGGTGACCCAAAGGACCCCGTCCGGCGTTTCGGTAAAAGAAACTTCCGAGCCGTCAAAATCCGGCAATAAATCCTTGTCGATATGGAAAAATCGCCCTGACCCGGGCAGGAAAACATCTATTCCGCCGGGATAGCTCAGCCACAGCCTGCCGAGGCTGTCTTCGTAGATCTGCCAGATCTCATTGCTGGCTATCGAAAAAGGATCAAAGGGGTCATGCGTGAAAATCTCGAACCGGTAGCCGTCGTATCGGTTCAATCCGTCTTTTGTAGCCAGCCACATGAAACCGTCCCGTCCCTGCAAGACATCAAATACCATGCCCTGCGACAGTCCTTCATTGACTGAAAGCAATACAGTTCTATCCGGCGCCTGCCCGAAAACACGGCCGGCGAAAATTATGAACAGAAGAGCTTGTAAACGCATTATCCCCTCCTTGCATACATGGCCCAAAATTAACGCTTACTCCTGAAAAACAAGTAATAACAAACTAAAAAAACATTAAACTCAATATTTTTAAAAGGCATCTTCGCCGGCATTTATCCAATCCGCTGGTCTTCAATTATCTGCGCCTGCCCAGAAACCGGTTATGCCGAATTTTCAACCCAATTCATCGAAGAAATCCCTCATTCCCCCGAAATAATCGTATATTAGGACCCTAAAATCAAAAAAACCATGGGATTTGTAAATGATATGAAGAAATTGCTTTTCGGCGCTAAAGCGGTCACCAAATCCGCTGCCGACAAAGCGGTCGATGCCGGCAAGGAAGCCGGTGAAGAATTCATCGAAAAATCTTCCGAACTCTACCATAAGGCCAAGGATAAAGCCGGAGAATACGCCGAAACCGCCAAGGAGAAGGCCTCCGACCTCTGGGAAAAGACCAGGGACAAGGCCGAAGACCTGGGCGAAAAGATCCGCGATGTCAGCAGTGACGTCTGGGAAAAGACCAAGGAAAAAACCTCGGATCTGTGGGATGACAGCGCCATTGCCCGTGAAACCATCAACGACGCGGCCATGGATGAAGGCGAACAACTCTACGGCGCTGCCGAAAAAGCCAGCGATACCGTCAAGGATGCCGCCGACACCCTGGGTGAGAAAACACTGAATAAGGCTGAAAAGGTCAGCGGCAAGGTCATGGAGGTCGCAGAGGACCTCGGCGAAAAGATCTTTGACGCCTCCGAAAAAGTCGGCGGCAAGGTCATGGATGTAGCTGAAAACCTGGGCGAAAAACTGATGGACGTCGGCGAAGATGTCTGGGACAAAGCCAAGGACCTCGGCGGCAAGGTCAGGGAAAAAGCCAACGACATGATGGGCAAGGTGGAACGCGCAGCCGAGATGGAAGCCAAAAAACAGGATACCACCCTGGATGATTCCATCAAACGCGCTGAAAAGCTCGGCGAGGACATCGAGAAAAGAGCCCGGGAAACCGAAAGCCGTTTCAAGGGAGAATCCGCTTCCCCCTCAACAGATGACAGCACACTCAACAAGCATGAAAGTTTTTTCGACCGCGCGGCCCGATACGCGGAAGGGGATTACGCCATGAAAGGCGCCAAAAACACCCCGCCGCCCCCCGCCGACGAGGAAGAATCCACCCTGGAGCTCAAGCCCATCGAGGATTTCAAACCCAAACCCAAGAAGGAAGGCAACGTTCCCGGTTTTGAAGACCATGACGGCGACGGCAACGAGATCATCGACGACGCGATTATTGACGATGATGACGATAATCCGGATGACAAGGTTTGATGCCCGTTTTCGGAAGCCCAAATTCTAGCAACAAATGGTTCATCCTCAATCCGAATGGCAACGGGTTCGCTCCGAATCCGGCCCCGATCTCAAATTGTTCAAAGCCAGATTCGACTGGATGCGCAATCCCCGCAACGGGCTGGAAGAAAGGATGATCGTCCTGGAAGGGGCTGATTCGGTCAATGTGGTCGCCCTGACCGCAGAAGGCGGCATGTTATTCGTGCGGCAATACCGGTTTGGCATCGGCAATTATACCCTGGAGCTGCCCGGCGGGATCGTCGACAAAGGGGAAGCCCCCGGCGAGGCCGCCAGGCGGGAATTGGTCGAGGAAACGGGATATTCAGGCGCCGACTGGATGTCTCTTGGCAAAGTCCCCTCCAATCCGGTATTCATGGATTGTTATATCCACCACTGGGTAGCCCGGAATGTGCAGTTGACCCAAAACCAGGTGCTCGACGACGGCGAGGAGGTGGAAATCGTACACCTCGAACCGGACGACGCCCTGGATATGCTGCTCAAAGGCGAATTCAGCCATCCGCATACCGTGAACGCCCTGCTGCTGTTTTTTGCAGACAAGTTGCGCCCCTAACGGAATTCCTGAAAATTGGTCGCAATGCTGATTTGGGTGGCGCCTCCCGCCAGGTGGTAATTGGTCCGGCCGAAATCGATCCGGAACCGGTTGACCTTGATGCCGGCCCCGAAGGTGAACCCGGCCAGGCTCCGGAGGTTCTCTATGGAAAGTTCTTTTCGCATCAGGTGGTTGTAGCCGAACCGCAGCCTGAAATTCTCCCGTTTTCCCAGCAGGAACTCACCGCTGAAAATGAAATGCCGGAAGAAATTGTCGAAAAATTTCGCAGTCGGGCTTTGCTCGGTTTGCACGTCGCCGAAAAAGATGGTCTCATCCTCGGCGGAAGGGTCGTCATACCGGATGCTCCACTGGTCGAAATGGTGGTAAATAATGGAAAAGCGAAAGGGCAGGTGTTCCAGTTTCTTGGATAACCCCAACTGCATCTCAAACGGCACAGGCTCATAGTTACCCTCGCGGTAGGGCGTCAGTTGCCCGCCGATATGGTGCATGACCAGGGAAAAGGTCAGGTTTCGGGCCGTATCGCGGTACGTGAAGGCCAGGTCGGCCAGCAGGCCCATCGAGTTGTAGCTTTCCAGCCTGGAGGTGACCCACTTGACATTGGCCCCTACCGTAAGCCGGTCATACGCCTGGAACCCTGCGCCCAGCACTAACGCATAATCCGCAGCCTTGAAGATGCCCTGGTTGGCGCCGTATTCGTCCGTCAGATCAAAAGTTCCGTAGTTGGCAAACTGGATGCCCCCATGGAAAGTGGTCCGCCATTTATTCACCGCATGCGCGTAGGAGGCGTATCCGGAGCCTACCCCGTCGACCAGGAAATTGTAGTTGAAACCGATCTGCTGATGCATGGTCGGGTTGAGCAGCGACGGATTGGCGTAGGCCAGGTTGACGTCATCGTCCTGAACGGAGATCAGGCTGCCGCCCAGGGCCGTGATGCGCGCCGAAACGGGCAGGTCCAGGAAAGCGTAAACCTTGCGGCCGCCGAGCTGGGCATTGAGCAGGCCGGCAGCCGACAGCGAGAGTGCGAGGAGGATGGGTAGTTTTTTTGGCATGCGGTTGGTTTGAGTCGGACTGACCGACCCCGGACTTAAGTCCGGGGTTAGTCAGCTTTCCAGATGGTGCGGCAGACGCCGTGCTGGCAGTTCATGGTTTTGACCAGTTCGCCGTTCTCGTTGTACATTTTGAGCAGACCGTGTTCGTTATCGCCGTTCATATAAAAGCCCTCGGTCTTGACATTGCCGTTGGCATAATATTCCTTGAACGGTCCGTTTTCCTCGTTATCCTGGAAATTGACCACTTCCATGAGCTCGCCTGTTTCGTAGTATTTATGGACTTCGCCCTCCATCACGTTGTTGAAGTAGTTGGCTTCCAGTTCGAGTTTGCCGTTTTCGTAGTAAACCCGGTAAGGGCCCTCGAACCGGCCTTTTTTATAGGTTTCCACGACGTTGGTATCCCCGGTTGCTTCGTAAAAGATGACGCGCTTGCCGTCCAGGGTATCGTTTCGGTACCTGGCGGTTTCCATAAGCTGGCCGTTCGGGTTGAACTTGGAAAAAATGCCGTGCCGCGCAAAATCGGATTTGCGCCTGGAATACCTTTCCAGGTTGCCGTAATTATCCTCCCGTTCTACGATTTCGGTTTGGGCCCCGCCCGCATCGTCTGCTGCCTCTTCCGCATCGGCTTCTTTTGGGCCGGCTCCGCTGCTACAGGCTGTCAGGCCGATCGTTGAAAGGAATAAAAGGGTCAGATAGAATGTAATCCGGTTCATGTTAAAAAGCTTTCAAAGAAGAAACGCAAAATCATGCGATTCGGTACATCCTCAACGCGGAATTGAAGAAGAAACCTCTTTGGAGACCTTTTCCCTGCCGATACTTTCGTAGTAAAAACCCGATTCGCGAAGGCGATCCAGGTCGTAGAGGTTGCGCCCGTCGAAGATGACCGGCTGGTTCATCAGTTCCTTCATTACCTGGAAACTGGGCGTCCGGAATACGCTCCATTCGGTGACGATGGCCAGCGCGTCGGCCCCGATCAGGGCTTCGTACTGGTCGCCGACCAACTGGATGCGATCCTTATAAATGGCGCTGACATTGGCCATGGCTTCCGGGTCGAAGGCTTTGACGATTGCGCCGGCCTCCAGGAGCTTTTCGATGATATACAAAGCCGGGGCTTCCCGGATATCGTCGGTATTGGGTTTGAAGGCCAGGCCCCAGATGGAGATGGTCTTTCCGGCCAGGTCGCCGTCAAAAAAGCGGCTGATCTTTTCAGCCAGGACGACGCGCTGAACGTTGTTGACCTCCAGCACGGCGTTGAGGATCTGAAACGGGTAGTCATGGTCGCGGGCGGTTTTGGCGAGGGCCTGGACGTCCTTGGGAAAACAACTCCCGCCGAAGCCCACCCCCGGGAAGAGGAACCGTTTGCCGATGCGGGTATCCGCGCCGATCCCGAGGCGGACATGGTCCACGTTGGCCCCTACCCTCTCGCAGAGGTTGGCGATCTCGTTCATGAAGGTGATGCGGGTAGCCAGATAGGCGTTGCCGGCGTATTTGGTCATCTCGGCCGAGCGTTCATCCATGAACAGGATGGGGTTACCTTGCCGGACGAAAGGATCGTACAGCTCCTGCATGATCTTTTTGGCCCGGTCCGATTTGGTGCCGACCACCACGCGGTCGGGCTTGAGGAAGTCGTCCACCGCGACGCCTTCCCGCAGGAATTCCGGGTTGGAAACGACGTCGAACAGGTCGTGACTGAGGTTTTTGACCAGGATGGCCTCCACCTTTTCCGCAGTGCCAACCGGCACCGTGCTTTTATCCACGATGACCTTGTAATCCTCGATCAGGTGGGACAGGTGTTCGGCTACCTGGAGCACATAGGAAAGGTCGGCCGAGCCGTCGGCGCCAGGCGGGGTAGGTAAGGCCAGGAAGATGACTTTGGCTTTGGCCACTGCCTCGGCCAGGTCGGTAGTAAAGTGGAGCCTGCCCTGGCGGGTATTCCGTTCGAACAAGGTATCCAGGCCGGGTTCGTAAATGGTTATTTCCCCATTTTTAAGGCGATTGACCTTGTTGACATCGATATCCACGCAAATGACATGATTGCCTGTTTCGGCAAAACAGGTACCCGTCACCAATCCGACATATCCGGTACCGACTACAGCTATATCCATATATTTGTTTTTAAAGCGCCGCAAAGTTAGTCAGAAATACAAAGAACAACCCCACTTTGTACAGGGTTCAATACCATAGGATCCGACAAATCCCGTCGAATCCGGATTTCCATACAGCTTTGCGTATCTTTGAGACGTTAGTCATTCAGGACCCGGTTTTACATGAGAAAATGGCACCGTGACATATTTTATTCTTTCCCGCTCCAGCTGGTTGTGTTGCATTTGCGCAATCACCTGTTCCTGTTGGGCATCTGGTTGTTTCTGGCGGCCATGATTTCCGGGCATCTCGGTCAACGCCTGGGCCTGCCTTATCTTTTTCTCGACCCTGAATACCTGGACAAGGTCAATTTCTACAGTTTCTATTTCCTGGGATTGGCGTACGGCAGTTTTTTTATGAGCTGGAACCTCACCACCTACCTGCTGACGGCGCATTATTTCCCATTTCTGGCCTCTTTGTCCCGGCCGTTCACCAAATTCTGCATCAATAACGCGGTGATCCCCCTGGTCTTTTTCCTGTTCTACCTGATCACGATGGTCCGT
The DNA here is from genome assembly GCA_937873655.1 of uncultured Lewinella sp. Lineage (GTDB taxonomy): Bacteria > Bacteroidota > Bacteroidia > Chitinophagales > Saprospiraceae > JACJYC01. The sequence continues at coordinate 8,373 of CALMYQ010000190.1, read as the reverse complement.
TTTCAGGCCCATTTTGAGCATTTGCCGGCTTCCGTGATCCTATTGAACGTGCTGGGCCTGATCTGCGGGGCCCTGACCATCATTTTCCTGTATTCCTTTTATTTCCATTTCACCAACAAGGACATCTCCCATTACCACAAGAAGAAAAGGCCCGTTTTGCCGCCCAACCTGGATCCGGCGATCGCCCCGGGCAGCCGGAAAGTGGACCTGGACTATATCAAACAGGACCGCAACCGTTGGAGAGTGGCGACTTACCTGACGGAGGCCTGCCGGCCGCGGCTGGTCAGGAGCGTGGCCCATTACGACAGCAAGCTGCTGATGAATATTTTCCGGCAAAACCACCTGAATGCCCTGCTGATGCAGTTGATCACCATGATTCTGCTGTTGTCGTTGGGGTATCTGATCGACCTCAAACCGTTCCTGATCCCGGCAGGCGCCAGCATTTTCATTATGCTGAGCGTGTTTGTGGCCGTAGCCGGCGCCATCGCGTACTGGTTCACGGGTTGGCGGGTCACGATGATGGTGGTGATCCTGCTGGCGGTGAATTTTTTTACCCGGTTCGATACTTTCAAGCATCCCAACCGGGCGTACGGAATGGATTACGAGGCCGATCCCGCGCCCTACACCTACGAATCCCTGCAAAGCATTTGTTTTTCGGATCAGGTTGAAAAGGACAAGCGGGCCACCATTTCCATCCTCGAAAACTGGAAAAAAAGGGTCACGACCCAACCCGATGAGAAGCCCAAGATGGTGATCCTCTGCGCCAGCGGCGGCGGGCTGAAAGCCGCAGTCTGGACGATGAAAGTGGCCCAAACTGCTGACAGCCTGACCGGCGGCAAACTGCTGGATCATACGGTGCTGATCACCGGCGCATCCGGCGGCATGATCGGGATGTCGTACCTCCGGGAATTGTACCGGCAGAAGCAGCAGGGAGCGCAGGTAGACCTTTATGACCGCAGCTATATCGACCATATTTCCAGGGACCTGCTCAATTCCATCGCCTTCACCATTGTTTCGAACGACTTCTTTCTGCCCTGGTCGACCTTCAGGTACAACGATCAGGAATACCACAAGGACCGGGCCTATATCTATGAAAAGCAGTTGAACGAGAATACCGGCAATTTGCTCGACAAACCCCTGAAAGCTTATCGCGAACCGGAAGCGGAAGGGGCCATCCCGATGCTGTTCCTGACCCCTTCGGTGGTCAATGACGGGCGGCGGCTGATCATTTCTCCGCAAGGGGTTTCCTATATGATGATCCCCCCGGTGGGTGTGGTCCGGCACAATTCGGTGGAAGTGGACGCCGTTGATTTCGGTTGGCTGTTTGCCGGGAACGGCGCGCAGGACCTGCGTTTTTTGACGGCGCTGCGGATGAATTCCACCTACCCGTACGTATTGCCGAATGTGCACCTGCCGTCCCGCCCGGAGGTAGAGGTCATGGACGCCGGTTTTCTGGACAACTACGGCATCACGTCGGCCACGCGGTTCATTCAGGTCTTTCAGGACTGGATAAAGGAGAACACGAGCGGGGTGGTGCTGATGCAGATCTGCAGTTCCGAAAAGATCGAAAAGATCAACCCCAGCGGCAAAAAGGGCATCATCGAGTCGCTGTTCAACCCGATCGGGATCGCCGGCAAGGTACTGGTTTTGCAGGAGTTTGAACACGACAACAGCCTGGGTTTTATCTACGACCTGCTGGGTACGGAAAAGTTTGAAGTATTGCGCTTTCTGTACCACGCGGGCGAGGAAAACAAGGTACAGGCGTCCGTTTCCTTCCACATCACGAAGCAGGAAAAAGAGAACGTGCTGGATGCGATTGGGATGCCGGATAATCAGGGGAATCTGGAGAAGCTCCGATCCATTTTGGGGCCTGCGAGAAGGAATAAACCCTTTGGTGACAGGGCTCTCGAAGAATAGCGTTCTTATGGCAAGAAAGTCCGTAAAAGGTTTTACATTGCAGATATTTTCAAACTGATTACATGGAGTCAAGGGAACATAAAGGCAACAATGGATATATTGATTCTTTAAAAATAGAAAACTTCTTTTCCATTGTTGAATTGGAATTATCCGGATTAAAAGATCGAAAAGAGGTTTATTTTCTTGGGGAGAATGGAGCGGGGAAGACATTGATTTTGATGTCAATTGTCATTACATTTAAATCTGAATTCATATATAAATTTTCAAACCTCGAAGAAACTGGAAAAATAATTGATCTCATTGGTTTTTATCAAAACGGCCCATATTCACAAAGATTTAATTTTGCATATTCAGGGCAAGACAGTGAATCCAATAATTATTCATTGAATGACGACAATAATAACCTTAATATTGGTAAGGGATTTCTTTCAAACTTAATCGCTTATGGCGTTCATAGAAGTAAAAATGATAGTGACAAGGCAGCGCCTTTCGGCTTTTTGACATTATTTGACGACGATCAATATCTAATAAACCCTAATAACTGGTTAATGAAATTATATACAGCGGAGTTAGAAAAGGAAGTCCATAAAAGTAAAAAATCACCTATCTTAAGTTTAAGTACGGCAAAAAAAATTCTTTCAGATATTGTTGATAATAATATTGAGATTGAAGTTACCTCTAAAGGGGTAGCCTATACTGAAAAAGGTACTCCTTTGAGATTTTTTCAACTTGCTGAGGGTTACAAAAGCGTTATCGTCTGGGTATCCGATTTGATCAGCCGGCTTTCAGAATCACAACCCCATGTTCAAAAAATTCAAGATTTGGAAGGCATTGTTTTAGTTGATGAAATCAATCTCCACTTACACCCTAACTGGGAGCGAAGGATTGTAAAAAAACTAAGATCCTGGTTTCCAAAAGTTCAGTTCTTCTTTACAACCCACAGCCCAATTACTGTTCTGGGAGCAAGCAATGATGCTGTTTTTTACAAAGTTTACAAGGAGAATGGAAGCACCCATATAAGCGAACCTTATTTCAAGACTGACTTGAACAACCAAATGGTCAATACGATCGTAACATCCCCGCTGTTTGGATTGGAAGACGCTCGAATGTCAAGCGACGCCCCGGCGCAACAAGAACTGGATACCAGCGATGATTATCTTTATAGCCGCATCCACAATAAAATAGCAGAAAGACTTGAGCAAAGGAAAAAATCGGGGAAACTTTATTTTTCTCCGGAGGAAATAGATCAAATGATTGATAATGCCCTAAACGAAGAAGCCCCCAATTATGATAAATCATGATTCGAGTTTTAAAGGATTTGAAATCAATTCCTGCCTCTCTCGCAGTACCTCCCTCATCTGGACCGGCAAGAACTACTCATCACGCCCGGCAAAGGATTATTTCCGAGAGCAGATTGTTATTTGCCTGCCCGTTCTGCAATCAATACAAAGGTGATAATTTTAGAATAAACGGTACAGTTGCTAATTATGATCCGGACCATTTGGATACCATCAATACGATTTCAATCATTTATGATGAGGTTGAAAAACCTGACTTCATTAACCCCGAAAGGGAAGACCCGGAAAACTTGCTCAATTTTCGCGAGGATGGGTTCATTGATTCATCCGACAGCAGATGTCAATACACAATTGCAACTTGTAAAATCGACCGGCCAAATCTTAACGATTCAAGAAAAAAAGTTTGGGATGATTTCATCAAAGATTTGACCAGTGAAATATTTGAAGGTACCACAAAGGAAGAAATATTAAGTAGCGTATCTGTTTTGATTCGTAAGTTTAATCGTGATGCTGAAAATGCTTCAGGAAATGAATTTCTTGCATTCCGAAGATTCGCAATCCGAAATTGGTTGAGCTCAAAAATTAAAGAATTGACTACATAGTTTTTATCCAAGACTTTCTCTCCCTTTCGTATATGACCGTAAAAATCCGAAAAATTGCCGCTGAAGACTACCCGGCTGTCCATCAGTTAATCCTTGAATTCGCAATTTTCATTCAAACACCGGAGAAGGTATCCATCACGGTCGAACAAATGACGGCCGAGCAGGAATCCTTCAATTGCCTGGTTGCAGAAGCGGGCGGCCGGATCGTCGGTTTCGCGACCTATTTTCCGGCTTATTACTCCCGGACGGGCAAGGCCATCTACCTGGATGATCTCTTTATATTGGAAGCCTACCGGGGCAGGAATATCGGGTCCATGTTGTTGGAAGCCGTCATTGAAACCGGTCGCAAATGGGGGTGTGTAAAGGTGCGCTGGCAGGTATCCAGGTGGAATGAACAGGCCATTGAATTTTACCGGAAGCGCGGTGCGGTGGTGGATGATACGGAGATGAATTGTGATTTGTATTTGGATTAGGAACTGCCCAAAAGAGTATTTTCTTGCAAGGACGCAAAGATGCAAAGTTTTGATTTTCACCCCGCAGGGCGCGCTAATATCAGGTTAACCACATCACTGGATATAATGAGCATAGTAGGGAACTTGGAGAGCGGGAAAGTGAGTAAAGGCATTGCATTTCACCCACTCCCCCGCTCTCTCCCTCCCATCCGCTGAAGCTTCAGCGAAAGCGGGCTCTCCCCGTCATTGCTTCTTCTGCAAAATGTACAGTAGTATGATTAAATCACCCCTTCCATACATTCCCCGATCATGCCCAATGCCTTCCGGATCTCGGCCAGATGCGTCCTGAAACTGCCAACGGCACACCTGATCCAGAACCGGCCGTCGACCAGCGTAGAGGAAAAGAATACCCGGCCGTCGGCATGGAGGGCGTCGATGAGTTTACGGTTGAATGCCTCCGGATCATTGGCCGGGTAGCGGAACATGGTGACGGACAATTCCGGCTCGGGCCCGGTTTCGAAGCCCATTTTCCGGATCTCTTCGTGGAAGTAACGGCACAACAACACCTTTTCCCGCAAGGCTGCCCTGAACGGTTCAACCCCGTGCAGGTGGAGGGGCAGCCACATGCGCAAACCGCGAAAATGGCGGGAGAGTTCCGGACCGCAGTCTGCCGGACTGATCTCGTCGAGGCCGTAAGCGTCCTGCATGTAGGCAGCGTGCTGGGTGTTGGCGGCGATCAGCTTTTGCGCATCTTTCAGCAGGACGGCGCCCGAACCGTAGGGCAAAAACAAGCCTTTGTGGGGGTCGAGGACGACGGAATCCGCCCGTTCGATGCCGCGGAATTTCTCCCGGTATTCCTCCAGCAAAATAAAAAATCCGCCGTAGGCCGCGTCAATGTGGAACCAGGCGCCGTATTGCCCGCAAAGGCCGGCAACAGCATCCAGGGGATCGACGGCTCCCGTATCGGTGGTGCCTGCGGAGGCGATGACCATGAACGGCGTCAGGCCGGCTTCCATATCCTTTTTCATGGCCTCCTCCAGGGCTGCCGTATCCATTTGATAGCGTTCGTTCATCGGGATGATCCGTTGCACGGCTTCGTGGAGACCGGTGATGCGCAGGGCTTTGTGAACGCAATGGTGCACCTGGGCGGTGAAATAGATAACGGCCTGCCGAACATTTCCGGAACAGATCCCGCGGGCATCCCGGGCCGCCTGAACGGCGATGAGGTTGGCGATGGAGCCGCCGGAGGTCAGGTTGCCGTGTGCCGTAGCCGGATAACCGACCAGCGAGCACAACCACCGGATCATCTGGTTCTCGATCATGACTGCACCCGGGCTGGCGTAAAAGATGCCCGCATAGCGATTGGTGGCGGCGGCCAGCATATCTCCGACGGCGCTTGCCCATAGCCCGCCGCCCGGAATATAGCCGAGGTGGTAGCCCGAAGCGGGGTTGATGCCGGCGTGGTTGACCTCATCGCGCAGCAAGGACAGGAGTTCTTCGAAGGGTTTGCCCAGCTCGGCGACCTCCAGGGCGGACAGATCGGGGCAGTCGGCCTGGGTATAACCGGGTTTTTGCGCCAGAGATTCGATGAATTGGCCGGTGTATTCAAAAGCCTGATTCTGTATGGCAGACCGCTGAGCAGCGGTCGGTTCAAGCCTGCGGGCGATAGCCTCCAGTTCTTCGAGTTGGCGAAGCATGGTGGAATTTTTGGGGCAAAGAAAAGGTTTTTTGGTATGTGGATTATCCCCTTCGGTCAGGTAGGCTTCGACTGCGCTCAGTCTATCACTACCGGCTCTTTGATTTGAGAACGTTCAAAAAAGTGATTCTCACGCAAAGACGCCAAGACGCAAAGCTTTGATTTTCATCACGCTGCGCGTGTTAAAAATCAGGTTGACGCAAAATTCTGAACAGTCTCATTCCCTTTGGTCATGGAGGCTTCGGCTTTGCTCAGTCTATCCCTTCGTACTCGTTAATTTGGCCTGCCACGCGGCACGCATCGTTGATTCGAATCCTCGAATCTTCAGTTCCTCAGTTCCTCAGTTCCTCGATTCCTCAGTTCCTCGATTCCTCAGTTCCTCCTCCGACCGCCGTAGCCTTGGCGGAGGTGGTAATTCCTCATTTCCTTCCCTTTTCCTATCTTGCAACCACCTTAAATCATCACATGACCAAATACGGATTACACGGAAAATTGAAAGCGACCGCGGGTAACGGCGATAAAATGGCCGAGATCCTGTTGGCGGCGGCAGAGATGGTTTCCACTGCCAGGGGTTGCCGGTTGTATGCGATCAGCCGGGATGAGAACGAACCGGACGCGGTATGGGTGACGGAGATCTGGGATACCAAAGAAGACCACGACAATTCGCTGAAAGTACCGGGGGTCCGGGAATTGATCGGGCGGGCTATGCCCATTATTGACGGACCGCCGCAAAGGGGGCAGGAGCTGACGGTCGTCGGCGGGTTTGGGATTCAGGAAAAACCTTGATATTTCGTAATTATTTACCTCGATGTTGAACAAACTCAGATTCGTAACTATATTAGCTGAATATGAGCGTGTCTCCCGCAGATTACGCAGATTTTCGCAGATCTAAGGCAACCTTCATCTGCGAGATCAGCGCGATCTGCGGGAACCTAAATAGTTACGATATTTCTTCAATCAAACGGAAACCATGTTATCAGGTACAGCGGTAAATACGGAAACAACCTGGCTGGTTATCCCCGAATTCACCCTGGTGGAGATAGCAGGCGATTCTTTTGAAATGGGAAGCAACAGATATGAATATGAAAAACCGATTCATAAAGTCGCCGTCAATAACTTCGCCATCGGAAAATACCCGGTCACGCAGGCGGTCTGGAAAGCCGTGATGGCAGGAACGGACCGCGAAGATCCCGCCTACTTCAAACATCCGCTCCGCCCGGTGGAGCAGGTTTCCTGGGACGATGTGCTGCTTTTCCTTCAGCGGTTGAATGCCCTGCCGGAAGTAAAAGCCCAAAATGAGCAGGAAAACCGGCAATTCCGGCTTCCCAGTGAAGCCCAATGGGAGTTTGCAGCCCGCGGCGGGAAATTGAGCCAAGGCTTCGAATACGCCGGCAGCAACAAGCTCAAGGAAGTGGGGTGGTATACCCTGAACAGCCACGGCGAAACCCAGCCGGTGGGCCTGAAAATGCCGAATGAACTGGGGTTGCACGATATGAGCGGGAATGTGTGGGAGTGGTGCGCAGATACATGGCATGATAATTACGAAGGCGCTCCAACAGATGGATCTGTATGGATAGATGGAGGTGGAAAGGCTCGCCGAGTGGTTCGTGGCGGGTCCTGGTTCAACAGCGATGACAATTGTCGCTGTGCCATCCGCGACAGGTACAGTTCCGATAGCAGGAGCGGCGATGTCGGTTTTCGGTTAGCCCGGTACTGAATTACCCTTGATCCCTTTCTCCGTCCGCCGGAGCGTCAGCGAAGGTGGATACCCTTTTACACTTATACCGCCGTAGGCGGTCGATTTTATTTTTTTTCGAGGGAATTCATCCAACCACCGGTCATTTTGCCAATTTCCTGAAGTTTTTCTGCAAAATAGTTGTACTTTAAGGAATTGTATAAACCCAAATCAAAACCCAATCGAAAATAATGCCTGATGATTTCCAATTGGATATTGGCGTCTCTGAGTAAAGGCAATTTTTCAGATTTTGGCTTATAATATGCCATGATAAAGACTTCCAACAAGTCAGAAATCTGGTTTTGCAGGCGGTCGCCGAGGGTGAATTTCTGATTTTTTGGAAACCGGTTGATTTCGGGAATGGCCTCTTTCAGAAGCAGGTATGCTTTTTGCAGAATACTGGAATCGTGATCAACAAGTCAAGCAGCAACTTCCCGTTGCTTCTTGACAACCCCACAAAAGACCAAACGCAACGCCTTACGGACGCCCGTCAATTACCAAAAACGCACTTGACGGAGACGGTGCGGGCGGCCGGACAGCAGTGACCGAGTGGAACGAGTTTGCTGTCCTAGCGTTTTTTTGGTTCCTTTTTTGGGGCAATGCCAAAAAAGGGACAAAGACCATAAGCAACGATAAGAAAACCAATACCTTATCAATCCAAAAATCAAACGCA
>CALMYQ010000189.1 GCA_937873655.1 uncultured Lewinella sp. | reverse complement strand
ATAGCTCCCCAAGAGCGACGGCGGGCAGCTACCAGCATCCTCCGTCCGCCATAGCTCCCCAAGAGCGACGGCGGGCAGCTACCAGCATCCTCCGTCCGCCATAGCCCTAAGGCGAAGGCGGGCAGCATCCAGAGACAAGCATCCAGCCCGTATCCTGAATGTTACAGCCCAAAAACAAAAAAATCGCTGCCGTTTCAAAAATTCTGCCCTTTCTGAAAAATAAAATAAATATTTCGTCGTTCAGCAAAACGGAATGACGTTTTGCCGTCTTTTTTAATTTGCGCAAAAAAAAACAGGCCGTTCATTACAATATTTTTAAGCGGTTTGTTATAATTTTGCGCCTTGAATAATCCCGTGAACGATTTAAAATCTGTAAAAATCATGCACCGCAAGGTTTTTCTACCCTTCGTTTTTGCCTTCTTGGCATCCGCACCGGCTCTTTTTTCCCAGTCTCTGGCTTCCATGCCTTCCTTTACGGCTAAAGGCGTTGAGACTAAGGTTACCGATCTTCCGGAAATCCAGCAGGATGACTGGACGATCTACGCCGACGAGACGAATCGCGTGTATTACATCGACTTTGAAAGCCTCCGGGTGAATATCAGCGATGTGATCCTGAAAAATGCTGCAGGCGATGTGGTCTTCAAGGAAAAAGTGTTCGACCTTCCCGTCAATACCATCTACGAACTGGACCTGTCCAAATACCGGGCCGGCAAGTACGAGATCGAACTCCGGTCCTTCACCGGTCTGATCCGCAAGTCCGTCGAATTGAAGTGAGGCGACAGATTGTTGATCTGTTGATTCGTTGATTTGTGGATCTGGCCTGCCACGCGGCACGCGTGGTTGATTTGTTGATCTGAAGTTTCAAATCAACAAATCAACGCATACGCAAATCAACCTCCGGTCAATTTTTCCCATCCAGGCGGTCGTACCGCTGGACTTTCTTCCTGCTTTTTAACGGAATGTACCGGTAGGGGCGGCTTTCGATATCGTTCAGCAGGGAATCTGCACGCGTGCTCAGCGTTTTGATATCGTAATACAAGCCGTCGTCGTTGAGGAGCTTCCCAAGGGTTCCGTCGCCATTCTGGATTTTGCCGACCGCGCCCGAAACGCCGTCCAGGGCCTTTTGAGCGGTTGCCAGGGTAGCTTTGAGTTCTTCCACCGTTTGCTTCACGTCTGCCATGGTGCCTTTCAGGTCGGATTCGGCGATCTGGCCGGTGACGGATTCCGCGTTATCGATGATGCCGCCGATCTTGTCCTTTTTGGCGTCGAGGGTGGCTGCCAGGTTCTTGAAGCTGGCGATGGATTCCTTGATGTTACCGGACGACTGGCGCATCAGCTGATCGGCCTGGGCTGTGGTCGATTTGAGGTTGGCCGACATGCCTTCCAGGTTTTCCAGCGTTTTGCCGAGCGAATTATTGGAACTCAGCAGCGTATCCACCATCCCCTGAAGGATATCCCGAAGGTCCTTCATATAGCCGGAAAGGTCGTCGGCGCCGAGCATGGACAAGAGCATCGGCCGGCTTTTGCCCGTCAGGTAGGCGCCCCTTTCAGCGCAGTCGCTGCCCGAACAGGGATTCCCGTATTCCAGCAGGATGGCTTTGCCGCCCATAAAGCCCACGGCGACAATAACGGCCTCCGTATTTTTGGGCAGCGGCAGGTTATTGTTCATGGTGATCGTAACGGTCACCTGTTTCTCGGCGTTGTTCATGAACTCGACACCGGTAACGCTGCCTACCTCCACGCCGCTGATGCGGACGGGGGTCCCGACCTGCAGACCTTCGACGTTGTTATACACGATTTTATAGTAATCCGAATTGGTCAACAGGTTCTTGCCGACAATGAAATTATACCCCCAAAAGGAAAGCGCTATGGCAACCACGGCCAGAATGCCGACCTTTACTTCTTTCGAAATGTTCATTTTCTGGTTTTTAAGCTATTAAAAGCGAGCCCGCAAAGCTAGGGATTTGCCGGAAAGTTTGATAATGGAAAAAAACATCCTGATTTTGAAAAGGTTGAAATGACTAATCGATACCGAGTTCCTTTTTGGCTTGCTCAACCGGAATTTTGTTGCCGTTTTTGTACGCGACGATAAAGGCGTCGGAAAATCCCTGTTTTTGCAATTCCAGGCGGGCATTGAAGGCCTGCAAATGGTCGTCGAAATTCCTGGCCTGGTATTTAAACAGATTATCTTCCCGCACCATTTCGACCAGGTACTTGATCTGCTTCCATTTGGGCGTGTTGGTATCCAGCGGTTTGGGGGAGGCAGCCAGCTGAACGCAGAACCGGATTTCCTGATTGGCGCCGGGCAGCCCGGATTTGATCACGGCATTGACGGCCACGGGCCTTTCATAATCGTTGGGCATGGCTACCGTCTGCGGCGCGGGTTGGGCCTGGTTTTGCATCGGTATGATCATTCGTTCCTTTTGGGGCGGTTGGGCGCTGTAACTGGGCGTCGGTTTGGTTTCAACGGGTTGCACATTGACTGCAGACGGTTTGGCAGCCCCGATTACAGCCCGGTTTGACGCCGGTTGGGCGGCGGCCCGGTTGGTGATATTCAGTTCAGGACTGCGATTGACGACCCGTTGTTCGGTCCGAACCGGCGCCGAGGTCGCCAGAGGCGCATCGCCCCCGCCTTCCATTTCCATCTTGTACTCGCCGAAGGCGTCAACAATGGAGCCTGCGATGGTGGCCTGACCTTCCGGGGTATTCAGGAAGGCTTCCTCTGTGGTATTGCTGAGGAAACCCGCTTCTACCAATATGCTGGGCATGGTGGTTTCCTTGAGCACAACGAACCCGGCCTGTTTTACCCCGCGGCTTTTGCGTTCGGCGCCGCCGAATTTGCCTTCGATCTTGCTGGCCAGCAGGATGCTTTGTTCCAGATAGGCATTCTGATACATGCTCAGCATGATATGGCCTTCCGGCGAATTGGGGTCCCAATCGTAATTTTTCTCATAATTCTCTTCCAGAAAAATGGATTCGTTCTCCCGTTTGGCCACATCCAGGTTATGCTCCGCGGTATGCAGGCCCATCACATAGGTCTCGGTGCCCTTGGTGGCTTTGCTGCCGGGCATATAGTTGCAATGGATGGAAATAAAGAGATCGGCATTGTTGCGGTTGGCAATGGCGGCCCGTTCATACAAAGGGATGAACGTATCGTCGTCGCGGGTCAGAATGACCTTGATGCCCGGATAACGGTTGTTCATTTGTTCAGCCACAGCCTTGGCGATTGCCAGCGCAATGTTCTTTTCTTTGTAATGCCCGCCGAGGCAACCGGGGTCATGGCCGCCGTGCCCTGCATCGACAACAACGGTTTTAATCCGGTAAGTTCCTTCCGGGTTTGGAACGGGATCGCTAAATTTGCCGCTTCCTAAGGCCAATTCACCTGTGGGAATTGAAAATGAAAAGTTAAATCCGTTAAGGAGCACTGGCGCCAGACAGCAAAAGATCGTTTTTAGGAGGGTCTTTATTGGATAAGTCATCAAGGCAGTGGTTTTCTCATTTTCATTTTTTGGGAAAATCGAATCATCATCGAATTGGCAAAAATAAAGGATTTTAACCCTTGGGAACAAATATACCGCATAGTATTTTCTTTTTCTTGCTGGGATGTCTGCCGCTTGCCGGACAGAATCCGGTCATTCTGGATACCATTCCCAGGCCCGACAGCCTGAATCTGGCGGTTGATTCCCTGCCGCCCTCACCCCTGCTCGACCCGGTACTCGGCATCAAGCTCTCCAAAGACTCCCTGGATGCGCCTGTCGAATACAATGCCCTGGATTCCATGATCTACGATATCGCCGACGAGAAGATCCACCTTTACGGCCAGGCGGAGGTCAAATACAATACCATAACGCTGAAAGCGGGCCATATCATTTTTGACTGGAAGACAAATATCGTCACGGCGGAAGGAATCCCGGACAGCCTCGGCCGGATGTCCGAACTGCCCGAGTTTGCCGACGGCGACCAGACCTTCACCGCCAACCGGATGCGGTACAATTTCCAGTCCCGGAAAGGTATCGTGTACGATGTAAAATCCCAATACAACGACATCATCGTCCATGGCGAAAAAGCCAAGTTCATCAGCGGAGAGCCGCCGCAGGACACTTCCCAAAAAGCCACCGACATCATTTACAACCAGGATGCCATTTTTACCACCTGTACCGCTCCCGTACCCCACTTCGGCATCCGCAGCCGCAAGCAAAAGCTCATCCCCGACAAGATCGTCGTCGTAGGGCCTTCCAACCTGGAGATCATGGGGGTCCCTACCCCGCTCTGGCTGCCCTTCGGCTTTTTCCCGATCAACAAGGGGCGCAGCACCGGATTGCTGTTCCCCAACGATTACAGCTATTCCGAACAATGGGGATACGGCCTGGAGGGCATAGGCTGGTTCTTCCCGCTGGGCGAACACGTCAACCTCTCGGTTCGAAGCAACATCTATGTCAAAGGAACCTGGGGGCTCTCGGCGGAATCCCAATATGTGAAACGCTACAAATACCGCGGCAATTTCCGGGTCGGGTTCGACGTCCGCCGGCAGGAAAACAGCGACGGCTCCATTACCAGGCCCAGGTCCTTCAGCGTCAACTGGACCCATAACCAGGACCGGGCAGCGCACCCGTCCATTCTCGTAGGCGGGTCGATCCGATTCCAGACCAACGACTACCAGCGCCGGGTGTACAACGATGCCGCCAGCGTGCTGGAAAACCAGATCAACTCCAACTTCAGCTTTTCCAAAAACTGGACCGACAAACCCCTAAGCCTAAACGTCGCTTTCAGCCACAGCCAGAATACCAACTCCCGGCAGATCACCGTCAATTTTCCGGTGATCAATTTCCAGACCCAGACCCTCTACCCGTTCAGGAGCCAAAAGCGGGGCGGCAAGGAGCGGTGGTACGAAAGCATAACGCTGCGCTACCAGGGCGAAGCCAAAAGCACCTTCACCGGGCCGGATACCACGTTCTTCTCCCAGGCAACCCTCGACGAAGCGCAGTACGGCGCCAAACACGAGGTCAGTACCGGTACTTCTTTCAAGATCCTGAAATATTTCAGCCTCAACCCCAGCGCCAGCTACCGGGAGGTCTGGAATTTCAAGTCCCTGGAAAAGAATTTCATCAAGGAAATCGATTACGATACGATTTATAACCCTGCAACCGGCGAAGACGAGATCAAGGTCAATACCTACGGCTATGTGGAAAGCAATACCTTGCCCGGTTTCAAAGCCTTCCGGACCTACAGCGCCGCCCTGAGCCTGAACACCCAGATCTTCGGTACCGCCAAATTCCGGTCGGGATGGCTGCGAGGCGTACGGCACGTCATCAAGCCGTCGGTCTCCATCGGTTATGCACCCGATTACCTGAATGAGGACCTGGGTTATTACCGCTACGTCCCCACCCCGAGGGATACCCTGGTCAAAACCCGCTACGGCATCTTCGATCAGGGGGTTTACGGGAGCCCGCCGGCCAGCGGGCAGCAAATGGCCCTGAGCTACAGCATCAACAACATCTTCGAAGCCAAATTCTGGTCGAAAAAGGATTCGACGGAAAAGAAAATGAAGCTGTTCGACAATATCTATATCAACGGCAACTACAACTTCGCGGCGGATTCCCTGAAATGGAGCCCCGTATCCATGCGGGGCACGACCCGGTTCTTCAAAGGGGCTACCACCCTCAGCGCGAGCGCCATCTTCGACCCGTTGGTGCGGGAAAAAGACCCGACATCCGGCGTTATCCGACGCATTGACCAGACCACCTGGCGGGCGCACGGCAACCTGATCGAGTTCGTCAGCGCCGATTTCAGCATCAGCACCCGCATGACGGTCGACAAGATCAGGGCCATCTTCCAGGGCAAGGAAGAAGAGGTGGTGGAGGAACTGCCCGAAGAAGACGAAGATTTCAAACGGATTGAGGAAACCGACTTCCTGAGCCTGTTCGGCAATTTTTCCATCAGCCACACCATCAATTTCGGCCTGGACCGGCTACCTACCGGCAAGGATACCCTATCCATCACCACCAATTCCATCGATATGCGGGGCGACATCCAGCTGACCAAAAAATGGAACATCGGCGTTTCCCGCATCGGTTACGACTTCGTCAGCAAACGACTGACCTACCCCTACCTCACCTTCAGTCGCGACCTCCATTGCTGGGCCATGAGTATGAGCTGGGCCCCGACCCGGGGTACCTACCAGTTCTCCATCCGCGTCAAGCCCGGCACGCTGGACTTTATCAAGATACCGTATGAACGGAATAATGTGGATGCGCGGCGGGTGTTTTGAGGATTTTATGGTTGGATGGTTTTATTGCTTCATGGTTGGGCGTTCGTTGTAGTTTCGACTTCGCTCAGCTACCGGAATGTTGAATTACCCGGACTGACAACCTGCCGGCCGGCAGGCGAACTGAAACTTTACAAAATAAAGCTGGTGAAGCTTTCGCGGTTAATCAATTGATACGAGGCATTTTGGTAGGTTTCGAGCCAGGTAGCGGGCGCTTTGCCTTTTTTAGGTTTCCATTTGAACTCAAATCCATGTAAATTTCCATCCCTTTCCTCTATGTAGTCCAATTCTGCGCCGGAGTAGGTCCGCCAGAAATAGGTATTGGCAAAGATCCTTTCATATTCCATTTTTTTTCGTCGTTCTACGAGCAGAAAATTTTCCCACATGGAACCGGTATCTTCCCGACTATCGAGCGGATTAAAGTTTTCAATCAGCGCGTTCCTGACCCCCAAATCATAAAAATAGATTTTATCCATGCTGGTCACTTCTTTTCTGAGGTTGCGACTAAATCCGCTTAACTTGAAAATTACGAAAGCCTTTTCCAGTAAATCAATATAGTTAATAACCGTTTCCCTGTTAACCTGCAAGGAAATTGCCAATTCGTGAATAGAAACTTCGCTGCCGATCTGAAAGGCAAGCAGCTTCAGCAATTGTCGCAATTTTTCCGGATACCGGATATTGGCCAACGCAAGAATGTCTTTATATAGATACGCCCCGGTCAATTCTTCCAGGTATTGGCGTTTGTCTTTAAAATTCTCAAATTGGTGGATTTCGGGGTACATGCCGAAACGCATCCACTCTTCAAGTTTCATTTGAATTTCAAGCGTATTCAGATGTTCGTAATTTTGCCATTCGCTAACTGAGAAGGGGTATAACCGGTAAGTCCACGTACGGCCTGTGAGCGGTTCTTTGATTCGATTGGCAAGATCAAGTGAGGATGATCCCGTAACGATAATCTTCATATCGGGGAGATTATCATGCAATATCTTGAGGTTGATGCCGATGTCCGGAATTCGTTGAGCTTCGTCTATAAAAACAAACTGGTATCCGCTGACCAGGCCCTTCAATTTTTCGAAATCTCTGCTGGAAAGAATTTCGCTGAACGGCTGTCGGTCTGCATTTATTTCCAGCGCTCTACCTTCCAGATTGCTTATAATTTTTTTGACCAACGTAGTTTTTCCAACTTGCCTGGCGCCATAAAGAATTAATACTTTACTGGATTGAAGCAAACGGTCGCGAAGGGTATGTTCCAAAAATCTGGGTATCATTTTTTCTACAAAACTATAAATTTCACGGTAAACCATCAAAATTAGCGCTAATTTTTATAGTCAACCATCAAAATTCAAGCAAAACCGGTTAGATCTTCCAAGCCGGACCAGCGCCCAGCATCCACCACGCCTCGGCCTCCGGACGACGAAGTCGCCTATGGCAGCATCCAGTATCCAGCATCTGATTTCAAGCATCCAGCATCTGTCATCCAGCATCCAGTATCCAGCATCCAGCATCCAGTATCCAGCAACAAGCCTCACTCCACCCGCTTCCCAAACCGCCGAACGATCAGGAACAGCACGCCCAAACTGGCCAGCAGCATCACAAAGGAAATGGCCCATCCACCGCCAAGGCCGGTCGTAACGCCGCCGGCGACCAGGCTGACAGCGCCTACCGTGAGCGCGTACGGCAACTGGGTGCGCACGTGCTCAATGTGGTTGCAGTCCGAAGCCAGGGAGCTGAGGATAGTGGTATCCGATATCGGCGAACAGTGGTCGCCCAGTACCGAGGCGGCCAGGGTGACGGCAATGACATTGAGCAGCAACTCCGTGCTCATTTCGGGCGGGAGGCCGTTGTTGTGGTGGCAGATCGCCCAGGTCAGCGGTATGACGATGGGGTACAAAATCGCCATGGTCGACCAGCTGGAGCCGGTGGAGAAGGAGATCACGGCGGCCAGTGCAAAGACGATGGGCGGCAACAGGAACGGATTCAGGCTGTCGGCCAGCGCGCCGGTGAGGTAGGTGGCCGTATGCAGGGTTTCGGTAGTGGCTGCCAACGACCAGGCCAGGGTCAGGATCATGATGGCCGGCAACATGGTCTTGAAGCCGGTGATCAGGGTGGAAATGGCCGGACCGATCCGCATCACCTTTGCCCGAAGGGTGAGCAGAATAGCGGCGATCACGCCCGTCAGGGAAGCCCACAGCAGGGCCACATACGAGTCGGCGGCGCCGATGACCTTGCCCAGTTTGACAAAGAACCCGGACCCTTCGTCGGTGATCAGGGCGCTCAACCCCGCCCAGGTGTCGCCCCATCCGGAAGAAGCAACCGGCAGACCTTTTTCCACCAATTCGTTATAACAGCTCAGCAAGCCGGTATCGAGCAGGCCGAAGATGGTCACCAGGATCACCAGCAATACCGGAACGGCCGCATTGTACCACTTCAGCGGCGCGCCTTCCACCGGGCTCAGGTCCTCAACCGATTCGGTATGCCCGCCGGCCCTGACCGGCTGCACTTCGCCGGTATTGCGGGCATGGACTTCCGATTTGAACATGGGCCCGAAATCACGCCGCATATAGATCAGCATGAGCATGAACGCCAGGGTCAGGATCGGATAAAACGCGTATTTCAGCGAACCGATGAAGATGGCATAAGCCGTCATGTTCTGCTCCTCAAAATGGGCGATATTGTGGATGCCGTCGTCGATATAACCCAGTTCAGCGCCGATCCAGGTTGTAATGAACGCGATGGCCGCCACCGGCGCCGCCGTGCTGTCGACCAGGTAGGCCAGCTTGGCCCGCGAAATGCGATACTTGTCCGTAACAGGCCGCATGGTATTCCCCACGATCAGGGTATTGGCATAATCGTCGAAGAAAATGGCCACCCCCAGCAGCCAGGTGATGAACTGCGCGCTGCGGGAAGAGCGGGCGTATCGCGACAGCGCCTTGACTACCCCCGCCATGCCGCCGTTGCGCGAGATGACCGCCACCATGCCGCCGATCATCAGCGAGAACACGATGATGGACAGGTGTCCGGAGTCGTTTAACGCCTCGATCACGTATTTCTGGATGGCATCAAAGATGCTCAGCAAAAAGTAGTATAAAGATTCGATCCGCAGACCGCCGGCGATGAACGCGCCTACCCAGATGCCCAGGAACAGCGAGACCAGCACCTCCTTGAAGATCAGCGCCAGTGCAATAGCGATCAGGGGCGGCAAGACGGACAGCCACAGCGGGATATGGCGCAACCGGATAGTGCCGTCCTTGCGGGCGGCCGCGTGATACATTTTGTGTCCCTTGCCCGCGTTGAACAGAAAGAGTTGTCCGCGGTGGTCGACACCCGGCGACCAGGCCGCCTGTCCGTTCTTAAAATCAAGGGTATCTTCCGTTTCATTGATGACCACGATACCCGGGCCTTCCACGCCGGATGCCACGACGACCGGCCGGCCTTTCTCCAGGGTAACCGTCGGGTTTTCTACCACCTGAGGAATGGGCGGAGGCGCAGGGGCAGGAGCCAGGACCAGGGTGTCCTGCCGGCAAAAAACAAGGGTCGGTGTAAAACAAATGACCAGAAAGGCCAAAATTTTGCGGATGTTCATCTTCTCTTCGTTATTTTGCAGGATCGCAATATCGGGTGAAAATACCATTGCCCGGTAAAATTTCAAATGAGTGATTGTGAATTTTCGAAAATATCGGTCTCTTTGGTTCTTGCTCCTCTGTTGTTACAGCGCTGTTGCTTTCGGCCAACCCCTTCCCGCAGCCGACATTCCGGTAACGGTTGGCGGCGTCTTGCTGAAAAATCCGTGGGCGGGCGGGCTCAATTGCCCCCAACCTTCGGCCGTCGACCTCAACAACGATGGATTGCAGGATCTCTACATCTTTGACCGGGTCGGGGATATCCACCTCACCTTTATCAACCAGGGCACGCCGGGCCATCCGGATTTTGTGCTGGCGCCCGAATATGCGCTCAATTTCCCGGCGATCCATAACTGGTGCCTGCTGCGGGACTACGACGGCGACGGCATCCAGGATATTTTCTCCTATTCCGACCAGGCCTTCGACGCCGTTATGGTGTACAAGGGCCATTACCAATCCGGCAAGCTGGCTTTTTCCCGGTTCCATTTCCAGGGGCCTGCCGATGTGATCTACATCCCCGGGCCGACCCAGCTATACGTCAGCACCATCGACTATCCGGCGGTCGATGACCTGGATTGCGACGGCGACCTGGATATACTCACCTTCAACGTAGCCGGCGGCATCATCGAACTGTACACCAACCGGTCGGTTGAAATGGGGTTCGGCCGCGACAGCCTGATCTACAAACTGGCCGACGGGTGCTGGGGCGGCATTTACGAGAGCGGCCTCCAGGTGGAGGTCACCCTGTCGCCGGTCATGGGAGAATGCGCCGACCATTTCTGGGACCCCGACGATACGCCGCTGCAATTCCGACATTCCGGCTCTACCCTCGTCACCTTCGACGGCGACGGCGACGGCGACAAGGAGCTCATGCTGGGCGACCTCAGTTTTTCCAACCTCAATTACCTGATCAACGGCGGCAATTGCCAGAAGGCCTGGATCACGGACCAGAACGCCCTTTTCCCCAACACCGCCCAACTGGCTGAGATCCCACTTTTTCCGGCCGCTTTTTACCTGGATGTCACCGGCGACGGCAAACGCGACCTGCTGGCGGCGCCCAACAACAAACTCGGCTCCATCGACCAGAACTGTTTCTGGTTGTATAAGAACACAGGCCAGGATAACGCTCCCACGTTCAACCTCCAACAAAAGAACTGGCTGGTGGACGGCATGATCGACCTGGGTACCGGCGCCCGGCCCGTTTTCGTGGATGTAGACGCCGACGGACTGCCCGACCTCGTGGCCGGCAATTACAGCATTTACGCGCCGTTCGGGGCCAAGGATCCGCGCGTATTTTACTTCCGGAACACCGGGACGGCCTCCCAACCCGCATTTACCCTGACCAATAGCGACTTTATGGGCATGAACGCCTTCAGCGCGTCCTCCTTTGCCTTTACCCCCTGCTTCGGGGACCTGGACGGCGACGGCGACCTGGACGCGCTCGTCGGCGAGCAATTCGGGCACCTGTTCTTTGTGGAAAACACGGCGGGCCCGGGTCAGCCTATGGCCTTCAAACCCGCTGTATACGATTATAAAAGCATCAATGTCGGTCAGGCCAGCGTTCCCCAGATCATCGACCTCAACCGCGACGGCCTGCCCGACCTGCTGGTCGGCGAGCGGAACGGCAACATCAATTATTTCCAGAATACAGGAACAGCGCAAAATCCGCAGTTCAATCCCGACCCGGAATCGGCGCCCAACAACTTCTTCCTCGGCCAGGTGGATACCCGGATCATGGGCTATACCACCGGTTACAGCGCCCCCTGGGTACAGGAGATCAACGGGCAGTACCGGCTCTTTACCGGTACCGAAGTGGGGCGGATCGAATCCTATTCCAATATCGACGGCAACCTGGGCGGCGTCTTTACCACCGACACCGAAACCTTCGGCCAGATCGCCGCCGGAGAACGCACGCAGGTCACCCTGGCCGATATCAACAACGACGGCAAACTCGAAATCGCAGTAGGCAATTTCCGGGGCGGCATCACCATCTACGAGACTGACCTGGACGGCCCTCCCGTGGGTACCGTACAACCGCATGGCCGGCCGCAGCTGGTGGAACTCTTCCCCAATCCGGCAGCCGGCGATTTCTTTCTGCGCAGGCTGAGCGCTGACCCGGCGCCCCTCGAACTGCGGATATTTGACGGAACGGGGCGGCTGGCTGAGGCGCGGACGGTCCCCTTTCCGGACCAAACACTGCGCATCGCTACGGCAAACCTCGCAAACGGCGTTTACTGGGTGGAGGTCCGGCAGGGAGCAAAATTGCAGGTGGCGCGGGTGGTTTTGCTGAAGGCGGATTAGCAAAACTTTTTTAGGTTTGGCAATGGAATAATTGTGCTTAAAAAAGCGTTTAAGCTCCGATCCGCATATGGCCCAAATGAACATGCTTTAAATTTCAAAACAGAATGCGAACGAACTATCTTTTCTTCTGCCTTTTTAGCAGCCTCTTTTTCATTTCCACCCCCGCTTTCACCCAGACCGGCAACTTTGACGAAACCTGGAAGGAATTTTTGGATAACAACAAAATTTCCAACATGAGCGAATTGATCAAGCCGAACAAAGAACGCGACCGCCTGAATTACGCCAAATATCTGTTGATGAACACCAACTCCAATTTTTGTCAGAGCCGGGTGGACGGCGCTGAAAACCTGATGGCGGAAATCCAGGAGATGGACCCCCAATTGCATAAAGCTATCCCGGGTTATGTGGAAAAATTGTACGACCTGGAAACGAAGATCAAAGCCTTTCATACCATAGACGACATCTGGAAACAATTCTTGCGGACCAAGGAAGTCCCCTCGGATGAACTGGAAGCGATCACAGCAGCTAAAACAAGCTGTGAGAAACAAACGCTGGCCAAGTATTCCTACATGACGGCCTATGATTATTTCTGCAAAGGAGATATCGCGAAGTCAAAGGATATTTTTGAGAACAGGACCCTCCAGCTGGCGGAAAAAACCACCTTGCGCATCCAGGATGTGGATGGATTGGCCCCGGAAGTGGCCAAAATGAAAACCATGTACCTGGATATGGACAAATTGGATGTTGCGTGGAAATCCTATGTCAAAACCGGCGTTTCTCCCGGGTTCGACCTCGAGCTGCCGCTTTTTCCCTGCAATCCCGTCCCGAAGATGAAGGAATTGGTCTTGAAAGGCGTCCTGGATCTATGTCACCTGGGGCCTGGTACGCTCGAACAGATCAAAAAACTGCAAAAGGAAAGCGGCGTGACCCTCGACCGGGAATTGGCGGGGAAAGTGAAAGAACTGGAATCGGCCATCGGACAGAATGAGGCCAATCTGGCTGCCTTGAACAAAGCGTGGGAAGCCTTTATTCCGGACAACAAGGTAAAATCCGGGTACAGATACGGGTATGATTACTGCCGTCCGGAACCCCTGATCAAGGCTTATATCATGGACGGATTCACGTTTACCTGCGATCTGGCCGGAGAAATGCTGCTGAAGATCGACTCCCTCCAGCGGGCGGAGAACCTGACCCTGGACGGCATTACCAGGACCAAGATCAATGAATTGGTGGCGGTTACCCAGCAACAGCAGGCCGATGCCATGAAAATTGAAAGGTTGTGGAACAAATTCGTCTCACAAGGCGATAAACTCACGGAAACCTACCAGTCGGCCGAATTCTATTGCGACAATATCCACCTGGTCAAAGACCTGACCATGAGGGGTCTTTCCGGCACCTGTGAGGAAGGATTCCGGTACCTGCAGAAAATTGAGGCGTTCCTTTCTACTTTCGAATTCAGCCTGGACAAGGAACTGGCGTGCAGGGTGCAGAAATTGGAAGCCAAGGTATGGGATTGCCGTTATGATGCCTTGAAGAATCTGGCCCGCATTCAGGCGCCCGATTCTACCGATCAAAGACTGAAAGAATTAATGGAAGAGAACGGGATCGGTGACCGGCCGGAGGTTTGTACGGCGAATAAATAAAGCGGGTTCATGCCGGTGGTCCGGAGCCTGGCATTTGGCAACTTTACCCCGCATCCATCCGGATAGTGTATTATCTTCCATAACACAACGGTTGTCGGTTTGACGGTCCTTTAACGGTAGGCTGTTCAATTTGACCGCAAAACCGTCCTGCGTTTTTTTGTATGGGTGAAGGTACGCCTACACAACCAGCCCATTAGGGTGGATGATGTCAAATTGCCGTTGACAACTTTTGCTTTTTTCTCATCTTCAATGGTTATCAGGATTTATGTAATTAACGGCCGCCCCACTTTTACATTTCGCATTTTTTCTTTTGCATTTTACATTCCTCTCTCCGCCTTTGGTCTTGTCACTTTCTTTTGGCGCCCAAAAGAAAGTAACCAAAGAAAAGGCTCCGGCCACGCAGCTGGGCCTAAAATTGCCCTGCATTCCGTTGCACAGAATAAACTCGCCCTCAGGGTTTGGTCCAAGCCCGGGTTTTTTGATTGCCTGACAGCCCTCTTTGCCTT
>CALMYQ010000188.1 GCA_937873655.1 uncultured Lewinella sp. | reverse complement strand
ATTTTGAAAGTCAAGGGGCAACGGAAAGTTGCTGCTTGACACCAAAACCAGGCTGCTTTTTTCCTTTTTTATTCCGAAGACAAATCGCAACTGCGGCCATGGCCTGCGAGGGCGTTTCGATCAGGAGCTAAAAAGCACAGGATGAAATCGGTATCAAATTGAACAGCCTATCCTTAAATGTGACATCCGCAAATTTTTTCCAAGCCTTGATCACCTTCTGCTCAAACAAGCATTGCGCAAAAAAATAAAATGCCCGGAGACCCTCGGGCTAATCGATCTGATTATTGATAATTCCAATAAGCAGGAACCCAACTTACAATGGTTTCCAGGCGACGACCTGTTTACGCCTGTTGAAAGGAGAAAGGGCTTGCCGATCGGGAACCTCACCAGTCAGTTCTGGGGCAACGTGTATTTGAATGGACTGGATCATTTTGTCAAAGAAATTCTGCAGGCGCCCGGATATATCCGTTATGTTGACGATTTTGTCTTGTTTGAGGATGATAAGGAAAAACTGCATTATTGGGAAGGGCAAATAAAAGAATATCTCAACAGCCTTCGCCTTGAACTTCATCCCAAAAAGTCCCAAATTTTTCAGACGAAAAATGGGGTTCCTTTCCTGGGGTTTTGTGTACTTCCAACCCACTGTACCGTTCTGAAACCCAAGTTGAGGAGGTACAAACGATTTCTCGGCAAATTGCTGGAACTTAAAGCGCAAAACCGGCTCACCCCTCAAAGCCTGGAAAACCGGCTCAATGCCTGGCTTGGCCATATACGTTTTGGACAAAGCCGGCGTTTTGAAAACCGGATTTTTAGCTATCTTTACTCCCATGGGGTGGAGCTGCACCGCTCGCCGAGTGGTTCGTGGCGGGTCCTGGAACAACAACGATAACAATTGTCGCTGTGCCAACCGCAACAGGAACAATACCGATAACAGGAACAACAATATCGGTTTTCGGTTAGCCCGGTACTGCCTGGTTATTTAGGCCGGAGTTCGGTTGATCTTTCATTAACCGGAGTGTGCCAAGGGAAGTACGAGCTCCTTTCCCGCCTGAAAAAGGCAAAGACATCGAAGGGAGAAGCGGCTGGTACTGCAAGGGAAGGTCGCCGCTCCTTATTAAGCCAGAAAAAAAACAATAAAATTCATACCAATCCAGTATCAACTTTATGCACCCAATTCTGGAAAGCCTGCAGAAATCATTGGGTATCAACCTGAGATCCGAATCCGACCTTGAAGAAATCAAGCGGACCTATTCGGTCAATACCTATTCCCAGGATGAAACCGGCGAAGTTACAGGGCTCAATCTTTGCAACGGCAATTGGACGGATGCGCAACTCCGCGAGCTTTGGCGTCTCCCGGGTTTGCGGGTGGTACAATTGTGCGGCAACAAACTGGAAAAACTCATCATCCCAGACAGCCTGGAACACTTGGAATGGTTGGATCTCAGCGATAACAAAAACCTTCAACACCTCGAGTTTTCAGGAGACAGTACCCAACTCGTTTATCTGGACGTTTCGGATAGCGCTCTTCAAGAACTGATATTTCCAAAAACCGCCGGGAAGTTGGAACGGTTGGATGCAGCCAGGAACCGGATCGAAACGATCAGCCTGCCAGAAGAACTTCCTGTGCTGGAGCGGCTGGACCTGGGCTCTAACAAGCTTTCCAATTTTATATTCCCCTCAGGCTCAACCAGGCTCTCTCAGGTATTCCTGGACAAAAATGAGCTGAAGGAAATTGCATTTCCCGATCATCAATCCGATTATCTGCCCGACAACCTGCACTTACGCCTGGATGAGAATGCCCTGAGCGACGATCTCCGGGCCAATATCATCGACCGTTCCAATGCCTTTCCGTTTATCCGGCAATGGCTGGCCGACACGCGGGTAGCCACCGATGAGGACAAGGATTACAAGGTGCTGGTGCTCGGCAACGGCGGAGTTGGAAAAAGCAGTCTGATCGACCGGATGGTTGACAATACATTCGAAGAAAACCGGCCTTCTACCCATGCCATCCGGCTGGTGCGTTTCGAAAATTCCCGGTTTCCGTATGTCCTCAACTTCTGGGATTTCGGCGGGCAGGATATTTACCACGCCACGCACCGGATCTTCCTGCAGACCAATGCCGTTTATCTGCTGCTGTGGGATAAGGAAACGGAGGATAAGGCTTTGAAGGGGGAGCCGACCATTTTTATCGAAGATGAACAAAAACGGGAATATATTAATGAATCCCTGGCCTATTGGATGCATTATGCCCAATTTTTTGGAAAAGGAAGCCCTGTTATCGTAGTTCAGACCAAAACCACAAAACACGGTGGACACAAACTGGAATGCCCCGGGAAGTCTGACTTATTGAAAATCCATGATGGGAAATTTCTTGAATTTATCCATATTGATGCAGGCATCGATCATTATACAAACGGATTCAAATCACTGGCTTTAAATCTGGAGGATGCCATCCTTTCCATTGCCCGCGAGGGTCAAAAACCTGCATCCTGGCTGGCCTTGCGCAAATATTTTACAAATCAACAGGAGGCTATACAGAAAGCCCGGGAAAGAAATGAGGAGTCTGAACTGGACAAAACCCTGACAATTGATGCTTTTGAGGTGCTGGTTAAAAATTTCAAAATCAATACTGACTCAAAATACGTACTCAACTGGCTGAAAGAGACCGGTGTGTTGTTTCACCGGGAAGGCATGTTCAATGACCGGATAATCCTTGATCAGGAGTGGGCCATCCGGGCTATCTATACGATTTTTTCCAGAGGCAAGGGGGGCGCCTACTACCAACTTCTTAGCCAACAAGGCAGGTTTACCGGTGCAGACCTGGCAAAAATCTGGGATAAATTTGAAACTCCTGAACAGCAATTGTTTCTGGATTTTATGCTTACGTGCGAGCTTTGTTCATTCCCATTAAGTTAAGCCCCCAACCAGTTTAAAAAACAGCATAAA
>CALMYQ010000187.1 GCA_937873655.1 uncultured Lewinella sp. | reverse complement strand
ACTTTACAACCAAGTCAAGAAGCAACGGCAAGTTGCTGCTTGACACCAAAACCAGACTGCTTTTTTCCTTTTTTATTCCGAAGACAAATCGCAACTGCGGCCATGGCCTGCGAGGGCGTTTAGATCAGGAGCTAAAAAGCACAGGATGAAATCGGTATCAAATTGAACAGCCTAGGCATAATGCCGCTTTTGGAGTTGAATTATGATGCCTATCCTCCCATCCGACGAAGCCTGAGGCGAAGTCGGGCTCCCATCCGACGCAGCCTCTGGCGAAGTCGGGTTCCCATCCGACGTAGCATCGGCGAAGTCGGGCTCCTTGTGCTGAGCGAAGTCGAAGCATCACCCTCCCACACTTTCCAATACCCGGTATTCATAAGGACCGACCAGCCCGATTGCGCCGTCCATGATCAGTTGTCCGCTTTGGGTATCCCGCCAGGTGACGTCCTCATCCTTTTCCGGCAACACCACGTTGACAGACTGGGCCAGGTGTTCGCTGTAGTTGATCACCACCAACCGGCGCGCAGGGCCAAGCCGCCATTCCCAGACCAGCAGGGAAGCCGCATTGGTCAGGGCCTCGGCCGATAGCTGGCGCCATGTCCCTGTCCGGAAGGTTTCATCTTTTGTCAGCCGGCATAATTCTTCGTAAAAATACCAGGTGCACGGGCAAACCGACCTGACCCAGGGTTCCTTGGGCAAGGGCAATTTTCGCGCCATCAGACACCCGCACCAGGCCTCAACGGGTTCGCGGCCCAGTTGGACGGGCAGGCGGATGCGGCGTCCTTCCCACTGGCCGTCGAAATAAAAGCGCATGCCGGGAACGGTTGCGGCCATGACTGCCGCCGCTTCGGCGCGTTGCCGGGAAAAGATGCCGGCTACCCGCTCTTCGTCGTGGTTTTCGAGGAAGCGAACCGACCTGTCCTGATAATCGGGTTCGGCCATCAGGTGCCACCGGATGGGGTCTACATTGCGGGTCTTCAGGCGATCGGTCAGGGTTTTATCGTAGGTATAGTCAAAGCCCAGGTGTTGAAGGCGGCTTTCCAGGTTCCAATAGGCTTCTGCGATGAAGGTGAACGCCGGCGCTTTATCGCGCACCGCTTTGATGGCCTGCCCCCAGAATTCGGCGCCGGGCCAGGTGGCATTTTCAAGCACGTGCCCCCAGGTGCGCCCGAATACCTCGTTCAGGGCGAGCATGGCCATGTCGCAACGCACCCCATCGCAAACTTCCGTCAATTGCAGCAATTGACCGGTCATGAAACGGACGGCATGGGGGTGGAAATAGTTGACCTGGGCCGTGTCCAGCCAGGCGGCGAAATAGGGATCCTTGCCATGCGCGGTGATCTGCCCGCCGGGGCTCCTGTAAAAGGTGAAGCTGTCGGCTTGCAGCCATTCTTCGCCGGCATGGAGAAAAAGGTCCGGATGTTCCTTATGCAGGGCGCTTTCCGAATGAAAATGGTTGGGAATAAAATCGAGGATCAGTTTAAGCCCTTTTTTGTTCAGCAATTTCCTGAGCTTGACCAGGTCGGCGGTCGTGCCCAGCTTTTCGTGAATGACATACCGGTCGATCGCATAGGGCGAACCGATCACATCTTCCGGCTTCCAATCGGGGAGCGCTTCGCTGTACGCCTGTTGCAAACCCGGCTCAAAAGCGTAGCGCGGGATAGCTTCATCCGGCGTCTGCCAGATCCCCATCAGCCAAACGTAGTCCATTCCCCGGTCGATGAGGAAATCCCAGAACGCATCCGGAACGTCCTTCAGCCGGGCATTCGGTCCGAACCGACGGATCCAGACCCGGGTGTTGATCTGGTAGAGGGAAGGATGGTAGGACATGGGAGGAGAAGATTTGAGGATTTGAAGATTTGAGGATGCGAGGATGCAGAAATTAGAATGGACGGATATTGATCAGCCTGCCTTTTGGCGGCAAAATTCCACGAATTCCATACAAAACTTCCGCGTCGCATTTTGCGCCTCAAGCATGCCCATATGGCCGGCTTTTGCGAGTGTATGGACCACGGCGACCTGCGGCAAAGTGGTCTGCAGGTGATCGATCTCACGGGGGATCACCTGGTCCTTTTCCCCCAATATAAACAGGACCGGACAGGCGATCTCGGACAGTACGGCCGACCGGTCCGGGCGATCCCTCATGGCGGCCAAAGCGTTGAGAATGCCCCATTCGCGGTACTGCGCCGCCTTGAAGACCATTTTATCCACCAGAAACCCGTTGCCTGCCGCAAACTCGGGTGCAAACAGGGTCGGGATCAACTGTTTGACGAACAAAGGATGACCGTGTTGTTTGATAAAGGAGATCCCCTTGTCGCGGCCGGCTTTTTTCTGATCGCTATCCGGGTAGGGATGGGAATGGAACAGGCCCAAACCGGCCAACCGGTCGCCTGCCTGAGCGGCAACCGCCAACGAGACGTACCCGCCCATGGAATGGCCGATCAATACAAATTTCTTCAATTCCAGACGTTTGGTCACTTCCAGTACCGCATTGCCCATTTCTTCAATAGAACAATCTTTTTCCGCTATTTCAGACCGGCCGAACCCCGGGAGGTCTATGCAGATGATCCGGTAACCGCCGTCCGTCATCCCGGAGATAAAATCATCCCAAACGGTGCTGTCTTCGCAAAAACCGTGCAGAAAAATGGCGGGAAATCCTTTCCCCTTGGCCGAATAGGCGACCGTACCGCCTTCATGTTCAAACTGATCTTTCATATTCGATGATTAAGCAATCTTCTCCGGCAAGTGGTCAGGGCTGCAGCCAGGATAAACTGCAGGTCAACAATTATAAAGCTGCGAAGATAACCCAAAATCTTACCTTTGCGGTATTAATTCACCATATGGCAAAGTCATTCAAACCAAAAAAGGACAGATCCGGCAAACCCAATCCCCGCGGTCCCAAGCCAAAACCTGCTCCCGGGCCGCCGTCAGAAGTTGATATGCGCCTGAATAAATACCTGGCGCATTGCGGTGTCGCTTCGCGCAGGCAGGCGGCGGACATGATCAAGGCGGGGCGTGTTTCGGTCAACGGCAATGTGCAGGCCGAACCCGGGTACCAGATCCAGGAAGGCGATGAAGTGACGCTGGACGGCAACAAGCTCCAGCCCGCCACCCGTATGGTGTACCTGCTGATGAACAAGCCCAAGGACGTCCTGTCAACGGTAAAGGACGAGAAAGGCCGGCGGACGGTGATCGACCTCCTGGCCGGCAAGGTCCCCGAGCGGGTTTTTCCGGTCGGCCGCCTCGATCGCGATACGACGGGCCTCATTCTCCTTACCAATGACGGCGACCTGGCCGAAAGGATGACCCACCCGCGGTACAGGATGAAAAAGGTGTACAATGCCACCCTGAATAATCCGCTGACCAAGGGCGACCTCCAAAAAATCCGCGACGGACTCGAACTGGAAGACGGACCGGTACGGGTCAACTGGATAGAATACCTGACCGCGGATAAAAAACAGGAGATCAGCCTGGAGATCTCCGTGGGTCGCAACCGCATCGTCCGCCGCATCTTCGAACACCTCGGCTATGAAGTCACCAAACTGGACCGCGTCTATCTGGGCGGCTTAACCAAAAAAGACCTGAAACGCGGCTGGTGGCGGCCGCTGACCGACCAGGAGGTGATTATGCTGAAGCATTTCAGCCGGCAGGCTTAAAAAAGGATAATGGTTAAAGTAGAAAGGATAAAGAGGCGGTTCGGCTTCGGCGTCTTCCGTTTCCTGTTCATGACGGTTGTTTCAGGATTGGACCAGGGCCAAAATCCGATACGCATCAATGGGAGTCTTTTAGTTGGCAGTTGGCAGTCTTCAGTCCTGAAGTTGGCAGTTGGCAGTTGGCAGTCTTCAGTCCGGAAGTTGGCAGTTGGCAGTCTTTAGTCCTGAAGTTGGCAGTTGGCAGTCTTTAGTCCTGAAGTTGGCAGTTGGCAGTTGGCAGTCTTCAGTCCTGAAGTTGGCAGTT
>CALMYQ010000186.1 GCA_937873655.1 uncultured Lewinella sp. | reverse complement strand
TTTTGAATCAAGTAATCAAGCAAATCGAGAAAATCAAGGTTAAGACAATGATTTTTGAATCAAGTAATCAAGCAAATCGAGAAAATCAAGGTTAAGACAATGATTTTCAAATCAAGCAAATCAAGGTCAAGACAATAAGCAAACACCAAAATCCAAGTCAACCATGAAACACCAGGAACTCACGCATAAGATCATCGGGGCCGCAATGGAGGTCCATAAATTCCTGGGGAATGGGTTCCAGGAAGTGATCTACCAGCGGGCCCTGGCGATCGAATTGGACCAACAGGGGATCAGCTTCAGCAGGGAGCACGAAATGCAGATTTACTATAAAGGGCACGATATTGGAACCCGAAGGGTGGATTTTTTCGTAGAAGATAAGATAATGGTAGAGATCAAGGCTGTGATCAACCTTGAAGACGTTCATCTGGCTCAGGCCATGAATTATGTGGAAGCCTATGGCCTGGAAATCGGATTATTGATCAATTTCGGGGCCAAAAGCCTGCAATTCAAGAGGGTTCATAATAACAACAAGCCGGTAATGGATTAAACCGCAACCATGAACGAAGCGCAAACCGAACACGACTATATCGATCCTGCCCTGCGGGCGGCGGGCTGGGGTGTGGTGGAAGGCAGCCGGGTGCGCAAGCAGTTTCCCATATCTCAGGGGCGGTTGCTGGGGCATGGCCGGCGCGCCAAACCCCTCAAGGCGGACTATGTACTCCAGTACAGGAATCGCAACCTCGCGGTGATCGAGGCCAAGGCCCGCGATGTCTACTACACCAGCGGGGTAGGGCAGGCCAAGGATTATGCCCAACGGCTGAATATTCGATTTACCTTTGCCACCAACGGCCTGAGAATCTATATCATCGATATGGAGGAAGGCCGCGAGGCTGATGTGGCGGCTTTCCCCTCCCCGGAAGCGCTTTGGGAAATGACCTTCCCAACCCCGCAAACTACGGAAGCGGAAGTTGTAGCTAATTGGCGGGAGCGCTTTTTTGCCATTCCCTTCGAAGACCGTGGCGGGACCTGGCAGCTGCGCTATTACCAGGAAAATGCTATTACCAAAGTGCTGGAAGCCGTAGCCGACGGCAAGGAACGCATCCTGCTCACGCTGGCCACCGGCACCGGCAAGACGGCCATCGCCTTCCAAATCGCCTGGAAGCTGTTCCATGCCAAATGGAACATCAATCGCGACGGTCAGCGCAGCCCGCGCATCCTCTTTCTGGCCGACCGCAATATCCTGGCCGACCAGGCCTTTAACGCCTTCAATGCCTTTCCGGAAGACGCCCTGGTGCGCATCCGCCCGTCTGATATCCGGAAAAAAGGGAAGGTGCCCAAAAACGGGAGTATATTCTTTACGATTTTCCAGAGTTTCATGTCAGGCCCGGATGGTTCGCCGTATTTCGGGGAATACCCGGAGGACTTTTTCGACTTTATTATCATCGACGAATGCCATCGCGGCGGGGCCAATGATGAAAGCACCTGGCGGGCGATTATGGCGTATTTCAGTCCGGCTGTACAGTTGGGGCTTACGGCCACGCCGAAAAGGGATGTCAACGGCGATACATACGCCTATTTCGGGGAGCCGGTGTACGTGTATTCCCTCAAATCGGGCATCAACGACGGCTTCCTGACGCCATTCAAGGTCAAGGAGATCAATACGACCCTCGACGAGTATATCTTCTCCGATGACGACGATGTGGAATCCGGGGCCATCGATGAGAACCGGGCTTATATCGAGTCGGATTTCAACCGGATCATCGAGATCAAGGCCCGGGAGGAATACCGCGTCCGCCTGTTCATGGATATGATCAACCAGAACCAGAAAACGCTGGTATTCTGCGCCACCCAGAACCACGCCGCTGCCGTGCGGGACCTGATCAACCAATACGCCCGCAGCACGAACCCCAACTACTGCCACCGCGTAACGGCCGATGACGGCACTATTGGCGAGCAACACCTGCGCGATTTTCAGGACAACGAAAAGAGCATTCCCACCATCCTGACCACCTCTCAGAAGCTGAGTACCGGAGTGGATGCGCCGGAGGTCCGGAACATCGTCCTGTTGCGGCCGGTGAATTCGATGGTGGAGTTCAAGCAGATCGTCGGTCGCGGCACCCGCCTGTTTGACGGTAAGGACTACTTCACCATCTACGATTTCGTCAACGCCCACATGCATTTCCAGGATCGGGACTGGGACGGCGATCCGCAAGCCCCGGAACCGTATACGCCAAGCGGTGGAAGGGAATCCGGCCCATGTCCGAATTGCGGAGAAGATCCTTGCATCTGCATTCAGGAGCCCGAGCCGTGTTATAAATGCGGCAACAATCCCTGCACCTGTGAGGAACCACCCAAGGAGATCATTCGCATCCGGCTGGCGGACAACAAAGTGCGGGAGCTGGATTCCATGATCCGGACCTCTTTCTGGAGTCCGGAAGGCAAACCGATTTCGGCCGAAACCTTCATCCAGCAATTATTCGGCGACCTGCCCACTTTCTTCCGCGATGAGGACGAACTCCGAAAGATCTGGAGTCTGCCCGGCACCCGGAAAAAGCTGCTGGAGGAGCTCAGCGAAAAGGGCTATACCCAGGCCCAGCTCGAAGACCTGCGGAGGCTGGTCCACGGCGAGGATTCCGACCTGTATGACGTGCTGAGCTACGTGGCCTATCATCGCAACCTGGTGCCCCGCCTGAATCGGGCGGAAAACGCCAAGATACACCTCCAATCCTACAACCCCCAGCAGCAGGAATTCCTGAATTTCGTGCTGGACCAATACGTCAAAGAAGGCGTCGACGAACTGGACGACGCCAAGCTCCCGCAACTCCTGGAGTTGAAATACCGCGCCATTGCGGACGCCAAGCGCGTCCTGGGTGACATCAAGACGATCCGGGAGACGTTTATTGGGTTTCAGGGGTATTTGTATGGGGCGGTGAGTTGAAAATTACATCAAAATTGCCAATGCTGAAAGTATAAAAATAGATTATTTAAACCCTAAATTAAATCTGCATGAATGATCGCCGTGTTGCTAAAATTATCAGGAAGTGTCAGGAAGAACAAAGTGATTTTCTCGATTTGAGAAATTTGGGACTTAAAGAAATACCTGCAGAAGTTTTTGAGATGACCCATCTTCGCAGGTTGAATTTGGGACGTAGGTATTACAAAAAAAGAGAATGGATTGACAAGAATTATAAAAGAAGTTTTAACAATATAAAGCAATTGCCCAAAGAACTGGCTCTTTTACAAAACCTTGAAGAACTTTCCCTGGAAGGCAATTCAATCGCAGATATTGAAATCCTTTCTAAGCTGCCACATTTGCAACAGTTGAATATAGGGGGTATAAAATTAAAATCTTTTGAGATCCTTCATAGACTTCCTAATTTAAAAGCATTAAATGTTAATAACCTTGATCTTCGTTCAATCGATTGGTTATCTAATTTCAATTTTTTTGAATTAACGGAACTTGATATGAGCAGCAACGGGATTCAAAAAATTGAGAACCTGGAATCGCTGGCCAACTTAGAAAGACTATCTCTGAATTCCAATCAAATCAAGGAGATCAAAAATTTGGAATTGCTGACCAAATTGAAAAAATTATCCCTTGGTTCCAATCAGATCACAGAGATCAAAAATCTGGAATCACTGACTGAACTGAAAAAGCTATCTCTTGATTCCAATCAAATCAAGGAGGTCAAAAATCTGGAATTGCTGACCAAATTGAAAAAATTATCCCTTGGTTCCAATCAGATTACGGAGATTAAAAATCTGGAATCACTGACTGAACTGAAAAAGCTATCTCTTGATTCCAATCAAATCAAGGAGGTCAAAAATCTGGAATTGCTGACCAAATTGAAAAAATTATCCCTTGGTTCCAATCAGATTACGGAGATTAAAAATCTGGAATCACTGACTGAACTGAAAAAACTATCTCTTGATTTCAATCAAATCAAGGAGGTCAAAAACCTGGAATTGCTGACCAAATTGAAAAAATTATCCCTTGGTTCCAATCAAATTACGGAGATTAAGAATCTGGAATCGACAGCTAAACTTGAATACCTTAATCTTACTTTTAATAAAATCAGTGAAATAAAAGGCGTCGCACATTTAAAAACCCTAAAGTCCCTTTATTTGGGAATGAATCGCATAGTAAAAATCGAAAACCTTGGGGAGTTATCAAATTTAGAGGTATTGAGTTTCGGATACCTTGGTTGGAATTATGAAGGAAATATATATGGCACCGATGAATATTATCGGTCCAATTTTATCCAGGAAATTCAAAACCTGGAAAACCTTCTTTGCTTAAAGAAACTGGATATTTCAGGGAATTTGATTAAAACAATTCCTAACTTGAATCCTTTAAGAGAATTAAAGACTCTTTATTTAGGACATAACCAAATTGAAGAAATCCAAGGTATTGAACACCTGAAAAAACTTAAGAAACTTAGTTTTGGGTTTACCACGCCAGATTTCGATGTTAAGGACCTAATCCATCATGAATTAGTTAGTGACCATTGCCCATTTTCAAATCAAATTACAGAAATTGAGTCATTATCAAATCTTTCGAATTTAACCTATTTATCCCTTGATTCCAACCAAATCACAGAGATCAAGAACCTGGAATTGCTTACTAAACTAAGAGAGCTTTCCCTTGATT
>CALMYQ010000185.1 GCA_937873655.1 uncultured Lewinella sp. | reverse complement strand
AAAATGGCGGGTGCAAAAAGGAGGGAAGCCACCGCCAGAAACGCTTCCCGGCTGCCGGCCAGCCCCAACTGGAGGACGGTGGCCAGAACGATCGGCATCAAACCCAGTAACATGCCCAGAAACTTCCGCAACCGGTCGCGACGGGAGATCTTATCCAGGACAATGCCGAAAAACTCCCACAGCGATATGGCCGCAATGGTGCCGAACAGCAGCACAAAGGTCAACCGGCCACCGTATAATCCTGCCAGCATAATGCCGACAAAAATCGCTGCAGTGATCATCCTTTTTATCAAACCTTCCATAGAAGTAGTCCTCAGTCGTAAGTTGTAAGTCGTAAGTTGTAAGTCCGGTATGACTGAACGTAAAGCCCCCCATTACTCTTTCACCTCCCATCCGACGAAGCCTCAGGCGAAGTCGGGCTCTCACCCTCTTTCCAAAGTCTCCGAACCAACGCAAAGGTAAGTAAAACCGAAATGATGACGAGCGGGATAGACGGCGCCACAGGCGTGTCGGGTTTGGCAATTTCCGGGTGTTCTCCGGCCAGGTAGGCTCCGACGACCTGCCAGCCGTTAAAAACGAAGTGGAGGGCGATCGGCGCCCACAAGCTGCGGGTCCAGACCAGGGTATAACCCAAAACCGCTCCGAGCAGCATCCGGGCCAGGAATCCGGCAAACTGGAAATGTATGGCGCTGAACACGGCAGCCGTGACCCAAACGGCCAGGTGGGTGCGGCCGGTCTGTTTTTCCAATTGATTCTGGACCAGCCCACGGAAGATCAGCTCCTCACCGATAGCGGGGGCCAGCGCGGCGATCAGCAGGTTGAAGGCCAGCTCCCATCCGCTGTCCATGATCATCAGGCCGGCCACCATGGCGTCGGTTTTGGATTCCTGGCTGACCAGCGCTTCAGGGAGAGGGATCTGCTGATTGAGCCAGTAAACGGCCTGCGCCAACGGGAAGATCGTCATGCCGAGCAAGGCTGCACTGAATAAAGCTGCCGGCCTGATACCGGCGGAGAGGCCGAATTCCCGGCTCCAGCCCCGACGGAAGACCACGACCCCGATGAGAAGGCCCGACAAGGTAAAGGTGCAAAAATGGGCGGTCAGGTTGAACAGGCGCATCAGGTTGCGGTCCCGCAGCGTACTTTCTTCTCCAAAAGACTGAAGCAAGGCGCGGCTGTCAATATCGGCCAGCGTCGCCCAGATGCCATTGAGCGCCGACCCCAGCAACCAGCCGACCCCCAGGCAAAGGATCATGGCAATGAGTTTCCACGTCCAATCCATGCGCAGGGGATCGCCGAAATCGGTTTTGGAATCGTAGTTCATGCCAAAAATTTATGCAATACTACATGATATTAGTTTAATTTTGCCAAAATTTCTTTAATTATAAGACCATGTTAAGCACGTTGCCGCTTTCCCGGAGAGTTCTGGAAATGGAGGAGTCCTCCACCTTGTTAATGGCCAAACTGGCGCGCAATATCGCCGCCCAGGGCCATAAAGTGATCAGCCTGAGTCTGGGCGAACCCGATTTCGATACGCCCGAACATATCAAGACGGCTGCCAAGGAAGCCCTCGACCAGGGATATACCAAATATACGCCCGTGTCGGGCTTGCCGGTCCTGCGGGAAGCCATCTGCACCAAATTCAAACGGGATAACGGGCTGGAATTCACGACCAACCAGATCGTTGTGTCCAACGGCGCCAAACAATCCATCGCCAATATTTGTCTGGCCCTGCTCGACGAAGGGGACGAAGCGATCATCCTGGCCCCTTATTGGGTGTCGTATTTTGAGATCGTAAAATTTGCGGGCGGCGTGCCTGTTGTGGTGCATGCAGGCATCGATCAGGATTACAAACCTTCGGTTGCTCAGATCGAAGCCGCCATCACCGATCGGACCAAACTGATCATTTTCTCGTCGCCCTGCAACCCGACCGGCTCCGTATTCACGGCCGATGAGTTGAGCGCTATGGCGCAAATGCTGGGCAAGTACGAGCAGGTACACGTCGTTTCCGATGAGATCTATGAGTACATCAATTTTACGGGCAAACACGTCAGCATCGGTACCTTCGATTCCGTCAAGGACCGCACCATCACCGTCAACGGTTTTGCCAAAGGATTTGCGATGACCGGCTGGCGCCTGGGCTATATCGGAGGCCCGGAATGGCTGGCACAGGCCTGCGACAAGATCCAGGGGCAAGTGACTTCAGGCGCCACCTCCTTCGGCCAGAAAGCTGCCGCCCACGCCCTGCTGTCGGATATGACGCCGACCTGGAAGATGCGCGACGCCTTCCTGCATCGCCGCGACCTGGTGATCGGCCTGCTGGAACAAATTCCCGGCATGAAGGTCAACCGCCCGCAAGGCGCTTTCTATATCTTCCCCGATATCAGCAATTACTTCGGCCTCTCCGACGGCCAGACCGCGATCAATAACGCTGACGATTTCAGCATGTACCTCCTGGAAAAAGCCTATGTGGCCACCGTTGCCGGCACCGGCTTCGGCGACAGCAATTGCCTGCGCATTTCCTATGCCGCAAGCGAAGAACAGCTGACCGAAGCGATCGGCAGAATAGCGGATGTGGTGTCGAAATTGAGATAATTGCCGGTTCCTGCTATCTGATAATGGAAATTTACATATTGAACACCCCGAACTTCAGGAGCAGCTGGAGTTCGGGGTGTTCAATACGGGCCAGGGTGGAATCCTGAATAGGTAACCGTTATCCAAACTGACCACTGACAACTGTTTGATCTTTAACAACCGGCGATTTGGAATCGATCGCACTGGCGTTGCCTGCCGGAGCAATCACATACCGGCCCTACAGGCCGGAAACGTAAAATTCAACCCGAATGCTACCGA
>CALMYQ010000184.1 GCA_937873655.1 uncultured Lewinella sp. | reverse complement strand
CACAAGATAGGTACTCTCCAACTTTTCACCTCTTGTGGCCGAGCTTAGTATAAATCTACTTTTAAGTCCTACGATTCGCGTTGTAACTTCATAGGCAAAAACAATGATTTTGTGGCAAAAGCTGATTTTGCTATTCCAGAAAAGGGAAACCCCAATGTTGTTATAGAAGTAAAAGCGTATGGTGCTACCGGAAGCAAGCAAACAGATTCGTTGGGAGATGTTGAAAAAATCATATCAAACAAAAGACACGATACTTATTTTTTGTTCATTACGGATGGCATAACTTGGTTAGATAGATTAAGTGATCTAAAGAAGATTATTAAGTACCAAAACGAAGGATTCATTTACAGGGTATATACCATGAATATGAAAAACGAGTTAATTGATGATCTGATCAAAATCAAACAAGAAGCCATTCTATAAATCTTCGATAACTAATTCTATTTCCATTTTCACTTCAAAAAATACCCATACACCCGCCCCGGCTCCCCATCCCGCGCCTCATCCGAAATGTACATCGTCCCTTTTGTGTCAAAACAGATCCCTTCTGGTTGGGGGTGCATTTTCTTGCTCAGCTTGATGATCCGGGTGACCGTTCCGTCACGGTCCATCGACAACAGCATTTTGCCGGGCGAGGAAACCAGGTAGATCTCGCCGGTCATCGGATGGATCGTCAGGGCAGAGGGTTTGAAACCCAGTTCTTTGTCAGATTCAAACATGTTTTCTTCGATCTTGTCGTAGTTTTCGATATCCTTGTGGGCATCCAGAAAAGCTTTTACCGCTTCGGTGGTCACAGAATAGACGGCTTCCGGGTTGAATTGTTCGGTAGCCAGATCAAAAGCAAAAATATCCCGCTGGTGGGGATTGGTGCGGGCTTCCCCCTTGCAGGTCAGCAACAGGCGGTTGCCTGCGGCGTCGTAAGCCAGTCCTTCCACGTCATTTTCCTTCTCCAGATCGGTACTGAATTTTTCAACCTGCGGATCCTTTCTTTTCCAGTGGGTGATCCGGTAAAGGGTCCCCGTACTTTTGACCACATAAACGGCGTGCGGGGTCACTGCGATGTCCTCGTAATCGCCGTCCTTCCAGAAAGCGTTGGTTTTCTTCACCTCGCCCGTTTCCTTGTCCAGCCAGAAAAGAATGCCTTCCTCGTCCTGGATGGCCATGAGGTACTTCCCGCAATCCGACAAGCTGATGCCCGAGATCTCTTTCAATTCTTTCGGCATATCAAAAACGGCATCCGGATCGGAAAGGTGGTAAGTCGGCTGGCCGTAGAAATGAAAGGTCATGAACAACAGTCCGGCGGAAAGGAATCCGGTTTTCATGCGTGTTTGCTGGTACATAGTCGCTTTGATGGAGAAGTCGCTGGTCATTATATGTTTGGAATATCGGATATGAAACGTTTTTTGGGCGGGGTTATGGTATGTCGGAGCGGAAAGGTTTTTGATCTGGAGGATTTATGATTTTCTTTGTTTGACCACTAAGGGCACTCAGGGCACTAAGCGGGTTGGGGGGGGTGACCACTAAAGGCACTCAGGGCACTAAGCGGGTTTGGGGGGGGGCCACTAAGGGCACTCAGGGCACTAAGCGGGTAGCGTTTTCCTGGCGCCCTTAGCGGTTTATTCAATTCAAACTGAAAGCGATACCTTCAGATCAATGACCGGCTGATTACCGGCAACCCTTCGATTCTTCAGATCCTCAATTCTTCGGTTCCTCCCGAACTAATTACCCGTCATCCGGAAAAATTCGACGATATCCTGCTTGAATTTTGCCAGAGAGGGTTCGTGGGTGTACATCATATGGCCCGCCTCGTAGTACTTCATGATGATATTGGACTTAATGTTCTTTTCGAGCCCCAGGTGATCAATGGTGTATTCCACGCCGTTGAAAGGGGTAGCGAGGTCGTAGTAGCCGTTGAAGATCACGATTTTCAGATTGGGGTTCTTGGACAGGGCATCCGCCATATCCGTAGCGGTGTTAGCGCCCGGTACGCCGAAACCTCCGGGGCCGCGCATCCAGTCCCACCTGAACCCACCCGTACCATACGCTGAAATATGGTAGGAATTTTTTTTGTTCACCTTCAGTTCATTGTAGAAATAGTTCATGAAGGTAGCCGTATACGCCGGGCTGATGGACGAGCTTTGGGGGTCATAGTCCGCATTCTGCGAAAGCAGGTCCTGGTTGATGCCTTTGAAACGGGAATCCAGCCGGCCCATGGTGTTGTGGTCGTTGCGAAGCAATTCCTGTTCAAATTCACCGGGTCCCACCCTGAGATCGGCCCGCTCGATATAGTTTTTGCTCAGGCCGGTATAAGCTACCAGCTTGCCCAGGATCTTTTCCCGCTCCTGGTCGCTGAGCCGGTCACCTTTCATCAGTGCGGCGGCGTAATCGCCGTTTGCGAAAACGCGCACTTCTTCGACAAATGCCTCCAGGTTGGCCGGCTTGTTGGGGAGTTTGTCGTGATACCAGGCTGAAGCGGCATAGGAAGGCAGATAGATGATGTAGGGAATGTCGTCCCCGGGCGCAAACGTGATGGTCCGCAGGTCAAAAACCGCCGAGACCATGATCACCCCGTTCATAGCCATACCGATGTTTTCCTGCAGGTAGTCGACCACCCCTGCATTGCGCATGGTGCCGTAGCTTTCGCCCAGGAGGTATTTGGGCGAATTCCAGCGGTCGTTTTCCGTTACATATTGTTTGATGAACTGGCTGACGGTCCGGATATCCTGATCGACTCCCCAGAAATCCTTGCCGGTGGCCTTGCCGACCGGGCGGCTCAAACCCGTCCCTACGGGGTCGATCATCACCAGGTCCGCAATGTCCAGCACCGAGTACTTGTTATCAGCCAGTTTGTAGGGCGAAGCAGGCGTCAGTCCCGGGTCATTGACCACGGTCCGCTTCGGCCCAAGGGCGCCCATGTGCAGCCAGATGGAGGAAGAACCCGGGCCGCCGTTGTAGGCGAACATCACCGGGCGGGCGGATTTGTCGTTGACCCCGTCCTTGGTATAGGCCGTAAACCCGTACAAGGCGATGGGTTCGTCCTGTTCATTGCGCAGCAGAAGAGTGCCGGCGGTCGTGGTGTAATTCACCGCCTTGCCGTCGATGGTTATGCTGTGTTTGGTAACGGAAACTTCCGGTTTGGGGATCGTGTCTTTGGGCGCCGGCGGCTGAGCCGTTCCCAGGAATGGTAAGCATAATGCAATAAGGAATACGCCTGATAAAAATCGGTTTTTCATATAAGTTGGTTTTCTACGCAAATATATTGATTGCTGCCGAAACAGGCTCTCAGAACGGTTTTTTCTTTTGCGCCAGCGATATCACCGTATTCAGCAGCACATTGGCGCCGTTTTCCACATCTTCCCAATGGGTCCATTCGTCAGGTGCGTGGCTGACCCCGCCGACACTCGGC
The DNA here is from genome assembly GCA_937873655.1 of uncultured Lewinella sp. Lineage (GTDB taxonomy): Bacteria > Bacteroidota > Bacteroidia > Chitinophagales > Saprospiraceae > JACJYC01. The sequence goes on along the minus strand of CALMYQ010000184.1, from coordinate 4,799 downwards.
ACAAAGACCATTCCCGCGGGTACTTTCCGTGCAAAAAATTGCACATCGTGGCCCGCACCGCTCGGCATGACCATATAATCGAGCCCCAGATTGCGGGCAGATTCCTCGAAATGTTTCATGACCGTTTCATGGCAGGGTTGGGGTGAGAGCCAGGAACGCTCCTCATAATCGAAATGGAGGCGGTGTTTGCGGGCGATGCTCGACAGGACCTTCCGGCAGGTGTCCGCCAGGCGGTGCATGACCTCTTCGTCCAGGTCGCGGCCGACCAGCGTGAAGTCCACTTCACCGGGGATGGTATGGGCATAGCCGGGTTTCAGGTCCACTTTCCCGATGGTCAGCCGGCTTTTGTCGGTGCCTTCCTCGCTGATGATCCGGCCGATCTCGTGCGCAAAATCGGCCAGGCCCATGAAGGCGTCGCTGCGCATATGCATGGGCGCCGTACCGGCGTGGTCGGCCTTCCCGATGAGTTTGACCATCCATTTGAACACGCCTGAAATCCCTTCAACCACGCCGATCGATTTGCGTTCCATTTCCAGCACGGGTCCTTGTTCTATGTGCAGTTCGAGGAATGCCATGATCGGTCCCGGCACGCGCTTTGCCCGCAATACGCCGGGTATATCCAGGTCGAATCTGGCCAGCGCTTCCGTGAGGTATTCCCCGTCGGCGGAACGGGCGCTTTCGATCCAGTCGGGTTTGACCTCGCCCACCAGGGCCTGTGCGCCGAACATGCCGCCGAACCGGCCCTCCTCTTCGCTGGTCGCAATGATCTCCAGGGGATGTTCCTGTTTGACCCCTTCTTCATTGATCACCCGGACGCATTCCAGGGCGGCGATGACGCCCAGCGCCCCGTCGAACATGCCGCCGCAGGGTACCGTATCGGAGTGAGAACCGACAGCGATAGCGGGCTTTTCCGGATCTCCCAGCCGGCCGATCACGTTGGCCGCGCCGTCCATATGGGTCGTCAGCCCGTTTTGTTCGAAACGCTCCATCAGCCAGCGGCGGGCTTCCATATCGGAATCCGTCAGACCGGGGCGGTAAATGCCCTTATCTCCGGGGTCAAACCCGATTTTCTTCAATTCAAAAAGATCGTTTTCAATTCGTTCGAGATTGACTTTCATTATTTTAGTTGTAAGTCTGTTAGTTGTAAGTCGTAAGTCGTAAGTTGTAAGTTGTAAGGGGGACAAATAAATATCTGTCGAATCATATTAGGTGCCGAGTTGGTGCATTACCGGTTCCCATCGAGGGATTGATATATTTCAGGTCTGAACCTTGGCGTGCAAATGCAGAGGAAGATCAGATCGGCGAGCCCGGTGTTGGTAATCCGTTGAGGACGGCCTTCGGCAATATACGCCAAATCCCCGGGTTTGACAAATTCCCGGGAGTTGTCGCCGATTTCCACTTCGCCCTCCCCTTCCAGGATGACGTAGATCTCGGCGGCCTCCAGGGTATGGAGCTCGATGGTCATGCCCGGCAATACGCGGGCTCTGGCAACGGATACCTGCGGTGTTTCGGCCCGGTTCAGCAATTCAGCGATATAACACCTTTCCCCGATATAGAATTCGGGAACCGTTCCGGCCTTGACAATCTTTTTCATAGCATTTTTTTGAAAATAAAATACCGCTAAGCTATGCAAAACACAACTTAACGGCATTTTTAAAATAAGAGAGCAGTCTGAAGGAATTAGGTACGGAGGTAATATTTTTACTTTAACCTTTATCCTTTAACCTTTATCCTTTACTTAAACCCAAACCCCAATCCCAATCCGAACCATCCGGTAACAAATCCGGCGCCGCGCAAAAACATCGGGTTCCATTTGAAATTCATCATGAAGCCGTTTCGCAACGGTTGGAGCCGGTAGCCGAAGGTCAGGTAGCCGCCGGCCAGGGTGAAGCCGTCCGCCTGGACGTATTCGTAATTCGTGATCTCGCCCTGACCGGAGATGGTGCCGTATACCGGCAAAAGGCCGATGCCTGCCTCAAAGGAACTCCTTCGCTTACCGACCAGGTTGTTGAATTCAACGGGGAAGGTGACGATCCCCAGCGAGACGTAATTGTTGGTCTCGAAGTCGGTACCACTGACGCTGATCCCGCCGATACCGGCCCGGAAGCCGATGCCGTCCATTCGGCCGCGGTGCAGACGCATGTCAAAACTGACCCCGGCGCCGACGCTGCTGCCCAGCGCTTCCATGTAGATGTTCTTGTGGAAGCCGGAAAATTCGGGCGCCGGTTTGGATTGACCCCGGAGCCGGGCGGCAAACAGGGAAAAAAACAACAACAGGAGAAGGATCAGGGTTTTGGTGTTCCGGTTTGAAACGGGTAAAGTAGTAGCAATAGGCGCAGAAGGTGCAAATCTGTTTTTCATCTCAATTGTTTTTTGGTTTCACAATATGGATTCAAACAGATATACCGCCTTTTTGCAACCGGCGGAGGGTTGCCGGAATCCTTAACCGACTCTTAACGAAAAGCCTTAAAAAAGATTTAATACCGCCTTATTTCTGAATGACCGCCTTGCCGATAAATTCGGTATGCGGACCGTCTTCCAACAGAATGAAATACAGGCCGGGAGACATGCCGGTTGTTGATACGGTTTCTGCAAAAGGAATCTGAAATTGCAGCTGTCCGGTTATGTCGAGAAAAAGCAATCCGGCGGATTCCGGGTTTTGGCAGCCGACCCGCTGGAAATTCAAAAGGCTCCCTGCCGGATTGGGAAATATATCCCATTTCAAATGCTGAACGGGCTCAGGGTCCAATCCGGTCAATTGCCCGGCATCGAAACGCCACATCACCGGTACCGATGGATCCGTTGCGCTTTTACCAAATGCGTAAAACACACCCTGGTGCAGGCCCGAGGCAAGCGCCCCTTTGTCTTCCCAAACCGGTGTAAGGTTCGGATTTGTCGCCAGGAGGTTGGTCCAGGATTGACCCAGGCGGCAAAGGCATCATCACCAGAAAAGGCCAGGGAGGAAACCGGGAAACCGACCGGCGTGGGGTGTTCGGTCCACTGGGCCTGGGCTGATGACAGGATCGGCAATGCGATGAGCAAGCAGCAGATTTCGACGTAAAATGTTCATTTCCAAAGATTGATTTGTAAAGGAGCAAAGCTCCAATTTTACACTTTTTCCATTAATTTTAGTGCGGCAAAACCGGGAAATCATTTGAAAAAATACCTGTCCTATGAACTACTTCATGTCCAACAGGATCAAATCCCAACTCCGCAAGATCTTCTGGATCACCGTCGGCTGGACCCTGATATCCCTTTACCAGTATTTCCATGTGTATTCGGTGATGGCTTACAGCGGCATATCCGTTCCCGGGTTTGATCCTATTCTTCCGCTCAGAAGCAGCTTCCAGGTCGGCATTCTGGGCGGCCTCATGGGGGGTAGCGGCATCGTATTTGTCTGGGAGCGGTGGCTCCGGACCCGCAATTACGGGTGGGCCCTGATGCAGATCTTCTTTTCCTACACCCTCGTTTTCCTGGCGGTTTCCATCCCTGTTGTCTTTTCCTACCAAAGCGCTTTGCTGCACCTGCCGGTCACTCATCCCGAGGTCCGTCAGGTAGTGGCCGACCGTTTTCTCAGCATCAGTCAATTGGAGAGTTACCTGTTCTGGCTGTTCGTCACGCTGGGCACGCTGATCGTCCTGCTGGTCAATGACAAATACGGCCCCGGCGTGTTCAAGGATTTTTTGCTGGGAAAATATTTTCATCCCAAACGGGAAGAACGGATCTTTATGTTCCTCGATCTCCGCTCTTCCACCACCATTGCCGAAAGGCTGGGCGAACAGCGGTATTTCAATTTCATCAAGGATGTTTTCCGGCATTCCACACCCGCGATCCAGTATTCAAAAGGGGAAATTTATCAATACGTCGGCGACGAGATCGTGATCAGTTGGAAGACCGGCACCGGCACTGAAAACGCCAACTGCATCCGGTGTTTTTTCGAGATCCAGCGCATCCTGAAGGAAAAGGCGGGCTACTACCAGGCTACCTATGAAGAGACCCCCGAGTTCAAGGCGGGTTTGCATTACGGCTACGTGATGGCCGGCGAGATCGGGGTCGTCAAGCGGGATATCGCCTTCTCCGGCGACGTGCTCAATACCACCGCCCGGATCCAGGCCAAATGCAACGAACTCGGCGTCGACATCCTCTTTTCCAAATTCCTGCTTGACAGGCTTGCCTTACCGCCTAATTCGTTCTCACCGCGCAAGATCGGCGATATGATCCTGAGGGGGAAGAAACAGGAGGTGGTCTTGTATACGATTTAGTAGCGACGCATTATCATGCGTTGATCAACTATAAGACCTAGGCTGTTCAATTTGACCGCAAAATCGTCCTGCGTTTTTTTGTATGGTTGAAGGTACCCCTACACAACCAGCCCATTAGGGTGGATGATGTCAAATTGCCATTGACAACTTTTGCTTTTTTCTCATCTTCAATGGTTATCAGGATTTATGTAATGAACGGCCGCCCCACTTTTACATTTCGCATTTTTTCCTTTACATTTTGAATTTGATCAACAAGTCAAGAAGCAACAGGAAGCTGCCACTTAACACCACACAAAAACCCAAACGCAACGCCTTACGGACGCCCGTCAATTATCAAAAACGCACTTGACGGAGACGGTGCGGGCGGCCGGACAGCAGTGCTTGAGCATTCGCAGGCTTGGTCCAGTGGACCAAAGGCGCTGCCCGAGTTTGCTGTCCTAGCGTTTTTTTGGTTCCTTTTTTGGGGCAATGCCAAAAAAGGAACAAAGACCAGAAGCAACAATCAGAAAATCAAAACCTCATCAATCAGAAGACCAA
>CALMYQ010000183.1 GCA_937873655.1 uncultured Lewinella sp. | reverse complement strand
AACGGCAAGTTGCTGCTTGACACCAAAACCAGGCTGCTTTTTTCCTTTTTTATTCTAGTGGCGCGAAATCTAAGTGGCGCCTAAGTTTCGGGAGGCTATTTTTTCGACAGGCAAGGCGCGAGAAGGGAGCATAGCGGGACTCTGTGACCGCCGAGCAACGCAGCATGTCGGAAAAAGAGGCCGCGAAACTTGAGTGGTATCTAGATTTCGCGCCACTAGAGACAAATCGCAACTGCGGCCATGGCCTGCGAGGGCGTTTCGATCAGGAGCTAAAGAAATCGGGATCAAATTGAACAGCCTAAGGGACCGTCACCGCTTCCGGTCACCCGGATGATAGGCGGCTTCCTGATGCGCCCGCACCTCCTCCGGATAAAACCACACCTCCCGGAACTGCCCTTTGCAGAACAGCTTCGCCTGATCCGTAAAATGGGGTGAATCCGGCCGGCTGCCCTGTCCGCCGCTGACCACCGCTCTTGCCTTAAGGCGTTCACCGAATTCCACCACAGCCACAAAACTGTTGCCGCTGCTGCCGTAGCGTTTTACCGTACCCGGATAGGTTCGGGCCCCGCAAGAGGCCAGCGACCCCCACAGGGAGGAAGTAAACCCGACCGGGATGCTAGGCTTTTGGTCGTCGAAGGTCTCGTCGATCTTACCGGTCAGCCGCTGGAACCGGTTGACGGCGCCCCACGGCGTACGCCAGCTCCCGAACTCGCGGTTGAGCTGATCCAGCGTCTCCTGGAACAACTCCGTCTTTTTGGCAGTGGTAACGGCTTTGATCATGTACGAGGTCAGTTCTTCGGGACTTCGGCGGCGACCGTCGTGGAGCTGACCGCGGACAAAGGTCATCATCTTTTCACCCCAGTAAACGGCCAGAGTGGTCGCAACGGACGCCTCCCCATAATGCAAATCCCAGTTTTTGAGGGTTTCGGTTGCCCCCGTCAGGTCGGCCGAAGGATTGTGGACCTGCCCGAGAGCGGCCACTAATGACGGCACAAGCTCCTCAAACCCGGCCAGGTAGGGGTCGTTGGCGGCCGCGATGAGGGTGTCCAGGGTGTACACTGCGCGGCGGCTGAGCACACGGGCGGCGTTGATGCCCCGGTAATTTTCGAAATCGGGCGCCATATAAGCCGGATAGTCGTCCTTTTTCGGGCTGCTTGCGCCGGAAACCGTAAACGGGGTGGAATTGCAATTCTGGATCCAACCGGTAGCGGGGTTGCGCATCTGGACAATGTCCCTGACCTTGTGGAGGCCTTTCCAGTCGGTGGCGGGATTGCTGCCGTCGACGGGTTCGTTCCAGTCGAAGCCCTGGTTTCGTTTCGGGATGAAATCGCCGTGCCAGTAAGCGATATTGCCTTTATCGTCGGCAAAGACCGTGTTGTTGGACGAATTGGTCCGGATCTTCATCACCTTGTTGAAGCTGCGGTAATCCCTGGCTTTGGTGCGCAGGTAGGACTGGCTCAGGGCATCGAGCGGTTCGTTCATCATGCTGATGGCGATCCATTTGCCGTTCTGTTCCCCAATGACCGGCCCGTGGTGGGTGCGGTAAATGGTGAAGGTCTTGCGGGCAATGCGGTCGCCGGATTTATAGGGCAGCTCGACCTGTTGTTCCTGGACCGGCCGCCATTCCTTGCCGTATTTGTAGTAATATTTGCCGTTCCTTTTTTCAACCGTTTCCTCATATTCGTCCATAGAGTCGGCAAAGCTCGAAGTGTGCATCCAGCCGCAATGCTGGTTGAACCCTTGATAAATGAAAAACTGCCCCCAGGTAACGGCGCCGTATGCGTTCAGGCCCTGTTCGCTGACCACTTGCTGTTCCGAGCGGAAATAATAGGACGTATGCGGGTTGATCAGCAGCAGGGCATTGCCCGAGGCGCTGCGGGACGGCGCTATGGCGAACCCGTTGGAGCCGGTGGGTTCCTTTTCCTGCCAGACCGGGTCATTTTCCGCACCGGATGAAGTCGAAAGGCCGCCCGAACGGCCACTGAGCGAAGTCGAATTCATGCTGAGCGAAGTCGAAGCATAAAACCGCTTCATCCGCTCCAGCGAGATCACCGTGATATTTCCGCCGATGCTGCCTTCGGTGAAGGTCAGCGGCATCCAGGGGGCAAACCGGGTGAGCAGCCTGGGTTTGACTTCCGGGTGGGTGGCCAGGTAGTAATTCGCCCCATCCGCAAAGGCCTCCAGGAGGCTTTTCATCCAGGCGGGACTGGACCGGTAGATGGCGACAGCCTGGGTTGAATCCAGGAACATGCGGGCGCGCAGGTCGTGCAAAAGCGCTTTCTCGCCTTCCACTTCTGCTCTGCGGCCGATGGCGTCGATATAATTCTCTTCGACGCGGGCGAAATCGTCTTCACACTGCGCGTAGATGGCGCCGAACACCGCGTCTGCGTCGGTTTTGCCGTAAATATGGGGAATGCCCCAGGTATCCCGGATGATTTCTATGGTTTGCGCCCGCTGCTGCCAGGCGGTTATTTCAGCGGGTGAGAAGGGTTGTGCGAGGGCCATTCCCGGTACACCTAATAACGGAAGCAGTAGAAATAACTTCATTTTACATATTTTTAGGTCAGGAAATTACATTATTCGGGAGTAATAGCAAAAAAACGGACAAAATGCCCCGGCCAAAGCGCCTAAATGTACTCAACCTTAGCATTACAAAAACCAACGTTGTCGAAATTTGAAATGATCCGATGATGGAAATTCAATTATTGCTTGAGGAAGCAACAGCAAAATACCAAACCGGAGCCTTTAGCGAAGCTGCAGCGCTGGTGGATGAAATACTGGCGTCAGATCCATTATTGGGTAAAGCCCTTTCTTATAGAGCCCACCTTTATGCCCGGGAGTATGATTTTATTCGCGCAATTAGCGCAGCCCGAATAGCTTTGACCAATGGCTACAAGGAGTCTTCGCTTTTGATTTCATGTGCCTCATGGCTTCGGTCCGCCTATCTTTATGAACAGGCGATTGAGATGATCAATCAAATGGATTTCGACGGTTTCACTGAAAATGAACAAGCTCAATTGCTTTGTGAAAAAGGGAGTGCATTATCCAGCCTGTGCCGTTTCGAAGAGAGCCTTGAATGTTTTGAAAAAGCGCTTGAAAAAGAGCCGGACAACATATATGCAAATTATGGCAAAAGCACGGTGCTGACCCACTTCTGTAATTTTTCAGCGGCACGCCGGGCGATTGAAAAGGCACTCGACATCAATCCGAATGCCATTTTTCTGCTGCACCAACATGCCATTACCCTGAGCAATCTTAATTTATTAGAGGAGGCAGGAAAAATTTACATGACTATGATCGAGATGGAAGCCCTCGATTGCTATGGTCTCTCAAGCCAGGCAGAAGCCTATATATACCTTAATGACAATTCTAAAGGGCTTGAAATCTACAGGGAGGTTTTGCAGCAATTTCCCGAATATGATTATGCCTGCAGAGGCATGGGGAACGCCTGCAAAAACCTGGGAGATTTTCAGAATGCGGAGATTTTTTATGAAAAAGCGTTGAAACTCGATTCCAGGAGTTATTTCACCTTAGATAGTCTGGGATACCTTTTCATTGCAAAAGGCGATTATGCGGCAGCCATAAATTACTTTCAGCGGGCCAGGCTGATCTCGTCTACTCTACACAATGCCTGGTATGGCATAGGTCTGGCCATGTTCTACCTGGAAAAATATAAAGAGAGCAAATATGCATTTCACAGGGTCCTGCAAATTTACCCGGATAACCTGTATGCTTTGAGATTGATGGGACAGATCCATTACGAGCTTGACCATTTAAAAGAAGCGCTGGATTATTGCCAAAAAAGCCTTGAGCTTTCCAAACCGGACCCGCAACAGTTTTTATTGCTTGGGCTGATCAGCCACAAACTGGGGGATTTTAACGCTGCCAAAACCTACTTCGAGCAATATGTCGAGGTATTTTCTGATAACCAGGAGATCTGGCAATTGCTGGCCGAACTTTATGAAAAAGACCAGGATCAGGAAAAAATGATTGAGGCGCGAACCAGGATAAATACGCTGAACGAGCAACAATTCACCTACAGTCTGGACCCTGTTGTTGAAAAAACTGAGTTGAATAGCGACCGGTCCTATTATTTCAGCATGCCTTCGAATGAAGACAACATTTTCGTCTTCTCTAAATTTCTTTCCCAGGATACGATCCTCAATTATTACGACAGCCTGTTAGTAGATGGGGAAAATGTAAAAATCAACGAAGCCAAAATCATCGTGGTAGGCGCCGGCGGAGCGGGTAAAACCTCCCTGATCAAAAAGATAATCCGCCCACATTACAAGGTTCCAAATGAGGAAAAAGTAACCCACGGTGTGGAAGTGTATTTCCATCAGGCAGAATTCGGCGGTGATGCCATATCAACCTATTTTTGGGATTTTGGCGGACAAGAGATCTATCACGCCACACACCAATTGTTTTTCACGCGAGGTTCGCTTTATATTCTGGTTGTTGACTCCCGAAAAGGAAGCCTGAATCTGGATTATTGGTTATACCTGATCCAGTTTCTGAGCGGTGACAGCCCAGTCCTGTTGGTGATCAACGAGATTGAAGGCATTACCAAAGATCTGGAAGTTGAAAAACTCAAGAAACATTTCACGGGGCTGAAAGAGGTTGCTAAAGTCAACCTGGCCAACAATAAGGGATTATATCATCTCCGGGAAATCATCGGCTCAATCCTGCCCCAGATCAATGTGGTCAATCGTGATATTCCCTCTAATTGGATGGCTTTGCGGCATCACCTGGGGAAATTGACTGAAAACACCATTACTTTTGAACAATTCAGGGGGCTTTGCGAGCAGTATGAGATCCGGGGCGAGTCTATGGTTCGGTCGGTAAGCGAATTACTGCACCATCTCGGCGTTATCCTGCATTATCAGGGAAACTGGCTGCTTGACAATTTCATCGTCCTGAATATCCACTGGGCCATCGACGCGGTTTACTCCATTTTTGAAAGTCCTGCGATCATAAACGGCAAAGGCATATTCGATTTCCAAACCCTCGTCCAGATATGGCTGGCTAACGGCTATCAGCGGGAAGATCATTCGGGTTTCCTGCAATTGATTCTCCAGTTTGAAATCTGTTATTCGATCAATAACCATGAATACTTTGTAGCGCCCCAGTTTTTACCGGAACGCCCTTATCGACCAGAAGCCTTCGACGGGAAAATTATTTGGTACGAATTTCAATACGGTTTCCTTCCTAAAAACATCTTCAGCCGGCTGGTTGTTAAGATGAACAGGTACATCAATGAGGAATCCGTTTGGAGAAACGACGTGATCCTTAAACTGAATGAATCTTATGCCCATATCAACAATGACCTGATCGAAAAAAAAATCTCCATAAAAATTACAGGCCGGCAGTCCAAAGAATTACTTTTCCTTATTCGTGAAAATATTTATCAGATTCATAACGACTATAATCAGATTTTTTTCGAGGAGATGGTTGCTTGCTGCTGTTCCGTTTGCAATCAGGCCGAGACCCCGCGTTATTTCCTGTTCAAAGATCTGGAAGCTGCAAAAAGGAATCATCGCCATTCACTTCTCTGTTACCAAAGTTGGGAGGAAGTCAATATCGACAGCCTATTGGAAAATATTCCATCACAGTACTTCAGCGTGGAAAAAGCCAAACAACTCATTTCCAGCAATCAGATCCTTGAATTCCTGGAATTTTTGAATGCTAATTTCCGGAACACCCCTTTTGAAGATGATATTCTGATCCTGCAAAGCCAGTACCAGAATTTGAAAAAGGACAACAGAAGCGGTATCCTGGATCCGAGGACCCAAAACCTCTTTTTAAATGACATCCGGCTTAAAGGGCTTGAAATCCTTCGGGCAATTCAAAAAACCAAACCTTGAACCATGACGGAATTCTCTCTGATCCTTCAGAACATCGCCAAACACGTCCATCTCACCCGGGAGGAACAAGACTATTTCTGTTCCCTGCTGGAGCCCCGCAAATTGCGCCGCCGCGAGTTCCTGTTCATGGAAGGCGATATCTGCAGGTTTTCCTCCTTTGTGAATAAAGGCTGCCTGCGCGGTTTCGCCACCGATAAGAACGGCACCGAGCACGTCCTATCCTTCGCCCCTGTCGACTGGTGGATCGGCGACATCTACAGCCTGATCTCCGAGAAGCCCGCCATACTCAGCGCGCAGGCCCTCGAAGCGACCGAAGTCCTGATGCTCTCCCGCTACAACCAGGACCAACTCTACCAGAATGTCCCCAAATTCGAGCGCTTCTTCCGGATCATCATCGAAAATTCCCTGGTCGCCAACCAACAACGCCTCATCGACAACATGAGCCTGACCGCCGAAGAACGCTACCTCAACTTTTGTAAAAAATACCCTACCCTCGTCTATTCCCTGCCGCAGAAGCACATTGCCTCCTATATCGGGGTTACGCCGGAGTTTTTCAGTAAAATGCGGAAGGAGAGTATTAGTCGCCAGTGATCAGTGATCAGTGATCAGTGATCAGTGGTCAGTGGTCAGTGGTCAGTTGTCAGTGACCTCCCTGACAACTGACAACTGACCACTGACAACCGATAACTGACAACTCTCTTCAAATCTTAATCTACATTATTGGAATCCGCCTCCAAACACCCCGACCTTTGCAGCATAAACAAAAAACAGAAAAAATGTCCAACACTGCAACTTGGGTCGGGGACCCCGCGCACAGCGAAGTTAAATTCAAGGTAAAACACATGATGATCACTAACGTCACCGGCAGCTTCGATGATTACAAGATCGAGGTGCATACCAACGGCGACAACTTCAATAAACCGGAAATCTCGTTCACTGCCAAAGCGGCTTCCATCGACACCAACAACGAACAACGGGACGCCCACCTGAGGAGCGCCGATTTCTTTGACGCCGACAAATACCCGGAAATCACGTTCAAATCCACCAGATACGAGTCGTCAGGCAACAACGGCGACTATGTCCTGGAAGGCGATCTGACCATGAAGGACATTACCAAAAAGATCAAACTGGACGTGGAATTCCTGGGTGTCCACAAAGATCCCTGGGGCAATGCCAAAGCCGGTTTCTCCATCAACGGCAAGATCAACCGCAAGGATTGGGGCCTCAACTGGAACGCGGCGCTCGAAAGCGGCGGCGTGCTCGTCAGCGAGGAAGTGAAGATCAATGCGGAAGTGCAATTGGCTAAGGGTTGAGGAATCGAGGAATCGAGGAACTGAGGAATCGATTGTACCACCTTCAGTTCCTCGATTCCTCAGTTTCTCAGTTCTTCATCAATTCATTGAATCTCATACAACCGGTACCGCCAGATCAATCGCAACAGCTTCTCCGCATATTCCGGGTCTGTGGCATAACCGCAGGCTTGGAGGGTTTCCGCCCAGATGCGGTGGTTCCAGCTCGGCAAGCCCGTGAACAGGCTGCGGTAATACGGCCGGGTTGTGATGAATTGACCGAAATCCGAGTAACTCTCCCGGATCAGGGGATACTTGCGGAAGCATTCCCGGGCTTCGTAGGACTGGTATCCCCAGAACTCAACGGTCTGTTTGCAATAGGTTTGCCCATCCCAATCGCTCTTGACCTTTAATCCGAAATGATTGTTGGCGTAACGGGCCAGTTCGCTTTGGCCCCAATCGCTCTCCAATCCGGCAACGGCCAGGATAATGGGGACCGGCACATTGCTCTCCGCGCTCAAAGGCTGGTAGAGGTAGCGATACTTGCGGATATAATCCTGTACTTTCTGAGGGCGGGTAAATTCAACCGGCGACGCAACGCTCAATGAGCCGATACCCGCCAGGATCAGGGCGAAGGACAGTAGATGTTTCAGCATGCGTAAATCTGTTAGGGTTCTCTCAAATCACTGGCGAAAATAATATATTTTTAAATTGTTTATAACGACTTTCATATTATAAACGGCATTTCTGCTCCCTTTCCCTAGCGAAAACAGACCGCTTCTCTTGGCCAAATCCGGCTAAAAGTCTATTTTTGACCGGTTTCTGCCCCCGGGCCAACCGCCCGGCCACCGACCGAAAATATTTCATAACCAATCCACGCCATGAGAAAATCATCACCCGTCGTTTTTTTACTCGCTATTGCGCTGGTTATCCTGTCCACTCAATGCCGCTCCGACAAAGCGCCGGAAGCCGATCAGCAAAAGGACCTGACCTCCGGGCTCTATCCGCAGTATATGGATACCACCGTCGCCCCGGGTGACAATTTCCAGCTGTACGTCAACGGCAACTGGATCCAGGATACGGAAATCCCATCCGATAAATCCAGCTACGGCGTAATGTCCATCCTCAGCGACAATATCCAGGCCAATATCCGTGAGATCATCGAAGGCGCCGCAGAGATCAAGAGCACCGCCGGCACCGACGAACAAAAGATCGGCGACCTGTACGCCTCTTACCTCGATACCGTCAGGCGGAATGAAACCGGCATCGCCCCGCTGATGAACGAATTCGAAAAGATCGACGCGTTAACCGCCAAAAAGGACTTACCCGCCTACTTTTCCTACGCCAACCGCGCGGGTTACACCGCTCCGTTCGCCTTTTTCGTCATGCCCGACCTGAAGGAACCGAATACCAACGCCCTCTACTGCTGGCAGAACGGGCTAGGCCTTCCCGACCGTGAATTCTACCTGAGCAAGGACGGCAAGTTCCCCCAGATCCGAACCGCCTACCAGGCCCATATCGCCAAAATGCTGGAACTGGCCGGCCTCAAGGATGCCGATAAAAAAGCCGCAGCCATCATGGCCCTGGAAACGAAAATGGCCGCCCAGCATATGAAAAAAGAAGAAACCCGGAATATTGAAGGGCTCTACAACCCCTTCCCCGCCGGTTCGCTGAGCACAGACCTGATGCCGGATTTTGACTGGAGCGTCTTCCTGGCCGAAGCGGGCGTCCCGCAGGTGGAGACCCTGATCGTAACCATGCCGGAATACATGAAAGCCCTCAACGGCATCCTGAAATCCACGGACATGGATACCTGGAAAACCTACCTCAAATGGAGCGTGGTCAACGCTACGGCTTCCCGGCTCAGCATGGCCCTGGACCAGGAGCATTTCAACTTCTACGGCAAGGTACTGAGCGGTACCGAACAACCGTTGCCCATGTGGCACCGCGCCGTCGACGTCGTGAATGACAACCTGGGTGAAGTGGTCGGCAAGGTCTATGTCAAAAAACACTTCACGCCTGAAGCCAAAGCCAGGATGGAAGAACTGGTGGACAACCTGCTCAAGGCTTACGAGGCCAGCATCAAGGAACTGGATTGGATGAGCGATACCACCAAACAAAAGGCGCTGGAAAAACTCAGCAAATTCAGGCCCAAAATCGGCTACCCGGATACCTGGAAGGACTACTCCGACGTTTCGATCCGCCGCGACGACCTCTTCGGCAATATCCGCTCCTGCACCGAGGCCGAGTATAAAAAGGAAATTGAAAAGGTGGGCAGACCCGTGGATAAAACCGAGTGGACCATGACGCCGCAAACCGTGAACGCGTACTACAACCCCACCGGCAATGAGATCGTCTTCCCGGCAGCCATCCTCCAGCCGCCCTATTTTGATATGGACGCCGATGACGCGGTCAATTACGGCGCTATCGGCGGCGTGATCGGCCACGAGATCGGGCACGGCTTCGACGACCAGGGCAGCACCTTCGACGGCGACGGCGCACTGAGCAACTGGTGGACCGATTCCGACCGCGAACGATTCAAACAAAGGACCGCCATGCTGGTGGATCAATACAACAGCTTCAAGGTCTTTGACGACCTCAACGTGAACGGCGAATTCACCCTAGGCGAAAATATCGGTGACCTCGGCGGGCTAAGCATCGCATTGAAAGCCTACAAAATGAGCCTCAACGGCCAGGAAGCGCCGGTCATGGACGGCTTCACCGGCGTTCAGCGGGTATTCCTCGGCTGGGCCCAGGCCTGGCGCTCCAAGTCCAGGGAAGAGAACCTGCGGATGATGGTCAGCACCAACCCGCATTCGCCGGCCGACTTCCGGGTCAACGGCGTCGTCCGGAATATTCCCGATTTCTACGAAGCCTTCGGGGTAACGCCGCAAAACACCTTGTACCTGGCGCCCGAAAACCGGGTCAAGATCTGGTAATTTGTCAACTTAAACCGAATACCGACGCGATGAACAAAATCAAAATCCATACCTTATTGTCCGGAATACTGCTTTCGATCTCATCCTTGCTTTGGGGCCAGAACGCAGGCCGCTTCCAGGGCGAAGTGGATGCACTCAACCAGACGGAACGCCATTTCTCACCCGATGACCGGATCTGCCTGTTCACGGGCAGTTCCAGCATCCGGATGTGGAAGGACGTGCAGGATTATTTCCCGGAGAAAAAGGTGGTCAATACCGGATTCGGCGGCTCTACCATGAGCGACCTGCTCTATTACGCCGACGACCTGATCCTGAAATACAACCCCGCCCAGGTATTCATCTACGAAGGCGACAACGACATCGCCGGCAAGGTCCGGGCCGGAAGGATCATGAAAACCACCCGCGAACTTATTGGCAAGATCAGGCTGCAATTGCCCGAAGCCAATATCGTCCTGATCTCTCCCAAACCCAGCCTGGCCAGGTGGACCATGCAGAAAAAATACATCCGGCTGAACCGGAAAATGGAGCGCTATGCCGGGCACGAGCCCAACATGGCCTTTGCCAGCGTCTGGAACGTCATGCTCGATGAAACGGGCGCGCCCCGCAAGGATATTTTTCTGGAAGACGGGCTGCACATGAACAAGACGGGCTATGATTTGTGGGCCGGCGTTATTGGGGGATTTATAAAATGATAATGACAAATAATCCCTGACTCCATTCCGATTGTTGATTAATAGTACAGCTTTTTCACGAGTATCTTTTCAACAGGCAAGCCGCCATTCCGCAAGGGATGAAAAGGCGGCTTGCTGTCCACCATTCAACATCCGTAATCATGCAAATGCCTCTCCTCCAGGATATTGCCCTTATGCTGGGCCTGGCGGTCTTTGTGCTGCTGGCCTTTCAGCGTTTGAAAATCCCGACCATTATCGGCTTTCTGGTGACCGGCATGATCGCGGGCCCGTACGGGTTCGGGCTGGTGCACGGCGGACACGACGTAGAGATCCTGGCCGAGATCGGCGTGATCCTGCTCCTGTTCATTATCGGCATGGAATTTTCCCTGAAAACCCTGCAGCAGATCAAAAATGCCGTCCTGATCGGCGGCGCTATCCAGGTGGGGTTGACCATCGGGCTGACGGCGGTCCTGACGAACGTCCTCGGTTTTTCCCGGCCGGAAGCCGTATTCGCGGGATTTCTGTTTTCGCTGAGCAGTACGGCCATCGTTATGAAGGTCCTGCAGGAAAAAGGGGAGGTACACAGTCCGCACGGCAAGATCGCGCTGGCCATTCTCATTTTTCAGGACATCATTGTCGTGCCGATGATGCTGGCGGCGCCGCTGATGGCCGGCAAATCTGCGAATATCGGCGCCGAACTGGCCTGGATGCTGGCCAAAGCCGCGGGCGTGATCGCGGTGGTCCTGCTGGCAGCGCGGTACGTCACCCCTACCCTGTTGTACCAGGTGGCCAAAACAAAGAACAAGGAGCTTTTCCTGATGACGATCCTGGTCATCTGTTTCTCCGCCGCTTTTCTGACCTCCTTTGCCGGTTTGTCGCTGGCGCTCGGCGCATTCATTGCCGGGTTGGTGATCTCAGAGTCGGAATACAGCCACCAGGCGACGGGCAATATCCTGCCCTTCCGGGAGGTATTCGCCAGCATTTTCTTCATTTCCATCGGCATGCTGCTCGACCTCCGGTTTCTGGTCAATCACCTGCCGGTCATCCTGGGCTTGACCGCAGCTGTACTGGCCGGAAAATTCCTGGCCGCATCCGCAGCCGGCCTGGTGCTGAAATACCCCGCCAGGGTGGCCTTCCAGGGCGGTCTGGCCCTGTTTCAGGTCGGGGAATTCGCCTTCATCCTTTCGCGGGTGGGGCTCGATAACGGGTTGATCAACCCGGAGGTCAACCAGTACTTCCTGTCGATCTCCATCATTTCGATGGCTGTCACGCCGTTTGTGCTGCCCCGGTCGGAATCCATCGCCTGCCGCATCCTGAACCTGCCGATCACGCAAAGGCTGAACGCGCTGGGTCAGAAATTCAACCCGCTGACCAATGAGGCCGATATCCGGGACATGGAAGACCACCTCGTGATCATCGGTTACGGGATCAACGGCCGCAACGTGGCCCGCGCCGCGCGATTTGCCAATATCCCCTATACGATCATCGAGCTCAACGCACAGACCGTGCGGCAGGAACGCGCCAACGGGGAAGCCATTGTCTTCGGCGACGCGGTCCATTCTATCATTCTCGAACACGTCAATATTCACAAGGCCCGCATAGCGGTCGTCGCCATTTCCGACCCGGTGGCCACCAAGACCATCATCGGCAATATCCGCGGCCTTTCGCAAAGCATCCACCTGATCATCCGCACCCGGACCATTGGCGAGATCAGCGACCATATCCGGCTGGGCGCCGACGAGGTGATCCCGGAGGAATTTGAAACCAGCATCGAGATCTTCACCCGGGTTTTGCACAAATACCTCATCCCGGACGGCGACATCCAGGAGGTGATCCATGAGATCAGGTCCGATAATTACGAAATGTTCTGTTCCGACAAGGCTGTCCCCGCTCAGCCGCGCCGCCGGTCCCCGCTTGCACCGGTAAACGTGACCTCTCTCCGGGTTTCGCGCGAACAAGGCGGATTGCTGGGCCGAAGCATGGCGGAAAACCGGATCCGGAACAATTACAATATCCAGGTCATCGGCATCCACCGCGACGGCGATTACCTGGAGGACATCTCCCCGGATACCCGGATCGAAATGGGCGACCTGCTGTACGTGGCCGGGAAATCGGAGGATATTCGTACCTTTGAACAAGCTGTTTGCGGATTGCAATAATCCGTAAGTATCGGTCCAAAATCACAATATTAAAAATGGAAGAGGGAAACGAATTGATTGTGAGAGACTGGCTGGCCATCGAGCGTACCAAGCTGGCCAACGAACGCACCTTTTTAGCTTATTTCCGGACGGCGATCGTCCTGTTCGGCACCGGGATGGGGATCATCAAGATCGAATTGTTCTCCGAACTGGAGGCTTTCGGCATCGCCTTGTCCATTATGGCCCCGATCATAATGGCCGTCGGCGTTGTGCGCCTGTTTCACGTCAAAAGCGTGATTAAAAAGCACTACAAGGTATAAGGCCGCCTGCCCGCCCGGGCCAGTCAGAACTAATTCTTTTGTTTTATATCTAAAAAAAATCATACATTTATACGCGAAATCGGCGTCATTTTGCCAGATATAACGCCGGATACCTACTGATACGCAATAAAATAACCCGTTTATGACAAGCAAGAGAAAATCACTAACCTTGCTGGCGGCTTTCCTGCTCCTCGCAGGCATGCTTCCGGCACAATCCTTCCGTACCCTCCTCAACCGGGCCAACAAAGCCTACGAAATCCACGCTTACAACGTCGCCATCAATGATTATCTCGGCGCCCTGCAAAAACGGCAGGATGACGTGGAAGCCCTGAGCAAGGTAGCGGATTGTTACCGGCACCTCAACCAAATGGACGAAGCCAAAACGTACTACGCCCGGGCTACCCGCGTCAAAGGGGTAGCCAAGGAAGCGGTCTTCCAATACGCCCAGACCCTCAAATCGCTGGGGCTGTACGACGAAGCCAAACAATGGTTCCTGTTGTACGCCCGCGATTACGAAGCCGCCACAGGCAACCTCTTCGCCCAAAGCTGCGATTTCGCCAAGACCCAGATGAGCGTCAACTCAGCCTATACGGTCACCAACGAATACATCAATACTTCCTCCTCGGAATTCGGCCCCGCTTTTTACGGCAACCAAAGCGTCGTCTTTTCTTCGGCGCGGACGGATATCCAGCGGTCCGGACAATTTCAGGGCAAGATCAACAACCAGCTGTTCATGGCCACGATCGGCGGCCGGGGCTACCTCGAATCCCCCGTTTTTCTGAAGAGCAGCACCAAGAACGAGTTCAACGAAGGCCCGGTTTCCTATTCACCGGACGGGCAGTTTGTCGCCTATACCAAAAACAACTTCGTGGACGGCACCCGCCAGATCCCGTCCAGCGGCATGGAGCTGAGCATCTACCTGGCCCGCGTCGGCCCCAGCGGCGACTGGCTGGACATGCAGCCTTTCCCGTTCAACGGATCGGATTACTCCACGGGGTATCCGTGTTTTGCCCCCGATGGCAACTCCCTTTACTTCGCCTCCAACCGCCCCGACGGCTTCGGCGGCTACGATATCTATGTGTCCTACAAGGTCGGCCAGTCGTGGAGCACGCCCGAAAACCTCGGGCCGGTCGTGAACTCGGCGGGCGATGAGATCTCGCCGTATTACGACGGCACTTCGCTGTTCTTTTCCTCCGACTGGCACCAGGGCCTCGGCGGTTTCGACGTCTTCCGGGCAGAATCCTCCGGCAACCGCTGGGTCAGGATCTTCCACCTGGGCAACGGCGTGAACACCCCTCGTGACGACTACGGTTTCATTTACGACAGTTTCCGCAACCTGGGTTACCTGGTCTCCAACCGGCTTGGCGGCCGGGGATCGGAAGACATCTACCGGCTCAACCGGTCGGCTGACAATATCGTCCTGCGGGTCACGAACGCTTCCGACGGCACGCCGATCTCCGGCGCTACGGTCGACTTCAGCGCCTGCGGAGAAAATGCCTACCAGACCGATGCCAACGGCGTGTATACCTTCCAGGCCGTGCAAGGGCTGAACTGCCGCGTAACGGTGACCAAGGACGGCTATCTCTCCGCCTCTTTCGACCTGAACTCCACCGGAGCGAGCCAGAGCCGGGAATACAGCGTTGCCCTGAGCAAACAAGGGGAATCCTATCCCGGAAAGATCGTGAACTACACCACCCGCGCCCCGATCGAAGGCGTACTGGTGATCGCTACCAACCGGATAACGGGCGCCCAATTGCAGGCCCAGACCGATCGCAACGGCGATTATTTCCTGGCCCTGAGCCCCTATTCTTCCTACGACCTGCGCTTTTCCAGCCCCGGTTATAAGGAACTGAACTTTTCCGTTGACACTGAAAGCGGGCTTGACCGGACCATCCTGGGTGTGATCTCCATGCTGCCCGCAACGGCAGTTCCCGGCGTTCCGGATACCGGCAACCCGGATATTCCCTCGTCGCCGGGTCAGCCCAACCTCCAAACGGGTTTTGCCGTCCAGGTAGCCGCCATCAGTTCGCCCAGCCTCGATCAGTTCGCCGACCTGGCCAGCCTGGGCAATGTCTACTACGCCGAACAGGCCGGTCGCTACAAGATCAGGGTAGGCGTATACCCCACCCGCGAAGAAGCGGAAAATGCCCTGCGGTCGGCCAAGGCCAAAGGCTACCCGACCTCGTTCATTGTCAAGGAAGAAGGCGGCGGCCCCGGCGTGGTCAGCGGCCCGGCAACCACCAGCAAATCACCGGCCGCTACAGCGGGTTCCGGCGCCTACAAGGTCCAGCTGGCAGCTTATTCCAACCCCAAGAACTTCGATCCGTCGAGGATATCCTACCTCGGTCCGATCGAGGAAAGGAAAAAAGGTAAACTGACCGTCAAGTACATCGGCGGCTTCTCCACGCTGGACGATGCCCAGCGGGCCGTGTCGGTAGCCAGGGCTGCCGGGTTTGATACGGCGTTTGTAGTGGTGGAGGAGAATGGGACGTTGAAGCCTGTTAAGTGATGCTGGATGCAAGTGGCTGGATACTGGATACTGGATACTTGATACTAGTCCTTTGGTTTGATATTTATTTGCGCTAACTCTGAATATACAAAAATGAGCTACAAATCATTGGAGATCTGGCGATTATCCAGAGATATTTCTATTATTGTTCATCGGATGATATTGGAAAAACTACCTGATTTTGAAACCTATGAAACAGGGCGACAGATCCGAAAATCGTCAAAAACGGTTAGGTCGTGTATTGTTGAGGGGTACGGCAGGCGTAAATATAAAGGGGATTGGATCAAGTTTCTGGTCTACTCCTTATCGTCCAACGATGAAAAGTTGGACCATTTGGAAACTCTGTTTAAAACCAAATCCTTGATTGACAACGACTTGTATAACCAATTACATGAAATGATCACCCTACTTGGGAAAAAGCTCAATAAATTCCTGCAATCCGTTGAACGCCAGCATTTGACCGGATGAATCCGAATTGCTGCCCCCCTCCGGTCAGTTTGCCAGTCACCAGTATCCAGCATCCAGCTCTCACTTCCAAGGTCCTTGCATCAAGTTATCCAGAATCACCGGAAACAACACCGGTTTGAAAAGGAGAATGGACAACAGGATGAAGGCCAATCCGTACACAGCGCCCCAAAAGTGGGCGTTGTGGCCAATATTGTCGCCCCCTCTTTTGTCCATATAAGAGGAATACAGGAGGTACAACACGCCGAAGACAATGGCGGGAACAGGCGGAAAGGTAAACCATTCCCAAGGTTTCAGAATAATAAAGGCAAAGACCAGCGCTGAGGTAGCGCCCGAAGCCCCCAGTGCGGCATATCCGTAGTTGTTACGGTGCTTGAAAAAGGAAGGAAGGGAAGCCATGGCGATGGCCGACAAATAAAACAGGATATAGGCCAGGTGGCCCAGATCGCCGAAGATATAGCCGAACATGTTTTCGGCGATCTGGCCAAACTGGTACAATACAAACATATTGATGAACAGGTGGCCCCAATCGGCATGGATAAAACCGGAACTGATGAACCGGTACCATTCTCCCTGGTTCTGGATTGTAACCGGGTGAAAAAGGAGTTTCGCTTTGAACTCAGGGTTGTTGAAGGCCTGGTACGAGATAATTCCCGTCAGCACTACCAAAATGATCGTGATCATTCTCCAGCGTTTGTGATTTTTAAGGATCACAAATGAACGAATTTTCGATCAAGGGGTAAAAAAAATATGCCGTTTAGGGCCAATATTTCGGCAAGCGGCCGATTAAAGGCATCGACCGGCCGCCGCGTTTATCAGGAATTGCGGTGGAATACCACTGATTTTTTGAGGTCTTCCAGCAGCGCTTCCCTGCCGTTGTCCACATCAATCTCCATGGTCACGTAGGTATCTTTCAGCCGCCAGATCCGGAAGAACCGGGTCTCATTGCCCACCTGCATGGTCACGTCGCCCTGGTCGCCATCCAAGTGGCTTTCCACGGTCTTCACCTCCGGGTTTTCGCGAACAGCAGCCTCAAAATTGAAATAATAGATATCCTCAAGGCTCCAGTTCATGACATTGAACGAACCGAACACAGCCACCTTGCCGGCGCCGTCGAAGGTAGGCAGGGTGATGCCGTCGCCGTTGTCAGCCTCAACCGCAGCGGAAAAATATTTTTCGGGATATTCGATACAGAAATCATAACGGGCATTGCAATACACCTTGTTATCTTCCGCAATGCCTGTATCGCCCTGTTTGATCACAAACGGGAAAAGGGCGATCAGCAAAAAATTAATCAGGAATTTCATAAGGCTGTTTTTTGGTTAGCAATAGCGCAAGCGCTTCTCTTTTAAAAGGAAAATCCCCGCGCGGATGTTCGGTTTCTGCCTTGCATTTCCGCCTGAGAAAAAAAAAATTGCATCTTTTTGAAAAAATTTTGATCCCGGACCGAACACGGGTTTTCATTCCGGGGTTGTACAGGTGAAGATTGAAGAAAAGCGCAACTCTTTCTGAATGGATCCAATTTTTTGTTTAGGGTTTTAGGTGTAATATACATGAGCCGGCGCTTTGACGCGCCGGCTTTTTCTAACCGCCCCGGAAAGAATAATTAATGTAGCGTGTATGCAGGATTTTACACTTTTTTCTCCTTAGTGTAAGCCGAAAGGCCCGGCGTCAAATGTTGGCGCCGGGTTTTGTTTTTTTGCCCGCTGAACAAATACCAGAGGCGGGTTTCCGCCGTCCAGCACCAATAAAGGAATCGCAGCATCGCCGCTCCCGCTATGCCCATCCCATTGTATTTTTTCTGGTAATATACCGCACTTTCCAGCCAATAGCGCTGCAACCGGGCAACCGACTTTATCTTCCGGGTCGTCCCGCCCAGGTCATGGTGGAACCGCAGGGACCGGACCAGGTAATTCTTCAGGCCCAGCGCTTTTATTTTTTGTCCCATGATGGATTCTTCCCCGTACAGGAAGGTATTTTCATCCATAGGCCCCATGAGGCGGAACACCTCCCGGCTGCCCAGGAAAAAGGAACCGTTCAGGCAATCCACCTGCCGGGCGCCGTGATCCCGGTCCGGAAACCGGTATCGGTTGGTCATCCCCGCCAGGTCGGCAAGGGTGTACAAAGTGCGCAGGGAGGCCAGCAGATCATCCCGGAAACGGGGCAGTTTCCAGGCCTCGTGTTTGCGATCCTCTTTCCCGTCGACGATCATCCGCGGTGCGGCGAATCCGGCGGAGGGCAATTCGCTGTAGGTTTCCACCAGCTTGAAGATCAGGTTTTCGTCATCCAGCCGGATATCGTTGTTCGAGATCAGGAGAAAGTCGAATTCCCTGCCGGAAAGGTGGCGCAGGCCGGCGTTGTTGCCGTAAGCGTACCCGCCGTTGCGATGGGTCCGGATCAGGTCAACCGACGGATCGGAGTTGAAGGCCTCCTGCAGGGCGGCGTAGGCATTATTGGGCGAACAGTTGTCCACGATGAGCACCGACAGCGAGATCCCCTGCTGCCGCTTGAGCTCGTCAACATAACGAATCGTTTCGCGATAGGTCAGATAATTCAGGATGAGCACATAAACCGACGGCATTTCCTTTGTTTTCAACAGGGTTAAGGCATGATCATACCATTCATCGCAAAGAAACGAATTGAAAAAGGTAACCCCAAAAGACTGTTTACCGCTAAATGCAGATTTGGAAGGACCTTTACATTTTTAACCGACCCGCCTTCGGCCAACCGAAGCGAACCACAACCCCGCCAAAATCCAGGCTTCAACGATCAGGCAGGAAAGGACCAGCCCGCGCAGCCCCCAATACCGGATCATCAGGTAATCCGACAGGGTTTTGACCGCCATTGCCGACAGGAAGACCGCCGTATAAGCCGTTTTGCGCTCGTAGGCCAGCAGCAGTTGGGTGGCCGGTATGTTGAGCAATACCAGCACAGGAACAAGGAGGTAGAGCCTGAAATTATCCACCAGAAAGGCATCCGAGCGGCCGGCAAAGACGGAAAGGAGCGGTTGCGCAAAAAGGGCCGTCAGTAAGATCGCACCCAGGGCAGGACCGCAAAAAAACAGGTAAGCCCTTTTCAAAAAAAGAACGACAGCCGACCATCCTTCCTCCGCTTTCCGGCAAACAACCGGGAAGATCGCCTGCGAAAAGATCACCAGAAGGAAACGCAAAGGTTGAGCCAGTTTATTCATCACCTGGAAATACCCCGTCAGGCTGTCTGTCGTCAGGATGTTGAGCATCAGAATGCTGTAGGAGGAATTGAACTCAACGGAAAGGTTGGATAGGAATAACCTGAAATCGGACCGGATAAAGCCCAGGATGCTCCCCCGGTCAGGCGGAGTCCAGGTCAGCCGGTATTGCCGAATCGCCGCAAACAATATCCAACCCCCTGCCGCCAGCCCGGCCAGCCCCTGCAAGGCCGGGATCAGGATAAAATCCTCCGGCTTCCTGATGATGACCAGGACCAACGCAGCGTACATCAATTTGACGCCCAGATTGGCCCAGGCTATGACCTTTGCCTTTTGGACCGCAATAAAAAACCAGTCGGCAAACAGGACATGTCCGAACGGCAGCAGGAATCCCGGATAAAAAACCCATTCCCTCGCCTTCAGATACGGAATACACTGGATGGCAATTCCAATGACGAGGATAAATACCAGGCACAGCGCAAGCCGGGCGTACAGGATATTCCAGAACAGCGCGGAGAGTTGCCCCCTTTGTTCCCGGGCCAGGGCAACCGACCGGACGCCGCTGATCTGAAACCCGTAATCCACCAGGGTTTTGCCTGCATTCAGAAACACCGTCACAAAAGCCAGCATGCCGTAATTGACAATGCCGACCTTCCCGACAATGTAGGGGATCAGCAGGATCAAAACGATCGCATCAGTCGCCTTGAGCAGGCCTAAAGACAGGAAATTGGCCAGGATCTGCCGCCAGACTTTCAATTTTTCGATTGATTCAATTTTTCGATTGATTCGATTGTTCGATTGATTCGATTGTTCGATTGTTCGATTGTTCGATTGTTCGATTGATTCGATTGGTTCGATTGGTCCTGCCCTCAGTTCCTCGATTCCTCGATTCTTCAGTTACTCAATAAAAGGATTGATTCGATTGTTCGATTGATTCGATTGATCCGATTGATCCGATTTCAGGCGTCCGTAGGTTGGTCAGCTTAATCGATTCATTCGAAACATTCCA
>CALMYQ010000182.1 GCA_937873655.1 uncultured Lewinella sp. | reverse complement strand
GTTGGTCAGCTTAATCGATTCATTCGAAACATTCCAATAATCGATTCAATTTTTCGATTGTTCGATTGATTCGATTGATTCGCCACGCCGCGGCGTGGTCGATTGGATCGATTATTGACGTCCGTCGTTTGGTCAGCTTAATCGACTTATTCGATTCAATTTTTCGATTGGTTCCACCGCCCGCCGGTTCCTCGATTCCTCAATTCCTCAGTTCCTCAGTTCCTCAATTCCTCCATAAAACATTAGTCCGATTCTTTCAGGCAATCGGGTATCATCCGCCTTTCAGGATCAGATCCGCCCCCTTCTCGGCGATCATGTAGATCGGCGCATTGGTGTTGCCGGAAACGATGGCCGGCATAACAGACCCGTCGATCACCCGAAGGTTTTCCACGCCATGAACCCGCAGTTCCGGATCTGTCACCGCCATATCATCAATGCCCATTTTACAGGTGCCCACCGGGTGATAAACGGTCTCGACCTGTTGCTGAATATGGCGAAAAACGGCATCGTCGGTACTTTTCCCGCTGAGGAGCAGGAGTTTCTTTCGATATGGATCAAAAGCGGATGCCTGCATGACTTCGAGGGCCTTTCTGGCGCCGTTGACCAGCAACATCTTATCGTTGTCCGATGCCAGGAAATTGGGTTGAATCACGGGAAAATCCATTGGGTCTGCGCTGCGCAGGGCAAGGGTTCCCCTGCTCTCCGGTCGCAACAGGGTAGGCAATATGGAAAATCCGTCTTCATGCGGAAAGGTGTTCAGGTCGTACATATCAACCGAATAATCCTCCCCGATCTGGAGTGGTGCGAACTGGAACTGGTAATCCACCCGTCCGCCGCCGGCGTCCGTACTGCCGAAGGCAACGGCCTCCAACGGGCCGGACGTAAACACGCCCGTTTTGAAAAAGGTGTATTTCAGCAGGCCCAGCAGCTGGTTGATAGGTTTGAGGTGGTGGTTTTGCCCTTTCTGTACGGTAGCTGACGCGCTGACGGCAAAGAACAGGTGATCCTGGAGGTTTTTACCGACGCCGGGCAGGTCCTTTGCGCATTCAATACCGTGTTTTTTCAATTCAGCGGCCTCCCCGATGCCGGACAGCATCAGGAGTTGCGGCGAGGCGAATGAACCGGCTGAGAGGATTACTTCCTTTTTGGCGTTTATGACCGCTACCTCATCTGATTTCGTTACCACTTCAACGCCGGTTGCCCGGTCCTTTTGCAGCAGAACCCGGCGTGTATGGGTATGGGTGAACACCTTCAGATTGGGCCGGTGCAAAACGGGCTTCAGGAAAGCGGTCGCCGCGCTGTGCCGTCTGCCGTTTTTGATATTGAACTGAAAAAAACCAGCGCCTTCCTGCTTTTCTCCGTTGTAATCACCGTTCCTTTCAAAACCCGATTGGGCACAGGCCTCGACAAAGGCCTCCGCGAAGGGGGTCCGGAAGCTTTTGGCGAACCCGGTATTCAGCTCACCGCCGGCGCCGTGATAGGCATTGCGGATATCCTCGTTGTGCTCCGACCGGATAAAATACGGCAGGATCTCGCGGTAGCTCCAACCCGGGTTGCCCATGGCGGACCAATCGTCGTAGTCAGCGTGATTGCCGCGCACGTAAGCCATTGCATTGGTGGAGCTGCAGCCGCCCAGTGTCTTGCCCCGGGGCAGGTACAAACGGCGATCGAGCAGGTCGGCTTGCGGCTCAGTCCAATACCCGCCCCAATCCACCCGGCTGCGGTGCAGTTTCCCGTATCCGGCCGGGATATGGATCTCCATTTTTTTATCCGGGCCGCCGGCTTCGATCAGCAGCACCGAGTTGGCCGGATCGGCGGAAAGGCGGTTGGCCAGGATGCATCCGGCGCTGCCCGCCCCAACTATGATGTAGTCAAATGTCATTTGATCAGTTAGGCTATCGATTGCGCAATTTCCAAAAAAATTCTTTTATTGCAGAACAATTTCGTTCCATCATGTTCACTCTTCCAATCGAAAGCGGCATAAGCTGGGGGATCATCGGCGTCGGCGATGTATGCGAGGTCAAAAGCGGGCCGGCTTTCAATCGCGTGGAGGGCTCCCGGCTCGTGGCCGTTATGCGCCGGAATGCCGCCAAGGCCGAAGACTATGCCCACCGCCATGGGGTACCCAGATGGTACAGCGATGCCGACGAGCTGCTGAACGACCCGGAAGTGAATGCAATTTATATCGCCACCCCGCCCGATTCCCATGCATCTTACACGCTGAAGGCCGCCGCATTGGGCAAGCCGGTATATGTGGAGAAGCCGATGGCCCGGTCATACCAGGAATGTGCGACCATGGTCGAAGCCTGTTCAAAAGCCGGGGTTCCCTTGTTTGTCGCCTATTATCGCCGCTGCCTGCCCTATTTCCTCAAAGTCAAATCATTGATCGAAGAAGGCGCCATCGGCGATATCCGTTTTGTGGACATCCGGATCCGGAAGCCGGTCGAGCCGGATATTGTCGGCGCCGGCGGAAAAGCGGATAACTGGCGCGTGCTCCCGGAGATTGCCGGTGCGGGTTATTTCTATGACCTGGGGTCCCACCAACTCGACCTGATGGACTTTCTCTTCGGCCCGATCGCGGAAGCCTCCGGTGTCGCTGCCAACCAGGCGGGCGTCTATCCGGCCGAAGACATTGTACTGGGTACTTTCCGGTTTGAGAACGGCATCCTGGGGCAAGGGAGCTGGTGCTTCAATGCGGCGCCCGGCGACGAGCTGGAAATGACCACCGTGTACGGCAGCCGGGGTAAGATCTCCTTTCCCTTTTTTAACCATTACCGGATCACACTGCAAAGAGCCGGCCGGGAAGAGGAGGTATTCCACGTCGACATGCCGAAACATATCCAGGAACCGCTGATCCGGACGATTGTCGATGAATTGCAGGGGAAAGGACGATGCCCGAGTACCGGCGTATCCGGCAGCCGGACGAACCGGGTGATGGAGATGATGCTGGGGGCTTGATGCTGGAAACTGGATGCTTGATGCTGGGGACTGGATGCTTGGGACTGGAACTGCCAACTGCCAACTAAAAAACTGAAGGACTGGAACTGCCAACTGCCAACTGAAAAACTGAAGGACTGGGACTGCCAACTGCCAACTGAAAAACTGAAGGACTGGAACTGCCAACTGCCAACTAAAAAACTGAAGGACTGGAACTGCCAACTGAAAAACTGACGGACTGGAACTGCCAACTGCCAACTAAAAAACTGAAGGACTGGAACTGCCAACTAAAAAACTGAAGGACTGGAACTGCCAACTGCCAACTAAAAAACTGAAGGACTGGAA
>CALMYQ010000181.1 GCA_937873655.1 uncultured Lewinella sp. | reverse complement strand
TTTCTACTTTATCCTTTAACCTTGGCCTGGCGGACCTGACGGCCCGCGGTTTCTTTAACCTTTCTACTTTATCCTTTAACCTTGGCCTGGCGGACCTGACGGCCCGCGGTTTCTTAAACCTTTCTACTTTATCCTTTAACCTTGGCCTGGCGGACCTGACGGCGCGCGTTTTCTTAAACCTTTCTACTTTATCCTTTAACCTTGGCCTGGCGGACCTGACGGCTCGCGCGGCCGTTGTAATGGGATGTGAAAACTTTGTTGCATGTGGGGGAAATGAGACGGAAAATGAGACGGAAAATGCGACGGAAAATGAGACGGAAAATCTTCCGTCTCTACGGCCACCCGACTGACAACTGACAACTGACAACTGACAACTTTTTACCCCCAACCCAACCCTTCCCGCGGTTTACCCGTCTTACATTCCAAAAACAATTGCCATGAAAAAAAATTGGTTACTCACCGGTCTGGCTTTTTCCTTTTTCAGCGCGCTTCTGCTGACCGGTTGTCTTCGGGATGAATGCCAGGCAACCCTTACCTATACCGTCTATCAGCCTGTTTTTGCCCAACCGGCGGAATTCAGGAAACCCATCCAGATGGAGGCGGCCAGGGCGCTCAAAAGCCCGGGCAGGATATACTATTACAAAGACTATCTTTTTATCAACGAAGCCAGTGAAGGAATCCACATCATTGACAATTCCAACCCGGCAAATCCAACTCCGATCGGATTTCTTGAAATTGGCGGTAATGGAAATATGGCCATCCGCAATGATATCCTCTACGCCGATAATTACGTCGACCTCGTGGCTGTAAATATTGCTGACCCGTTACATCCGCAATACATTTCCCGGACCGAAAATGTATTCTGGGATTTCGGCTTCTATGCCGACCTGGGGTACCTCGTCGATTATGTGCCTACCAAGGAAACCATGGAAGTGTCCTGCAATGATTCCAGGGCCGGCGGCGACTTTTTCTGGTTCAAGGGCGGCATCGGCGTTCAATACGACGTGCTGGCCGTAGCCGAATCCGCCAACCAGGGCAGCGTGGCCGATCAGGTGGGTATCGGCGGTTCGATGGCCCGCTTTACCATCACGAACGGATATCTGTATGCACTCAGGGATTGGGAACTGAAAATATTCGACCTGAAGAATACCGCTAAAGCCGAACCGGCCGGCAATATTCAGCTCGGCTGGGGTATGGAAACCATTTTCCCGTATGAGGACAAATTGTTCTTCGGGGCCAACAGCGGCATGCACATTTACAGCATCAGCGACCCCGTAAACCCGCAGCATATCGCGACCTTCAGCCACGCCAACGCCTGTGACCCGGTCTTCATCGACGGCAACCTGGCCTACGTCACCCTGCGGGACGGCACCGACTGCCAGACCTTCAACAACCAACTGGATGTGGTGGACATTTCCAGCCTCTCCAACCCCGTACTGCTCAAATCCTGGCCCATGCAGAACCCCCACGGCTTATCCAAGGTCGGGGATAACCTTTATATCTGCGAAGGCAAATACGGATTAAAGGTATTCGACGCCTCCGACTGGAAGAAAATCGGCGACCGCGAATTGGCCCATCTGACGGGATTTACTACCTTTGACATCATTGCCTTGTCCGGAACCAAACCGGTTGCGATGGTGATCGGAGAGGACGGATTGTACCAGTTTGACGCCACTAACCCTGCTGATCTGAAGCAATTGAGTGTAATCCAGGTTCAACGATAAAGAACTATGCGGGTTGCACTTGGTCGCAGCCGGTCCGATGCAGGATGTCCGGGTGAATATCAGGTTAAAAATAGCTGCATGAAAATTGATCCGGTCGTCCGGAACATGCTGCAGATCAACAGATCCGGAAATGATCGATCGAGGCAACCCGCTGTTTTTTTATCCAAGTTAATTAACCAGATTATGCGACAACCAGCCCTGATTTTGACCTTGTTCCTTCTGGCAGCCGGCCTGCAGGCCCAAAAGACCTATATCGACACCTTGTGGTTGAAGAACGGAACGGCTTTCACCGGTAAGATCCAGGATTACCGCGAGAACAAGTCCGTCGCCATCCTCACCCGGGGTGGCGTCCGCAGAAAGGTGCCTTACCGCCAGATCGAACATATCGGCTGGTCGGAGCAATCCGGCAATTTTTTCCTGGGCAACGGGACCATGCCCCAAGGCGGCGCCCCCGCGGTATACGAAGTGCTCTACCTCAATGACGGTAGCGTCCTCCGCGGCCGGATCAAGGACATCCAGCGGGGCGGCAAACTGGTCTTTGAGCTGTCGCAAGGCATGGAAATGACCTTCATGGAAGATGAGATCAGGAAGATCGTCCAGGAATCATATCCCTTACCTGCGGGGCAACCCAAAATCAGGCAGAAAAAGCCCTATGCCTTTGAAGAAAAAGGCCTGTATTTTTCAACGACCCTGGCGCTTGGAAACGGCCGGCTGGATGACAACCTCGCCGTCGGGCTGGGGATCGATTTCACAACGGGCTACCAGTTCCACCGCCTGTTCGGGGTCGGCGCCAACCTGGGCTTGAACAGCTACGCATTTTTTGACGGTACCGACAATTTTTTTACGCCATCCCTGGAATTGCGCGGCTATCTGTCCAAAAAAACAACCTCTCCGTATTATTCCATCCTGGGCGGATACGGATTTCCGTTCAAGAATAAAGGCGACAATACCATTGAAGGCAACCCTAATGTGGAAACCCTCAAAAGAGAGGGCGGCTATTATTTTCACCCCTCCATTGGGGTCAGGATAGGCGCTTCAAAAGGCGCCAATATCGTTTTTGACCTGGGATACGCTTTTCAATCCGCGTATTTCGAAGAGGTCATCTTTAACAGTGATTTGTTGAAAAGGGATGTCAATTACCGGCGCATGACCCTGAGGTTCGGTCTGGTTTTCTGACAATCCCTGAACAGGAAAGACGAATTTGGGAATGAAGCAAAAACCGGAGGAAATTTCCGATAAAGCATTGGTCGAAGGCTGCCTGCGCAATGACAGGATCAGCCAGGAGCTGCTGTACCGGCGTTTCTTTCCCACAATGTACAGAATGATCCGCCGGTATACTCAGGACGAGGAAATCATCATGGAAATCCTCAATACGGGTTTCCTGCGCGTGTTCACGAAGCTGGATACCTTCTCCTTTGCCGGCTCGCTGGAGGGATGGATCAGGCGGCTGGTTTTTCACAGCCTCTCGGATCATTTCAGAAAGTATAAAAAAGAATCCGGTGTAAAGGTCGACCTGGAAGACCGCGATTCTCCGGTGGAAGCCGCCGCCATCAGCGGCCTGTTTTTTGAGGATATCATCCAATTGGTCGACCGCCTCCCCGGGGCTACCCGCGAAGTTTTCTGGCTTTATGCCGTGGAAGGCTATAATCACGCGGAAATCGGGGAACGGCTCGGGATCAGCGACGGCACCTCCAAATGGCACCTGTCGATGGCCCGGCAAAAATTGCGTAAAATGATTGAAAAATATTACCACAATACCAACTACCATGCAGGATAAGGACAAGCTGGATTTGCTGGCGGACCGGGGGTGGAATGCCATGCGGGAAATGTTGGACAAACAAATGCCCCAACGAAAGCGACGGCCGCTGATCTGGCTGTGGTTCCTGGTCGGTGCAGGATGCCTGGGCGTCGGATACGCCCTGGTTTGGATGAACCCAGGCCCCGAAAAACTCCAAAAGCCCTTGCCTCAGGCGAGCATCGAACAAATTGAAAAAGCCGGTAAGGCCGAAATGGGCAGTAAGGAGGGATGGTCCGCCAAAACCGACCGGTTCGAAGCTGCCGCTGTAACGGCTCCAAAAAACGCGCACGCTCAAAGTGTAAGGAGTACAACTGCCGGGGTTGACTCCGGGACAACCCAAGCCGCTGTCCGGGATAATTCAACTGCCATCAATTCGGAGGAGGGACCCGGACAAGCAGCGGCAACTCCGGGAAATGACGTAATCGCCGGCGCAGATGAAATTCAAACAGACCCTGGAGCGGTTGAACGGCTCAATCCGTTCGCGTCGCTGACAGCCGAAATAACCCCCCTGGAAATGGCCACGGCTGCGTATTCCCCGGAGATCAAACCGGTAAGAACCCCAAACCACCATTTCGGCCTCGAGGCCGGCGCCTTGCTGACCACCGGAGCAGGTCTGGCCGGTTTTACCCTGGCCGCTGCCTGGCAAAAAACACTCCGGTCGGGCAACTGGCGGTTGTATGCCGGCCTGGGTGTGCGCAAACAGGTGATCCCGCTCAGCCTGGCGCGCAATGGTCAGAATAAACTGGCCTTCGCACAGGCGGATAGTAACGGTTCGGTATCCCCCGGGAACGTGTATACCAATTTCGACACCTTTACCCTGGATCAGGCGGAATCCGTCAGCGCCAGCCAGTATGTGCTCGGGATTGTCGCACAAACAAACGCTGGCATCAATGCTACCTATCTGGACGGGTATTTTACGGCAGGACGAACGATTTCTTCCCGGCTGACCGCTGAATCTGGCCTTCGGTTAGGGTACCTCCTTCATAGTGCCTGGAAGGCGCTTCCCAACAACAACGAAGCGCTCCAATTGGCCAATTCCAGGATTTTAGCGGCCGGCAGCGGCAACGGCCTGGTTTCCGGGCAGGTGTTGAGCAACCTGGATATAGCGCTGCTGGGCGGTGTCCGGTACGCCTTATCCTCCCATATCGACCTCGGGCTTCAATACCAATACGGCGTCACCGACCTTTTGTTGCTGGATAATGTGCGTTTGCCCAACAGGTCGCTCAAGCTCTTTATGGGGTACCGTTTCTGAGATTGTCCGGCTTCGAATCGGGCCCCGGCAGGCTTTGAATTCTCCGCAGGATAATGCCGGGGAATATCTACCTTTAGGGCAAATAACGCCGTTCATGTTATCCTGCCAGAAGCACCTTTTCAGTATCGATCCGGGAGTCAGTTACCTCAATTGCGCCTATATGTCGCCTCAGTTGAATGCGGTGGAACAATTGGGGATTGAAATGATGAAGCGCAAATCGCGGCCCTGGACCATCCAGGTGGAGGATTTTTTTGAGCCCTGCCGCCTGTTGAAAGACCAATTTGCGAAGTTGGTCCATATCGACGACCCGGGGCGGGTGGCCCTGATCCCGTCCGCTTCCTACGGATTGGCCAATGTGGCCAGGAATATTCGTCTGAAGCCCGGGCAGAAGA
This sequence comes from uncultured Lewinella sp., assembly GCA_937873655.1. GTDB lineage: Bacteria > Bacteroidota > Bacteroidia > Chitinophagales > Saprospiraceae > JACJYC01. The sequence continues at coordinate 13,433 of CALMYQ010000181.1, read as the reverse complement.
TCGTGGTAGCCGGCGACCAGTTTCCAAGCAATTACTACCCCTGGCAGCGGATCGCCCGCGAAGCCGGCGCCCGGATTGAGATCGTGCCGCCGCCGCAGTCCGGTTCCCTGACCGATGCCTGGAATGCCGAGTTGCTGAAGGCGGTCGACGAAGAGGTAGCGCTTGTGGCAATGGCCAATGTCCACTGGGCCAACGGCATCCGGTTTGACCTGGAGGCCATCCGGGAAAAGACGGCGCAATGCGGTGCGCTTCTCATCATTGACGGCACCCAATCGGTCGGGGCTTTGCCATTTGATGTGGACAAAATCCGGCCGGACGCCCTCATCGTAGCCGGCTACAAATGGCTCCTGGGGCCCTATTCGCTTGGGCTTGGCTATTACGGCCCGGCATTCGACCAGGGTATTCCAATTGAAGAAAACTGGATCAACCGCAAGAACAGCGAAGACTTCAGGCGGCTGGTCGACTACCAGGATGAGTACCAGCCCAAGGCGGGCCGGTATTCCATCGGCGAGCAGAGCAATTTCGTGTTGCTGCCGATGCTGACTGCGGCGATCGGGCAATTGCTGGAATGGGGGGTGGATCAAATACAGGGATACTGTACCGGGATCTCGGCGCCCTTTGCCGATGATTGCCGCAGCATGGGTATTGAGGTCGAACCCGAGGGCTTGCGTTGCGGACACCTTTTCGGTCTGCGTTTTGACCCGGAAAAATTAAATCCGGATACCCTGAAAGCCGAGCTGGCGGGGCAACAGATCCATGTATCTTTCCGGGGGGATTCCATCCGCGTAGCGCCCCATGTTTACAATACACCGGAGGACCTTTCCCGCCTGGGTGATATCCTGAAAAGCAGCCTGAAAAAATAAGATACATATAAAAAAAACGCCTACTATTTTGAAATACCGATTTATATTGTAATTTGCCGCCGAATACCGTGCTGTCCCGGCTTTTATGCCCAAAATAAAAAATGGGACAGTAGCAAACACGCAGAACAACAATTATTTAAATTCTCCCGGATTAAAATATTCCCGTCAGGCCGTTTGCGCCTCGTCGGGCATGCAGCTTTTTTATTAACCTGATTAAATAATTCCTAATTCGTTCTGCTTATGAACAGTATGAAGACCACGCTGTTGTTTGTCCTACTTTGTTGCCTGGGTTTCTCCGTGAATGCCCAAAGAAATTGCGGATCTATGGAATACCTTGAATTCCAGTACCTTAAAGATCCGAAACGCGCTTTGAAAGAAGAAGCAATCGAACGTCACACGAACGAAGTATTGAGCCGTCAGGCCTCGAGAGCCGTTACAGGGGTGGTTACCATCCCGGTCGTAGTACACGTTGTCTATAACACGACTGCCGAAAATGTCAGTGCTGCCCAGATCCAGTCTCAGATCGATGTATTGAATGCCGATTTCCGCCGGTTGAACGCCGATGCGTCGAATACGCCTTCCATGTTCCTGGGCGTAGCTTCCGATCCGCAGATCCAGTTTTGCCTGGCGTCCGTGGACCCCAGCGGCAATCCGACCGATGGGATCACACGAACTGCGACTTCCTCCACAGCCTTCGGCACCAACGACCAGGTCAAGTTCAACTCCTCCGGGGGTAAGGACGCCTGGCCCGCAGCCAACTACCTCAACCTTTGGGTTTGCGATATCAGCGGCGGTATCCTGGGGTATGCACAGTTTCCCGGCGGCAGTGCTTCCACCGACGGCGTGGTGATCGATTATGCCTATTTTGGTACGATCGGCACAGCTACGGCGCCTTTCCATTTGGGCCGGACTGCTACGCACGAAGTCGGGCACTGGCTGAACCTGCGCCATATCTGGGGCGACGGCGGTTGCAGCGTTGATGATTTTGTATCGGATACCCCGGTAGCCGGTTCGGCCAACTACACCGGGGCGCCCTGTACGTTTCCCGGTCCGAACACCTGCAATTCCGGCGCTGGCGACCAGCCCGACATGTTCCAGAACTATATGGACTACTCGGACGACGAGTGCATGAACCTCTTTACCGCCGGCCAGACTGCCCGCATGCGGGCGCTCTTCGAGCCGGGCGGCGCCCGGGCCAGCCTGCTGACCTCTCCGGCGTGCGGCACTGCCACCCCGCCGACCTGCACCGATGGCATCCAGAACGGCGATGAAACCGGTGTGGACTGCGGCGGTTCCAGCTGCCAACCCTGCCCGTGCAGCGTCAGCCCATTGACCCTGACCATCACATTCGATAATTATCCGGAAGAAACCAGCTGGACCGTCAAGAATTCCAGCAACACCACGGTGGCCTCCGGCGGCACCTACGGCTCGCAACCCGACGGCTCCACGATCAATATTCCGATCACGCTGAGTACGGCCGGCAATTATACCTTTACCATCAGCGACAGCTACGGCGACGGCATCTGCTGCTCCTACGGCAGCGGGTCTTATACCCTCAAGGACGCCAATAACAGCGTGATCGCTTCCGGTGGCCAATTCGCTTCTTCCCAGTCGACTGCCTTCTGCGTCGGCGGCGGTGGCGGCGGCCCGACCTGCACCGACGGCATCCAGAACGGTGACGAAACCGGCGTGGATTGCGGCGGCGCCAACTGCCCGGTTTGCCCGACCTGCAACGACGGCATCCAGAACGGCGATGAGACCGGCGTGGACTGCGGCGGTTCCTGCGCCCCTTGCGGCGGCGGTTGCAACTACGTGACCCTCAACAGCCAGAACTTTGAATCCGGCTGGGGCATCTGGGCCGACGGCGGCACCGACTGCCAGCGCAGCTCAGCGGATGCGGCTTATGCCAACAGCGGTACCTATTGCGTACGCCTCCGGGATAATACCAATTCCTCGGTGATGACGACCTCCAACCAGAACTTGTCGTCCTATGATGAGTTGACCGTTCAGTTCTCCTATATCACCGTCAGCTTTGACAACTCCAACGAGGACTTCTGGTTGCAGATCTCGACCAACGGCGGCAGCAGCTATACCACGGTGGGCGACTTCAACTACAACGTGCAGTTTACCAACAACAACCGCGGAACGGCAACGGTGGTTATCCCCGGTCCGTTCACGACCAATACCCGCCTGCGCATCCGTTGCGATGCTTCCGCAGACGACGACCGCCTGTACATCGACGATGTCGTGATCACGGGCTGCCTGAACGGCGCCAGAACGGCAGGCCCCGGCCAGGCAAGAGGGGAGGAGCTGTCCGAATTCGTGAAGAACATCAACCTCTTCCCGAACCCGGCTTTCGACCAGATGACGGTTACCTATACCATGGAACAAGCCGCCCAGGTTCGCCTGACGGTTACCGACCTGAGCGGCAAAACGATCAGCCGCCAGGAATTCATGGCCGATATGGGCGACCAACGCACCCAGATCGATGTCAGCAACCTTCCTCAGGGTATTTACCTGATGCACCTGGCCACTGCTGAAGGCAGCGTGGTGCGGAAGTTTGTGGTAGGCAGATAATTTTTAGGTAAGCAGTTCGCCAGTCTTCGGTCGGCCGGTCATCGGTCGGCTGGGGACTGGCGATTTTTTTTATTCCCATCAGGTCAAATCCCATCTTTGAATCGAAACTGGTATACGATTCGCCTGAGTTATCAAATGTGCCTAAATAAATGGTCGTGTCAAGTCTGTTTCGGATAACAACGGAATAGACGCGTGCTTCCAACGCATCTTGTTCATAACCGATCGGTCCGGAGACTTCCATCTTTACAGTTTTTTCCTCTAACGGGGTAGGGGAGCATGCAGGCAGCAACAAAAATGGGAAAGCAAAATAACCGGCCTTCATGATGTTTTTTGGATCATAACGGTGGAGCGGCAAATGGATACAGGACTAAAACCGGCAGCGCGGGCCGCCAGGTTCGTCATATCGGTAGCAATCGGTTAGATTAAGTGGTTTCCGGTTTGTAGGGCCGGTATGTGATGGCCCCGGATCGGCAACATCAGGGTCGGCCGATGCCGAATCGCCCCCCTTAGAAATGGGGTGCTATATCTTAACAAGCATTTATCCTATTTTTTTACCACCACGTCTTTGGCGTAGTCACAAAAGAAAACAAAAGCGTTGACCCTGAATCCCGTCGGGATTCAGGGTCAGTTTAAACTTTTGTGCCCTTTTGATTCTTTTGTGATTCATAATAAAATCAATGGTACCCGGGATATTCGTGCTTTTCGGCTGCTTTCCTGACTCCCCTTAGGGGAAAGAAAGCAAAAAATGGCCATATTCTTACCTTTTTTATTGCTCTTCGCTCGTTAGCCTGGATAAATCGACTATCCCAAAATTCGGCATGACTCATATTCCCGACCATGCAGTCTCCCGCGTTTAATCCTTCACCAACTCAAAGTCCGTCCGGCGGTTCTTGGAGCGACCGGCTTCGTTATCGTTGGAATCGACCGGCTTATCGGGGCCGTTGCCTACGATGATGAACCGGTTGGGCGACATGCCGTGTTCGCGGACCAGATAGTCGGCTACGGCCTGTGCCCGTTTTTTGGACAAGGAGATATTGCTTTGGCGGCTGCCTACGTTATCGGTATTGCCTTCGATACGGATACGGGAATTGGCAAAAGCCTTAGCGATATCCACGAATTCCTTGTCGATGATGTATTTGGCATTTTCGTCCAGGTTGAACTCACCGCTGCGGAAGCTGATGCTCACCTGTTTGGTGGCGATGGATTCTTTCTCGCGGCCTTCCGTATCCGATACCTGGGTGAATTCCTTTTGGCCTTCCGCGGCGTTGTTTGGGCCGCTCAGGTTGGTAGCCTGTACGAGCTGCGGATAGGCGATCTGGCGCCAGGAAGGCACATTGTTATCGGCATAACCGAGCGACTGGTATTCGGTGGTCATTCGCCGGTACAGCCCTTCTCCGGTTATGCCCTGGAAGCCTGAATTCAGGCCGAAGAAGTTCTGGTTGTCGCCGTGGGTGACCAGGCGGACGTTGTTGATGGACACTTCGGCGTCGCCTTCCGTGATGCCCAGGCCTTCGGAGAGAATGCTGATGGCTTTCCGCTTGGCGGCCGGGTCGGCGTTGATCTCCGCGGCGCCTTTCATCCAGCCTTCATAGAGCTTTTGCAGCTTGTCGCGGTTTTTCTCTACGTATTCGCGCTTGGCAAAGAAGATGTCTGCGATGATATTGGAAGCCGTACGGGTATTTTGCAATACTTTGGAACCGTTGACGGCGCGTACGCAGGCCTCATCGTCCGGGCTCCAGACAACGGCTGCGTCCACCTGCTGGCTTTTGAAGGCGTCCGCTGCGTCGATGGCCGAAGCGTAGGGCTTGACGGCGATATCCTTGCCGGTCATGCCGCCCGCGTTGAGCAGGTACAGCAGGAAGGAGTGTGACGGCGTCATTTCAGCAAGGGCTACGGATTTGCCCTTCAATTCCGCCACAGAGTTGATACCCCTGCGGACCACTATTGCGTCGCCGCCCCTCGACCAGTCGGCCTGCCAGAGGACCACCGGGTCGAAGTCTTTCAGCCCGTTGGCGATGGTCGGGAATGCGTCGATGGTGTACCAGTGGAGGTCGATATCGCCGCTTTTCCAGGCATTGAGGGAAGCGTCGAAGTCGTCGAGCACCCGGAATTCCACTTTGATGCCGTACTCTTTGTAAAACCGGGATTGTTCGCTGGCGGCAAACCCTTCGTTGAAATACTGCCCACCGGCGTAGCCGCCCCAGGTTACAACGCCGATGCGGATCACATCTCCGTCGGAGGAGGAAGATCCGCTGTTGTTGGTGTTGTCCTTGGTGTTGTTACCGCTGCTTTTGCCGATATCGCCGAGATAGCCGTTGTTCAGCAGATAGCGGCCGCCGAAGAACACGCCTCCGACAACGAGCAGGGTAATGATGAATTTGGAAAAAGTCGTTAAACGCTTTGCCATTGTTTGTTTTTATGGTTTATGGTGGTTTAATGGTTTGTGGTTGTTTGTGGTTGTTTGTGGTTGTTTGTGGTTGTTTATGACGTCAACAACAATAAACGAAAATGAACAACCATAAACAACAATAATCAGTCAAAGAAATTGTTGTACTGATTGTTCCGGCCTTCCTTTTCCGGCACTTTGATCGGCGCGTCCAGGTCAAGGACATCGCTGTCGTTGTTGGCCTGGGTGAGCAGGTTGTTCTTCTCTTCGCCCAGGAGAAGTGATACGCCTTCTTTTTCCCATTTTTCCAGCATTTTCATACCTTCTTCCTCGAAGATCCCGTTTTGCAGGTCGATGGAATCCATGAAGCTGGAGGACATTTCCATGAAGCGTTCCATTTCGCCGACCTTGCTGGCTACATCCTCGGCAACGGCTTCCATGGCCATGTCGAACATGGCGCGTTTGTCGGGGTCGCCGGAAATGACGCTCATGGCGGACCGCATGGCGCTGTGGCTGGTATGGATGATCTTGCGTTCCTGTTCCTTGACGGCCACCTGGTCCTGGATATCTTCCATCAGGACCTGGGAATTCTCGTACATTTTGGTCAGCACGCGGTAGAGGACTTCCATTTTTCGGTAGAGGTCTTCCAGGCGGAGGTTGCTGTCTTTGAGGCGGCCGGCGCGGCGCGACTTGAGCACCATGACGGCCTGTTTATTGGCGTCTTTGGCTTTGCTGGCCAGGGCGAGGTTGCTCTGGATCTCTTTTTTGTTATTGACAATGATCTCCTGCAATTTGTGCATCTGGCCCCGCAACTGGCCGATCTGCTTGTTCATCTTGCGCAGGTTGTCCTTCAGGTCCTCAACGTAGGATTTGAGGATGCCGATCGGGTCGATCTGTACAAAAAGGCCGGTAAGCCAGCGCATGACGCTTTTGTACATGTACCAGACCAGGTTGCGCACTTTGGGGTCGAGTATCAGATAAACGACGGCGCCCAGGGCCAGAAGCGTTCCGGCGAGATAAAGCGTATTGGCAAAAATGGTGGCCCAGGGGAGCGTAATCACCAGATAACCGGCCAGCGCGGCCAGTCCTGCCAAAAAGATCAGGCCGGTCATCCCTTCCGGTCGTTTCCAGAAGGATTTGGGCTTCATTTCGTTCTGCAAAGAATCCATCGATCAGGTTGAATTTAATTTATTTCAAAAACTGTTTCATTTTTTCCATATCGTCAGTGATCTGCTGCGTCACAGCGGAGAAGGAAGCCATAAAGTTGTTTTTGGTGGCGCCTACCTTCTCACTGGCGTCGGCAACATCCTGTTTCAGCTGCGCCTGTTCTGCCCGGTGTTGTTCGATTTCCTGGGTCAGTTTCTTGATCTGTTCGGCCTTGTTCTGAATGACCGCTTCCAGGTCCTTGATCTGGCGGGCCTTGGCGCCGATCTGTTTGTCCTGCTGGGTAGCGAGCGCTTCCTGGAATTTGCGCTCTTCCTCTTTCAGCACGTTGATATAATGCTGGGCAGCCTGCACCAGTTTATCCGGTGTGGCGCCCATGGTTTGCGCCATTGCGAAGGCCGACCGGAAGCGGGTAGCTTCATCCATCGGCATCTTTTCCAAAGACCGGAGGGACTGTTTGAATTCCAGGTAGTCAAAGCCGTCGAGGTTGTTGGCCTCCATGGCGTTGAACAGCACTTCCGTAAATTGCTGGGTGATTTTGCCGGGAGCGGCTTGTCTTGGCCCTTCGGCGTTTTGCGGCGCCGGATCTTCCTGTTTTTCCGGGGCGGCTGAAGTTTTGGCTTCCGGTTTTTGAGCGCCGGTCTCCTCCTCGATCACAAAAAGCGACTTGATATTTTTAAAAACGGATGCCATATTGAACGTGCGAATTTGAGGCTATTTTACAAAAAAATCCTGTTTTCGGGGCAAAAGTTACTTAGATTCGATCAATCCTAGGTAAATTTCTACCAAGCGGGCAGAATTGGTTGTAAAATTATGGACAAATAACCGCCTGCGCAGTATATTTTTGAGGTAGAGGGTTGAAATTTTTGTAATAATTTCGCCCATGCCCTGAAAAACGCGTTAATTTGACGCATTCTTCGACTGACAGCATTCAATCATCCCGGCTTAACTTCGACTACGCTCAGTTACCCAACTTACAACTTACAACTTATGACTCACGACTCACGACTTACGACTTATGACTTATGACTCACGACTCACGACTCACGACTTACGACTTATGACTTATGACTCACGACTTATGACTCACAACCAATAAACTTATGCGACGGAAGATTTTCCGTCGCTACTAACTTTAAACAAGCATCATGACCGTATTAACTACACTGGACTGGATTTTCATCGCTGCCTATTTTGCCCTAATCCTGGGCATTGCCTGGCGGGTAATCAGAAAACAGAAGAACACGTCGGACGAGTACTTTCTGGCCGGGCGCAACCTAGGCTGGTTCATCGTCGGCGCGTCGATTTTCGCCTCGAATATCGGCTCAGAACACCTCGTTGGTTTGGCCGGCTCCGGTGCAACGGACGGCGTTGCTCTGGCGCACTACGAACTCCATGCCTGGTGTCTGCTGGTGCTGGGCTGGGTAATGGCGCCGTTCTACATGCGCTCGAATGTGTTCACTATGCCGGAATTCCTGGAAAGGCGCTTTTCGCCGACTGCCCGCTGGGTGTTGTCGCTGATCTCCCTGGTGGCTTATGTGCTCACCAAGGTAGCGGTAGGTATTTTCGCAGGCGGCATCGTTTTCGGCGTTTTGCTGCCGGACATGCATTTCATGGGAATGAACAGCTTCTGGTTCGGATCCATCCTGGTGATCATCCTGACGGGGTTGTATACCATTCTGGGCGGTTTGAAAGCGGTGGCCTATACCGAAGCCATTCAAACCGTAATTTTGATCATCGGCTCCGTGTTGGTGACCTTTTACGGTCTGAAAGCGCTGGGCGGCTGGGATGAATTGCGGGCGATCTGCGGTTCAGAAATGTTCAACCTGTGGAAACCCCTGGTACCTGCGGGCATGGAGGGCACCTGGGCGCCGGTCAAGACCGATACCCAGATGGCCTGGTATTTCAACACCAATTATCCGTGGGTCGGCATGTTGTTCTGTGCGCCGATCATCGGGTTGTGGTACTGGTGTACGGACCAGTATATCGTTCAGCGCACGCTGGGCGCCGCCAACCTCACGGAAGCCCGTCGCGGAACGATCGCTGCGGCTTTCCTCAAGTTGCTGCCGGTGTTCATCTTCATCATCCCGGGTATGATCTGTTTCGCATTGGCTGCCAGCGGCAAGATGCAATCCATTTCCAGCCAGATGATGGATGCGGACGGTCACCTGATCCGGGCCAATGCCCAGCAGGCTTTCCCCTTGCTCGTGGCCAGCGTATTGCCTCCGGGCATCCGCGGCATTGTGGTAGCCGGCTTGCTGGCCGCACTGATGAGTTCGCTTGCCGGGGTATTCAATGCTTCTTCCACCTTGTTTACGATGGACTTCTATTCCAAATTCAACCCGAATGCCTCCCAGAAGAACCTCGTTCGGATCGGCCGGATTGCAACGGTGGTGATGGTGATCATCGGGTTGTTATGGATTCCGGTCATTCAGGGCAGCCGCGGGTTGTACGACTACCTCCAATCGGTACAGGGGTATCTGGCGCCGCCGATCTTTGTGGTCTTTTTCTTCGGGGTATTCAACAAACGGCTGAATGCCAAGGGCTGCCTTGCCGCATTGGGCGTAGGTTTTGCCATGGGCCTGTTCCGGCTGGCCATCGATACGCCGGTGGCCCTTACGGAAGGGTTCGCCTACGAAGAAGGCTCCTTCTTCTGGCTGATCAACAGCATCTTTTTCCAATATTACAGCCTGCTGATCTTCCTGGTCTGCGCAGCGACTATGATCATCGTCAGTTATGCTACCGAAGCGCCGGCTGCCCCTAAAGTGGCGGGCCTGACCTTCTCAACCCTTTCCGAGGACGACCGCGCCCAAAACCGGGCCAGCTGGACGCAAAAGGATGTGATCGCTTCCGCGCTGGTGATCGTGCTGATCCTGGCGGCTTATCTGTATTTTAACGGATAAGCGGGCATTCGAGATAAAATCACCGATTGCATGCCGTGCCGGATGCCTCCGGGGTACCCGACTCGGCATGCTGCTGCGGATTCCCTGTGGTGAACCGCTCAAAAATTCAGATCATGAAAAAAACAATGTTGATATTAACGGCAGCTGCCTTTCTTGCCGGCTGCAAGCATACTCCTAAATCTGACGAACCTGAGATGGAAGCATCCGGATTAAGCGTTTCAAAAGCCCCTTTCGGCAACACACCCGATGGCCCGGCCGACTTGTATACCCTCCACAACAAAAACGGGCTTGAAGTGGCCGTTACCAACTTCGGCGCAACGATCGTCAAGGTGCTGACACCCGACCGGACCGGCGCAATGGAAGATATCGTACTCGGGTTTGACAGCGTCGACGGTTATGTGGGCGACAATCCGTATTTCGGAGCCGTTGTCGGCCGCTACGGCAACCGCATCGCCAAGGGGAAGTTCAGTCTCGACGGACAGGAATATACCCTGGCCACAAACAACGAGCCGAACCACCTCCATGGCGGGGTGAAGGGCTTCAATAAGGTGTTGTGGACCGCCGAGCCGGTCGAATCCGATTCCTTTGCAGGGGTGAAATTGCATTACCTGAGCAAGGATATGGAAGAAGGCTATCCCGGCAACCTGGATGTGACCATGACCTATTCGTTGAACAACGACAACGAACTGCTCATGGAATACGCCGCTACCACGGACAAGAAAACGGTCTGCAACCTCACCAACCACGCTTATTTCAACCTCACGGGCGGAGTCAGGGACAGCATCCTCCGGCACCAGCTCAAGATCAACGCTTCCAGGTATACCCCCGTTGACGCAACCCTGATCCCGACCGGAGAACTGGCGCCCGTGGAAGGCACGCCATTCGATTTCCGCAGGATCACCGCCATCGGGCAACGCATCGGCGAGGATAACGAACAGCTCAGGCGCGGCCTGGGATACGACCACAATTTTGTTCTGGACCGCCAGGGCGCCGGAATGGAGCTTGCCGCCAGCGTATACGATCCTTTTTCCGGACGCATTCTGGAGGTATGGACCGTTGAACCCGGTGTCCAGTTCTACAGCGGCAACTTCCTCGACGGATCGATCACGGGCAAGGGCGGCAAGGTTTACACCCACCGGACCGGCCTGTGCCTCGAAACCCAGCATTTCCCGGATTCGCCCAATCACCCGGATTTTCCAGGCACAACGCTGGCGCCCGGGCAAAAATATTATACCAAAACGATTTACCGTTTCGACGTCAAATCCGACCAGTAGCGGCAACCCCAGCGGTTCCGGCAATATTTTAAACTGTCATACAACCAAATAGCCCGGCCGGGTACACCTTATGTTAAAATCCGGGTGCACCCATGCCAACGACCCTTAGCATGACCGAGGCAGAGATCATTGAAGGCTGTCTGGCCAATGATCGCTTGGCCCAAAAGGCGCTGTACGACCGGTACAGCCAGGCGATGTACACCATTGCCTACCGGATCACCAACGATTTTGACCTGGCTTCAGACGTTTTACAGGAAGGTTTCCTGAAAGCTTTTCGGGCATTGCCCAAATTCAGGAAGGAATCCACGTTGGGCGCCTGGCTCAAGACTATTATCATCCGGACGGCCATTTCCAGGATGAAACGCGAGCCGTCATTTGAAGAACTCCCGTCTGCCGCATCCGAGGATTGGGTGGACTGGGGGGATTTCATGACCGCGGAATACCTGGAAAAAGCCATACAATCGCTGCCTGAAGGATACAGGGCCGTCTTTGTACTGATCGAAGTGGAAGGCTACAGCCACCAGGAAACGGCCGATATGCTGGGCATTTCTCCCGGCACCTCGAAATCGCAATTGTTTCATGCCAAAAAAAGGCTGCGTCGCATTCTAAGCGAATGGCTGGACGTATAAACCCAGGAACGATGACAGAAAAGAACCGGGAAACATTGTTGAGCGCAATCGGTGACCTGCCGCAATACAGGCCGGCGGCCGGCTTATGGGCCAATATTGCCGAAAAGCTGGATGCGGAAGCGGCGTACCAGGAAGCGCTGGCCGAATTGCCGGCCTACACCCCGCCCGCCGCCGTTTGGGATGAAATCCAGGCGCAACTGGACAAGCCCGTCCGGACCGGCATCACAAGATTGCGGGTTTTGAGGACCTTGCGCGCCGCTGCGGCCGTCGGTTTGCTGGCTGTTGCCGGATGGCTGATCCGGGAGCGGGTAGCCGGGCCGGGATATACGATCACTTACGGAGAAGTGTCCGTTTACCAGACCCAGCCGGATGAGGACCAGCAGGATGAAATGCTGATCGAAACCATGTTGGCAGAAGCCGGCAAATCCCAGGTAGCGGAATTCCCCGAATTCAAGGCCCTGCGTACCGAGCTCGCGGAGTTGAACGATGCCAAAGCGGAAGTTCAACAAATGATGGACCGGTACGGCCGGAATGACGAGCAACTGACTGTGCAATTGTCTGATATTGAGAAACAACGCACCACCGTAGTGAAAAAAATGGCGGAAATGATTTAACCGTAACCGTTTAATGGGTCAATACAAATGAAAAAAATATCGCTGGTCATATTCCTTGCGCTGTTTGCCGGCAACTGCCTTTCGGCCCAGGTTTTGCTCCAGACCGTCACCAAACGGATTGAGAAAAGCTTCCCCTACAAAGAGGGTTATGAAGTGAATATCGAAGGGGAAAAAGCCGAAGTTTATGTAGAAAGCTGGGACCGCCAGGAAATTGCCGTTCTGGTGGAAATTACGGCTAAAAACCCTGAAAAAGCCGTTGCGGAGCGCGATCTGGCAGCCATGCAGTACGACCTGACCAAGGTCAAAGCCAAGATCTATCTGCGCAACTACCTGTCCGGCGATGAAAAGGACCCCAAGCCGGAATCTTTGTTCGATGTGGTCTATACCGTCAAATTGCCGGAGGCCTGCCCGGTATACATCAAGAATTATTTTGGAGAAACGGAGGTCAAGAACCTGGTCAATCGCCTGCGCATCAACAGCGAGTTCAGCAAAATCACATTGAATAATATCCGGGGCGTAGTCGGCCTCGACACCCGTTTCGGCGACCTGTTCGGCGATTACCTGGACGGGCAGGTCAACATCTTCAGCCGCCGTTCCGATCTTTTCCTCAACCATATCCGGGGCAGTTTTGACATCAACGCCCAATACGGCGCCGTCCGGCTATTCGCCGAAGATGATTTCCTGCGGCTCAACGTCTCGGCCGATCATTCCGACGTCTTTTTTTATCATCCCAACCCGCAATTGCTGACGTATTCCCTGTCGTCCAACCAGGGCAAGATCAATACGCCCAGCCTGTTGAATGCCGTCATGGAAGCCGATAACCCGGAATTCAAAAAGATCCACATCAAACCTTCCACAGGCATGGCAGCCGCCGTGACCATCAGCGTGACCTTCGGCGACGTGACGGTGGAGAAGGCGCGGAAGCCGCGGCCTTAAGTTTTGGTCGTAAGTTGTAAGTCGTAAGTTGTAAGTCGTAAGTTGTAAGTCGTAAGTTGTAAGTCGTAAGTTGTAAGTCGTAAGTTG
>CALMYQ010000180.1 GCA_937873655.1 uncultured Lewinella sp. | reverse complement strand
AAATGATCGAATTAAAGATAAAACGCTCGTCGTATTCAATTCCGTGGGTATCCAGAATTTCGCGATATTCATCAATGCTGCCGACATTTGGCGGCTGAGGAGGCCCAATACCCGTCCGGCAAAGGTCTCGCTAGAGACCAAAATGTCGGTAGAACAGGTGGATGACACAGATTTCCCGTGCCGTAGGTACGGAATGTGTCTTGTCTTTACGGAATTTCCCCACGATTCCCATACATACCTTTTCCGGCAAGCATTCCTTCAAGGCCGCACCCCATCTTTCCCCGTCCGCCCCAGATAATAATTGAACCATTCCACCACCCGCTCGCCGACGTCCTGGATGAATTTCGGCTCCTGGAACCCGTGCGGTTGCCGGGGGTACGCCACCATTTTGGTCGGTACGCCCAGGCGTTGCAGGGCCCGGTGCAACTGGTAACCCTGCTCGATGGGCACCCGGTCGTCGGCCAGGCCGTGGATGATCAGGGTGGGGGTTTTGGCGTTCTTGATGTTGAACATGGCGGAGTGGTCTTCGTATGCCTGCTGGTCGTCCCAGAATTCACCGCCGAAATAGCTGGGCAGAAAACTGGGGATGTCGGCCGTCCCGTTGAAGCTCATCAGGTTGGTCACCGGCGCGCCGGCCATGACGGCCTTGAAACGGTCGGTTTTGGTGATGATCATGGAGGTCATGTAGCCGCCGTAGCTCCAGCCGGTCTCGACCAGACTGTCGGGATGCGCCAGCCCGTCGGCGATGACCTTGTCGACTCCGGCCATCAGGTCGTCGAAATCGTTGTTGCCCCAGTCGCGGTAGTTGGCGCGCCGGAATTCGGTGCCGTAACCGCTGCTGCCGCGCGGGTTGGCCCGGAGCACAAAAAAGCCCTCCTCGGCAAAGGCCTGGATGGGGTAAGGCGAACCCGCACCGGTGAAACTCTGGGTATATACCCCGGCAGGGCCGCCGTGCACGTTCAGGACCATGGGGTATTTCCGGCCGGGCTGGTAGTCCTTCGGCCAGGTCAACAAGCCCTCAATGGTGTACTTGCCGTCCTTGGATTTCCAGGTGATCACCTCCGTTTTGGTCGCCGTCCTTCCGGTCATGTAATCCGCGTGCAGGTCGGTCAGTTTTTTGCCGGGAAAGGCCGACGGGGTGGCCAGGTAAATATCGGCGGGTACCTGCGGACTTTGCCTGAAATAGGCCAGGTCGCCTTTACGGTTCATGGCATATCCGCTGGAAACGCCGCTGGTATTGACCTCCAGCTTCTTCAGCGCTGTGCCGTCGGCGGGGAGAGCACACAGGATCGAACCCGTATGATAGGTCTCGCTCACCAATATCTGCTTGTTGTCGGCTGTCCACCCGATCAGGTTGGGTTGTTCATCCGGTGTGGCAGCCAGTTGTCTCGGGCTGCCGCCGTTGGACTGTACGATATAAATATGGGATTTCTGGGCCCAGTTCACTTCCCCGCCGTCGGAAACATAGGCGATCCATTTCCCGTCGGGGGAGTAGACCGGGTCTGCATCCATCCCGCTGCCGGTGACCAGGGGTTTGATTGCCCCGCTGTCCAACGGGATCGTCGATATATCCGTTGTCGGCCAGGTATCCACCCACGGATCGGTCTGGTGTGAAAAGGCAATGGTTTTGCTGTCGGGCGACCAGGCGAAACCGGACACGTGGAAATCGGCCCGGGTCAGCCTTTTGACCGGGTATTCTCCTTTTTCATTTTTCTCCAGGCTCACGGTGAACAACTGGGCCTTCTGGAATTCGTCCCTGACTTCCCAGTCCCTTTTCTCCTTGCGCGCTTTGGCTTCCGCCGCCGGCAGCGTATCGATCATGGTAAAGGCGATCCGCTTGCTGTCGGGCGACCATTCAAACCCGCCTGTGCTGTTGGGCACGGAGGTGATCATTTCCGCTTCGCCGCCTGCGAGCCGCAAGACGTAGATCTGATTCTTGCTGTCTTTTCCCCGGGCGGAGGTGAAGGCCAGCCAGCTGCCGTCCGGCGAGAATTTCGGATTGGAACAGGATTTATCCCCGAAGGTGAACTGATGGTTCGAAGAGCCGTCAGCGGCAACGACCCAGATCTGGGTCAAAAAATCGGAGTTTTCGCCGTCCATCCGGGCATTGGAGACGGTATAGGCGACCATTTTGCCATCTGGAGATACATCCAGGTTGCCGGTCCGTTTGTATTTCATCATTTCCGCCGGCGTCCATTTTGGGGATTGAGCGGGGAGGAAAGAAAGAGATAAAAGGATCAGGACAGAAGGGAGAAGGAGGTTTTTCATGCGGGCGAAGGTTGTTTGTTTCAAATATACGGAAAACCCGGCAAAACCGGGTGTTATTAATCCCCTTTAAACGAATTGAAGGTTTTTCCATCGTAGCGGTACACGCCGTTCAATGTACCCAACCAAATGCCCCCATCCCGGTCTTCAGAAATACCGAAATACATGCCCTTCTCCGTCTTGATCCGGGTGGCGGGCGCTATTCCGGAAGGTAAAGGCAGGGCATCGTACCGGGATAAGACCCAGGTCTCCATATTGCCGTCGTTCGAACTGGTCCAGATATTGCCTTTACTGTCCTCGTATATATACCCGACAAAATTCTTTGTGAAATTGGTGAACGAGCTGCCGTCATAACGCCAAAGCCCGTCGTTTCCGCCGAGCCAGATATTACCTTTTGTATCTTGAATGATCGAGCGGACATTTTCAAAAGGGGCGCCTTCCGCATTGGTGAACCGGGTAAACGTTTTTCCGTCATAAAAACAGGCATACCCCCGGGTGCCGAACCAGAATTTTCCGGTTTTGTCCTCTGCAACGACATTTACATCATTATTGGTCAGGCCTTGGTCCGTTGTGATGTTGCGAAAGGATTTCCCGTCGAAACAGCTCGCCCCGCCTGCCGTGCTGAACCAGATATTGCCGGATTTATCTTCGTAAATAGAGATGACATTGTCATAGGCCAGACCCTCCCTGGTCGTAAAGTTGGTAAACGATTTTCCATCGTAGCGGTATACGCCTGCGCCGATGGTGCCAAACCAGAGGTTCCCTTTGCTATCTTCCAGAACGGAAAATACATGGAAGCGTCTCAACCCTTCCTTATTGGTAAGATTGGTAAAGGATTTTCCATCGTACTGAATGATACCCTCCCAGGTGGCTAACCAGATCTTACCATTTCTATCCTGCATAATATTGCGCGTGATGCTGGTGGGGCCGTAAGGCGAGGATATGGCTTCGGTCTCTACAAAATAAGGGTCCTTTTCCGAATTTAAAATTTCAAGCCCTTTTTGGTGGCCGTTCGGATTTTGGGACCGGGCCGGTTCCTTTTGCCCTTCGCAGGAAATAGCGGAACCGAATAAGAACAGGAAAAGGAGGAGTTGGACGGATTTTGCGGTCATCGTCATCGGGTTGATTGTTTGTACGAAAGTATGATGTGGGACTTTTTTAGGGTCTTATCAATTGTAAAAGAATGTAAACGGGAGGTAAGAACCGCTGAAATAATAACTGTCAGATTTTCCAGGAGGGCTTTTGGCCCTACCCGGCGTTGAGGAACCAGCTCACTTAGCTATGGCTAAGCTCGCGAACCCTCGCCTTGGTTAGAGCCAAAATCCCTTGCCTGTCGAAAGCGACACTTATTAATTCACCGATCCTAAAAAATTCAAAAGGCTGATTTGAGCTTAAGCTAAATCAGGTTGTTCTTTAATAATCGTTAAGGATTACGACATCCAGTGAGGCAGCATCTTTTCCTTTTCCATGTTGACCTTTCGGTCATGGTTTACTTTTTTCCGGTTATCCAGGAGTTTGTCAACGGCGTCCTTTAAATACGCCAGACCATTTCGTAATGTCATCTGGTTGGCCACATCGTAGCCATAGTGGTTGACCCCGTCAGTGTATATTCTTTTCAGGTCCGCCCCGGTCAATCCTTCCGTTAATTTCGCCAGGGAGGTCAGTTCTGCCGCATTCAACTTCAGGAAGCTATCCTGCAAAAAGGTTTTTAACATCTTTTCCCTTGCAGGCAGGTCGGGCACCTGCATTTCCAGCCACAATTCTATACGGCCGCTGCGTATCAGTGCAGGGGGTAAACTGCTGACATTCATCGCCGTCATGAAAATAGTGACGGCAGCATTGCTTTCCGACTCCAGACCGTCCAGCAGGGTTAGGAGGTACCGGTAAAGGCCGTAATGTTCGCTTTGCTCAAAAAGCAGGTCGCTGTCGTCTATAAACAGGATGCATGGCGCGTTTGCCTTGGCCTTTTCGAAGATATCGTGAATCCGGTCATAAAAACCGCTGGTCCCGCTTATCACAGTGCCGTCGATCAAAAAGAACTTACTTTTCAGGCGATGTGCCAAAGCGCGGCCAATACTTGTTTTACCGGTTCCTGGGGGGCCGTACAAGAGAATGCCACGCTTGGGAGCAATACCCAATTGATGGACCAGGTCGGGGCGCTCCATAGGGGTGATCAGGTCGATTTCCAGCTGTCGGATAACATCATCCGCACCATGGATGTCGCTCAGTTTCAGGGCCAGGACTTCACCCGTATTGACATTGCTGATCAGGGTTTTCGTTTCCAGCAAATGCAGGAGGGATTCGGTAGAGTAGGGGGCGTCGGTCAGGTAATTGCAAACTTGTTTGAGCTGATAGGCATTCAGTTTGCGGGCAAAACGATAAACCTGGATGAAATCTACCGATTCCAACTGATGACCACCGTAATGCAGGAGAATATGTCTGAAATCCTCAGGCGTCCATTCCTCCAGGGTAACCGATCGATAACGGCAGGTAATGGAAAGGGGAAGCCCCCAATCATGGTAAAAACCGATGATTAGTTTTCGTGCAGGATCCTCCAGGAATTTCAATAGAACATCAGTTGCTATCGGCAAAAGCTGTGGACGGGCGGTATCGTTGCAGGAAGGAGATAAGGAGGTATAAATTTGATCAAAATCATCAATGACAAGCATGTCATTTTCGTTCCAGGCATCCCGAATAAGTTGAAGGAAACCTTCCTCAGTTTTTAAGGGGTCTTCAACACGCGCTATACTTTCAAAAACATCTGCAAGTCGAATAAAAGCAGCATGGTATTGTTGTGCTATTTTGCGTAGTATGGTGCTTCTGCCAAGTCCGTTCTGACAATCCAGCGCTATGACGGATTCCCTTGGGATTTGCGCCTGCATTTCTTCAAAGGCAAGTAACTGGGAGGGGGTTAACTTTGTCGTTTTCAATGGTATGCATTAAAATGAATATTGATCCGGCAACAGGTTCATGTTCCTGTCGCACGAGTACCTTAACCTGGTTGTTCATTGAAAAGTTCCTGGACTTTTAATTCTGTTTTCAAAGAGTAAACCATGAATGGCATCAGGGCAAACAAATCGGAACCCCTCAAACACTGCAATGTAAGTTAACCCGTCCTCTGTCCGACGAAGCCTCGGCGAAGTCGGGCCCCGTCCGACGAAGCCTCGGCGAAGTC
>CALMYQ010000179.1 GCA_937873655.1 uncultured Lewinella sp. | reverse complement strand
AATCGATTCATTCGAAACATTCCAATAATCGATTCAATTTTTCAATTTTTCGATTGTTCGATTGGTCCGATTGATTCGATTTCAGGCGTCCGTAGGTTGGTCAGCTTAAATCGATTCATTCGAAACATTCCAATAATCGATTCAATTTTTCAATTCCTCAATCCCCCCCCCTTCTCCCCCACCAGCGGCGCCACATAAATCCTGAACAGCAGGATCAACCCGGCGAGCAAAAACCCCGCCAGGGCGCCCGCGACCATGGATTTCGCCAGGGAAACGGGTGTTAAACGCGCCTTGGGCAATACCAGAAAATTATCGATGGGAATTACGTTTTCCGGAAAAGAAAGACTGTTCTCGATCTCGGTTTTCCGCTTCATCAGTTCCCGGGAGAAATTCAGCAGTTCATAGGCATTTTTGCCTTCTGAAGACTCTACGGTTATCCCTTTTTCCGCCGGCGCGGGCGTCCCGCCTTCGGCGTACAGATTGGTCAGTACGGTATCGATGGTCTCCAATTTTCCATCGATGAAGGCCAGTTCGTCCTTCAGCAGTTTTTTCTTCATTACCATCCGGTCGGCGGTAAACGGGTTGCCGTTAAAATACCCGGATATGGCCGTGCGCAGACTGTCCTCCCCGATGGGGCGCCGCATTTCGACCGTCAGGAGGAGGGGTTCCTTGTGGAGGGTATAGTTATTGGACAACGGCCTTCCGCGGCTGTCCGTGACCCTGAACCGGAGGAGTTGCCCGGCTTGTTCTTCCGTCAGGCCGGTCACTTCTGCGACTTTATCCGTCCGGTTGTCCCAGATCAGGGCATTGAGCTTGTCGATCATATCCCCGAATATTTTAGGGTGGAGGTCGCCGTATACGTAAGTGGTGGTCATGGTAAAGGCTTTCGACTTCAGGTACAACGTTCCGACGGCCAGTGCGGCTCCGACCAGCATGAGCGGCCAGCTTATCCTCTTGTGCCGGGTAATGACATCCCGGGTAAAGGAAAGGCTGCGGGCCGCCAGCCTGAGCCACCACAACAAATGATCCCGGATATCTTTCCAGGAAAGTACGTCACTGTTTTCCATTTCCAGTTCGATCCGATTTTAGAAGTCCGGAGCAAATATACGGCTTTGATGGAGGTGCACTTTTCCCGGACGTTTTGCACCTTTGTCGGCGGAAGATCGGGTAATATACCTACTTTTGGCAGGAATTATCATTAAGGACCTGATGGAACGCATAGGTTTTGACAGGGCATTGACAATTGAGAATTTTTCCGTTGTCGCCTTCTTTTTTCTGAATACCGTTTTCCTTCCGGCCGGCTTGTTGTACACGACGCTGTTGACGCCGTTATTCCTGCTTTTCCTGGTCAAACAACGCAACCTGAAGGGGATCAGCTGGTATCTGGCGCTGAGCCTGCCGCTGACCTGGTTTTACCTGACCCACGGCGCTGACGGTTCCACCTACCTGCGGTCGTACATCCTGTTCAGTTCGGCTGCGATATTCACCATTTGGGTTTACCATTTTCTGAGGAATCAGATCAAAAGACCCGCCCTTTATTTCAGGACCATCGCCACTTACAATGCCATCTTCACGGGGATCGCACTGTTGTTTTTCCTTACGCCGGCCGGCAAGCAGGCCTTCTGGTCGTTCGAACCCATACATCCCGCCATCCCGACTATTCCCAGGCTGAAAATGCTGGTCTATGAGCCGTCCTTTTACGCGTTTCAACTGGCGCCGGTGGTGCTGTATTATTTTCTGAGCTATATGTTTACGGAGGGCTATAAGTACCTGGCAGCGCTATGCCTGCTGACGGTTTCCCTGGTATTTTCCCTGTCTTTCGGCGTGATCGGCGGCCTGATGATCGCGGTTTTGCTGATCATCTTGTTGCATTTTTTCAAACTGATCAGGCTTCGGAAATTGTTTTTCGCCACTTTTTATCTCGCGCTGGGGCTGATCGGGCTGGGCCTTGCCGTTTTCTACCTGATGCCGGCCAATCCGCTGGCGGAACGGATCGACATGATCATGAACGGCTACGATACTTCCGCTAACGGGCGGACGTGGGAGGCCTTCGTACTGGCCTGGAAGATCCTGGAGAAGACCAACTACCTGCTCGGAGCAGGGCTGGGTCAGATCAAGGAAGTCGGGCAGGACATCATCGTCAATTATTACAACTACGAAGGCGCCTGGGCGGATGTTGTCCGGATCCCCAATGCGATGGCTGAAACGCTGGCTACGTTCGGCATACTGGGAGCGGCGGCTCGCCTGATGGCAGAGATCGGGCTGTTCTTTTACACCAGGGTCTACAGCAATTACTACCGTTTCGCCCTGTTCATTTTTGTGTTTGTGTACCAGTTTACCGGCAGTTACCTGACCAATATTTACGAATACCTGATCTGGGTGCTGGTTTTTCTGCCCGTTTTTTCCCAATTCAACAAGGAATACATCCATAATCCGGGGCGAAAATGGAAATCCTGATGCTGACCCGTCCCAACCTCAAGGACGATCCGGGCGGAGACACTATACAAGTATTGCGGACGGCAGGGGAACTGCGCAAGCTCGGCGTTACAGTCGACGTCAACCCGCCTGAGCCGGAATACGACCGGTACGATCTCCTCCATTTTTTCAACATCATTGACCCCGAAGATATCCTGGGCCACCTCAACCATACCGGCAAACCCTTTGTCGTTTCTACCATTTACGTCGATTACCGGGAATACGACCGCTACCACCGCCGCGACCTGATCGGGCTGGCCAACCGTTTTTTCTCCTACAATGGCGTTGAATACCTGAAGACCGTCGGCAAGTGGATGCTGAAAGGCGAGCGGTTGAGTTCGTATGAATTCCTCTGGCGGGGTCATCGCCGGTCCATCCGGCGCATCCTGGAAAAAGCAGCGTGTTTGCTCCCCAATTCAGCCAGCGAATACCACCGGCTGGAGCGGGATTTTGGTCTGAAAAAGCCATTCGAAGTGATCCCAAACGCTGTCGATGCGGCCCGGTTTTTCCCGGAGGCCGGCCAACGGCACAATTCAGTCCTATGCGTATCCCGGATCGAAGGGCGGAAAAGCCACCTCAACCTCATCCGCGCCATGAACGGTACGGGGATCCCGCTAAAGCTGGTCGGCAATCCCGCCAGAAACCAGCAGGGGTATTACCGGGCGTGCAGGCAGGCAGCCGGCCCGGAAGTGTGCTTCGAGGGATTTGTGCCCAACGACCGGTTGCACGAATACTATCTGCAGGCCAAAGTCCATGTGCTGCCCAGCTGGTTTGAGACCACGGGACTGACCTCCCTGGAAGCCGCCGCATCGGGTTGCAATATCGTGGTGGGCGACCGCGGCGACGTGCGGGAATACTTTGGAGAAGACGCGTGGTATTGCGATCCCGGCGACCCCGAATCCATCCGGAAAGCCATCCTGGAAGCCTGGCATTCGCCCGTCAACCCCCGGTTAGCGGACCGGATACGCCGGGAATATAATTGGGAAATTGCAGCACGAATGACATTTGCGGCATACAAGAATGTTTTACTTTGTGACCAGAAAAAGTAGAAAATGCTTCGTTTCGACCTCCTCGAATCAAACAAAGAACAGTACCGCCTCGAATATTTGCTGGCCAAACCGTTTCCGCACCTGGTGATCGACGGTATTTGCCATCCGGCTGAGATCGAGGCGCTGCATGCCGAGATTCCGGAGTTGGAGACCAAAAGCAGGGACTACGTTTTTGCAGCCAATAAATTTGAGAAGTCCAAATTCTGGATGCTCTCGCCGCGGTTCCAGGCCTATTATGACGATCTGCTTTCGGATCAATTCCAGCACTTCCTGCGTTATATTACCAATGAAGGGGTCTTCATGGATGAAAAATTCCACGGCGGCGGCCTGCACCAGGGTAAGGCAGGCAGTTTTCTGGATATGCACCTCGACTTCAATTACCACCCGCTGCATAAATTCTGGTACAGGAACCTGAACATTCTCTTCTACCTCAATAAAGACTGGCTGCCCGAACACGGCGGACAGTTGAAACTTAAAGATCTCCGCTCAGGAGAAAGCAAGGAAATCGGCGTACCGTTCAACCGCCTGGTGATTCAGCAAACGAGGAATTATACCCTTCACGGTTATGACCGCATCCGGTTTCCGGAAGGCCGTTACCGCACCTCGATTGCCGGTTATGCCTACTCCCTGCACGAACATCATATCGAAAAGCCTCGAACAACGGATTGGTTCGTCGATTCCGGCCAACCCGTCAAACGCCTGATCGCCAGTATTTACGATCCGGCTGTCAAAATCAAGAACGCCTTGTTTGGAAGCGCAACTGCTAAGAACTGATGAGTAATGGTTCGCCGGGCCATCATCCGGCGGATTGAAAAGCGGGAAAAAGGCCTGTTTTTACTGACCTTGCCGCCCGAATACCATCCGATCAGCCGAAACGCCTTCCCTGCAATGGAAACGGTTTGACCAAAAGACAGGGTATGACAGAACAGAACGGAAGCCGCCGCCTGAATATCGGCATATTGGGGTGTCGCGGGATTCCAAACCATTACGGAGGCTACGAGCAATTTGCCGAATACCTGGCATACGGTCTTGTCCGGAAAGGGCACCAGGTCGGCGTGTACATTTCCAGCCTTCACCCCTATGCGGATGATTCCTGGCGCGGCGTCCGGTTGATCCGCAAGCCGGATCCCGAGAACCAGCTGGGCGCCTTTGGTCAGTTCATCTATGACCTGAATTGCCTGCGCGATGCCCGCCGCCGGAAATTCGATGTCCTGCTCCAACTGGGTTATACCAGCAGTGCGGTCTGGTACCCCGTATGGCCGGCAGATGCCCGCCATATCGTTCACCTGGACGGGCTGGAATGGAAGAGGAGCAAATACGCTTATCCCGTCCGGCGCTTTCTGAAGTGGATGGAAGGCCTGGTTGCCAGGCGGGCCGATGCCCTGATCGCCGATTCGCCGGTCATCAAAGACTATACCCGGGATGCCTACCGGCGCCACTCCGAACTGATTGCCTACGGCGCCGAAACCGCTATTCAACCCGATCTGAAACACCTGGAAAAAATGGGATTGGAGCCCGGAAATTACCTGCTGGCCATTTCCAGATTCGTCCCCGAAAACAACCTTGAGCTTATTCTGGAAGGCTACCGAAACAGCGATTGCGCCAGTCCGCTAGTGGTGATTGGTAATACCGGCAATCGTTACGGCGCCTGGCTGACCGGCAAATACGCATCGCCAAAGATCTTGTTTCCGGGTGCGATTTATGACAAGCAGATCCTGGACAGCCTCCGGGTTTATGCGAGTCTGTATTTTCACGGCCACAGTGTCGGGGGTACCAATCCGTCCCTCCTGGAGGCCATGGCCTGCCGGGTGCCTGTTTGTGCGCACCGCAATGATTTCAATGCTGCCGTGCTTGGCCCGGACGCCTTTTATTTTCAGGATAGCCGCCAAGTCAGTGAGATCCTCCGGGATTTTGGAGAACAAACGGCTGACGGCAGGTGGACGGAAGCCAACTTCCAAAAGATCGTCACCGATTACCAATGGCCGGTTATCATCGACCGGATGGAAACGCTTTTTTTTAGGGTCCTGAACGACCGGCGATAACCGCAAGTTTTTGAAAAAGGATAAATAATGGTACAAAAAGCAAGTAAGTGGCTGTTGATCTGTATCCCCTTCTCGCTGTGTTTTTCGCAGCGGCTGAACGGGGCGGTCCTCCTGCTGTACCTGCTTTCGGTGGTCCTCCAACCTGGTCCGGCAGGCAGGCTGCGCCGGGCGATCCGCCAGCCCTGGATCTATCCCTTCGTGTTGTTGTATGCCGTCCAGGCCATGTCCATGTTGTGGACAGCGGATATCCAACATGGAGTTGACGTTCTGGCCACAAAAAGTTCACTTCTGGTGTTGCCGGTCCTGATCGCCATGGATGAGTCTGTTGACAACAACACACCGGGAAACGCCGCGGCCGGCCTGATAACCGGTTGCCTGCTGGCGCTGTTCTACTGCCTGATCTACGCAGGAACCGGCTATCTGATCAGCGGGGAACCGGCCATATTTTTCTACCATTCCCTGGGCCGGCCGCTCAGTCAGTTCAATGCCCTGTATTTCTCGTTTTATGTCTTCACGGCATTGCTGTTCCTGAAGCCGGCATCTGCGGGCAACCCTTTCCCCGGATCCCGGGAGTTCCGGATCGGGGCGGTGCTTTTCATGGCTGCCGGGCTGCTGCTGCTTTCTTCCCGGCTTTTTCTGCTGCTGGCGGTCGGTTTTTTCCTGTTCAAACTGGCAGAGAGCATCCTGCAAAAGGGGTTGTCCGGGAGGCAATCGCTGATGTGGATGACGCTGGCCCTGCTGCTGGCGGCGGGGATCTGGTTCTCGGGTTTTTCAAGGGAGCGGTTTGCGCAGGTCTGGTATTCGAATTTCGAGGTAGTGAAGCAGGAAAAATTTGCCTGGGATACGCCGTTCAATGGACTGACGCTCAGGTTGTTGTTTCTGAGGTTTGGGCTGGAAACGCTGGAAGATCGCGGCGCCTGGCTGACCGGAGAAGGGGTCGGGGATGCCCGGTCTGAAATGAATGCCAGGATCATAAGTCATAACGTGTACCACGGCAACCCTTTCCGGGGAGATTCGGGTTATCTGGGCTATAATTTCCACAACCAGTTCATGGAGCTGACCGTGCAATCGGGCATTCCCGCGCTGATTGCCTGGACCTGGTTGCTGGTCATGGCCTGGCGGGCGGCGCCGCCCGGGGATTGGCGGTTGCCTTTCCTGTTTTTCCTGGTTGCCCTGATCCTGTTCGCCCTGATCGAAGGGGTAATAGAACGGCAGCGGGGGGTTGTGTTCATTGCCTTTTTTCTTTCTGTATTTATGAAAATCGACCATTATGCAAACCAGGCGCGCTCAAATAACTGAACGACCATTCCAAATGCCGGATGAGCGACCTGCCGATAACGGCAGCCGTGAGCGGCATGCACCGGAACCTTTTTCACCATACACCTTTCAAATGAAAAGGATACTCGACCTTTGGCTGTCCGTTCTGATCATGGTTTTTGTATTCCCATGGTTGTTTCCGCTATTATGCCTGCTGGTCCTGCTGGATTCGGGGTGGCCCGTTTTTTTTGTACAGGAGCGTGTCGGGTTGAACGGCAGGATCTTCAACTGTTACAAATTCCGGACCATGAGAACGCGGAGTCCGGGCCATCCGGCCAGCACCAGCCGTTTGGGCCGGTTCTTGCGGGACAGCAAGCTGGATGAACTTCCCCAACTCTTCAATGTTTTGTCGGGTGAGATGAGCTTTGTCGGGCCTCGGCCCCATATGCTCAGCGACCATGAAGCCTTTTCCAGGATGCTGGGCGAACAGTACCACCTGCGGCATATGGTGAAACCGGGCATTACCGGCCTGGCCCAGATCCGGGGATACGAAGGCAGGATCAATTCCCCCCATAAATTGCGGGGCAGGATCCGGCTCGACCTTTTTTATATCAACAATTGGTCGTTGGGGCTCGAACTGCAGATCATTTTCCGGACGATATGGCATATCTTTAAAGGTATTTTACAATGGGGTTGAACCAGATGGAAAGATTGCAACAGGAAATCATCAAAACGCTCCTGTATTTTGAGGTCTTTTCCTTCCCGCTGAGCAAGGAGGAGATTGCGCGTTTCTGCAGCCTGAAGGTGAGCGGGGATGACCTGGACGCGGCGCTTGCGAAGCTGTTGGAAGAAGGCTCCATCCATCGGTACGGGCATTATTTCCTGGTCGGCAAGCAAAAAAAATGGGTGGAAGAACGGGAAGAAAAACACGCCATTTCCACCCGGTTGATGGAAAAAGCCCGGCGGAATGCACAGATCATCAGCCAGTTTCCGTTCGTCAGGGGGGTAGCCATCTCCGGGTCTTTGTCCAAATGGTCTGCCGATGACAAGGCGGATATCGATTTTTTCATCATCACCCGGTCGGGCCGGCTGTGGATCTGCCGGAGCATGCTGCATTTTTTCAAGAAACTGACCTATCTGGTGGGCCTTCAACATCAGTTCTGCATGAATTATTTCCTGGATGAGGATGAACTGGAGCTGAAGGACAAGAACATTTTCACTGCCATTGAAAGCATCACCGTCATTCCGCTTTATGGTACCCTCCCCCACCGGACGTTCTTCGATCGCAACGCCTGGCTGAACGATTTCCTGCCCAATGCCTACCCGGAGATCCACCTCAACGGCGAGATCAACAACCGGCGATCCGGGTTCAAACGAATGACCGAAGGGCTGTTTCCCGGCAAATGGGGTGACGCCATCAACCGTTTCTTCCTGCGGCTCACCATCTGGTGGTGGCGAAAAAAATTCAAAGCCAGGGGTTATCCCATGGAGTTCTTCGCCCAGGATTTCCGCTCCACGACCGGCGAATCCAAAAATCATCCGAACGACTACCAGCGCAGGATCTTGCGGGCTTATGCGAAGAAGCTGAAGGATTTGGGGATGAGGGTAGGGTGAGCGGATACCAGGCGCCGGCTTCAACGCAATTCTGCCGCTTTCCGGCGCGCCGACCCGGCAAAATGTCCGGTTTTTGAAAGTATCCGGAGTGACGCCCATTTTACTGGTCAAGCACGGATTCATCCACTATGGTATCCCAAAACTCCAATCTCGTTGAACTGAACAAGCCCCTGTATTTTTTCATTAATTCTTCATTCTCAATGTTCACGCCGGCGCTGACCAAAACCTTGTTCCCGGTTTCATCCACACTGACTTTTGCATCCTGAAAACCTTCTTCTGACAGCC
The DNA here is from genome assembly GCA_937873655.1 of uncultured Lewinella sp. GTDB lineage: Bacteria > Bacteroidota > Bacteroidia > Chitinophagales > Saprospiraceae > JACJYC01. The sequence goes on along the minus strand of CALMYQ010000179.1, from coordinate 6,487 downwards.
TTTTTTCAAGTTGATTTTTCAAAGCAGCAAAAGTTTCTGAATCCGGTTTAATCCCGTTTTCAGGCATCAAAACCAATTATACCCTTGAAATTTTGGCATATCCGGTCAGAATGGCCAGGAGGAACAACAGACAGGCATAATGTCTGACCTTGAGTGAATTCATATAATCCAGGTTTTATTTTCCTTGTATCAAACGCATGACGTACCCGTAGGTATATTGCTTATCCAGCAGTCGGTACTGCTCATGGGGGAGTGCGCCCCAACTGTTGTCCCCGCCTACCCCGCGCTGTTTGAGGTCTATGTGCAGGAAAACGGCATCATGCGGCCGAAGGTCGGACGGGTGTTGCTGTTTTTTGGTCAGTCCGGGGTCCAGTTCTTCTGTGGCAATATCCGTTGCGCTGAAGCAGATCGGCTGGATGCCTTCAATTTGCAATCCTTTTCCATCGGCGTCGGTCAGGGACAGCCAACGAACGTCGGTTTTATATCCGCTTTCCTGGGGGCGGATATAGTTCCAGACGTACTGGTTGGCGACCAGGTCGTCATACAGGCCGACAAAAGATGCCCGGTTGCGGTCGTTGTAATTTTCCCAGGGCCCGCGACCGTACCAGGCCAGGTGTTCGTATTTGCCTGGCAATTGCATGCGCATGCCGTAGCGCGGCAATTCCGGCAGGTCGCGGCCGGTCAGATCAATGGAAGCGGTGACTTTCACCGAGCCGTCGTTCTGAATAACGTATTCAACGGTATACGGCACTGCTATCCCGGTCAGTTCATATTCCACGCTGATCGGCAGGCCATCGTCCGATTGATCGCCTACCGATACCTTGCGGACTTTTTTATCGGCATGGGCCGTTCGCCAGATCCCCATGTTGTAGGGCATCCCGTTCCCGAAATCGTTGTCGAGCGGCGCGCGCCAGAAATAGGGTTCGGGCAATTGCCACAGATTGGGGCCGTTTTCCATGCCGAACCGGGCAAACCGGCCGTTTCGCAGATCAAAATCCCCTTCGGCATTGCCGGATTTGAAATGCAGCCGGTTTTCATCTCTGGTGATCTGCAGTAACCCTTCCGATTCGGGTTGCAGGATGAAATAGTCGCCCAGGCCCAATTTGAATTGCTCGCTGGCCACTTCATGACCGGCAGGCACCATTTCCGTGCCTGTTTTTGCATAAGCATAGACATTGAGGAAAAACTCTGCATCCGAACCGATCGCCGGGATGGGAAGCTGGACAGCCTTTTGCTGGTGCGGCGCCAGGGCAAGATTAAAACTGCCGGTTGAGGCGGTTTTCCCATTCTTTACCAATTCCCATTTGAAATCATATTGATCCAGGTTTGTGAAATCGAACAAGTTAGCGACTTCAATGGTCCCTTTTAACAGATCACCGGCTTTGAAAACAATATTCTGATACCCCTTTTTGACCTCGTAAAGACCGGGATGGATCGAGCGGTCAGCGGCCACCAATCCATTAGCGCAGAAATTCTCGTCATTTTGCAGGTAAACCCCGCCGAGGTCGCCGCCGTAGGCCCAATAATCGCCGTTTTCATTTTTTGCTTTCAGCCCCTGGTCGACCCAGTCCCAGATAAAGCCGCCTTGCATCTTCTTATCGCTCATGATGATATCCCAGTACTCCTGAAAATTGCCGTTGCTGTTGCCCATTGCATGCGAGTATTCGCACATGATGAAAGGCCGTTTCTTATCCGAGGCGGCGTAGGATTTCATGTAGTTGATCCCCGGGTACATGGGGCAAACGATGTCGGTGTTCCAGTCTTCGCCGGCCTGTTCGAACTGTACCGGCCGGGAGGGATCGCGCTGTTTCATCCACTTGTAGCCGTCGTGGAAAACGATGCCGTTGCCGCACTCATTGCCAAGGCTCCAGAGTATGACCGACGGGTGGTTTTTGTCCCGTTCGACCAGGCGATGGAAGCGGTCCATGAATGCCGGCGCCCAGTCTGCGCGATACGCGGGATGGACCAGGGTATCGAACCGTCCTTGCAGCGCCGCTCCCATGCCGTGCACCTCGACATTGGCCTCATCCACCAGGTACAGGCCGTATTCATCGCAGAGTTTGTACCAGAGCGGATCGTTGGGGTAATGGCTGGCCCGGACGGCATTGATATTGAACTGTTTCATCAGGCGAATATCCTGCAGCATGGAGGCTTTGCTGATGACGTGGCCGGTTGATTCGTGGTGTTCGTGCCGGTTGACGCCGTGGACCAGTGTCGACACGCCGTTGACCATCAGCTGGGCGTCTTTGATCTCCACTTTCCGGAATCCGATCCTGGCGCCGGTGAGGGCGAGCAAAGCGCCTTTATCGTCTTTCAGGGTCAAAATGCAATGGTAAAGATTGGGGGTTTCGGCGCTCCATTTCAGGGGGTTGGTCACGGCGCCGCTGAACTTCAGGGTCTGGATGGGTCCGGTTCCCAGGGTCAGTTTTTGCTGTTGGGTAAACACGGATTTTCCGCCCTTATCCAGTATGTCGAGGGACAGGGTAGCGGCCTTGGTCGTGTTGCCGGCAAACTGGCGCAGGTCCACTTCTGCGGAGAACAAGCCGTTGGCGTAGCGGGCATCCAGATCGGGTTTCAGGAAAAAATCCCAGATGGTGAGTTTCGGCAGGGCATAAATGAACACGTCCCGCTCGATGCCGCTGAGTCGCCAGAAATCCTGGTCTTCGAGGTAACTGCCGTCGTGCCAGCGGAATACCTGGACGGCCAGGAGGTTTTTCCCTTTTTTGAGAAAAGGCGTGATGTTGAATTCAGCTGCCGTCTTGGAGGCTTTGGTCATACCTACTTTCTGGCCGTTGAGGTAGACAAAAGCGCAGCCGGAGATGGAGCCGAACTGGAGGATGACTTCCCTGCCTGACCAGGAATCGGGTACGGAAAAGGATTTGCGGTAGGTCCCGACCGGGTTATCTTCTCCTACAAAGGGCGGATTTTTAGGGAAGGGGTAAATGATATTGGTATAAATGGGGATGCCGAATCCCTGGATTTCCCAATTGGAAGGTACGGGGATGTCGTCCCATGGGTTGTCATTCAGGTCGGTTCGGTAAAAATCCAGCATTCGTTCGGCTGCGCGGTCGGCGTAGCGGAATTTCCAGGTCCCGTTCAGGGATTGGCAGTAGGGTGACCGGCTGTAATCGTCGGTAATGACGTCATCCGTCCGGTCGTAGATCATAAAGGTCGCATGGGGCTTTTCCTTATTCTGATCGATCAGGGTCTGGTTTTCCCAATCGTTATTTTGTGCGGTTGCCTGGATGGCGCAAAGGCAAAGGGCGATGGCGATGATCTTGTTCATGTCTGGTTGGTATTGTTTCGAGGGTACAATTTTACGACAACCGGTGGTTTTTTACCAGGCAATTTGATTATTTCCCGGTATTATCTTAAATGGATCTACGCCGGGAGATTTTGAAAAAGGGTATTTACATAGGTTTTTTGGCCTTCGTGGAACAGATTGACGACATTGAAATTGATGAGAATGCCTTTAGGCGCCTTGAGCAGCTTCATATAGGTGAGCAATTGGGCTTCATGGATCGGCAAGATATTTGCAACCGATTTTAATTCAACGACTATTGAATTATCGATGAGCAGATCACAACGCATTCTTACCACATCAGAAACATATGTTCACATTAGTTTCCTAAATTTTTAAATCTGGTCAACGCCTCGATGTAGTAATAATCAGCGTAGGATAAAGGCACGTCGACTTCGGAGTTATTGGGTTTGTGCCCCACACAATGCTGAAGGATGAACCCGCCGTTGGCCCCCGGAGCGGCCTTATACGGTTCGTGCGACAAGGAATTCAAGATGATCTCGGCATTGGCGATGTACTCTTTCGATTCGGCTTCGTCCACATATTTGCACAATTCCAGCAAAGCGGAGGCGATGATGGCGGCGGCAGAGGCGTCCCGCTCCGTGTTGGGTATATCCGGCGCATTGAAATCCCAGTAAGGAATTTTATCCTCGGGCAGGTTGGGATTGCGGAGGATGAACCGGGCGATCTTGCGGGCCTGATCGAGGTAGGCGGGGTCCTTAGTTTCCCGGTAAGTCATGGTGTAGCCGTATAAGCCCCAGGCCTGACCGCGCGCCCAGGCGGATTCGTCAGCGGCGCCCTGGGCTGTTTTTTTCTCCTTGACCTCACCCGTCTGAGCATTGTAATTCAGCACGTGGTAAGAACTGTTGTCCTTTCTGAAGTGGTTCTTCAAGGTGGTATTGGCATGCGTAACGGCGACATCATAAAATTCCTGGCGACCGGTTTCCCTCGCCACCCAGAATAACAATTCCAGGTTCATCATATTGTCAATGATCACCAGATAGTCATCCGGATTTTGGGAATCCCAGGATTTAATGCAGCCGACGGTCGGGTCAAAACGGCTCATCAGGGATTTGGCGCTGGTGATGAGGATATCCCGGTACCAGGAGTTGGGAAAAACGCGGTACGCGTTCCCGAAACTGGACATCATCATGAAACCCAGGTCGTGGGTATGCGTATTGTATTGCTCAATCTCCATCCAGTTCAGCCGCTTCCTGACTTCGGCCAGCAGGGTGGAATCGCCTGTTTGTTCGAATAAATAAACCAACGTTCCGGGGTAAAACCCGCTGCACCACCAGCTCGAATTGCTGAATTCGTATTGGCCGGTCTCGGGCGACCAGGTTTTGGGGAATTTATCCGGCGGCAGGTGATCCATGATGATGTGGTACTGGGCAGCCGCGTCTTTGAACTGCTGGTCGAGGGATTGCCGCAGGGATTCAGCGATTTCCTTGTTTTCCTTTTCAGGGCCGGGGCCGCAGGACAGGAGGAGGAGCGCGGCGGCAATGATCAGCAGGGCGGTTACGTTGAGAAGTTTATGCTGCATTTTTGGTTGATTTTTTGTTGCACTTAGGTTTTATTGGACCACTCAGGGCACTAAGATCACTAAGAGGGGCTAGTGCCTCGGGAACTAAATTTCTACCCGTTTATACGGCCTCTTTTGCGACCAGGCTTCGTTGCTCATCACTCGTATATGCCCGATATGCTCGTTCTTCGCGCCTTGCCTGCCCACAAAATAGTCTCGTCTAAATAGGGGAAGAACTTAGCTCCCGACGCACAAGGGCGTAGGGCCACTCAGGGGACTCAGGGGTCATTTATGTCGTTCCATTCCAGGACTTTGATCATTTGGGGCGGGACGTCGGCCCGGCCTTCTCCGTCGATTTGGGTGACGTTTTGGAGGAACAGATTCAGGATGCCTTTTTCTTTCCACAATTCGGTATCGAAGGTGGGTTCCCAGGAGCCGGCTGAATCAGGGGTCAGGTCTTTGATTTTCCATTTATTCCTGCGAAGGTTTTTGCAAACGGCAGCTGAGACCCGGCTGCCGCGCTCCTCGTCGCGAAAGATCAACGCGGCTTTTTGCTTTTTGGCTTTTCCCCAGGCCAATAACTGCGGCCTTGAAATGGGAATGCGCTTGGTTCCGCCGCCGCTCAGGCTGAACGGTGTTTCTCTGAAGCCGGGATTAGCGGTTTTCCACCCGGTTGCATCGCGGTAAACGACCCGGTATTGGGGTAAGTGGCCGCCCGGATCCGACCAGTAGGTAGCAATGCAGGGGTTGCCCGCTGCATCCGTTGTCATGGAGGTTTGGTTGATCAATTCGCTGTTTTGCGGGATCCGGCAGGCGTATTCGGCATTGGCGGTATTGATGGGTAAGGTATAGGGTTCACCTGTGGATTTCTCCCAGGTGATGCCGCCGTCCCTGGAGCGGGCGTAACCGAGGTCGTGATTGCTGGCAACATCCGGACTTTCGCGCCATACCCACGACAGGTGGATAATGCCGCCTGCATCCACGCAGGCCTGCCAATAGGCATTGCGTTGTCCCTCTCCGTCAATCAGGTTGTTCTGGATTTGCGCCCATGCTTTTGTTGCCGGGTCGTACCGGTTGATCACCAGGTTTCCGTTCCCCGACTCGCCGTTCCGGTAAAAAAACAGGAGACCACCATCCGGCATCCGGTAAAATTCCGGGTAGGAAACCCGACCTTCCGCCTGCCCGGTCATGGGCATTTGCCCGGTCAGATCAAGCGATCCCGGGGCGGTACTTCTGCAATAATGCAACGGGTTGTTGTGGTGATCCCAGGCCATGTGCAGGTACCCCGCCCCGTCTATCATGATGCTGATGCAATTGTGCGCATCCCGGACGTTGCCCTGGCAGGGTGTTTGTTTCAACTGCCACTGATCGGCACCTATCCGCCGCTTACCCAATACCACCTTCCCCTGTTCGTCGTAAAAAGCGATAAACTGGGTATCCCGGAAACTCACCAGCGCGTTCTTCCGGAAAATCACCGCGTTCACCGAATTCTTCGCCCAACCCTCGGCCACTTCAACCTGGCGGATTGCCCCGGTCATTTTCTGGCTATGACCCGAAATTCCAATAAAAATGATCAGTGATATGACTATGAAGCGGTGCATCCAGTATTCAGTCTTCAGTTGGCAGTCTTCAGTTGGCAGTCTTCAGTTGGCAGTCTTCAGTTG
>CALMYQ010000178.1 GCA_937873655.1 uncultured Lewinella sp. | reverse complement strand
CGTGTGGTCGCCCCCACCGTGTGGTCGCCCCCACCGTGTGGTCGCCCCCACCGTGAATTTTTTATTTCCCGACATTATACGTCACGCGGGCATAGACATAGCGGCCGTTGAACCCCGAAGGGAAGGTGCCGTCGTATTCGAAAATGCCGCCGAAAGCGAGGTCTTTCCTGAATTTGTCGGGGTAAACGTCGAGGAGGTTGTTGGAACCGAGGAATACACCCAACCGTTCGGAGACTTTATAACCCAGTTCGAGGTCGGTAATGACCTTGGGCGAAAACTCCTGCGAAACGGCATCTCCGAACACATCGCCGTATTCCAGCCAGGTAATGGAGCCGTACCGTACGAAACGCAACATGGCCGTAAACCGGTCCAGGTCGTAATTCGCGATCAGGTTCATTACATTCTTGGGATTGGCTTTTTCCAGCCTGGTGATCTCCACATCGCCGTAGAGGGGCGTATCGGAGTACTGTTTCAGGGCATCGGGCGTAGAGATATCGCCTTTGTTGGTGACCTCGGTCTTATTGAAATTGGCGGAGAAGGTGAATTTGAGCTTGCCGGCGCCCGCATTAACGCCAAGGCGACCCGTGATATCGATGCCGCTGGTTTTGGTGTTGAGCGCATTGGTGAAATAGGAGCCTTGAGCTGCGGATAAGCCCTGGGAGATCAGGTATTGTTCCAGCAGGTCGTTGCCGTTGGCGTCGGTCAGACCCTGGAATTGTTCGGAAAGGATGACCCGGTCCTTGATCTGAATCTGGTAGGCGTCCACTGTAAGGGCGAATTTACCGGAAGAATAGGTGATCCCTCCGCTGGTGTTCACGGACTTCTCGGGTTCGAGGGCTTTGGCGCCGAGGGCCAGCGCGATCTTGGTGTTGACCGGGAAGAAACCCGTTTCGATCAACTGGGTACCGATCGTAGTGGTCTGCACGGCCGAATAATAGGACTGACCCAGGGAAGGAGCCCGGAATCCCGTGCTGATGGCGCCGCGCAGGGCAAGGCCTTCGGTCAGCTCGATCCGGGTGGCAAACTTGCCGTTGACTGTGGTCCCAAAGTCGGAATAATTCTCAAAGCGCCCCGCGATCGAGGTGGTCCAGCCGGTGAGCGGCTTGGTTTCCAGTTCGGCATATACGGCTACGCTGTTGCGCCCTTCGTCGATCTGGTCCTTCCATCCCGGAAAACACTGGCAACCGGCTGCGGCTCTTCCGCCCTGGTTGGGGCCGTCCTGGATGCCGCCGCTTTCGGTATTGCCGTCGTAGTAGGAAGAAATCTCGCCGGGTTCGATCTTGTAGTTTTCCAGTCGGAATTCAGCGCCCAGGGCCAGGTTGACAGGGGCTGCGAGTCCGGCTTCGAAGGACCGGTTCAGGTCCAGGTTGGTGGTTGCCTGGAAAAAATTCAGGGTGCCGTCGTACATGGCCGTTTTTTGTTCGACGCCTGCCGTGGAGAACGGACCGTCGTTGAAGTCGCCCAGCGAGGTATTGTGCGTGTTTTTCATTTCCAGGCGGAACGCATTTCCGCCGACGATCTGGCTGAAATCGTAATGCCACTTTTCACCCAGTTTACCGCGCAGGCCGCCGGCGATCGACAGGTCGGTGATCTTGGCATTGATCATGGGCAGGAAGCCGTCGGGATAGATGGAACGGACGGTCCGGTTGTCATTGGCCCGGCGGAAGAAACAGCCCGAAAGGCCGTCGCGGTAGCTGCCGCCGCCGAAGAGGTAGAATTCTGATTTGTTGCTGATCGGTGCAGCGCCGTTGAGGAACAGGCTGTAATCCTTGAATTCGGCGTCGCCGTAGCGGAAATTATCCGCGCGGTTGAAGGAAGCTTCGCGGGGATCCAGGTTGCCGTTGGCGTCCGTAAAATAATTGATCCGGTTGTCGATCCCCTGCCGGTTGGTGCGACCCTGGTTCCGGTACTGACCGCTCAGGTAAAAGTTGCCTTTCCCGGCATTGAAGCCTTTTCCGATGTGGAGTGCAACGCGTTGGCCGTCGGTCCGGCTGACCTTTTCGGTGCTGTTGATCCAGGAGGTGGAATATTGCGGCGAATTGGCGTCGAGGATATCCTCATTGGTCAGGCCGTCGTAAAGCCCTTCGCCCGGCGTGTAGCCTAGCTCCTGGGTGCTGAGGTGGGTGCCGCCGGCAATTTCCACATCAAAGTCCGAATCTTTTTTCAGGATGATGTTGATCACGCCGGCAATGGCGTCGGAGCCGTATTGAGCCGAGGCCCCGTCGCGAAGGACCTCTATGCGTTCGATGGCGCTGGCCGGGATGGCGTTCAGGTCCACACCGGTCGAACCGCGTCCGATGGTGCCGTTGACGTGGACCAGCGCGCTGGTATGGCGCCTTTTGCCGTTGACCAGCACGAGGACCTGGTCGGGCCCTAGTCCGCGCAGGGTTGCCGGCCGGAAGTGGTCGGAGCCGTCGGTGATGGAGGGTTTGGAGGCATTAAACGAAGGTACCAGCGCCTGAAGGATCTGAATGGTCTGGGTAGCGCCCGACGCCCTGATCTCCTTGGCGGTGATCACATCCACAGGAACGGGTGAGTTGGTGATGGTCCGGTCGTTGGTGCGCCCGCCGATGACCACCACCTCGCTCAGGCCGATAAAGTCATCGGCCATGGCCAGGTTGAACGATGCCGTCCTTCCCTGTTCAACGTTGACCTCATAGGTCGAGGTGGCGTACCCGATGTAGGTAAACCGCAAGGTCTGCCTGCCAACGGGCGAGACCAGGGCGTAATTGCCGTCGAGGTCGGTCACTGTCCCGGTAGTGGTGCCCGCTACCTCAATGGAAACCCCGATCAGCGGCTGGCCTTTCTCATCGGTAACCTGCCCGGACACGGTTCCTGTTTGAGATAGGGCCGCTGACCCTGTCATCAGGCATAAACAAGTTGCAATTAAGCTGGAAAAAGTTCTCATAAAGAAGTGTTTAAGTGAACAAATGAACCTAAAGTCGATCTTTAAAGACACGGAAATTGAGAAAAAGTGCAGTAGAAATGGTCAGGGAAGCGGAATAGAAAAGTGGTGAAATGCGTGGTGATTTCCGGGGAGTCCACGGTAAATATGGGACGAGAAAATCAAATTACAAAATGTTGGCGTGGAAATTTACGTCCCCTGTTGCCAGGAAAGCTTCCTGGTGATCTCAAAACAAGCATGGATCTTCTTGTTCCTGAAATCTTCCGGCACGGTCCGGGCGGAAATATCCCGGATATCAGCCCCCTGAATGGCGTCCTCATCCAGTTTGAAGCGGCGGAAATTGTTGGAGAAAAGGAGCGTGCCGCCGGGTGAAGTCCTGGCCAGGACGCGGTTGATCAGGTGGGCGTGGTCGCGTTGAACATCCAGGATGCCCGTCATCTTTTTGCTGTTGGAAAAGGTAGGCGGATCGAGGATGATCAGGTCGAATTGTTCATCCGGGCGCTGGTCGAGCCATTGCAGGATATCGGCCCGCAGGAAACGGTGTTGCGGGCCGCCCAGGCCGTTCAACTCCAGGTTGCGCTGCGCCCAGTCCAGGTAGGTGTTGGAGAGGTCGATGGTCAGGGAGGAAGCGGCCCCGCCGGCGGCGGCATATACGGTAAAGGAACCTGTATAGGCAAAGAGGTTGAGGACTTTTTTCCCTTCTGCCTTTTCCCGGAATAGCTGCCTGGTGGTCCGGTGGTCGAGGAACAGGCCGGTATCCAGGTAGTCGCTCAGGTTGACCCAAAAGCGGAGGCCGTTTTCATGGGCTTCGATCTCGTGGCGCCTTTCCGCCACTTTCTCGTACTGGGTCGTTCCTTTCTGCGGCCGCCGTTCCTTGTAGAATACCTTTTCCGGCCGTACCTCGAATACCTCCTGCACACTTTGCCGGCAGCCCGACCGCCAAAGAACACGCTCATCGTCGGACAGGTGGTGCTTTCGCTCGTATTCCGCCATGTGCACGCAATCTTCGTACACATCCACCGCCAGCGGGAATTCGGGCACATCGGCGTCGTACACCCGGTAGCAGGTGATGCCCTGGCGGCGCGCCCATTTGCGGAGGTGGCGGGCGTTTTTGAGCAGGCGGTTGGTGAAGGGGGTGAAATCAGGCATGGGGGGGAGTTAGAGGGGGAGAGGGTGAGAGGGGGTGAGAGGGTGAGAGGGGGTGAGAGGGGGTGAGATCATTGCGACAGTGATGATTTTATTTTGGCGACAATTTTAAGGATTTCCAATGCTTCTTTTAAGAGCAAATCGATTTCGGACTGGTTTGCATATCGCATGGCGGAAATCAGGTCCAGCCAATATTCGGCTTCGTCAGCTTCCTCAACTACGATGCAAATTTTGGCGAATCTTTCGTTTTTTGACCTGGCCCGGCAGAAGGCCCTGAAATTGGCGCCGACGGAAGTCGCCGATTTTCCCAGCTGGCAGGCCATTACCCTCGACCCGGAATTTTGGGGCATGGTACTTATCAACGACAGTATCCGCACAGCGAAATCCCGCGTCCGCTTGCGGAAGCGTTCGTTGAATTCTTCGTTTGTCATCAGAGCGCGTCAGTATTTTTAAAGGGAATAAAAATAATACGCCTCAATCATATTTCCAAATTCACCCTCTCACATCCTCACCCTCTCACATTCAAAGGCACCACATCCCCGTTCGGCGTAACCAGCATATACTCCTTCTTCGGCCCGTCCGGGACTTTGACCGGGAAGGTAAACCGGGCAACCAGGTTGTAGGAATACTGGATGACGGGTTCGAGGACTTCCGGGTTGATGACGATGTCGTAGTCGTTGGTCGGGACGGCGTTGTAGAACCTGGAAACGGGTTTGTTGACGGTATTGACGGCGCTGCCTTTCTCGATCCCTTCGAAGGATTGGGAGCTGTAAGCCTGGTAGGTCTCGTAGCGGTTGCCGGGGAAAGCGACCCAGGTGTTTTCGGCGGTCAGGATTGTGGCGCTGTCGAGTTCGATGCCGATCTGTTTGTAGATGGTTTTAAGGTCGTTGAGGTAGTTGAAAGATTTCTGGCGCAGTTCCTCATATACCTTTTGGGGGTCGCCGCCGAAATAATCGACCTTGACGAGGTCATAGATCTCTTCGCCGGCAGCGATGGTGACGATCTCGTCCAGGATTTCGGGTTTGGTGTATTTGATGTGCACATTCTTTTGCAGTTCGAAGCCCTTCGGGATCTCGGTATAGGATTTTTTGCTGAACAGTTTTTTGCTGACGTCCAGTTCGTATTTGGGCAGGAAATTGACCATGTCGACGAAGACATCTCCGGGGGCTACGCCCAGGCCCTGAACGCCTTTGACGAAGGCATTGAGCCGTTCGTTGAGCAGGGAATTGGCCTCTCCGGTGGTCTTGCCGAGCTGCACGATGCTGAACACCGCCACGTAGGAGCCCGCCTGTTGGTTGTAAAGCGCGTTCACCTTGATTTCCAGGATGTTGTTGGCCAGTATGCGGGCTTCTTTCTGGACGTTGAGGAAACGTTGGTTCTGGGTAAGGTCGAAATTCTGGTATTGGACATAATTGCCGGCCTGTTGGGCAATGGCCGCCAGGGGCAGCAGGAACAGGAAGAAAAGGGGAAATCTTTTCATAGGAATGGTTTTTTTGGATGATCCTGCAATGATACGGAGAATGTTTGATTGAATCGATTGAGTCGATTGAGTCGATTGAGTCGATTGGTTGACGGGCGCCTCCAATCGGATCAATTGGAAAATTGAGGAATTGAGGAACTGAGGAATTGAGGAATCGAATTAATAATAAAATCCATATCTTTATCGGGAAAACGCCGCGTCATCCCATGTCCCTTCGCAAAGATCGCTTGTTTTTTGTTGCATTGGCGTTGATCCTGGTATTGGGCCGCCTGCACCTTGAATCGGAGAAGCAACCTACCCGACCGCCTCATGTGGAGGCGTACCTGCAGGCATTCGGGCCGGCCGCCCGTGAGCTGAGCCGCGAAACCGGCGTGCCCGCCGAGATCATTCTGGCCGTCGGCTGCCTGGAAAGCGGCTGGGGCGAGAGCGAACTGGCCAAAAAAGGCAATAACCATTTCGGCATCAAGGCTTACAGCACGCCGCGCTATTGCATGGTCACCAAGGAATATATTCGCCGCAAACCGCGCCGGATCAAGGCTTGCTTCAAGGCATATGAGCAGGCGGAAGACAGTTTTCGCGACTTCAGCCGGATCATTGCCGGGGATGAGCGGTACCAGGGGCTTTTCCAGTTCAACCGGCGGGATTACGAGCATTGGGCCGACGGCCTGCAGACCAGCGGTTATGCCACCGACCCGCGCTATGCCCGCAAGCTGGTGCGGCTGATCCGGAAATACAGGTTGGATTTGCTTTGAAACCGGAGATCCTGCCTGGCCGGAGCCATCACATACCGGCCCTACAGGCCGGAAATGTAAAAATTCGCCCCGGGGGCTACCGACATTGCGGACCTGACGGCCCGCGGTTTCTTTAACCTTGGCACGGCGAACCTGACGGCCGGAGCCATCACATACCGGCCCTACAGGCCGGAAATGTAAAAATTCGCCCCG
>CALMYQ010000177.1 GCA_937873655.1 uncultured Lewinella sp. | reverse complement strand
GACTTACCACTTACGACTTACCACTTACGACTTACCACTTACGACTTACCACTAATACTTAAACACCTTACCGCCGGCCAGCACCTGTTGTTTCTTCTCGTCGAAGGTAGCTTTCAGGCCGGTGCGGAGGGCTGCGGTAGTCATGATATTGGCGATGGAGTGGTTGTAGCCCGCTTCGACGGGGCCGTTGGTCTCCTTGCGGCTGCGGATGCATTCCATCCAATTGAGCATGTGCAGGGTGGTCATGTCATCGGCGCCGGTATTGGCTGAGGTGACGACCTGGACATCGGCGTCCGTCAGGCTGAACTCTTCGAGCCGGTTGGCCTTCATATTCATTTCATCGGCGAAATGTTGGGACAATCCGCCGTTGGGTGTCACCTTGTTGGTATCCAGATTCAGCTCGCCGCCGTTGGAGTAGTAGATCTCCTTGGTGCCGCCCGCCGAATTGGTGAACCGGGAGGAGTACACGACCTGGAAGCCTTTGTTGGGGTCGTTGAGCGGGCCGTAGTCGAAAACGGCGGTCATGGTATCGAAGTTCCGGCGACCGTCCTTCCACAGGTAAATGCCGCCGTTGGCCGCTACGCTGCGGGGGTGCGCCAGTCCGGAAAACCAGTGGACCGTATCGATCTGGTGCGACATCCACTGGCCGGGTATGCCGGAAGAATAGGGCCAGAACAGGCGATATTCGAGGTATTTGCGGGGGTCCCAGGCCTCGTAGGGCCGGTTGAGGAGGAAGCGTTTCCAGTCGGTATCCTGCTCGCGGATCTCCTTGGTGAGTTGCGGCAACCGCCACCGGCCGGGTTGGTTGACATTCCAGGTCATTTCCACCATGACGATGTCGCCGAACTTGCCCGATTTGATGTAATTGTTGGCGGCGTGATAATTCTCGCCGCTCCGGCGCTGGGAACCGATCTGGAAGACGATGCCGTTTTCCTTGACGGCTTTCAGTGCTACCTTGGCGTCATCCATGGTTTCGGCGAACGGTTTTTCCACGTAGGCATCCTTTTTGGCGTTGGCGGCCTCGGCGGCGAGCAGGGCGTGCTGGAAATCGGCGGTGGAAATGATGACGGCGTCGATCTCGTTCTTGTCGTACATCTCATCGTTGTTGCGCCAGGTGGTCACCGTTTTGCCGGTCTTTTCTTTCAGGAAGGCAACGCCTTCGTCGCGCCGGCGGTTCCAGATATCGGAAATGCCGACGATCTCGAAATTCTGGGCGTCGCTGTTTTGCAGGAAAGCCGGTATCAGGGCCCCTTTTGCCCGGTTGGAAAACCCGACGATCCCGACGCGGACGCGGTCATTGGCGCCCAGGATCCGGTTGTAGCTTTTTGCGCTGAAGGCCGAGGCGCCCAGTACGAGCCCTGCCGTTGTCAGCGTCGTTTCTTTAATGAAATCGCGTCTTGTTTTACTCATTGTCGTTTAAAGTTGGAACGAATTTCCTTCGGAAAGCCGTTGTGGAAAAATGATAGGACGTCCAAATTTAATCATAATGCAGGAGTAAACAAACGAAAACCCGGGTTTACGCAATCGATGTCGTAAATTGGTTGATTTTCCTACAAACTGAAATCGAGTTTATAGTAGAAAATCGGCAGAAACCTCAACTGGTAGGTTTCCTGAATAGACTCGCCGCTGGGATGATCGGGTACGTAGGTCAGGTAGAGCAGGTTCTGGTAATTGGTCACATTGACCAGGTCGATGCTGAATTCGTGCAATACTTTGGGGCGGTTCCAGCGGTAGGAGATTTTGAGGTCGCCCCGGAAGTAGGGCCGCAGCTGGATCGAATTGGTGGTCTGGTCGATATAGATGATCTCCTGATTCTGGTCCGAAGCCTCCCGGTCGGCCTCTCCGCGCCAGCGACCGCCTGCGTAGGTCAGCTTGACGCCCGTGTTGAGCGCTGAACCCTTTGCAAAGGTGAATTCCCGGGCAAAAATGCCGTTCAGTGCCACCCTGCCGTTATAGGTCGTATTGCGGAGAACCCCGTCGCTTCCCCGGTATTTGCTGTCGAATACCGAGCCGGTAAACAGAAAATAGTATCCGCCGCTGAAATGGCGCTCCAGGGTGAGTTCAAAGCCATAGTTCCTGGCTTTTCCCGTATTTTCCAGGGTATCCGGAAAGAGCCGGCTGAATCCCGAACCCGAATTGACCAGGCTGAAGGCGCTTGTTTTCTTTTCTACCGGAATATTGAACAGAGATTGGTAATAGGCTTCGAGTTTCAGCCGCATATTCTTTCCGACCGACTTGTCGTAACTCATTGCTACGTGATGGCTTTTATACAAACCCAGGTTGAGGTTGTGTTCCTGCGGATCCCTGTTGATGGTTTCTTTGCCGTAAAAGTAGATATACGGCGGCAGGGTCTGGGAATGCAGGCCGTAACCCAGGCTGATCCGCTGGGTCTGACCGGGCTCATAGACCAGGCCTAACCGGGGTTCTACCGGCGAAAAACTATGGTCGTTCAGACTGAAGTAAAGGCTCGTCAGGCCGGCCAGAACAGAAAATTTCTCACCAATGCGGTGTTTCAACTGGATATAGGGCTGGACCAGGACGGCATTTTTCCCACGCGTATCCCAGCGCACGCGCCAGTCGCCGATCTCGGGTTCCGGGTTGAACAATACCGTCCGGAAACTATCGACATAAGTGAAGGCAAAATAATCCGTATTCAGCCCGGCTTTCAGGGTTGTCCGTTTGTCGAGTTTCGTATTATAAGACAGGTATGCCGAGTACTTGTTTTCCCGCATGCCGTAGGACAGGATGCGGGGCAGCGGAAGGCTGTCGATAACAAACCGGTCGTTTTCCACGTGCCGGATGATCTTCCAGTGGTCGGCTTTGATGAATTGAGTAGACGCGGAGAATGCGGCTTTGAAAAAAGAGGAAATATTCAGCGGGCGGGTATAGGTGAGCCCGACAACGCCCATTTCCGATTTGAAGATCTGATCGCGGTCGCTTTCCGAATACAGGTCGGGGTTGTCCAATTCGGAAGGAGATTCCAGATCGCTTTTTATCACTTCGATCCGGCTATATCCGCCGACGCCCCAAAGCGCCAGGCTGCCGCCTTGCTTAGTGGGAAAATTCAGGCGGAAAGCGCCGTCCTGGTATTTGGGGATCGCATCCGTGCCCACCTTTATGCCGAGAAAGCTGAACAGGCTGAGCGTGGAATAGCGGTAAGACACCAGGTAAGACGACTTTTTTTCCTTGGTTAGCGGGCCTTCTGCGAACAGTTCCGTACCGAGGAACCCCAATTGGGCGCTGATCTCATGGCGTTTGGAATTCCCGTTCCGCATCCGGAGGTCGAACACGCCGGCGATCCCGTTGCCGAACTCTGCCGGGAAGGCGCCCGTGAAGAAGTCCGAATTGTCCAGGTACTTATTGTTCAGGATGGTCAGGGGCCCACCTGCCGTTCCTGAAATGGCGAAATGGTTGGGATTGGGGATATTGACCCCTTCAAAACGCCAAAGTAAACCCTGCGGAGAATTTCCGCGGATGACGATATCATTCCGGGAGTCGTCGGCGCCCTGAACCCCGGCAAAATTGGAAGCCATCCGCCCCGGATCCCCCCGGCTTCCGGCGTACCGGTCGGTTTCTTCCACGCTGAACTGCCGGGCGCTTACCGGGGCCATTTCGTTTCGGGCTTCCCCCTGGCTTTTGGCTGTAACGATCACTTCCGTTTCGAATTCGACGGCCGATTCTTCCAGTTCGGCATCCACGATCACTTCCTTGCCCGAAGTTACCACGATATTACCCTGCAAGATTTTTTCGTAACCGAGGTAACTGAATTCGAGTGTTCGCCGTCCGACCGGAACGTTTTCCAACATATAGACTCCTTCCGGGTCCGTGACGGTCCCTTTCAGTTCTCCCTCCGTTTCTACCAGGATCACATTGACCCCGATGAGCGGGAATTTGGATTCTTTGTCAACCACCGTTCCCCGTATGGTCTGGGTCGCAGTCTGTCCGAACAGATTCAGCGCCATCGCCAAACCTGCTATGATGGCCAATCCTTTTTTCATAATCAAGGTTTTAGTATTCAGTTTTCGGAATGATAAAGGCTACACATCCCGTTCCCGGGAAATCACAAAGACGGAAGAATGAAGAATTTTCAACCGGAAATTAGGAACATCTCATTAAATTTAACACTTTAAAACTATATGAACAAACAGGGTATGAAAATTCTCCTTATCGCCAGCTTGTTGCTTATCAGTGTGGGGTCAGTCGCCGGTCAGAAGCCGGACAATAAACAGCCTGAACCTGCTGATCCGAACACCTTTTTCCAACCGCTGAAGTGGCGTTGTATCGGTCCTTTCCGGGGCGGGCGTTCGGTCGCAGCCTGCGGAGTAGCCGACGACCAGCTGACCTATTTCATGGGTACGACGGGCGGCGGCCTTTGGAAAACCGAGGATGCCGGGCAGGTCTGGCACAATGTTTCCGACGGCTTTTTCAAAACCGGGACCGTGGGCGCGGTTGCCGTATCCGAGAGCGATCCCAATATCGTGTATTGCGGGATGGGGGAGCACGCCGTGCGCGGGGTCATGACGTCTTCCGGCGACGGGATGTACAAATCCAACGACGGGGGCAAAACCTGGAAAAAGATCGGCCTTGACCTGACCCGCCACATCGCCGAGATCAGGATACACCCCAAGAACCCGGACATTGTTTTTGTAGCAGCACAGGGCGCTTTGTACGGCAAAACACCAGATCGCGGCGTATACCGGAGCAAGGACGGCGGCAAGACCTGGTCCAAAGTGTTGTACGTGGATGACCACACCGGCTGTGCCGATCTGGATATGGACGTGAATAATCCCTTGGTGCTGTACGCCGCCATGTGGGACCACGGCCGGCTGCCCTGGAAAGTGATCAGCGGCGGCCCCGGAAGCGGGATGTACAAATCCACCGACGGCGGCGACACCTGGGAAAAGATCCATAAAGGCCTGCCGGAGGAAAAAGGCAAGATGGCGGTTTCGGTCTGTCGCGCCAATCCGGACAAGGTCTATGCCGTGATCGAAAGCGATTCCAACCAGGAAAAGGGCGGGCTGTTCGTTTCCAATGACGGCGGCAAAAGCTGGACCCGCGTCAGTGACGACCACCGGTTGGTCCAACGCGCCTGGTACTATATCGAGGTGTTTGCCGACCCGATGGATGAGAATACGGTCTACGTCATGAGCGCACCCGCTCTCCGTTCGATCGACGGCGGCAAAACCTGGGAGGTCCTTTCGGCGCCCCACGGGGATTACCACGACCTGTGGATCAACCCGCGGAACAGCCGGAATATGGTCATTGCCAATGACGGCGGCGCCAGCATCACCTTCAATGCCGGCAAAACCTGGTCGACCCAGGACAATATGCCCACGGCCCAGATCTATCGCGTCAATGTCGATAACCATTTTCCTTACCGCGTATACGGCGGGCAACAGGACAACACCTCGGTGATCATTTCCAGCCGGGAACTGAACAGCGGCAGCATTTCCCAGCGCAGCTGGTCCTATTCGGCCGGGGGGGAAAGCGCTTTCCTGGCCTTTGATCCGGACAATCCGAACTATGTGCTGGGCGGCAGCTACGAAGGTACGATCGAAGTCCTTGACGTCCGGGCGGAGGCCGCCACCAATATCATGGCCGCGCCCATTCAGTACCTGTCGATGGACGCCAAGGACATGAAGTACCGCTTCAACTGGAACGCCCCCATTATCTGGTCGCAGCACGAACCGAACACCTTTTACCACGGCTCCCAGTACCTCCTGCGTACCCGAGATCTGGGCGCGACCTGGGAAGAAGCCTCTCCGGACCTCACCCGCAACGAAAAAGAGAAACAGGGCAAACCCGGCGGCCCCTATACCAATGAAGCGGTAGGGGCGGAAAATTACGGGACCCTGGCCTATATCATGGAATCCCCCCACGAGAAAGGCGTGATCTGGACGGGCAGCGACGACGGCCTCGTGTACCTCACCCGCGACGACGGCGCCCACTGGGAAAATGTCACCCCCAAAGGATTGGCGGAGTGCCTGATCAATTCGATCGACGTATCGCCCCATGACCCGGCGACGGCCTATATTGCCACGACGCGCTATAAATTTGACGACTTCAAACCCGGGTTGTACAAGACCACCGATTACGGCAAGACCTGGACCGCTATCAACAAGGGGATTCCGGATGGAGCCTTCACCCGGGTGGTCAGGGAAGACGACCAGCGGAAGGGCCTCCTTTACGCCGGTACGGAAACCGGCGTTTACATCTCCTGGAATGACGGCAGTTCCTGGGAACCCTTCCAGTTGAACCTGCCGGTCACGCCGGTCACCGACCTGATGGTCAGGCACGGCGACCTGATCGCGTCCACTTCCGGCAGGTCGTTCTGGATACTGGACGACCTGGAGCCGTTGCGGCAGTACCAGACCGCGGCGGAAGCCTTCCGGTTGTTCCAACCCGGTGATGCCCCTTTGGCCAACGGCGGCAGCCCGCTGAACGGCAATTCGCCGGAATTTGACGGGACCAGCCCGCTGGAAGGGGTGAATCCCGCCAACGGAGTGGTCATCTATTACCAGTTGAAAGAAGAAAAGGATAAAAAACCGGTAGAACTGGAGATCAAGGACGCCGCCGGCCGGGTGGTGCGGCATTATACGTCGGTCAAGGATACCACCTTCCAGGAATGGGACGGCGGGCCGTCTGCCGATCCGGTCTTGTCGGATTCCAAAGGGCTGAACCGGCTGGTCTGGGATATGCGCAATCCTTCGATGGCGGGCGTACCGGGCGTTTATATCGAAGGCAATTTCAGCGGGCATAAGGTCGGGCCAGGCAAGTATTCCGTCCACCTGAAACAAGGCGATCAGGAAGCGACCTCTGCGTTTGAGGTACTGGACAACCCGTTATACCCCAACGACCCCGCGGTGCGGGAAGAATACGATAACCTGACGTCCGCGATGGAGGCCACTGTCAACGAAATGCACGCCACCATCAACACCATGGCCGGCGCCCAAAAGCAGATCGAAGAGGCCCTCAAACGCCTGCCGGATGAGCCCCGGTACCAGAAAGTACGGACCGAAGGCGAGGCCCTTGCCAAGCGGATGGCCGCCTGGGACGGCGAGATGATCCAGCGAAAATCAAAGGCCTACGACGATGTGGAGAATTTTCCGAACAAGCTGAGCGCCGATTACCTGTTCCTGCTCAACCAGGCGGTAAGCGACATACCCCGGATCACGCAGCCCGTGCGCGATCAGTACCAGGTCATGGAAGCCAAATGGCAGCCTTTCCGCACACAGGCGCTTGAGATCCTGGAGCGGGATATTGCGGCTTACAACAAGGTGTTGTGGGAAGCCGGGGTCGGGGCGATTTTGATACAGGGGCGGAAGCCTTGAGCATTTTACGACCGGATCCTTCAGGCTTAGGCCGGATCCGGTATGCTGTCAATAAGATCGTTGTCCAACAGCCATTGCAGCAGGTCCGGCCGGCTTGGCGTAAACCCGTCGTTTTCCTGACCGATGATTTGACAAATCGTTAAGGCAGTTAATAAAATATCATCCGGAGTTGGAAATACCGGCTGGGGCCCTGTGGTTCCAGGTTGGAGAGGGGGCAGCAATACTTTGGCCAAATCATAATACCTGTTAACCCGGTCATCTGATGGAAGCCGAAAAGCAATTGGAAATACTGTTTCGGTTCCAATACTGTCGTCAAAATAGTTCAATCTCAAATCTCTGGGATTTGGAGGGAGCTTTAATATCTCGTCTTTGCTGATGATCAGTTTACTCACTCCGTTGGCGTCATTAAAAGGAAGGGTTTGTGCGTTTACTCTGTCCCCGGTTTTGTCAATAAAGGCAAATTGGAAATTTCTAAATCCATCAACCGGGAAATCTGCTGCCGATAAGTTGATTTCCAGTTGATTGTTCATGATCATGAAATTCCCCAGCTCTGACAATACATTGTTCAACCCAACGAGATCCAGCACCTCGCCAAGGTAATAGCCGATTTTTGCTTCCTTTTTAGTGAGGTCCGGTTTACCCGAATCGACTGATCTGAAAAAGGGTGAATTGGTAAATTGAGGAACAAAGGTTATTTTTTCACCTGGGTTTTGTATCGATATATCTATCTGCCCATCGAAAGGATCTCCGAGGCCTAAATTGGCAAGATGTGGATGCCTTCTTTTAACGGCCAATGAAGCTGCGATAAATCTGAAAATACTCATAATTTATTAATTTACAATTATTTGCAAGTAATTTATTCTCCTTTCGGTTATTCGATGATGTTCCGGAATACCCGGACAAAATGATCCAGGCTGCCTGTCAGAATCCATTTTCCATCAGGGGTAAACGCCACACTGCTTACCCCTTTTTCATTAAATTCCCGGATAGTGAGTAATTCTTCACCGGCCAGGTTCAACATCCTGACCGACCCTCCTTCCAGTCCCGCCAGGATATGCCTGCTGTCCGGAGAGAAGGTCAGGCTATTGACCCGCTTTTGCCCTGCAGAATTGGATTCAGGAAAGCTAACGGCCTTGCAGGTACTTGTTCGAAGTGAGCAAATCGTGACAACTGCATCCGAATTGCCCTCTCCGAAAGCCAGGGATTGCCCGTCGGATGAAAAGGCAACGCATTCTATGTTTCGCTGTTTGGCAGCAAACGAATCCTGGCATACAGGTGTATCGCCCAGTTGCCAAAGCCGGACGAAACCGTCATAACAGCCGGTCAGCAGTTGACTGCCGTCCGGCGAAAAAGCCAGCGAAGAGACCGGCCCGGGATGGGGAATTGTGGTCAGGAGTTTGCCGGCCCGGTTCCATATTCTGACTGTTTGATCCAGGCATCCCGTTGCAATGGTTTTTCCCTGGGGAGAATAAGCAGCCGCATTTACCTCGTCTTCGTGTTGAAGCGGGATGGAGTCCTTTTTATTCCAGATAATAGCCTGGTAGTCCCGGCCGGCGGTCAGGTATTGTCCGCCTTCGGGCGCAATAGCAACCGCTAAGATCTCGTCGGTATGCCCGTTGAGCAGGCGCAGGCGCCGACCATCCATTTGCCATAGATAGGCTGATTTGGGTTGCTCCATCATTTCATATAATTGCAATTCATCCATTTGGGCATCTCCCAGATTGGACAGGGCCTCTGCCAACCCGCCTCCAATACCCGTCAATAAGTACTGACCGTCGTTGGAAACGGCGAGGCAAGTAACCCCTTCTGCATGGGGACCGAATTCGCGGTTTACTTTGGAGTCTCTTTTCCACCATTTCACCTGCCGGTCCCGGCCTGCGGAAATGAATGCTTTCCCGTCGGCTGAGATTGCTATTCCGTTGACAAAATCTTTGTGCCCCCGATAGGTTCTGAGGAGATTGCCGCTGAGATCCCAGGATTTGACCTGCCCGTCCATACTGGCTGTAAAGAAGGATTTACCGTCGGGAGAAAAAGCCAGGTCGGTTATCCTTTCTTCATGCGGCCTGAAGCTTAATATTGACCGACCGTCCTTACCAATAAGCTGAACTGTATAAAGTGTCGCTGCCAGAAATGAGTCACCTGAAGGACTTGGCGCAAGCGCTACTACCGTATTGTTCTGCGGAATAGAATTTAACTTGATCCCATTTATATCCCACATGGATACAAACTGGTCTTCACCGCCTGTGACAATCGTATCTCCGTTTGGGAAAAAGGCGGCTGCCAATATACCGTGTTTGAAGCTAGCCCTCCAGCTTTTCAGGGTATCGCCTTCAAGGTTCCAGCGAACAACCCTGCCGTCGTGGGAAGTACTGAGAATGCTCTGCCCGTTGGGTGAAAAAATGGCTCTGTTTACAGGACCCATGCGGTCTTTCATCAGGACTTTGATGCGGCCGTCCATATGCCAAAGCCGAATTGTAGAGTCCAAACCTGCGGTCAGGACAAATTGATCGATTGGCGAAAAGGTCACCGACCTGATCCGGTCATCGTGGGTAAACGCGGCCTTTGTATGCCCCGATGTATCCCAAAGAAAGGCTTGCCGGCCTGCCGCAGCGAGCAAAACCGTTCCGTCGGACGACAGGTCGACCCGGGTTACAGCAGAATCAAAAGGATAAGCGTACCGGTAAAATTCATTCTGTTCATAGATGTCGCGGCGGGTTTGCATGGCCAGCGACCGGTCCAGCGAAAAGGGCGCTTTCCGGATCTTTTTCCAGGCGAGTTGTATTTTTTTCAGCGCCTCCGTGGCGTCGGTCTCCTTTTGCCGGAGCGCTTCACTGATCAGTTGATTGACGGAAGCCTGCACGCTGGATCGCCACCACAGGAAAGAGGCCGTTACCGCCAGCATGGTGATCAGGGCTACGAATCCCATTTTCAGCCGCCGGTTCCGCTTTCTTTCAGCTTGTACCCGGGCGCGGCGCTTACGGCTCTTTTCGATCAATTCCCGCTCCTTGCCCGTCCATATCCGCATGCCGCCGGCGCCTTCCTCCACCAGCTTCAGGTCTTCCTCATCGATATAGGTGCGGTCCGGCTGGATGTCATAATCCATCATTTTGGAAGCGAGGATGCGGGAAGCCCGCTGTCCGGGCCGTTCCGATTCGTTGTGCTCTTTCTTGACGACCGGCGCCAGGGTATCGTGCGCCAGACTGGAGCTGCCCCGGCCGGTGGCGGTGAGCAGGTACAATCCGTTCAGTTGCAGGATGAGGCTTTCCAACCGGTCGCCCTGGTGCTGGTAGATCTCCCGGAGTTCATCCAGGTTCCGGCTCTCGGCTGTTCCCAGGGGGGTGGTGTGGTATTGCAGCATGTCCAGGGCCAGGCCGGAGCTTTCCGCAGCCTGTTGCACCTCTTCCTCCCAGCGGTGGAGTTCGGCCATTTGCTGGTGAAAAAAATCGTCGAGCAGGATGCCCTTTTTTTGCAAATCGTTGTAGGCGTCGCACGTGAACAATCGCTCGTCTTTTTCGGCTTCTTCCTGCCAGAGGCGGGTCAGGATGATCTGGAGGACGGGCGAAATGGGCGAGTTTTTGTCGACCAGCAGGTCGTCGGCGATCAGTGCGGGCAGCCCTTCCCCGATCCGCAGCCGGTATTTGGCGCTGAGTTGCGCCGTGGAGGTCAGTCCGGTCACAATCTCCATCAGCCCTTGCCGGTCCAGGCGATCTACGAAAACGGCTTCCCGGGGCACGCCGGCTTCCCGGCAGGCCTTGTCGATCTCGGGGTTGAATTCCTTGCGATAGCTGAGCAGGAGTTTGCCCTTGGGCCGATCGGCAGGGTGGGCGAAAATGTTGCCGACGCACGTCAAAAAATTCGCCAGTTCGGCCGGATCCTGGTCGCGGGGGCGGGTATAGACCTCCTCCACCTGATCGAGGGCGATGAGCAGGCCTTTTTCAGGGGAGTTGATTTCCAGTTGTTTCCATTGTGCCAGCAGAACACCGGCATCGGTTTCAGCGGGCGGCAATCCCAGGGCTTCGCACAGGTGGCCCAGCAAGCCCGTTTCAGGATTGCGGCGGGCGAAACGAATGTCGAATTCGCTCTCCAGCCGGGGAAACAGACCGGCTTCCAGCAGCGAAGATTTGCCGACCCCCGACTGGCCGTACAGCAACAGGACGGGCGAAGCGTGAGGGCTGTTCAGCTGGTGATAGATATCCCGGATATAGGCTCCCCGGCCGAAAAAGATATGGGCGTCCGCCTGGGTATACCGGCCCAGAAACCGGTACGGATCGTCGGGCAGGAGGTAGGTCGGCGGGATAGCGGGCAACCCGAAATAGGGATTATCGGCTTCGGCGGGGGGGGGCCCGGCCCCGGTGGGCCCCGCGCCCCGCCGGGGATGGGACCCCCCCGGGAAATGGGCGGGGGGGGCGGTGGGGTCACCCGCCGTGGTGGTTATGGAGGCAGTTGGATC
>CALMYQ010000176.1 GCA_937873655.1 uncultured Lewinella sp. | reverse complement strand
CAGTCCGGCAGTCTTGAAGTGGGCAGTTGGCAGTCCAGGTTATCAGTCCGGCAGTCTTGAAGTGGGCAACTGCCAACTAAAAGACTGCCAACTGAAAGACTGCCCTACGGTTTCGGATGTTTCCCCAGCGAGATCATATTGGCGAACAAGCGGAACGCTCCGGGCACACCGGCCGGCAATTCCCTGAACCAGGAATAACCGGTGTAGATATAGTATCCCTGCCCGTATTTGGCTACCAGCAATCCACCGTCGCGGGGGTCTTCACCCGGGTCGTTGCAGGATAGAATGGGCTTGAACTGCTCGTCCCATTTATCCGGGAAATACAGGCCTCTTTCCTGCACCCAACCGTCAAAATCCTTGGGCGTGATCTTGTTGGGCGTGTTCAGGATCTCATGGTCAGGCGCCAGCAGCCGGATTTCCGCATCTTCAACCGTGACGCGATACCGGGAAATGCTCAGCGGATAGGGTGCAATGGCTTCCGAAGGCAGCACCAGCCGCCCGTTGGTATTGTACTGGACGATGAGGTTGCCGCCGCGGTTGACATAGTCCAGTAATTCCTGCTGGGCGAATTTCAGGCGGTCAACCGTATTGTAGGCCCTGACGCCCATGATGACGGCGTCGTATTGATCGAGCGTGCCCTGATTGAGGTGATCTGGGTTGAGGAGGTCGACCTCATAACCGATCTGTTCGAGACTGGCCGGGATTTCGTCGCCGGCGCCCATCACATAGCCGATCCTGTTGCCCACTTTCTTGATGTCGATCTTGACCGCTTTTGCGGAAGCCGTTCTAATCACCGTCTGGGTGGGAATATGATCGTACTGGATGAAAACAGCCTCCTGGTTGTAGGTTTTTCCTTCTACAGAAGCAATCGGGCTGATCTCCTCGGCGCACTGTTCTTTCGGGGCGTACAGGTCGAAGGTATAAATGTGTTCTTCGCCTTTTTCTTTGAGTTCGAAATCGATGTTCTTGGGCTCGGTCCGCCAGCCCGGCGGGCAGCTCAGGGCCAGGCTTCCGGATACCTTATCCCGGCCGGCCGTTACTTTCACGCTGACCGAGCGCGGCGCCTGATCGGCAAAAACGTAAACCGGGCTGGTCAGGCCGACAAATACCGGCGGCGTGATTTCAAAAGGCCGGTATACTTCGCCGTCAACCGGGTCGGTGCGTTTGTAGACGATCGGGCGTTTGACAACAAAAGGTTCGCCCATGATCTCCAGGCCGAATTCCACAAAGAATTCACGCGGTGTTTCCGGCAACCCGCGCAGTTTCTGATCTTCCACCGTGTACATGCCGATCGCCCAGGGTTTTTCCAGCCAGTAAGGCCCGGTGGAGGCCGTTCCTTCGGGTATGGTGATCTCCTGTTTCTGGGAGAAGTCCTTATTATAAGAAAGGTCGGCAGCAGCTGTTACTTCCAGGTCCATCGGGACCATCCGGATGCCCGTCAGTTTGACATCTGCCGGCGAACGGTTGATGATCTCCATATTGACATTCAGGGTTTGTCCCGGGGAGGCGGAATAATCCGATGAAACCGCTTCGGCAAACAAGCCCATGCAGGCTTCAATCACGGTTTCAATTTCCGCCTGTTTCACCTTTTTCCAATGTCCGTCGGGCAGTCGCTTGATCATCCCGTAAGCTTGCATCAAACCGGGAAGGCTGGCGTGCGGCGCCTCATACCGGAAGTTCTTCTCCACGTCGGCCAGGATCCTGCCGATGGGTTCGCCGCCTTTTACGCGGCTCCAGGTGGTATTGATGCCGGCAAAAAGGTCGTTTTCTCCCGGCATATCGCCTTTCAGCAGCTGAAGGTATTCCATTTCCTCTCCGCGGCTGCCCGTGGAACCCATACCCTGGCATTTGTGCATGCTGCGGCTCTCGGCGGCGATTTCGTTGTTGGATTTGCCGAGGATCGGGAAATAGGTCCCCACGTCAAACATGACCATATTGGACTTATCCGCCTTGTCGAATTCTTCCCGGCTGCCGTAGAACCACCAGGTTGTATTGAAGAACAGGCGCTTCGGCTGCCACGTATCCACGTATTTCAATTGCCCGGGATAGGCGTTCGGTTTAGCCGCCAGGTCAAAGGCCTCTTTCGACAGGATAGCCGATGAGGTATGGTGTCCGTGCATGCGGCCGTCCCATTTATCGTCGTACTCATGCCAGAAGCGGTTGATGATCACGTCTGGTTGCCATTTGCGAATGGCCCAGACCACGTCGGAAAGTACGGCGTCCTTGTTCCAGATCTTCAGGGTTTCATCCGGATTTTTGGAAAACCCGAAGTCGTTGGCCCGGGTGAACATTTGGGTGCCGCCGTCCACCCGGCGGGCTGCCAGCAGTTCCTGCGTACGGATCACACCCAGCAATTCGGCGATCTCCGGGCCGATCAGGTTCTGGCCGCCGTCGCCGCGGGTCATCGACAGGTAGGCCGTTTCCGCTTTTACCCCGTTGGACAGGTAGGAGATCAACCGGGTATTCTCGTCGTCCGGGTGAGCGGCCACATACAGCGCCGACCCCAGGAAATTCAGCTTCTGGATCGCCTGGTGGATATCGCCGGAAGTCCAGCGTTTGGGCGGTTGAGCCGTCATGGTGGCAGCGGCGAAAAGGATCAGGAACAATCCCGAAATGATTTTGCGCAACGGAGAGTAGGTCAATTTGAGCATATCGGTCTTTTTTAACGGTTTCCGACTACGCCGGGGCTTCGTCGGATGGAGGACGGAAAAAGCTATTATTGGTCAAACTTTTACCAATAGAAAAAGTTTCAAAATCCATTAAAGTTTAATGTAGCGCATAATAATTACACGGACGCCTCCTCTTTGTTGATCAGGAATTGCTCGTAGGTTCTGTCCGGCCAAATGAAAGTTCCCGCAATCATGCCGATAATGCTGGCCGCCAGACCGAGCAACAACGGAGGGGTTTCCGTACCGATGATCTCACACGGGAGCCAGACCGCCATGCCCAGTGCCACCGAAAGCAGCAACCCGGTATCCGACGCTTTTTTCCAGTACAGACCGGCGACCAGCGGGATAAACAGGGAGACCAGGCTCAAAGCAGAGGACTGACCGACCAATTCGTAGATGTTCTTTTTCAAACCGGCCATAACCGCCGAACTGACGGCCACCCCGATCACTGCCCAGCGCATGATGGCCAGCAGCTGTTTATCGCTCACGTGCTTATACATCGGTTTGATGATGTTTTCGCCGATCACCGTGGCCGGCGCCAGTATCGCCCCGGATGTCGTACTCAGGATGGCCGACAACAACGCCCCGAAAAACATGATCTGCAGGAAAAGGCTCCCGTGCCGCAACACCAGGTTGGGGATCATGTTCTGCACATCTTCCGCTTGTAATTCGGGGTATAGGATCGTGCCGCAAAGGCCGATGAACAGCGGTATGGCGCCGATGGTCAGGTACATGATGCCGGCCAGGTAAGAGGCCTGCACGGCCGTTTTCGCGCTGCGGGCGCCCATCACCCGCTGGAAAACGTCCTGCTGCGGAATAGACCCCAGGCCGATGGTGATCCAGGCGGCAAAATATTCAAGCACACTGATCCAGTCGCCGTCGGGCAGGATGCGAAAATGCCCTTCCGGGGCCGAAGCGATCACTTTCTGGAACCCGCCGGCTTGCTGGCCCACCTGGAACGCCAGCATCAGCAAGCCCAGCAGGATCATGATGGTTTGCACGAAATCGGTGATGGACACCGCCCACATGCCGCCGATATACGTATAGAACAGCACGATTATCGTACAGGCCGCGATCCCCGCCAGGAACGGGATACCCGTGATCGAATTCAGGATAAAGGCCATGGCCACGATCTGCGCCGCGATCCATCCAAAGTAGGACGGCACCATGATGATGGCCGTGATCAGTTCGGCCCGCCGGCTGAAACGCAGGCGAAAAAAATCGTTGAAGGTCAGGATGTTCATCCGGTAAAGCGGGCGGGCAAAGAAAGCGCCGATCAGGAAGAGGCACAATGCCGCGCCGAATGGGTCCTCCATCACCCCGAGCAGCCCGTTGTCCACAAACTCCGTGGAAGCGCCCATGATCGTCTCCGACCCGAACCAGGTGGCAAACAGCGCACAGGCCGCAATGAACAGCGGCAGTTGCCGTCCTGCGATCACAAAATCCTGTGTGGTTTTGACCCGTCGGGAAGCCCACCAACCGATGAAAAGCGTAACCAACAGGTACAGAATGATGAAAGCCAGCAGCATAATTTGGGAATTCTGTAAATTCTGGGCAATTTTGCCGGCTAAAAATAATTTTTTATTCTGGTAGACGATAGACGGCGGACGTCAGCCGGGAAAAATCCCGAAATTCAGTCCCCGTGCGACGAAGCCTCAGCGAAGTCGTGCCCCGTGCGACGAAGCCTCAGCGA
>CALMYQ010000175.1 GCA_937873655.1 uncultured Lewinella sp. | reverse complement strand
GTGAGGAGCAGGTGATGCGGCGCCCCCTCGATGCCGCGCCCCGCCCCCCGCGGCCATCTTAAGGCGCCCCCGCCGTACCCGACAGGAGCGTGAACAGGTTGAACGAAGGCTCATCCTCGCAAACGTCATTGTCCGCCAGGATATCGAAAGTGCCCGCGTTGGCGTTCGGCTGCACCTGTACCGTTACCGTCGATGAAACCGGCGTACAAACGCCGTTGTCGATCGTGTAGGTGAACAGGTACGTACCGCCTACCGAACCCGCCGGGTTGAAGTTGGGCCCTGCCAGCGTACCGCCGGTCGGGTTGCCCGGATCGGCCGTCCAGACCCCGCCCGCATCAGGTGTGCCGCCCAGCAGACTGAACAGGTTGATGTTGCCGAAGGTCTCGCAGATCGGACCGAAGCTGCCGTTGGTGCCGGCATTCGGAACCGGTTTCACTTCGATGTAGATCTCTACCGGCTCGGAAGTGCAACCGTTGACGTCCGTCACAACGAGCTCAAACCCGATAATGCCGGTCGTCGCCAACGGAGAGGTGGTATTGATCAGGATGTCCGTCGTGGTATAGGGCGAACCGATCACAGAACCCGGATTGAGCAACGGTCCGCCGTTGATGCGGAAATTGCTGGCCGTGGTGCCCAGATAAGTCCATTGGTACGTGGAAATGCTGCCGCCGCTGCCCAGGGTAACGTTCGGCATGATCGTGGCGTTCGTGCCTTTGCAGACCATATTCGGCGCAGGCGCCGTCGAAGGCCTTGCCCAGACATCCACTTCTACCGTCACCGCGTCGCCCGAACAACCGTCGGCGCTGACCGGAACGATCGTATAGGTAACCGTCAGGGTACCCGTAGTGCCGTTGCTGTACTGGTCCATGATCATTGCCGTCGGGCCGGATAAGGAAACCGTTCCGTTCGGCGTGGTATTGCCGCTGGTCTGCGTCAGCCCCGCAGGCACATCCGTATAGACTTCGAAGGAAGCCGCCTCAATGGACGATCCGTTGTCGTCCAGATCAACGGTAAAGGACCCGTCGTCGCAGATCTCTGTATCCGAAGGCGTCGCAACGGCTACCGGTTCCGGCTTGACGACCAGCTGCAGTTCGAACGGATCGCCCACGCATTCCTCCGGATCAAGCGTTTGATCGGAATTGAAGTTGATGAACGGCGTGAACGTTACCGTGATCATGTACGGCGCTGCCGTTTCGTTGTGAATACTGTCATTGAACGCGACACTGCCGTAAGGCGCCAGTATCGTGAATGAAGTTCCGTTGCCCAGTACGTTGTCCGGGTCGGAAACCTCAGCCTGCAGCCAAAGGTCGCGGCCAGGCGTCGGAACGACATCCGAAATGGCCTGGGCCGAGAACGGCTCATCCGAACAGACCATCAGCATGTAAGGCGAGTTGTCCGTCCTGACCGTATCCTGCGAGCCGCCTGCATCCAGGGCAAGGGCAGCTACCGGGAAAGGTTCGATCGTAACGGTAATATCCACCGGATCGCCGAAGCAAGGACCGCCGCCCCTGCGCGGGATCACCGTGTAAACCACATTCAGCGGACCGTTGGTCGGGTTTTCCCAGATATCGCCCGCGATCGCATTGGCAGGCTGATTATTGCCTGTCGCCGCCGGGCCGCCGCCGGTCAGGCCGGCTTCCGGCGTAATGGCCACGATATCGTAGCCCGTCACGTTCTGGAAGCCCAGTGCCGGATTCAGCGCAAGTTCCACACCGATCGGGTTGCCGGAGCAAACCGTCGTGTCGAGATCCGGGCTCAGTACCGGTTCGGCGCGGATCTGGAACTCGTAGGTCACCGGATCGCTGGCGCAACCGCCGGGGGTTACCGCCACTACCTGGTAGGAAACGGTCACGCCGCCCGAGGTCAGGTTGGTGTATTGATCGCCATCGAAATAATTGACCGCAACCGCGCCTGCCGGGAAGGCAGCATTGCCCGGGCCCGGAATGAAGTTCGGGCTGGCCGTATTATCCGTTACGCTGATCAGGTTGATATAGGAAAGCGGCTGACCGTTGAGGGTCGTAATGCCGCCCCATGCGCTGCTGAGCGGTTCGTCCGAACAAACCGTGACCGGCGCACCGGGTACGTCCAGCACCGGTTCGGGCGCTACCGTCAGGGTTACCGTGAAGGCGTTGCCTTCGCAACCTTCGGCGCTCACCGGTACAACCGTGTACACGACGTTCACCGGCACGATGCCCTGGTTCGTCCAGGCGTCGTCCATGATGATATTGGCCGGGAGTCCCGTGCCTGTCATCGGCGCGCCGGCGCTGGCCAGCAAGCCGTTGTTCTGAATGTTCGTAATGTTGTAGGTCGCTGCCGCCGTCGCGTTCGTGCTGGAGCCCAGCGTGACCCCGCTGGCTACATCGGAGCAGATTGACTGCGACTGGTTGCTGACCACGGGTTCCGATTTGACGGTCACCGTCACCGTGAACTCATCGCCTTCGCAACCGTCGGCGCTCACCGGCACAACCTTGTAAATGACATCTACAGAGGCGCCCGTCGTATTCGTCCAGGCGTCATCGGAGATTTCCGAATCGCTGAAGCCGGTTCCTGTTGTCGGGCTGCCCGCGCTGGCCGTCAGGCCGTTGCTCATAATTTCAGTGATCGTATAGCTGGCCGCAGGCGTGCCATTGGTACTGGCGCCCAATGTGACGCCGGTCGCGACATCCGAACAGGTCATGGAAGTTTGGTCTTCCACTACCGGCTCAGGTTTGACGGTCACTGTCACCGTGAATTCATCGCCTTCACAGCCGCCGCTGACCGGAACAATCGTATAGATCACGTCCAACGGACCGGAGGTCGTATTGGTCCAGGCGTCATCCATGATCTCGGTATTGCTGAAGCCGGTCCCGACAACAGGACTGCCCGCGCTGGAGGTCATGCCGCTCGAATCGATGGAAACGATGGTATAGCTGCTCACCGCAGGGCCGTCCGGGTCGTCGTTGAGGATAACGCCGATGGCCACATCCGAGCAGGTCATATCAGTTTGATCGTCAACGACCGGTTCGGCGCTGATCGTAACCGTTACCGTGAATTCATCGCCTTCGCAACCGTCGACGCTTACCGGCACAACGGTGTAAATCACATCCACCGGATCAATACCCGGATTTGTCCAGGCATCATCCTCAATTTCACTATCCGTGAAGCCGGTTCCCGTTGTCGGGCTGCCTGCGCTGGCCGTCAGACCGTTCGAATCGATATCCGTGATATTGTAGGTGACGGCAGCCGGGCCGTCGGCATCGTTGCCGAGCGTCACGCCGATCGGCGTATCGGAACAAACGCCGGCCGTCTGGTCTTCTACAACCGGTTCGGGTTTGACCGTTACGGTAACAGTGAACGATGCTCCGGGGCAGCCGTCCGAATATGGCGTAATGGTATAAACCACATCATGAGCGGAAGTCGACACATTGTTGTACGCGTCCATGGCAAGCACCAGCGTTCCCGTCAGGCCCATGCCTTCCGTCGGCGTACCGCTCAGGCTGTCGTGAACCATCGCGGATATATCATAGGAAGTGATGGCCAGTCCGTCATCATCCACAACAGGCAATTCCACGCCGATGGCGACATCCGAGCACACCATGGAAGGCGGGAAGGAAACCACCAGCGGTTCAGGTTTAACGGTAATCGTCACTGCGAACGGATTGCCGGGGCAACCGTTGCTGCCGTAAGGAATTACGGAATAGATCACGTCTACCGGCGCATTGGTCAGGTTCGTCCAGGCATCGTCGGCAATCACATTGGCCAATAAGCCCATGCCGGTTGCCGGGCTACCCGCGCTGGCCGTCAGGCCGTTCGGGTTGATGCCCGTAATATCGTAGAAGGAAACGGTCGGGCCGTTCGGGTCGTTGCCCAGATTCAGGCCCAGTACCTCGTCAGAACATACTGTCAGGGTCTGGAACGCTACCACCGGCTCGGGCTGGATGGTTACGGTCACCGTGAAAGCATTGCCTTCACAGCCATCGGCGCTCACCGGCACCACCGTATAAATGACATCCACGCTTGCATTGGTGGCATTCGTCCAGGCGTCGTTGGCAATTTCATTGGCGCCGACGCCGTTTACCACTGCCGGGCTGCCCGCGCTGGCCGTCAATCCGTTGGGGTTGATGGCCGTGATATTGTAGGTCGCAGCCGACGGTCCGTCCACATCATTGCCCAGTACGATACCGGTAGGCGCATCCGAACAGGTCGACCCCGTCTGGTTGGCCACAACCGGCTCTGGCTTGATGGTTACCGTGATCGTAAACGGTTCGCCCGGGCAACCCAACCGGTAGGGTGTAATGGTGTACACCACATCCAGCGGACCGGAGGTCGTATTGGTGAATACGTCGCCCGCAATGAAGTTGACATTGCTGATGCCCGTCCCCTGGCTCGCCGTACCGACAAGGCCGGGGGCTACAACGGCACTGACATCGCCGTTGTTAATGTTGAGGCCGTCATCGTCCATATTCGGCAGGGTTACGCCGATCGCGACGTCCGAACAAGCCATGGCGGTTTGGTTCGCCAAAACCGGTTCAGGCCTGATATTAACCGTGATCGTAAACGGCGCGCCGGCACAACCGTTGCTGTACGGCGTGACCGTGTAAACCACCTGACGGCCGGCATTGGTCAGGTTGGTGAAGCTATCGCCGGAAATGGCGTAAACGTCCGTTATCCCCATGCCGGTCGTTGCCGTACCCGTGAGATTGACATTGACGTTCGCCGTGATATCGTAGCTGGTAATGACCAGGCCGTCGTCATCAACGGCAGGCAAGAGGTAGCTGATCGAATCTCCGGAACAAACGTTGAATACAGGGATGCTCGCCACCACCGGCTCGGGGCTGATCGTGACCGTGATATCAAACGGCTCGCCGGCGCAACCGTCCGCCGAGTACGGCGTCACGGTGTACACCACGTCATGCGGCGCGTTCGTCGTGTTGGTGAACTGGTCTGCCGCTATATAGGTCGTATCCGACAAGGTAGTCCCCGTTGAGGCCGAGCCGACCAGCATCGGATCGACTGACGCTGAAATGTCAAAGGTCGCGATATCCAGGCCATCGTCATCCGTACCCGGGATCGGCGTGCCGATCTCTTCATCCGAGCAGGCGCCGTCCGTGATGTCCGCAACCACCGGTTCCGGTTTTACGACCACCGTGAACGTGAACGTATCGCCGGCGCAGCCCGCCGCGCTGAACGGCACGATCGAATAGATCACCGTGTCCGGCTCGTTCGTTACGTTGTGGAATACGTCCGTTTCTATCGCGTCATTCTCCAGGCCGCCGAGCGGCAGGCTGGAAACGTCCAGGTTGCCCGGATCGGCTGTCAGGCCGCTGCCCAGGGTATAACCCGTGATCTGGTAGGTATCCACGCCGGGGCCGTCAACATCGTCGCCCAGGAGAAGACCTGTTTCTTCGCCGGAGCAAACCATCGTCGACTGGTCTTCCACCACCGGTTCGGGGCGTACCGTGACCGTAACGGCAAACGCTTCGCCCACGCAGCCGTTGCTGCCGGTCGGGATAACCGTGTAGATCACTTCCACATCGGCGTTGGTGGTATTCGTCCAGGTATCGTTCTGTATCGCCGTTTGCGGCTGGGCTGCGCCCGTGGTCGCGTTGCCCGCACCCGGGGTCAACCCGTTGGCGTTGATGTTCGTGATGTTGTAAAGCGCTACCGAAGGACCGTTCGGGTCGTTGTTCAGCAGCACGCCCAACGGCTCATCCGAGCAAACCGTCAGGATTTGGAACGGCACCATCGGCTCAGGCTGGATCGGTACCGTTACCGTGAATTCATCCCCTTCGCAGCCGTCCGCGCTTACCGGTACGATATGGTAAACGACGTTGACCGTCGCGTTGGTGGTATTGGTCCACGCATCGTCGGCCAGAATACTGCTGCTGTAGCCGGTACCCGGCACTGTTTGCAGACCGGCGCTTTGGCTCAGGCCGTTGGGCGTGATCGATACGATATTATAGGCAGCCGCTGCGGGACCGTCCACATCGTCGTCGAGCGTGACGCCGACCGGCTGATCCGAACAAACGGCCGGTTCTGTCTGATCTTCTACTACCGGTTCGGGTTTGATCATCACCGTGATGTCCACCTCGTCGCCGAAACAGCCGTTGGTGGCATGGGGTGAAACGCGATATACGACGTTGAGCGTACCCGAAGTCTCATTCGTCCAGGTATCCGCAGCAATGGCAGAGGCAGCTTGACCCGCACCCGCTGATGCATTGCCGGGGCCGGCGGTCAGGCCCGGATCCGGTGTAATGGAAACGATATTGTAATCCATGATATTCGGGAAACCCTGCGTGTTATCGTTGTCCAGGACAACGCCGATTTCTTCATCGGAGCAGACCATGGTATTCAGGTTCGGATCCAGGACCGGTTCAGCCCGGATATTGAACGTCACGGTGTAGGGTGTTCCTGCGCAACCGTTGCTGTATGGGGTAATGGTGTAAACCACCGGGAGGCCGCCCATGGTGAGGTTGGTAAAGGAGTCGCCCGCCAGCGTATCCAGCGCAGTCATGCCCATACCGGTTGTTGCCGTTCCCGTAAGGTTCGGATCCA
This sequence comes from uncultured Lewinella sp., assembly GCA_937873655.1. Classification (GTDB taxonomy): domain Bacteria; phylum Bacteroidota; class Bacteroidia; order Chitinophagales; family Saprospiraceae; genus JACJYC01. Next base: position 7,891 of record CALMYQ010000175.1, on the reverse strand, counting down.
CGGTAGCCGTTACATCAAAGCTGGTAATGGGCAGTCCGTCGTCGTCCGTTGCCGGCAGCAAATAGCCGATCTCATCGTCCGAGCAAACGTTGGCCAACGGAATATTCGCCACCACCGGCTCGGGGCTGATCGTGACCGTAATATTAAACGGTTCGCCGGCGCAACCGTCCGCCGAGTAAGGCGTCACGGTGTACACCACGTCATGCGGCGCGTTCGTCGTGTTGGTGAACTGGTCTGCCGCTATATAGGTCGTATCCGACAAGGTAGTCCCCGTTGAGGCCGAGCCGACCAGCATCGGATCGACTGACGCTGAAATGTCAAAGGTCGCGATATCCAGGCCATCGTCATCCGTACCCGGGATCGGCGTGCCGATCTCTTCATCCGAGCAGGCGCCGTCCGTGATGTCCGCAACCACCGGTTCCGGTTTTACGACCACCGTGAACGTGAACGTATCGCCGGCGCAGCCCGCCGCGCTGAACGGCACGATCGAATAGATCACCGTGTCCGGCTCGTTCGTTACGTTGTGGAATACGTCCGTTTCTATCGCGTCATTCTCCAGGCCGCCGAGCGGCAGGCTGGAAACGTCCAGGTTGCCCGGATCGGCTGTCAGGCCGCTGCCCAGGGTATAACCCGTGATCTGGTAGGTATCCACGCCGGGGCCGTCAACATCGTCGCCCAGGAGAAGACCTGTTTCTTCGCCGGAGCAAACCATCGTCGACTGGTCTTCCACCACCGGTTCGGGGCGTACCGTGACCGTAACGGCAAACGCTTCGCCCACGCAGCCGTTGCTGCCGGTCGGGATAACCGTGTAGATCACTTCCACATCGGCGTTGGTGGTATTCGTCCAGGTATCGTTCTGTATCGCCGTTTGCGGCTGGGCTGCGCCCGTGGTCGCGTTGCCCGCACCCGGGGTCAACCCGTTGGCGTTGATGTTCGTGATGTTGTAAAGCGCTACCGAAGGACCGTTCGGGTCGTTGTTCAGCAGCACGCCCAACGGCTCATCCGAGCAAACCGTCAGGATTTGGAACGGCACCATCGGCTCAGGCTGGATCGGTACCGTTACCGTGAATTCATCCCCTTCGCAGCCGTCCGCGCTTACCGGTACGATATGGTAAACGACGTTGACCGTCGCGTTGGTGGTATTGGTCCACGCATCGTCGGCCAGAATACTGCTGCTGTAGCCGGTACCCGGCACTGTTTGCAGACCGGCGCTTTGGCTCAGGCCGTTGGGCGTGATCGATACGATATTATAGGTAGCTGCTGCGGGACCGTCCACATCGTCGTCGAGCGTGACGCCGACCGGCTGGTCCGAACAAACGGCAGGTTCAGTCTGGTTGTCTACAACCGGTTCGGGTTTGATCATTACCGTAATGTCCACCTCGTCGCCTACGCAACCGTTATTCCGGCGCGGCGCCACGCGGTAAACCACGTTGAGCGTACCAGCGGTTTCGTTTGTCCAGGTATCGCCGGAGAACACGCCGGCAGCCTGGTTGAGCAGCGGGAAGCCGCCGGTGAGGTTGCCGCCGCCTGCTGTCAGGCCCGGATCGGGTGTAATGGAAATGATATCATACCCTGTGACGCTCTGGAGGCCGATGGTGTTGTCGAACGCCAGAATGACACCTACCGCCTCATCGGAGCAAACCATGGTATTCAGGTTCGGATCCAGGACCGGTTCGGCCCGGATATTGATCGTCACCGTATAGGATTCTCCGGCACAACCGCCGGCATAAGGCGTAATGGTGTAGACCACCTGCTTGCCGCCCATGGTCAGGTTGGTGAAGGAATCGTTCGCCAGCGTGTCCAGCGTCGTCATGCCCGTACCGGTGGTTGCCGTTCCGGTAAGGCTCGGGTCCACGGTAGCGGTTACATCAAAGCTGGTAATGGTCAGCCCGTTGACGGAGGTGGCGGGCACCATGTACCCGATCGCGTCATCCGAACAGACATTGAACAGCGGCACATTATCGACAACCGGTTCGGGATAAACCGTTACAACAACCGTAAAGGTATCCCCTTCGCAAGCGTTGATGCTGACCGGGATAACGGAATAGGTTACCGTTAGGGTATCACCGGTGGTGTTGGTGTAAGCGTCGGCGGAGATATCGCCGGCCGCTACGCCGCCTACCGGTGTGGGCAGGCCCGACAGATCAAAGTTACCCGGGTCGGAAACCAGGCCCGGATCGATATCCAGGCCGACAATGGTATAGGAACCTATATCCGGACCATCTGCATCGTCACCCAGCGTCACGCCGATCTCTTCATCCGAACAGACGGCTGCCGTTTGGTCGGCAACTACCGGCTCGGGGTTGATAATGACCTTGACGGCAAACGTGTCGCCGGCGCAGCCGTCCGAACTCAGCGGAACAACGTAATAGGTCACCGTAAGGGTATCGGCCGTTACGTTATTGTACTTGTCGGCAATAACCGCAACAGAAGCCTGACCGGCCAACGGCAGGCTTGACAAATCCAGGTTGGTGACAGCAGGCGTGAGGCCTGCATCGACATCCAGCCCGGTGATGGTGTAAGTTGAGGCCGACGGGCCGTCAGGGTCATCATTGAAGACAACGCCGATCTCCTGGTCCGAACAAACCCAGAGCGTATCGCCTTCGACCACCGGTTCGGGCTTGATCATGACGGTAACGGTAAAGAAGTCGCCCGGGCAACCTTGCAGGCTGATGGGGACTACCGTGTAGATGACATTGACCGGAGCTGACGTAATATTGGTCCAGGCATCGTCTTCGATCTCGTCATCGGTAAAGCCGGTTCCCGTTGTCGGGCTGCCGGCGCTGGCCGTCAGGCCGTTGGGATCAATGGCGGTAATATTGAATGCGGAAACAAAAGGATTGCTGTTGCCGAGCGTGACGCCAATGGGTTCGTCGGAGCAAGCCATATCGCCGGACTGGAACGGAACAACCGGTTCGGCTTTTACCGTCACCAGCACGGTGAAGGCAGGCCCGAGGCATCCGTCCAGGCTGACCGGCACAACGGAGTACTCCACATTGACATCCATGCCGGTGGTATTGTGCCATGCGTCGGCGGCAATGGCATTGGCGCCGAGGCCGCTGCCGGTCGTCGGTCCTGCCGACGGCGTAAGGCCGCCGTCGTTGGCTACGGAAACATTATAGGTATTCACGGCAACCAGGTTTGTACTGGCGCCGAATATTACGCCGATCGGAGCGTCGGAACAGGCCATTAAGGTGTCTGATTCTACCAGCGGCCCCGGATCAACGGTTACGACAACCTCATATCCGTCTCCCGGGCATTGTTGTGCAACAGGCGTGTCATAGCTCAGCAAGGGGAAAACCGTCAGCGTATCCGTACGGGGGTCGCCGCTTAGGTTGAGGTGCGAAGTTGCGCCGACCGTAAAGGGCGCTGAATTATCCGGTCCGCCGGTCGGCGGTGCAGCCGTAACGTCGGTACCGCTCCAGGCCCAGGTGATGCTTCGGGTTCCGCCGGAAAGGTTGAGGTTGACCGTAGCAGCCGGTGTGGATTCTCCCGAACAAACGGTTGCAGGAAGCCCGGTTACGCTCGTAACGAAAATTTCGGGTCTGAGGTAGATGACCAGGCTATAGGTACCGGTACACCCTTGCGGCGTTGTGGCCGTAATGGTCATATCGATCTGGACCGAATTCATATTGGGGTCCGGATTGACGAATGACCCAGTCAGGGAGGTGGACGTTGTCGGGGTTGTCGGCTTGTTGGCAAAGTCGCCGGCGCCGACCACCAGATTCGTGTCCGGGGTTCCGAAAAGGATCGTGCGCGTCCATTCGGCACTGTAGGTTGTGCCCACGGGGTTGCCCGTTCCGTCCAGGGAGATTGTGAATTCTTCTCCGGAGCAGGCTGCATAGATGCCGCCGCCGAACGGGAGGTCGGCCGAAGCCGTTACTTCCGGAATCTCACCTACCGTGACCGTGTAAACGATCCAGTCGCCGGGGCAATCGCCGGGATCCAGCAAGCCGTCGTTATTGGCGTCGAAGAAGACCCGGAAACGCATGACCAGCGTACCGTTTTCACTTGGATCGACCAGGGAGACGGTTTGAGAAAAGGACGGTGAGAAAGAGCTCAACGGGAATATGCCGTCGGTTGGGGAAAAGTTGACGTTGGTCCGGACAAACTCCTGGATGACCCGTACGGAATCATCCTGCAGTACGCCGGCCAGGTCGGTGAAGGCATTGAAGAACAGGTTGGGGGATACGCCGTCACAGACCGAAAAGCTGCCCGTATCGTCAGCGCCGTCGTTATTATCCGTAACGACAACGCCGTTGATATCCGTTTGGAGGGCCGGCCGCGGCTTGACCGTCAATACGGCTGCGGCGGACGTTTGGGGAGCGCATTCCGAAGTAGAGACCAGGACCTGGTAGTAATTTCCGTCCAGGCCCACCGAAGCGCCGGTAATGGTCAACTCATCGGTGGTGGCGCCGCTGTAGACGCCGCCGTCGGTCACATCGGTATAGGACATGCCGTCTTCGCTGACCTGCCATTGGAAAATCAGGTCGCCGTCACCGCCGTTGGCAGCGGTCACGGCAAAAACGGCGTTATCGCCGGAGCAGATCACGGCGTTGTCCGGATCGTCGGATATGGTGACCGGTCCCTGGACAACGAGTTCAACATCGATGAAATCGTTGCAGCCCGAGGCCGTCGGTTTTACAAAGTAATAAGTCTTGGTAGAAGCCGGGCTGACCATGAGGTTGGTGACCTGATTGGCCGGTATGAAATCCATTGAATTGTAAACCAGGAAGCCCAGGCTGGGAATGCTGTTCTGGTCGACCACTTCTCCGTCCAACAGGTTGCTGTTGATCAGGGTGCCCAGGTCGAAGGTTTCGCCGAAGCACATGGTCGGGGTGCCGTTGAGCACCAGGTCCGGTTTCGGATTGACCGTAATGGTGAATTCCTCCGCGGGGCCGGCACAACCGGCTGAGGAAGTAGCGACCACGCTGACGGTGCTCACCTGCTGGGACCCGGTGGTATTGGTGGTTACAAAAGCGGGAAACTCATACGGGAACGCTCCGTCCGATCCGTCAACCGCGCCGGTAACCGGGTTGGAGACGGTCCAGCTCATGGTCGCTGAAGTCGAAAACGGGTTGGTATTCATGGAAATCGCGTTCACGTTGGCGTCCGGGCAGAAGGGCCCGATATCGCTGATCGGTGAAACGGACGGAGCGCTGAGGACGGATACATTGTACGTATTCGTAGTGGTGCAGCCGGTCAGCGGATCGTGATCTTCAACGATGACGGTACGGGCGCCGGTGGCGTTGGAAGCCCATTCGACCTCCGCGCTAGTTCCGTCAACGGATGGGGTTACGGTACCGAAGCCGGAAACCGACCAGGTAAAATCATGCCCTGCGGGCGGGCTGGTGATGCTGTACGTTTCGGTGGTTCCGGGGCAGGGGTTGTTTTCCCCGGTAATGGTCAGGGCCGGTTGGCAGGGCGTACCGGTGATGGAGATATTGTCCAGAAAATGCGTTTCGGACTCGCCGGTCGCTCCTCCCGGGTCTCCGTTGCGGAAATAGACATCCAGGAAGAGTTCGTCGCCGATGAAACCGGGGAGGCTCAGGTTCTGATTGGCAAAATTGCCGGTAAAGGCCTGGGTGTAGGCCGGGCTGCCGTCCACAATTACCTGAACGATGACGGAATCTTCCGGTTCCAGGGTGCCGGCCTCAACGCCGACGAGGAGGTTTACGGTAACCGTCAGGCCGGAAATGTCGATCCCGGTAACGGTATTGACCCCGCTCAGGCGGTAACGGAATTTATTGCCGTTGAGGTCTTTGGCGTGTATCCTGCGATTACCGGCTGCTTTCTGGACTATTTTGACATAATCGCACGCATCAGCGGTGGCGCCGCCGCCGGTAAAGGAGCCGGTCAGCAGCCAGGTAATATTGCCGAGGGTTTGGGTTACCGTTCCATCCGCCATAGAGCCATCGCATGATGCGGCATTATTGCCGGAGGTACCCAGGCCTACGGTGACGGCATTGAAGTTTTGGGTATAAATCTGCGCATTCAGCAGATTTACCGAAGCCAAAACCAGGATTAAACCTAAGACGGCGCTCAGGATGGCCGCATTGAAAGGGTTAATTTTTTTCGGGATTTTGATATCCGATCTTGTGTGTTTTACTCGTTGAGTAGACATTGATCTCATAGTAATGGTTCTGAAATTTGTTTTGTAGTCTGGTGCGCTCATAAGAGCCATATTTATGGTGTTCGGCAATTGGATTTCAACAGATTTTACCGGTCCGGCATGAGTATGTTCAGAACTTTTGTTGCAAGTTCATTTACCGGAATGGGCCGCACCGAAGGGCAGCGCTTCAAAACCATAGCGTTTCGGAAGGGAAAGGGTAGCAATTTCTTCAATGGGATCATGATATGCTCAGTTTTTGGGAAATTACGCCGAAGCGTATCGGTTACTTAAACGGCTGATTCACCCGCTCAATCGTCAAAGGTTGAGAGACTCCTGTTAAACATCAAAATGTACAATATGCAAAGAAAAACCCCGGTGAGGATTTTTGTAGAAAGGACGTTTTCCAATCGCTTGGAGGCTAAGTAGTAGTCGTCTCATCCTATGCTCGATTTTAGGGATTAAACCGGTTGCTTTCTGAACAAGAGGATATGAGAAACCAAGGATTTGAGGAAGTGATCTCGTGTTGGTGTAAAAGTGGTTGTCAATCCATCAAATGCCCGGAAATAACATATCCGCAGCGCTATTCCTGGCGAAGGTATGAAAGATTTATCAAAAACCAACAATACACCGACAAAATTTCGACCGGCACGCGCTACTTTTAACCGACCATTGCATCCCAGCTTAATACCGTTCCCAGCTGTTTCTGCCCAAAATATCGTTTGGTCCCTTCACTTTCCCAAGGGCTGAGCGCCAGAATGAAATCGCCCCCCCAAGCGCCCAACGATTTGATCCTGCCGGGAAAATCCGGGAAATATTTTTCCTGCACCGGCTGCAAACCAAGCGCTTCGCCCACCAGTTTTTCGTGCGCCGCCATGACCTCTCCGAAGGTGTCTTCATCCCTGCTCTCCAACAACGCTTTCGTCAGCAAAGTGACCTTTTCCACCAGATCCGCCCGGTCCTTTACCATCGCCCGGTACCGCCGGATCCCCTCCCTGCTATCCTGCTTTTTACCCATGTGAATAAAAAACAAACGATCCGAAAAATCCGGTTTAAAATCGACCCTTTGCTCCCTCTCCCCCCCTCCCCCCCCCTCACCCCCTCTCCCCCCCCCCCCCCCTCTCCCCCTCCCCCTCTCATACAACACCGCCCCCTCCGCAAAAGCGCAGGCAATATCATACCCCGAGCCGCCGAAGGTATCCGCCAGCAACAGGTAAGGATCCACATCCGCCCAACGGGCAAGGCCTGCGATCAGGGTGGAACTGCTGCCCAGGCCCCAGTCGCGCGGGAATTCCAGGCGCGTCGTGACCTCAACGGATTGATCGGTAAAAAAGCCCGGCCGCTGCTTCCGGATGGCTTGCAGGATCTGCTCCAACCGCTCGCCTACTGCGGCATCCGTACCTGCTTCCAGTTGTAGCCCAGGCAAGAAAAACCGGCCTTCGAACCAGACTTCTCCTCTCTCATCGATACTTTGCCAATACAATTTTCCTTTCTGGTCCGGTCTATTGGTTATTTGGAGACTTTGTCCGAACCGGGTCGGCACAGCAAGGGCCAGCGCTCCGTCGAGCACGAAGTATTCGCCCGTGAGCAGGAGCTTGCCGTGGGCGCGGAGGTATTTTGGTTGATTTTGGTTGATTTTGGTTGATTTTGGTTTATCGCAAGTCGAAGACTTGCGGAGTAACCGCATCGAGGCAGAGCCTCTCGCGGGCGGAACACGCTACGTTCGCCGTTCGCCAGGGACTCTGGTCCCGCAGCGGTTACCCCGCAAGTCTCTGACTTGCG